>DATMPO010000025.1:0-49142 GCA_035567035.1 Verrucomicrobiia bacterium | reverse complement strand
TCTTTATCCCGCCGAAGTATGGTCATGCACGATTCGCCAGCCGTCCTGCTGTCGTTTGAAAACCAGCGTGAACAGTCCGCCAAGCTGTTTGCCGTCAGACATAGTGAGCTGCCATTTCCCGGTGACAACGGCGGTCGTCGGAAAAAGCACGTCCACGTTCAGGTCCTGGAATTCCAGCCTTCCCATCTCTTTTCCTTCGCCCTGATAGCGCTTCTGGTAGCGCTCGAGGGTCGGCTGCCATCCTTTGGTGACGGTTGCGCCGGAGAAGAAAGTCAGGTCAGTGGAATGCGAATAGCCGCTCATGTAGCCCTGCAAATCGCCGCGGTTCCAGGCTTCCATCTGACTTACTAGAACGTGCTTGATAGCCTGCTCCGCATCAGCCTTGACGCTTGTAGTTTCGCCGGTTGGTGCGTCTGAGACAAACTGCGTCTGACCAGCCAGCTGCCTGGAAGTTTGAGCCGCGGCAACTGCTGACGGCTTCTGGCTTTGGTGAGCGGCGAGAAGGGGAACAAGCAGGAACGCCAGCCAATATAGCTTCATATAAGACGAATTGTAAGCCCACTGGGGTGGCGACGGACTCTTACGGCCAGTGCAGGAGTTTCCAACATGGGCCCGAAAAGCTGCATTGACCTTAGTCCTCGATTCCTGTATTTTTCGCTTAAGATACTTTTTGTCTTCCAGTGTGCCCTGGGATCGCTGGATCCCCCAGGCAAATAACAGGGCGCGCCGTAAAGAAATCGCGCGGGCAAGCTCTCATGGCTCTAAGTGTGGGTAGGTACGAGATTATCAGCGAACTTGGGCGTGGCGCCATGGGTCTGGTCTATAAGGCCAAAGACCCCACCATCGGCCGGGTCGTGGCCCTCAAGACCATGCGGATGGACGCCCATGGTGTCGACACCGAGGACATGCTCGCCCGATTCAAAAATGAAGCACAGGCCGTTGGTCTGCTCAACCATCCCAACATCGTTACCATCTACGACGCCGGTGAGCAGGACACTACCTTTTATATCGCGATGGAGTATATCGAGGGGACTACGCTCCACCAGCTGTTGGCGCAAAAGCGCGTCCTCGCCACGGAAGAAGTAATCCAGTTTGCCCGCCAGATCTGTGCCGGGTTGGACTACGCCCAGTCCTTCGGGATCGTCCACCGCGACGTAAAGCCGGCCAACATCATGATCACCTCGAACGGCACGGTGAAGATCATGGATTTCGGCATTGCCAAGACCGGGGGCAGCGTTACCAGCACCGGCCAGGTCCTGGGAACGCCGAATTACATGTCTCCCGAACAAGTCAAAGGCAAACAGTTAGACGGCCGCTCCGACCTCTTCAGTTTTGGCGTTTGCCTGTATGAAATGCTGACCGGCGAGAAACCCTTTGTGGGACAGAACGTGACGACGATCATCTATAAGATCGTCAATGAAACGCCAACCTCGCCCCGCGACCTGGATGTGACCATTCACCCCGGCTTGAGCGCCGTCGTGATCAAGGCGCTGGATAAATCTCCGGATGATCGGTATCAAACCGGCGCAGAGTTGGTGCGGGACCTGGAAAACTATAAGTCCCTGGTTCCCAAACTCGGCCTGACGATGCCCATGTCCGCGGGCACCGCGGCGCAGTCGGAAGAGACGCTGGTGCTGCCGTCGAAAGTTACCGGCAGTGCGGTTCGGGCGCCGGCGCCAGGCCCGGCCCTTGTCGCAAAAGCCCCGGTTGCGCTGCTCAAGCCGGCTCCGGCCGTCAAGACCAAAAACCATAAAGGCATATTCATGGCGGCGATTGCGGCCGTGCTGGTGCTGGGATTAGTTGCAGGCTTTATCTATTACCGCCAGCGTATTCAAGCTCAGCAAGTGGAGGAAGCGCAAAGGCGGCAGCAACAGCAGCAGGCGGCGAACGTGCAGGTAACCAAACCTTCTGACACCGGCACAAACGAGGTGGTACAGGAGAAGCCTGATCAAAAACCCGACCCGAAGCCGGATCAAAAGAAGGCCAAGGGGCCAAGGTCTCCCATCGGTGTTTCTTCGCACCAGGGCGAGTTGCGTTTTGCTTCGCAGCCGGACGGCGCCAAAGTGGAGGTTGATGGCTGGTCGGAGCCTTCCTGGTTGACCCCATTTAGAGCTTCCAACCTTGCCTCGGGCGAGCATACAGTCGTTTTTGCGAAAGAGGGGTACGATCGGGAGACGCGCACCGTGACCGTCACTGCCGGCAAGAGCGATATTGTCTCCGCCCAATTGAAACCGGCTGTATCCAGAATCGACGTAAACAGCACTCCGCAGAACGCCGCCATCTGGATCGATGGCCGGGACACCGGCAAGACCACGCCAGCGCAAATCGTCGTCGAAAAGGGCGTGCACAAGGTCGCCGTCCGCAAGCCGGGTTTCAAAGACGAAATCGCATCTCCCAGCCTTGCCGAAGGGCAGATCTACAGCTTTGCTCCCACACTCACTTTTCAACAAACCGGTTTCTGGCGGCACCTTCTGGGCGGTGAGTCCATCCCCGAAGGCAAAGGGGTCCTGCTTGTACGCACGCGGCCGGAAGGAGCGACGATTATCCTTGACGGACAGGAGGCCCCCAAGAAAACGGATGTGCGTTGGGCCCTGGCCCCGGGCACCTATGACGTCGTGTTGAAAATGGACGGCTTCAAGACCGTGCATCGCACCGCTCAAGTGGAACAAGGCCAGGTCAAGAGCGTTGACGAAATCCTGGAAAAGCAGGGGCCTTAGCCTATGGCCCGCCTCATCATCTCCTCACCAGACAGCAAAAAGGGCATCCTGGAGCTTAACAAGCCAATCATCACCATCGGGCGGGGCAATGCCAACGACCTGGTGCTGAATGATTCCAGCGTCAGCCGCTTCCACGCGGTAGTCAAGGTCCAGGACCAGGCGGTCCTCATCGCCGACCGCGGAAGCACCAACGGCGTGGTCCTGAATGGCCAGAAAATCGGCCAGGATTGTGAAATGAAGAGCGGCGATATTGCGCTCATCGGAAGGTACGAACTCCGCCTTGAGACCATCGATGACAGCGCTATTCAGGTGCGCCGGGCGGAATGGCCGTCCACGTTGAATCAGATCATGCACGGCCGGCCGGAAACCCTCAGTTCGGTCCCGTTACCGGACGCCGCCGAGGTCTCCACTCAGGAACTGGCCGCGCGCCTCAAAAAACTGGAACACGAGAACTATCTCTTGACCGTGTTGTATGACGCGGGCAAGGCCCTGAACGCAAAACTGTCCATTGACGACATCAGCGAACAGGTAATGTCGCTCGCCTTCCGCATTGAAGGGGTGGAACGCGGCTTCATCATGCTCTTCAATGAAGCCGGAGAGGTATTGCGGCAGAGCGAAGTCCGCTATCGCAATCCTCAAGCCTCGAGCTCCCAGCCGGAGATTATTCTCAGCAAGAAGGTCCTGGAACTGGTCCGCCAGGAACAACAACCTATTCTGATCATGGATGTCAGCGCGGACGAGCGTTTCGTCAGTAGCGAGAGTATACGCATCTCCGGACTGCGCTCGGCCATGTGCGCTCCCTTACTGGGCGGCAACCGCGTGTTTGGGATCCTGTACGTGGACAATCTCGAGAAGACCGCCGCGTTTACCCAGGAAGAGTTGAACGTGTTTGCCCTGCTCGCGGCGCAAACCGGCGCCGCCATTGATAACGCCATGGCCCACCAGAAGATCGCCCAGCAGGCGCTGCAGCGCTCCGCTCTGGAGCGGTTCCTTTCGCCCGAGGTCGCGGAGATGGTGGTGGCCAATCCTGACATCCGGCTCGGTGGCGTCAATCAGAAAGTCACGGTCATGTTCGCCGACATACGCGGTTTCACCCCCATGAGCGAGAACATGGGCCCGGAGCAGGTAGTCGAAATCCTGAATGAGTACTTTACCCGCGTTACCGACGTGATCTTTGACAACGGCGGCACGCTGGACAAGTACATTGGCGATGCTGTGATGGCCGTGTACGGCGCTCCCATTTCCAAGGGCCACGACGTTGCCAACTGCGTCGAGTCGGCCATTCAGATCCAGCGCCTGCTGATCGAGCTGAACCGCGATGCCGCTACCCGGCACTGGCCGGAGCTGCGCGTAGGGATCGGCATCAACACCGGCATCGTGACCGCCGGGAATATCGGCTCACCGCGCCGCATTGATTACACGGTAATCGGAGATACGGTGAATACGGCGTCCCGTTTGATGTCGAATGCAGCCGGCGGACAGATTTTGATCTCCGAATCCACCGCCGCGGAACTGAGCAATGGATTCGTGTTCGCGGCGCTGCCTCCGCTGCGCCTCAAGGGCCGCACCGGGCCAGTCAGCGTGTTCAATGTGAACTGGGAGGTTCCGCAGAAAAAGCGCACCCGTTGAATCAATCTGGGTGCGTGGGTTTTGGCAGGGAGCACTCAGGGTCGAAAACAGATTTCAACGAAGGCTTAGGACGTATTCTAGGCAGGTTTGCGGCCAGAAGCTTTGTCGCTTTCCCAGGCGCGCTGCGGCCGCTGCGATTCAGGCAGGTCCCGCCCTTCAACCCGGTCATAGACGTAGCGATCACTGACCGTCCCCAGGGCCTCGTTGTACAGGCTGACTCCACCCATGGCTTCGCGCAGCTCTTCGGAGACCTGGTGCATCGCCTTCAAATGGTCGGCGGTGGCCGGAATTTCAGCTTTGCTGGTCTTCAGGAACTTCTGATAGCCCTTGTCAACCAGACGGGAGATTTCGCCGTTGATCAAATAGCCGGGCTTGGCGAAAATGCGCGCGGTGTCATCCTCTCCCTTTTCGATGGCGGCCGAGACGTTCAGCTTTTTCACAAATACGCGGTCGCGGGTACCCGGAGCTTCCAGAATGCCAAAATCGTGTTCGCGAAGCCAGGTGACGGCTTCTTCATAAGTTCGTTGCTGTTTGACTGCTGCCATTTTTTGTCCTTAATGACTTGGACTGCCTCGACCGCGGATGGTTATCGGTCCCGTCCGAGGGTGAACCGCTACTCTCGCACAAATAGCGGCCCCAGGCAACATTACGGATGTGATAGTGCACACGGATGGTGCACACGAAGGTACCTACTGCTTCGCGCTTCTTGACTTTCCATTAGTAATCTACCTTCTTTCACTTGAGCCGGGCAGGGTTTACCAGCATAATGGGCCACACCGACGGGCGCATCTGGAGGACAGCATGAGAAAGCTCACACGGTTGGGACCTTTCCTGTATTTCCTGGGAACCGCGTTCCTGGTAACCACGGGTGCTCAAGAGCTCAAGACACGTCCCACCACCGTCAAACTTGTTCCCCAGACACCCCGCGCGCTGGCCAACAATAACCCGGTATATCTGGACCTTAGAAACATCAAGGTGGGCTCGGAAGTCATTCCGGTGAACGGTTTCCGGATGCGGCGCGATGCAGGGATCTTTACCTTCAGAAGCGGCGCGTTTTACCTGCTCGAACCGGTGAATGGAAAAGTCACCGGAGCGGTCTTTCTGGGCGATGCCGCTTTCAGCCTGACTCCGCCTGTTGAAATCGAACGGCGCTATCTGAGAATCCTGGCCAGGGACGAATTTGTCGAACAATTCAACGCCGCGGTTTTTCGCTTTACCGACGGCACGGAAGATGAGCTCAGAAAGGCGGCTGCGAAAGATGCAACGCCGCCCAGCGGCGACGCCGCCGGGTTGTTGAAGGAAATCCAGCAGGACCTCAGGAAAAGACTCAAGGAGAATCTTGACGTCCGGCTGCTGCAGGACGTCGTAAGTTCGCAGCCCGGCGGAAAATTCGTCGCCTTCATCAAAGGCAAGAAATACAGCGGGAAACTCATCTATGACATAGACCCGCAAGGGGTCGTTTCCTACGCTCCCGATCCTCCGCCGATATTCCGGGCCGGGCCGCGCATCCGCGAACGCTTCAGCCTGGCGCCGGAAGAGGTCGCGCTGATTGCCTGGGACTACGACCATTACGGGGTCTGGACCGCATTCCATTTCTCCAGGGAATATGAGGCAGGGACGGCAAACAGCAACGAGCAGAACCTGCCGATCAAGGTTGAACACCAGAAGCTGGACACGCAAATAGAGAAGAACGGAAAGCTCGATGCCCAGGCAGAAACTACAGTTACCGCTTTGCGGGACGGTGTGCGCGTTCTGGCCCTGGATCTCTTCCCCACTCTGCGCGCGGAATGGGTCGCTGGGGAGGACGGGCAGCCGCTTTCGTTCATCCAGGAACCGACGGAGGAGGATTCGGACTTTGCCGTACTGCTGCCGCGAGAGCTGAAGAAGGGAGAGAGCTATACCATCATCACCAAATACGGCGGTAAGAACGCTGTCACGGATGAAAGCAACGGAAACTTCTATCCCATAGCCCGCGACAATTGGTATCCCGGCCTGGGCATGGGCGGCTACGCTACGTACGAAATGACTTTTCGCGTTCCTCACGGGATGAAGCTGGCGGCCACAGGCAAGTTAGGCAAAACCCTGGATGAGGGCAAGGAAAGCGTTACGGAGTGGGCCTCCTACGCGCCGCAGGCGGTTGCCGGTTTCAACATCGGCGACTTCAAACGGCAGGAAGGCCGCGACCTGAGCAATCGCTATGACGTGGAGACGGACGTGAATGCGGAGTCTCCCAGCGTCATAGAATCTCTGCGGGGCAGCCCCTACCGGGGCGTCATGGGAACCATGAGCACCGTATCCATGTCCAAGAAGGCGATGGCCGAGGCCCAGATCGCGTTGGATATGTACACCGATTATTTCGGCGACGAACCCTACAAGCGGCTGGCCATGACCCAGCAGACAGCCATGGGTTACGGACAGTCCTGGCCGGGACTGGTGTTCCTGCCCATCACCTATTTTCTGGACTCCACCACGCGCCACTTCATGGGTTTTGGCAACGAGCGCGGCTTCTTCAAATCGCTGGGGCCGCATGAGATCTCCCATCAATGGTGGGGACACGCCGTCGGCTGGAATTCCTACCGTGACCAATGGATGAGCGAAGGCTTCGCTGAGTGTTCCGCGTCGATTTTCCTGCAACTCATCTATAAAGACCACGGCCTGGATGATTACCACGAATTCTGGTTCTACCAGCGAAAACTGCTCACCGACACAAATACCCTGGGAAGGCGGGCCATTGACGTAGGGCCGCTCACCCTGGGCTATCGTCTGGCCACGGCGAAAACCGGCGTGGACGTACCCCGCGATCTCATCTATCCGAAAGGCGCATACGTGTTGCAGATGCTGCGGCTTATGTTGCAGGACACGACCGTCAAGGACGTGGACGGCCGTTTCAAGGCGCTCATGCACGACTTCACCGGCGCCTACGCCGGCCGCGCCGCAACCACCGAGGATTTCAAGGCCACGGTGGAAAAACACATGACGCGGGAAATGGACCTGGAAGGCAATCGCAAAATGGACTGGTTTTTCAATCAGTACGTTTACGGGACGGAGTATCCGCAATACAAATTCGAAAACACGTTCTCTACGGACACCGATGGTACGGTGATCATGAATTTCAAGCTCACACAATCACACGTGAGCGACAACTTTGTCATGCTGGTGCCGCTGTACATTCAACTGACGAAGGGACAGGTCGTCCGGGCGGCCCGTTTGCCGCTGCGCGGCAACACTACCCTCGAGAGGCACGTTCGCCTGGCAGGAATCAAAGTAAAGCCAGACCGGGCCCTGATTGCCCACTTCGACGACATATTGGGGGACATCGAGAACAAGTGAGAGAAACCGAGCGGACGGGCACGCCAATCTCTCAAAATAAAACCGGCGCCTTTTCTCCCCCGAGATTTTGGGCGCCGGTTTTAATGTTCTCCCAACGAGCAGGAGAACCAGGCCGCTCATCTACACCGGCCAAATTGTTCGCACGACACAAACCCGGGAATATTTCCCCGTACACCCAAGATGCGGGATGCCGTTGTTCCGGTCAACAACAAAGCAGGCCGGTGCTTAACTAGTCGGTAACTAACTAGGGGCGGCTGAAATGCCCCGGCTGATGTATACTGGCCGCCTTGGGGTAGGGCGGAGCGTATTCATTGATTTATAAGCTCCGCAATAAAGCTGTTGGGGCAGCGACTTACTCAGGGTACTGCAAGGCGTACGGCGTAAATTTTACCTTGATATCTGCAGCAAGCCCCGGTGGGGAGGGTCCTTATGGACCTGTGGATCATTCGCATTGTCTTTATTGGCGTCGTTTCTATTGCCTGTTACAATCTGCAGCCTTTCGGCTTAGCCAGGTTCTCTCCCTGGTTTGCGGGCTGCCTGGGAATCGTCATCGGCCTGGTGGTAGTGGCGTTTGAGGCCCGTCTGCGCGGCGTGAGCCTTAAGCGGCTCATTGGCGCGGTCATTGGCAGCATTCTTGGCATTCTGGGCGCCTATCTGTTCAGCGTGGTCATCAAGAACAGCATCACGCATTCCGAAACCCAGCGTTTTCTGCAGCTCATGGTCATGCTGCTGATGTCGTACGTGGGACTGATTGTGGGCGCCAATAAGGGCGACCTTCTGAACCTGGCGGCGCTCGGCGGCATCTTTGGCGCCGAAAAACAGGGCCGCAAGAGCTTCAAGATCCTGGACACCAGTGTGATTATCGACGGCCGTATCGCCGACATCGCCGAAACCGGTTTTCTGGACGGCATTGTGGTGATTCCGCAATTTGTGCTCCGGGAACTGCAGTTGGTCGCCGATTCGGCCGACTCGCTCAAGCGCAACCGCGGCCGCCGCGGGCTGGACGTCTTGCAGCGGGTCCAGAAGATCGCGACCGTCAACGTGCAGATCGTGGAAGATGATTTTCCCGCCGTGCGCGAAGTGGACTTGAAGCTGATCGAATTGGCCAAGCTGTACGAAGGCAAGATCATTACCAACGATTTCAACCTCAATAAGGTGGCGCAACTTCAGGGCGTGGAAGTCCTGAACATCAACGAACTGGCCAATGCCCTCAAGCCCATCGTGCTGCCGGGCGAAACCATGCGCGTCTTCATCCTGAAAGAAGGCAAGGAATACAACCAGGGCGTTGCTTATCTGGATGACGGGACCATGGTGGTGGTGGACAACGCGCGCAAACTGATCGGCAAGAACGTGGACATCGCGGTCACTTCGGTGCTCCAGACCACAGCCGGCAAAATGATCTTCGGCAAATTCGACGAGCGGATGCGTCCCCCAGAGCGCATCGAACCCAGGCTTGAGAACAAACAGCTTGAGAGCAAGCCGGAGATGCGGAAGGCGCAGCCGATCATTGTGGAGCCGGTCCCACACCCCCAGGGAGAGTAAAAGCGGACGAATTATACTTGCGTGGGTTCCAGCTGGTGATACATAAGACTTACGAACTCGTTTGCCGGTTGCCCGCCGACACAGCTTTGGAGCGAATCAAAGGCCTTCTAACCAAGGAGTGCGTCAAGTACAGGGCTGCTAATCTCTCTGTAACTTCGACGCAGATTCCGCTTGGGCTCGGCATTGATCCGCGAACATACAGTCACAGCAACTGGGTTGGTATAAACCCGTTCACGGCTGTCAGTGGCGTCGACGTGCGATGCGAAGCAGGCGATAATGGACTTACAAAAGTTATCGTTCGCGTCAACCGATTTCGAGCATTTCTTTGGGTGGGATTCTCGGTCGCGTGCAGCGCCGGGGTGGCGTCTGCGATGCCAGTGCTGGGAGGCGCAATTGTCCTTATAGTGATTCCCTGCGCCACGTGGTTCTATAATGTGTTCTTCCTTGGCGGTTACTTGATAAAGAAAGAGATTGGTGATCATCTGAAGGACGGGAAGCATCAGTACCGTTGAGACGCGAAATAACAAAAGGCCAAATTCCCGATGTTTCCCTCCAGACAATTTGTGGCTTTGCTATCTGTTATTTGAGCATTGCAGATTGCCATTACCCTGGTTTTTCCTCGCTTCCGCTTTTGTTTGACATCTTTCCGTGGCCGCCATACGATTCAGTCAAGCGCCCCGAAACCGCAAACTGCAAACATCAGGATTAATGAGGAATTTATGAGCTTACGTTCGTTTATCGGCAAGCAGTTTATCGATGTCATTGATTGGACCGAACCTGCGGACGGGATCCTCGCTTACCGGTATCCCATGCAGGACCGCGAGATCCAGAACGGCGGCCAGCTTACCGTGCGCGATTCCCAGCTCGCGCTGTTCGTCAACGAAGGCAAGATTGCCGACCAGTTCGCTCCCGGTCTTTATAAGCTCACCACCAACACCCTGCCGATCCTGACCTATTTGAAGAACTGGGACAAAGCGTTTCAGTCGCCGTTCAAGTCCGACGTATATTACTTCTCCACGCGAATGCAGACGGACCAGCACTGGGGCACGCCGAATCCGATCACCGTTCGCGACAAGGAGTTTGGCGCGGTGCGTCTCCGCGCGTTCGGCATGTACTCCTACCACATCGCCGATCCGAAGGTTTTCTACCAGAAGATCAGCGGCACGCGCGACCAATACATGGTCGCCGACCTGGAAGGCCAGTTGCGCGACACCATCATCGGCGTGCTCGCCAACACGTTTGCCCAGAGCAACGTGCCGTTTCTCGACATGGCAGCCAATCAAACCCAGCTGGCGCAGCAGGTGAGTGACCTGCTCAAACCGGGATTCACCAGTCTTGGTCTGGCCATGGACACGTTTGTGGTGGAAAATCTCTCCCTGCCGGACGAGCTGCAGAAGATCCTGGACCAGAGAATCAGCATGAACATGATTGGGGACATGAACAAGTACACGCAGTTCCAGGTGGCGCAGTCCATGCCCATAGCCGCCGCCAACGAAGGCAGCGGAGGCGCCGGCCTGGGCGCCGGACTGGGCGTGGGAATGGGCATGGCCCAAACCATGATGAACAGCATGAAGACCGCCACCAGCGGCACGGAGACAGCGCCGGCTGCCGCGGCGCCGGCGGCGGGGACCAGGTTCTGCGTGGAATGCGGCAAAGCCATGCCGGCAGCGGGAAAGTTCTGCCCAACGTGCGGAAAGCCGCAACAGTAATGACGGGGACAGAATGGATTGTTGAAGCCTACGGCTGCAATCCTGAGTCGCTCAGCAGTCTTGACACCCTGAAAGAACTGTTCGCCCGGATCGTACGGGACCTCAATCTGCATCCCTGCGGAGAACAGCAGTGGAAGCAGTTCCCACAGTCCCTGGGCATTACCGGGCTTTGCCTGCTCTCGGAATCACATCTTGCCTGCCACACGTTTCCTGAATACGGATCGCTCTGCCTGAATCTCTTCTGCTGCCGACCGCGTTCGGAGTGGAATTTCAACAGCCAGCTGCGAGAGGCTTTTGGCGCGCAGAGAGTGAGTGTTCGACGGCTGGAGCGGCCTTACGTTGATTCCACCGATGAAGGTGCCACCGCGTTTTCCGTCGCTGGGAGCGGGAAGGCGCAATGACCCAACGCACCTCGAACTGCCCGAATTGCGGGGCTCCGGTTGTGTTTCGCTGGTCCAGCAGCGTGCAGACTGTTTGTCCGTACTGCAAATCGGTCCTGGTTCGCACCGACGTGGACTTAAAAAAAGTCGGTGTGGTCGCCGATCTGCCCCCGGACGCTTCGCCTCTCCAGATCACCAGCGAGGGCGAGTACGGCAACCGGGCCTTTGTAGTCACCGGACGGATCATCTACGAGTACGAGCAGGGGAACTGGAACGAATGGCACATCGTCTTCAATGACGGCGGTGACGGCTGGATTTCCGACGCGCAGGATGAATATGCCATCTCCTTTCGCAAAGAGATTTCCGGTCTTCCTGCCCAGCCTGACGCCAAGCTCGGGAAAAATTATCAGTGGGACGGCATGGCCTTTACTGTCACGTCACTCACCCTGGCCCACTATGCCGGAGTTGAAGGCGAGCTGCCTTTCGAATACTGGGACAAGACGGACGTCACCTTTGTTGATCTGAGGTCGCACAGCGGAGATTTCGCCACATTGGATTACAGTGATGCGCAGCCCGTCCTTTACACCGGGAAAGCGGTGGACTTTGAAGACCTGCAACTCAAGAATGTCCGCAAGTTCGAGGGATGGTAAATGCCTGAACCCGCGCCCGGCAAACCGGTCCCCGGAGTCAGCGTCCGCTCGCTGACCTGCCCTAACTGCGGCGCAACAGTGACGGTACGTTCCTTCGGCCAGGCGGTCAACGTCGTGTGCGGAAGCTGCCACTCCATCCTGGACGCTCAAGATCCCAAAGTCCAGGTCTTGCAGCAGTTCAAGGCGGCCATCAAGTATGAACCGCTGATACCGCCGGGAACGCGAGGCAAGCTCCGCGGAGTCCTCTATGAACTGGTTGGCTGTCAGCGGCGTGCGATTGAGGTGGACGGCATCAGCTACAGCTGGAGCGAGTATGTTCTTTTCAACCCGTACAAGGGCTTCCGTTATCTGACTGAATTTGATGGCCATTGGAATTACGTTTCTGTGCTGCGATCTCTTCCCGACAGTCCCGGGAGTCCAGGCAGCGAAGCGCCGGTAAGATACCTGGGCGAAACTTACCGCCATTTCCAAAGCGCCCAGGCCAAAACGTCCTTTGTGATCGGCGAGTTTCCCTGGCAGGTGAGAGTAGGCGAAGCCGTGGATGTGACAGACTACGTTTCGCCGCCGCGCGTGCTCTCCTCCGAGACCACGAAAGACAAAGAAGTGACGTGGTCGATGGGCGAATACATGACCGGCGTGGACATTTGGAAAACATTTTCTCTTCCCGGTACGCCGCCGCCCCCGACGGGCGTGTTTGAAAATCAACCTTCGCCGTTTGCTTCCACCCCCAAAATCATCTGGAAATACTGCGGCATATTCCTGATCGTGGCGCTGTTGCTCCTGATCGTCCACGGTGTCATGGCCAAGGACAAGGAAGTCTTCCGGCACACCTATGAGTTCAGTCCCGGCAGTGCGGGAGAACACTCCTTCGTGACCGACACGTTTGAGCTGTCCGGCCACGCCGCTCCGGTAAAGGTTGAGACTACTACGGACCTTGACAACGCCTGGATCTATCTCGATTACGCACTCATCAACCAGGACACGGGCCAGGCCTACGATTTTGGCCGCGAAATCAGCTCCTACTACGGCAGTGATGAAGACGGCTCCTGGAGCGAAGGTTCGCAGCATGATTCAATCCTGATCCCGGCCATACCGCCTGGGCACTATTACTTACGGATTGAGCCGGAGAGTGATCCAGGCCGCCCGATTTCCTACACCGTGAGCGTCACCCATGATGCCCCGGTTTACTGGTGGTTCCTGGTGGCGGCCGCTTTGCTGGTGGTCCCGGCCTTGTTTGCGACGTGGCGCTCCATGAGTTTTGAACACATGCGCTGGCAGGAGAGCGACCATGCCGGCGGTTCGGGCGGTTCCTCTAACGACAGTTCTGGAGATGACGATGATTCGTAGATTCTACTTAGTTTATGGACTTGGAGTGCTCGGGCTCTTGGCCACCGCACAATACCAGGGCTGGACGTTGAATTCAGTCAACCAGGTGAGCAATGTGCCCAACTCTGTCCGCGACAACCCAGGTTCTTACCGCTCGGTCTACAGCTCCTACCATCACTACACTGGAGGAAAATAATGGACTTCACAAGCCTGTTGCATAACCTGATCAACGCCTCCGTGTTCGCCGCCATGGGCATCATCCTTTTTGTGGTCGCGTTCACGGTCATGGACAAGATAACGCCCTACCACTTGTGGAAAGAGATTGTGCAGGAACACAACATGGCGCTGGCCATCCTGGTAGGCGCCATGTCCATTGGGATCTGCATCATCATTGCCGCGGCAGTGCACTAGAGGTGGCGGTCCTTCTCTTCATTTCTGTCCTGCTGATTGCCGCCTGCGGCCTGATCTACGAACTGATAGCGGGCACGGTGGCCAGCTACCTGGTGGGCGACAGCGTCTTCCAGTTCTCCACCGTAATTGGCAGTTACCTGTTCGCCATGGGCATCGGCAGCTTTCTTTCCCGATTCATCCGTCGCGGACTGGCCTACCGTTTTGTCTGGATCGAGCTGGTGGTGGCCCTGGTGGGCGGCTTCTCCTCCGGACTGCTGTTTCTCGCTTTTGCCTTCACGCAGGGCTTCCAGGTTTTTCTGTACTTCATTGTGATTGTGCTCGGAATCCTGGTGGGCCTGGAGATCCCGTTGCTCATGCGGATCATTCGCGACCGCTATCACTTTCATGAAGTGGTCTCACACATCCTGACGTTTGACTACATCGGCGCGCTCTTTGCCTCTATTCTTTTTCCCGTAGTGCTGGTGCCGTACCTGGGTCTGGTGCGATCTGCGTTGTTTTTCGGCATCGTCAATGCCGCGGTTGCTCTGTGGGGCACGTTCCTGTTCAAGGGCCAGCTTCCCTCGCCGCGGCGGCTGCAAGTGATGTGCGCGATCGTGATGGCCGTGCTCATCGCCGGGCTGGTGAACGGCAAGCGCATTACCGGCCTGGCGGAAGACAATATTTATGCCGACGAAATCATCTTTTCCCGCGACACGCACTACCAGCACATTGTCCTGACGAAATGGAAGGACGACCTCAGACTTTTTCTCAACTCGCACCTCCAGTTCAGTTCACGCGATGAATACCGCTACCACGAGGCGCTGGTCCATCCTGGTCTTTCCGCTGTTCCCGTTCCGCGCCATGTGCTGGTGCTGGGCGGCGGCGACGGCCTGGCGGTACGGGAAGTCCTGAGGTATCCGCAGGTTGAGAGCGTTACTCTGGTGGACCTTGATCCGGAGATGACACATCTTTTTTCGACACACCCGTTCCTCACAGCGCTGAACCAGAAGTCGTTTCTGTCACCCAAGGTCCATATCATCAACGCGGACGCATTCTTGTGGCTGGACTCATCGCAGGACGTCTTTGACTTCATCGTCGTGGATTTTCCCGACCCCACCAACTATTCGCTCGGTAAACTCTATACCACGGTTTTCTATTCCACTCTCAGCCATCATTTGAGCCGGCAAGGGATGTTCGTGGTGCAGAGCACGTCCCCCATGTTCGCGCGTAAATCATTCTGGTGCATCGCGGAGACGGTAAAACAAGCGGGCTTCAAGACGTATCCCTATCACGTCTACGTGCCGTCGTTTGGCGAATGGGGATACGTTCTGGGCAGCCAGCACGACTATGCTCCGCCTTCATCTCTGCCTCAAGGAATGCGTTTTCTGACGCTGGCGGGATTCCCCGGCATGTTTGAGTTTCCGCCGGACATGGCGCCGGTTACCATGCCGGCAAATCATCTCAACGACCAGGTGCTGGTGCGGACGTACGACCGCGAGTGGCGGGAGATCAGCCATTGAAGACCACGCGCCGCGAGTTCTGCGCTTTGGGCGCCGCGGCCCTGGTTGGGCTTTCAGTCAAGTCAGGCCGCCCGATCGCTGGCGAGTTTGTCAACGACTCATTCCAACTGGGACACTTGCTGCGTGATCATGCGCACTTTCCCGCGGCGAGACAAATTGTCCGTATTCCCCTGGTCATCGTAGGTGGAGGCATGGCCGGCCTGAGCGCCGCGTGGCGTTTGCAAAAGCGCGGCTTCAGCGATTTTGTGCTGCTGGAAATGAACCAGCAACCCGGCGGCAACTCGCGCTGGGGAGAAAACCACGTCACCCGCTATCCCTGGGCTGCGCACTATGTCCCCGTGCCCGGCAAGCACGCGGAGTACGTGCGTGAACTTTTTACCGATCTCGGAGTGTTCCAGGACGGCAAGTGGGACGAACGATATCTTTGCTTTGATCCCCAGGAGCGTTTGTTTCTTCACGGGCGCTGGCAAGAGGGCATTGAGCCGCAAGCCGACCTGACCGTTGCTGACCGCGACCAGTTTCGCCGCTTTGCCGATCTCACGCATTCCTTTCGCGCCTCCGGCGGCTTCACGATTCCTCTGGAGATCGGGCTCTCCAGCCGGCACGCCGCTCTCGACCGGATGTCTTTTGCCGATTGGCTGTCAAAGAACGGCTTCGATTCCAAGCCGCTGCTCTGGTACATGAACTACGCCTGCCGCGACGACTACGGCGCGCTGGCCGCCGACACGTCCGCATGGGCCGGCATTCACTATTTTTCTTCCCGCGAGCCGGAAGAAAAAGGGCCGCTCACCTGGCCGGAAGGAAACGGCTGGGTCGCACGGCAATTGCTGGCGCGGGTCGGAAAATTTGTTCGCGCAGACCAGATGGTCCATCTCATACAGCGCGACCGGGTCTCGTTTCGCGTCGACGCGGGTGACACGGAGTACCGCTGCTCATGCGTGATATTCGCCGCGCCCACATTTCTTGCGCCCTACTTGATTGACGGCATGCCCCACCTTCGCGACTTCCAATACTCGCCCTGGCTCACGGCGAACCTCACCCTGGAGTCCATTCCTGAATCCCACGGGCTTCAGCCCGCCTGGGACAACGTGTTCATGGATTCACCTGCGCTGGGCTACGTGGACGCGATGCATCAATCGCTGCGGACGTTCGCCGATCGAACGGTTTGGACCTTCTATTGGGCATTGGCTGAAGGAACACCGGCGGCCAACCGGCAGATGCTGCTGCAAAAAGACTGGTCCTACTGGAAGGAAGCAATCCTTACCGACCTGGAGCGCGCGCATAAGGACATTCGCAAGTGCGTCTCACGCATCGACGTGATGCGCATGGGCCATGCCATGGTGCGCCCGGCGGTCGGTACGATCTTTTCGCCGGAGCGGCACGCACTGAAGAAGTCGGAAGACAGGCTGTACTTTGCCAACTCCGACCTGAGCGGAATCTCGATTTTTGAAGAGGCGCAGTTTCGCGGAGTCACCGCTGCAGACCGTGCGCTTCATGCGCTGGGGCGTAGCAGCTAGATTGCCGCAGATGTTCGGTGGGTAAAGACCTTGCCACTGAATGACGCAGATAACGCCGATTGGAACAGGCGATCCAGGCACAAGCTCAGGCCGGCATCACGTGAGAAGTCATTAAGCCGCCACGCAATAATTGGAATCAGCGTGCTCTGCGTCATCAGCGGTAAGGTTCCGAGAGCAAAGAGCAAAGAGCAACCGCTGGTCCTCTGTCCCAACCCTCCGTGTCCTCTGTGCCCTCCGTGGTAAAAGGGTTTGGTTAGCGGCTAGTGGGTCGCTGGCTTCACTTCCGTCCAGACCTGCTCCACGATCAGCCACTTGCCATCGCGCCCGCGTCTGAAGACGATCAAATAGCTGCCTTTGGATTGCTGCGGCGTCCCGCCGGCCATCGGCACAAGTGTCTCGTCATATTCGCCGCTGTCATAAGCCAGGTTCCCGGAGCTTTCCACGGTCACGCTATGCCACGTAAGGTTGCTGGTCACGGCGGCCATTACGTTCCGGCAAAGCTCGCGGACAGCCGGCCGTCCGGTAACGCGTCCTATATCGCCGGCCAGAAAGACCGCATCCGGCGCATAGAGCGCGGTGATTTCTTCCAGCCGTTTGTCATGCAAATCGCGCGACCACTGCTCGCGTATCCGGGCAATCTCGCCGGCAACAGCGGAAGCCGAGCGGCCCTGCCCATGCTCATGTCGCACAGGCGCCTCCGCCTGTGTCTTCTGGATGCGGTAGTCAGCTTTGACTGACTGCTGTGCGGACGACACCGCAATCGCCGTTACGATCACGACCGTGGTGATCCTAGCTATGAATCGCTGGGACATGATTGATTGCCTCCGGGTGAGATTTTGGACAAATGGGTTCATCTGAGATCGAAGGTATAGCGCATGTCTGGAAGGAACGCAAAGAGATATCCGGCCACGAGCAAAAACTTGCGCCAGCCTTCCTTTGATTTCGGCCACCACAGCCAAAAAGCCACAAACCCCAGGACACCATGCGGCGCCAGCACAAGCACTTGAAGGCACACCGGCCATGCTGAAAATTTTGTCGTAGCTAAAAGAGGAGAATACGTCCCGTCTGTCCCCGCCACGCCGATCCTCTCGCAGCCCTGGGAAGGGCTGCTCTTCCGCCGTTTCCCGCGCTGAGTCGCGAAAAAGAAATGTTTCTGCCCGGTTGCCCGCTTCTTGGTCCGTCGCGACCTTCGCGGTAAATGCCTTTTCCGCTCTGCGCCATCTGCGGCGGGGCCGCCACCCACGTGTCATTTTCGAAATGACAGCTCTAGACTCTATGGCTTGAGCGCCGGACTAGCGCGCGCCGCCGGACGATTGTAAGTTTCTAATCAGTCAGTTTACCGCCAATTAATTGTTGCTTGCCACTTTTCGCTGATTTGCACAAGAGTAGACTTGGGATAAGAGAGATCAACGCGGAGAATTGCCCACACACAGCACTGCCGACTGAAAGAGCACCTCGTTAGAGGGAACAGCCGGAGACGGAAATGAGTAGACGATGCGCGCCACGAAAGAGACAATGCCCCGGCGACGACGGAACCTTTTCCGCGCTTACTTGATAGCGATTGGCCTCGCGGTTTTGCCTTTGACCGCTTTTATCATTGTCGCCCACCGGGTATTGCTCCATGAAACCACCAAGCGGCTCATTACCCAGAGTTCGCGTTCGGGGAAAGCGTTTGCCGCGCTGGTCGAGCGGCCGTTGACCGACAGTACCGCTTACCTCCAGGGTTTCGCGGAAAGATCAGACGTGGCGCCGCAATGGCGGCGAGGGAATAATGACGCGCTCGCCACGATGCTCGCGAGAACCCACAAGTTGCGGCCTGGATTTACAGCTTTGGGTTTGTATGACCGCAGCGGCAAATTACGGGCGGTCTCGCCTGCGAACGCGGCACTCCTGGGTCCGGACTATCACTTTGCGGATTTGTCTTCCGCGTTGTCCGCTGGCCGCGCGGATTATGTCTCGCCCGCCTACCACGCGGCTGCGGGGATTGGATACGCCGTGGCCATTGCCGTTCCCGTGAACGACGAGAACGGCAACCCGCTGGGACTCATGGTCGGTGAGCAGACGCTCGCTACAATCACCCACGACGTTTATGAATACGCAACTCCGGAAAACAGCGCACTCTTCTTCGTCGTAGATCAACAAGGCAAGATTTTCGGTGCCCAGGGGCCGGCCATTGTAGCTGTTCCCGGCAATCACTCGATTGTCGAACGCTTGAGGAAAGCGGAGCCCAAAGACACGGGCGAGCGTCTGTCCCTTGGCTCTCAGGAGGTCGTTGCTTCTTATACTCCCATCCCCTCCGCAGGATGGGGAATATTGATCAGCGTCCCAACAACGGTGATCGAGCAATCCCTATGGAAGTCCGAACGGACACTTGGCCTTTTGCTCCTGATCATGTTGTTTCTGGCGGTAGGCGGCGGAGGCGCTGTAGCGGCCGCATTTCAGCGCAACCGCAATCGAGAGGAGCGGTACCAGGACCAGTTGCGTATGAGCGAAAACACACTCAGGCTTCAGAATGCGCAACTCGCCATGGCGAACAGGGAACTGGAAAGCTTTAGCTATTCTGTCTCGCACGACCTGCGGGCCCCGTTGCGGGCCATCGACGGCTTCAGTGGCGCTATTCTGGAAGATTGCCCGGGCCAGCTTGATCCGGTGGGATTGGCCCATTTGCAACGCGTCAGGGCGGCGACAACCCGGATGGACCACCTTATTGACGGTATGCTGGCGCTGGCGCGCACCGCGCGCTCCGCCATTGTCCCCGAGAAAGTTTCCTTGAGCAGACTGGCGGAAGAGATCGTCGACCGTCTCCAGCGAGCGGAGCCGGACCGTCAGGTGACGGTCGAGATTGAGCCGAACTTGATCGTGGAGGGAGACCGGGTCCTGCTTCAAGTCATGCTGGAGAACCTGCTCGGGAATGCGTGGAAGTTCACGTCCAGAAGAGCTGGCGCGCGAATCGAATTCGGATCCAAGGCCGGGAATGCGCCACCCGTCTACTTTGTGCGCGACAACGGCGCGGGGTTTGACATGAAATACGCCGACCGGTTGTTCGGCGCTTTTCAGCGTCTGCATGACGCCAGGGAATATCCCGGGACGGGGATCGGATTGGCAACAGTACAGCGAATTATTCACCGGCACGGTGGCCAGATCTGGACAGAGAGCGACTTAGGACGGGGAGCCACGTTTTACTTTTCATTCGCGGCCGCTGACGTTCCGCCTGCGTCCGCTGCGCCGGAACAGAAACCCGTTCATGCAATCTCAGCCGCACGGGATAAATCCTGACAACGCTCCAAGTTGAGGTTTGCGCCGGCAAACGGGGAGTTAAGAACCACGTCGGACAGATTGTCCGCCGCCGGCAGCGTCACACAGTCCCGCAAAGCGGGACGGGCTCGCAGTAGCCCGCCGTTTCAACGGCGGGAAGCGGGAAACCAAATCCAGTCCCCGCAGGGGACGGCTGGCACACAGCGGGATTTCAATCCCGCACGCTCCGATACGGCTCCATGGCGTGCCGTTTCAGCATCCGCAAAAGCTCGTCTTCGAAGCTCATTCTTCTGTGGTGTTTCCTGCGTATTGATATATCGGATGGTGTTCTCAAGCTGGGAAATGCCGAAGGTCAACTAGCGAGGAAAGGATGTTCTCGTTACCCGCGAAAAACATTGGCCATGAATTCACGCGAATGAACGCGAATTTTGGTTCTTCAGGTTTTGGTTCGCGCTTATTCGCGTAGATTCGCGGCCAAAAAGAGGTTCTAAGTCGCTCCGCTGCGCTCTTGAAACGACGCCGCTTTTGGCGGTTTCGACGTGGTCAGAGGCCATCTCCTAACCGATTGAAAACATTAGCAAATTAGCTATTGCATTTCGCTAGGGTTTCGCGGTACCATGCGCGCCGCATTGGAAGCAATTAGCAGTTAGCAAATGGCAATAAAAGAAGCAATTGGCAATTAGCAGTTAGCAATTAGCAAAACCCGGGAACATCCGATACGGCCGGCCCGCCCAGGCGGACCGTGGAACGATCTTTGAAAACCTAAAGCGAGGAAAACCATAGAACCTTACCACTGACGACACTGATTCTGACGACACTGATTCTGACGACACTGATTCTGACTGATCAAGAACATCAGCGTTATCAGTGGTATGGTTTTCCGATCGCGGCGATCACGTGCGATCACGGCGATCACGGCGATTCCCCTGTTCCTCCCCTGTTACGCCCCTGTTCCTCCCCTGTTACGAATTGACTCCGTCCGGGAAAAAGGTTCACGAAAGGCCCGTGGAATCGAGGTTTTGCATGTTTGGAGTATCCAAGCGCTCGCATTCTCCCCTGTTTTTTTCCCTGTTAGCAGGGAAACGGCCGAGCGGTTGGGGCGGAGCGAACCGGGGGGTATCCCAATGACGGGAGCTAAAAACCTTACCGCTGAGGACGCTGATCACACTGATCTGCGCCATCAGCGGTAAGGTTCTAGTGGTTGGCCTGATACCACATGACGATAAGCACGATCGCCGCGATGATCGCTACCGTCAACGCTCCGATCTTCCAGACGCTGTACGGGCGTTCGCCTTCGACGTCGCCGGTGCGCGCGTTGACCACCACGTGGTAGGCCTTGCCTTGAAACTGGTAGGCGCCAATCCAGACCGGCAGTAACAGATGCAGAAAAAAGATATTGGAGTACGTGGTAGCAACGCTGGAAATGCGCTGCTCGTCGCCGCCGATGTCCGAGCGGACCGATCGCTCAATCTCTTTTTGCATTACCAGCTTGGCTTTTTCAAAACCCTCGGCCAGTTCAATCTGATAGTGCTGGGCGCGGAAGCCGGCCAAGTACGCCGGTTCGTATTGGCAGAGCGCGTTCAGGTCCCAGGGTTGCAGCTTGTCGAGACGCGGTTCCGGAACTGCTTTGGTCGCCGCGATGAGCACATTGTTGAAGTCCTCTGAAACCCGCCCCGATGCCGGATACCAATTCGTATGCTGCACTTCGTGCGTGCGCTCCACGGTGTTACCGCTGCTGTCGCGCTCCGTGTAGGTTTCAGTCGTGTAATAGTAAACGCCGCGTTCGCCGGTGTAATTGCTGTCCGTATGGCAGTAATAGGTCCAGAAGGGAAGGTATACGCCGTTCATCCCATCCGGCCGCGCGAGCCGCTTCAGCGCATTGGGAGCGAACCAGCGGGAACTGAGCCATTGTTGTAACTGGGTCAAGGCGCGTGGCTTCGCCACCTGAAACGGCAGCACGCCATCCGGAGCAATCAGCGGGTCGGCGGCTTTCGGCTGGGCCACAATGGCCGTCCCGCAAAAGGAACAAATTCCGGCCACTTCCGGAGGTTCAAACGACACCGCACTGCCGCAACCGGTGCAGGTCACCTGAAGCGCCTTCGCGGTTATAGGTTGTAAAAGATGACTGGCCACAGTCCCGGTAAATTCATGGGCTTTCACGGTGGAACCGGCAATCAGCGCCTGCGTATGCGCGCAGTGCGGACACTTCAGTTGTCCCGCTTCCGGACTGAACTGCATTCCTGCACCGCAACTCGGACAGGCAAATTGTTCTTTCACTGCTGCTTCAGGCATGGGTAATAGTTGGTTGGAATTCCGGCGCACCCGATCTTAGGTTGCGCCGAGGCGAGTGTCAATATTATGAAAACCAACATGAAAACCAATCAGAACGATTTACTGCAAGACCTCCGCGAGGATTCTCCCGGACGCTCCGCTGGGCGTTTCCACTTGCAGGATCTCGGCCAGAGTCGGCGCAGCGTCATTCATCGTGACCGGTCTGGAGTGAATTCCCGCGCGGATTCCGGCCCCGTAGAAAATCAGCGGCACATGCGAGTCATAGCTGTACGGCAGCGCGTGTGTGGTCCCAGCGGCCGCGAACATGTAATAGGGCTCAGGCAGGAGAAACAAGTCTCCCGAGCGGGGTCCATAGAAGCCGAACTGCACCGCGCGACCCTGGAAATCTCCGGAAGCGGCGCCTTCGCCCCGCAGCAACTGGTCACGCGTGTAGACACGGGCAATGTGCGGCAACAGGCGCGCGGCTTCCGCGGCAACGCGGCGCACTTCCGCGGGGTCCGCGTTGTTTTTCTTGATGGTGTCGTAGTTCAGGTAGATGAATCCAGAATTGTCAAAGACCAACCAGTTGCCGTCGCCGAACCTGGCTGCGATCGCGGCACCGATTGTCTTAGAAATCGCGGCCTGGTCCAGGCGCCCCCCAGGCATTTTGCGGGCCTGGTTGACTTCGGGTACCGGCGCAACGCCGTGGTCGGCGGTAAAGACGACGAGAGTGTTTCCGGCGCCAAGTTTGGCATCAAGAAAGTCCAGCAGTTTGCCGAGAATCAGGTCGGTGCGGATGGAGATGTCGCGGACCTCGGGTGCGTCGGGGCCGAGCTGGTGGCCGACGTAATCGTTCGCGGAAAAGCTCAACGCCAGCACGTCCGTGGTTTCGTGTGCGCCGAGTTGTTCGTTTTCGATGGCCTTTTCCGCGAATTCCTCCAGCATCTCATTGCTGAACGGAGTCAGTTCCAGAGTGCCGCAGAAGCGGACGTCAGTTCCGGCAGTCAGAGTGCAGAACGGTTTATCGCCCGGCTTGGTGTTCACCGGCATCCATTCCGCGCCAAGATACTTCGCGGTGGGACGGTCCTGGTTGACCTTTTTCACCCACGCGGGAAGATCGTTCATGTAATAGGTGCTGGACACGAAGTGGTTGGAATCGTTGTCAAACCAGTAAGCCGCGTCGGCCATGTGGCCGGAAGGCAGGATCGAGCTGCGGTCCTTGACCGAAATGCCGATCACTTTGGAGCGTTTGTCCGCCATCTTCAGTTCGTCGCCCAGCGCGCTTACCAGCAGGCGGTTCGGCGACGATCCCGTTGCTCCGGGGACGCCGCCCAGCAGGCGCGTCGAGTCGTCAGAAACGCTGGTCACGGAGCGGCCGGTCGCGCGGTCAAACCATTCATTGCCGATAATGCCGCTTACCGATGGTGTGGCCCCGGTCATAAACGTGGAATGACCAATGGCTGTGACGGTCGGAAACTGCACGTAATGCGCGTCGGTAAACACGGCGCCGTTCTCCAGCAGGCGGGCAATGCCACCGTGATAGTCGGCGCGGAAGCGAAGCAGATAGTCATAGCGGAACTGGTCCACAACTAGGGCCACGACCAGCTTGGGCTTTTTGGGCGCTGCAAAACAGGGAACGACAAAAGCGAACAGTATCAGGACAGAGAACAACCCGCGGGTCTGCTTCATTTTCATTGCGATTCCATGCTCCTCGAGAAAGTCCGGGACATTATCGCACGGGGAAAATTCAAGCTGGTATGGCCAATTGCAGTTTTACAGAACCTTAACATGGGCATGGAACTCTGTTCTTTGTCCTGAGGCGTAACGATGACCTCCAATGCAAACAAGATTTGCGTGCCGGAAAAACAAAGCTTCGACCGCGGTAGGGATCCCTCGCTGCGCTCGGGATTTTAGAAAAAGCTTTGGCTTCCGTATACTTTTGATGAATTTCCAAGGAGCGATTTGAAAGCGGAAGACATATTGACGCTCAACGAGCTTGAGGGCCTGGCGGAAAGCTGCATGTCGCCGATGGCCATGGCTTACGTGGCCGGGGGCGCGGCGGACGAAATTACTCTGCGCGCCAACAGCGAAGACTGGAAACGCATTCGTCTGATGCCCAAAGCGCTGGTGGATGTCTCGCAGATTGATTTGCGGACGCAAATTCTGAGCCAGCATTTCGACTTTCCGGTGCTGCTGGCGCCCACGGCATTTCACAGGCTCTGCCATCCCGAGGGCGAATTGGCTACTGTGACTGGAGCGAACCATGCGGGCGTTGGGATGGTGTTGAGCTCTTTATCAACGACATCGGTGGAAGAAATTGGCGGCGCAAGCCAACATCCGCTGTGGTTTCAGTTGTACGCGCAGGAGGACAGGGGCCTCACCAAAGAGATGGTCCAGCGGGCGCGCACCGCGGGCTGCAAGGCCGTATGCATCACCGTGGACACGCCTATCCTGGGAGCGAGACACCGCGAAAGCCGTGCACGCTTCCGGCTGCCCGACGATTTCAAGCTGCCCAACCTTAATCTTGGGTCGGTGACCCATCGTCCGGTGCGCGGCGCAATTTACAGCGACCTGCTCAACCCCAGGCTGGTATGGGAAGACATCGAGTGGATCTCTTCCGCAGCCGCTGTGCCCGTCTTGCTGAAAGGCGTGATGAACCCGGATGACGCCCTGCGAGCCGCGGACAGCGGAGTCGCCGGGCTGATAATTTCCAACCACGGCGGCCGCAATCTGGACACTGCTCCCAGCACGGCTGAAGCGCTTCCCCGGATTGCGGAAAAGCTGAACGGAAGATTGCCGCTGCTGGTGGATGGCGGCATCCGTCGTGGGACCGACATCTTGAAAGCCATAGCGCTGGGAGCGAACGCAGTGATGATTGGCCGGCCGTACCTCTACGCACTGTCCGTTGCCGGGGCCGAGGGCGTTGCCCGCGTCGTGGAGATTCTGCGAACAGAATTGATGATGGCCATGGCGCTTACCGGACGCAAGTCCATCGCGGAAATTGACCGGACGGTGCTTTTCTAAAATCCCGAATCCCCGCGGTTTTTGCGGGGTGAGGGACCCCTACTTCATCAATCTTTTTTCGGACTGACCCGCTGACCTCATAGTTTCTTCAGCGGGTAGGGATCCCTCGCTACGCTCGGGACGAAAAGAAGCTACCACAGGAACTTCACTCCATGTGGCACCAACGCCTTAAGGAACGGTACGTAGGCATAGGCCATCACGATGATGCCCACGATGGCTCCCAGGGCAATCGAGTGCCAGACCACGAAGCGGAAAATCATGCCCTCATTTCCGACCTGATTGGTGGCTGCCGTGGCAACGCAAATGGACTGCGCGTCCACCATCTTGCCCATAACGCCGCCCGCGCTGTTGGCCGAGGTCATCAAGATCGAATCAATATGCAGCTGTTCAGCGGTGATGCGCTGCAGGCTGCCGAACAGAGCGTTAGACGACGTGTCGCTTCCCGTGAGCGCTACGCCCAACCATCCCAGGAACGTACCGAAAAACGGGAAGAACCATCCCGTATGGGTGAACGCCAGTCCCAGGACGGCGTCAGTCCCCGAGTAGCGGGTTACAAATCCCAGGCCCAGCATGGCCGAGATTGCGATTACCGCCCACCGCATTCGGAAAACAGTATGGAAGAAGAGCATCAGCAGTTTGATGGGATTGACTCCGCGAATCAATCCACCGACGATGGCCGCCAGAAAGCAAGCGGTCCCCGTGGCGGAAAGCCAAATGAAAGCAAAGATTGCTCCCTCCGGCGTTGGCTTGGTGACCACCGGTGCGCTGCGCGAGATCTTGTTATGGATTGGAGTCGTCCAGCCTTTGACTTCTTTCTTCGTTTCCTTACCGTCTTTATCGAGAACGGTTTTTCCGTCCTTGTCCACGACGGTCGCGTACCAGTGCGGCGTAGTGTGCCGGTTGATCCAGTCCTTGACCGGCTGGCGTCCCCAGACAAAAACAAAGACCGAGAGAATCACGAACGGCATCCAGGCTCTGAGCACCTGGCCCGATGTGTGATGCGCCCGCGCAGCCGCAGCCACTGCGGGATCGGGATCTTCCGCAAAGCGCCATATCTTCTTTGGCTTCCAGAAGAGCAGAAAAAGCACGGTGCAAAGCAGGGAGAAGAGACCAGAAGTGATGTCCACCAGGTTGCTGTCCATTTTGTTAGACCAGAAGAACTGCATGGCAGCGAAGGAGACTCCCACCACCAGGATCGCGGGCAGTACTTCAAACGTTTCCTTCCACGGAACCATGGCGCGCACCAGCCAGAAGGGCACGATGACAGCGGTGATAGGCAGAATGCGGCCGATCATTGCGTTCATATCGTTTTCCGGCAGCGCCGTGACCGCAGCCAGCATGTGGACCGGAGTCCCGATGGCGCCCCAGGCAACCGGCGCCGTATTGGCAATCAGATTCAGCGCGGCAGCGTGAAACGGCTTGAATCCCAGGCCGATCATGAACGCGCCGGCAATGGCCACAGGAGATCCAAAGCCCGCGCAGCCTTCAATGAAGGCGCCAAAGCAGAACGCGACCAGCAGAAGCTGGAGCCGGCGGTCGGCGGTGATTCCGCCCACGGAGGCTTTCATGATTTCGAAATCTCCGGTACTGACGGAAATGTCGTAGAGATAGACGGCGGCGACTACGATCCACACGATATTCATCAGGCCTGTCGCAACGCCGTAGAGGAAGCTGCCACCGGCGAGCTGCCAGGGCATGTGGAGCAACAGGCAGGCTATCAGTACCGCGGTTGCGGCCCCGGATAGCGCGGACCAGTGCGGCTTCACCCGCAGCCCGGCCATCAGTCCAAACAGCACAATGATGGGTAGCGCGGCGATCAGGGCAGAAAGCCACCAGTGCCCAACCGGGTCATAAACCTGCGTCCAATTTGGAAAGTTGAACATTTAACACCTCATCGTGGAGTTGGGAGAGAATCGGCGCGAATTATAGTCAGCACAGTCGCTTGTGCCAAGGACAAAAAGCTTTGGCACGATATCGCTGCGCTATTCCTTCGCCAGGCGCGGTCATGAACTGCCGATCAGCACGCCAGCGGCGAATACCAGGATCCCGCCCAGCATGACCTGCATGGTCGCGGAAAACCAGGGAGAGTCCATGAAGCGGTGGCGAATCCAAGCGATCAGTGCGAGTTCGACCACTACGACTACGGTGGCAATACTGGTGGCAATTTTAAAATTCGGGATCAGGAAGGGTAGCGTATGGCCAATGCCGCCCAAGGCCGTCATTAAGCCGCAGACCGTGCCTCGCACCCACGGATGCCCGCGCCCGGTGAGGCTGCCGTCGTCCGAGAGGGCCTCGGCAAATCCCATGCTGATGCCGGCGCCAATGGAAGCCGCCAGGCCCACGGCAAACGCAGTGTGGGTGCTGCCGGTAGCGCGGGTGGCAAACGCCGCGGCAAAGACCGGGGCCAGCGTCGAAACGGAGCCATCCATGAGTCCGGCGAGCCCCGGCTGTACGATTTGCAAAACAAAAAGCCGGCGATTCGCGTCATCTTCCTGCTGGATGGTCGCCGCATCCAGCTTGCTCCGCCCGATCTCGTCAGCGCGGTTTTCATGGTCGCGCTCTTCCTGGGCCAGATCATTGAGCAGTTGCCGGATGCTGGCGTCCTGCATGCGGTCCACCGCCTTCTCATAAAACCGGCGGGTCTCGACTTCGAGCGTGGCGGCCTGCTTGCGCACTGCATCCAGGCGCAATGGTTTCATGAGCCACACCGGCTTGCGGTTGATGAAGCCTTTCACGTCATGACGCCGGATCAGGGGAATATGCTCGCCGAATTTTTGCTGGTACAACTCGATCAGCCGGCGGCGGTGTCCGGATTCTTCATGCCGCATATCGTCAAACATAGATGCGGTGGCGGGAAAGTCCTGGCGCAGGCCTTCGGCAAAGTCGGCGTAGATACGCTCGTCTTCCTCCTCCAGCGAGACGGCCAGCGCGAGTATTTCCTGTTCGGTAAGGCTTTCAAAGGTGCGCATAGTTCAGGAGCAAAATGGTTAAACCGGGATTGTAACTCAAGAACGATGTGCCGGCAGACCACGGAGGCGAGTCATTGACAATACCTGCTATCTCGCGCAGCATTAAGCGCATGAAGATGAAATTCTTTCTGCTGGCAGCCGCCTTTCTGGTGCTTACGACCTTGGCCTCCGCGCAACAAGGCCCAGCGCCCAAGCCGGAGCGGGTTCGCGTGGCTTCTGGAGTGGCTAATGGACTTCTCAGGCACAAAGTTGATCCAGAATATCCCAGTGGGGCCCGCGCTCAACACGTT
This sequence comes from Verrucomicrobiia bacterium, assembly GCA_035567035.1. GTDB lineage: Bacteria > Acidobacteriota > Terriglobia > Terriglobales > Acidobacteriaceae > Angelobacter. The sequence continues at coordinate 20,623 of DATMPO010000025.1, read as the reverse complement.
CAAGGCGACGTGGTCTTGACGGTGATCATAGACAAAAGCGGGAATATCAGCGAGCTAAAGGTGGAATCGGGAGATCCTGTTCTAACAAGCGCCTCGGTAAAGGCGGTAAAGCAGTGGAAGTACCGGCCTTATCTGCTGAATGGCGAGCCCGTTGAAGTCGAGACAAGGATCACAATCAAATTTCACATGTGACGAAAAACTGGAGTCAACAAGGCAACGCAGATCACTTCGCGACAGAAGCCTTCACCGTCCCCTGGTCAACGTCTGAGCCGTCGGCGCCCTTGGTGTGATACGTGGCTGATATTTCCGTGTTAGTGATGCTTCCTGTGAGCGTGGACCGGCCCTGGAAATCTCCGATTTCAAAGTCATAGACAAGCTCCACCTTGCCATCTGCCACCTTCACGGAGACGGTCTTGCACTTGACGTCCGCGCCAGTGTAGGTAAACGACACGTCCGCGCTCCACCGGCCTTGTTCCGCTGCCGGGGTGAGGGCAATCCTCATGTCGCCCTCGGAGCTGACGCCTCTCCACGTGCCGACATAGGTGGAAGCCGGAGCGGCAAGCATTGCCGCCGAGAAAATCAACAGAAACAGAATCAATCGCCGCATGGGCGAGTATGTTAGCAAAGGTGGGAGCGGCCGCTCAAGCCGCAATCCGTGCAATTGCTTTCGCGGCAACTGAATTTCCGGCTATACTTTCCAGCCATGAAACGTCTTGCTATCGTCAGCCTCATATTGAGCGTATGTTCAGCTGCAGTTGCCCAGTCCAGCTTTACCGTGGGCACGGCCACGGCTGCTCCCGGCCAGAAAGCCACCGGCTACATCGAAGTGCCCGCCGGAGTGGACGCGGCAACCAGCATTCCGGTCGTCGTTGTCCGCGGCGCGAAGCCGGGGCCGGTGCTGGCGCTGGTTTCCGGAGCGCACGGGACGGAGTACGCGTCCATCATCGCCATTGAGAAACTGATTCCCAGGCTTGACCCGGCGCAGATTTCCGGAACCGTGATCTTGATTCCGCTGGTCAATATTCAGTCCTTTCTGCAGAAGGTCCCGCACGTGAATCCGGTGGATGGCAAGAGCATGAACCGCTTCTATCCGGGCAAGGCGGACGGCACGCAGACCGAGCGCGCCTCTTATCTGATCACCAAACAGGTTGTGGAGCGATGCGACTATCTCCTTGACTACCACGGCGGCGATCTCGACGAAAATCTGCGTCCGTACAGCTACTGGCCCAAGACCGGCAACGAGAAACAGGATTCCATCACGCATGACATGGTGCTGGCGTTCGGCCTGGACCACATCATCGTGGTGACCGACCGTCCCAAAGACGCCAGTGCTTCACGTTATCTGGACAACACAGCCACCACGCGGGGCAAGCCGGCCATCGCGGTAGAAGCCGGCCGCGCGGGCCGAGTGGATACCGACGACGTTGATGCGCTGGTCAACGGGACTGTCAACCTGATGCGTTATCTCAAGATGTTGCCGGGTACGGCGTTGATGGTCGAGCACCCTGTATGGATCGGCAAAATCGACCCGGTCGCGAGCGACCACGAAGGGTTCTTCTATCCCACGGTAGAGCGCGGTTCGTACGTGGGACAGGGTATGAAGCTCGGTTACGTCACCGACTACTTTGGCAATGTGATCTATGAAGCGCGCGCCCCAGCCGATGGCGTTGTGCTCTACATCTGCTCGGTGCCTTCCATGAAAAAGGGAGACACCGTGGCCTATGTGGGAGAAGTCACCAAAACGCCCTGATTTCGCTTTCCGTTAACTCGCGCCACTCCCCAGGGGCCAGGCCTGCCAGGCGCAAATCGCCAATGGCCGCGCGCACCAGCCGCAACGTTGGATGGCCGACGGCCGCGGTCATTCTTCTTACCTGGCGATTGCGGCCTTCAGTAAGAGTCAACTCAAGCCATGCTGTCGGGACACTCTTCCGGAAGCGAACCGGCGGCTCGCGCGGAGGAAGATCAGCCGCGTCCGACAGGAGCCGCACTTCTGCCGGACGAGTACGCTGTCCCAGGATAACAACTCCTGCCCCCAGACCATGGATCGCCCGCTCGTCTGGGACGCCTTCAACCTGCACCCAATACGTCCGCGGGTGCTGGAACCTGGGGTCCGTCAAACGATGCTGCCATGCGCCGTCGCTGGTCAGGAGAAGAAGGCCTTCGCTATCGCGGTCCAGGCGACCGACCGGGTAAACATTTTTCACCGGGACAAAGTCCGCCAGCGACTTACGCTCTCCGGAAAACTGGCTTAGCACGTCGAACGGTTTGTTGAAAGCGATGTAGCGGAGCAAAAACTTACCACTGATTTTCACGGATGACACGGATCGGGCAAGCCCCTATTTCTCCACTCCCAGCTGCGTCAGCATGAACGCATAGTCGAACGCGATCTCTTTGAATCGGTCATAGCGTCCGGACGAGCCGCCGTGTCCGGCGGCCATGTTGGTTTTCAGCAGCAGGACGTGGGGATCGGTCTTGAGCGTGCGCAGCTTGGCTACGTACTTGGCCGGTTCCCAGTACATGACCTGGCTGTCATTGAATGATGTCTTTACCAGGATGGCCGGGTACGCGGCCTTCTTCAAATTGTCATACGGAGAATACTTCACCATGTAGTCGTACGCCGGCTTTTCGTTGGGGTTTCCCCACTCTTCGTACTCGCCCACGGTGAGCGGGAGCGAGGCGTCGAGCATGGTGTTCATCACGTCCACGAAAGGAACGTGCGAGACAACCACTTTGAACAGGTCCGGGCGAAGATTGGTCACCGCACCCATCAGCAGGCCGCCGGCGGAACCGCCTTCAATCGCGACCTTGTCGCGCGCGCCGTATTTGTTGGCCACCAGGTATTCGGTGCAGTCGATGAAGTCGGTGAAGGTGTTCATCTTGTTCATCATGCGGCCGGCGTCATGCCAGGGCTTGCCCATGTCTCCGCCGCCGCGGATGTGCGCATAGGCCATGACCACGCCGCGGTCCAGAAGGCTCAAGCGCGCAGGACTGAACGTGTCGGAGAGATTGATGCCGTACGAGCCGTAGGCATACACGTATAAGGGATTCGAGGGCTTCTTCAAGTCCTTGCGATATACCACGGAGACCGGGACTTTGACGCCATCTCTGGCGACGGCCCACACCCTCTCCGAACCGTATTGGGAAGGATCATAGCCGCCCGGGACTTCGTTTTGCTTCAGCAGCGTTGATGTCTGCTTCTCCGCGTCGTAATCAAAAACGGACGGTGGCGTGATCAGCGATTGGTACGAATACCGAAACAGCCGCGTCTTGAACTCGCGATTGATTTGCGGAAACGCTGTGTAAACCGGCTCGGGATACGTAATGCGATGCCTGGCGCCGCTTCCCAGGTCTACTACCGTGAGTTGCGGCAAGCCGTTCTCGCGCTCCACCAGTACATAAAAGTCCTGGAACGGCTCAAAGTCAGAGAGCATCACGTCCGCGCGGACGGGCACCACTTCCTTCCAATTTTTTTTGCCGGGGTCGCTCACTGGCGCTGACACCAGACGGTACGTCCGCCCTTTGTCATTGGTGCGAATGTAGAACTTGTCGCCGATGTGGTCGGGATAGTATTCGATGTCTTGCTCCCGCGGAGCGATGGTCTTCCATGCGCCGGCGGGGTTGCTCGCGTCCAGATAGCGGACCTCGGAAGTCGTGTGGCTTCCCAGCGTCAGGAAGATGTACTTCCCGCTGCGCGATTTTTCCGCGCTTACGTCAAACCGCTCGTCTTTCTCTTCGTAGACCAGTTCGTCGTTTTTGCTGTCCGTGCCCAGCTTGTGGCGATAGAGACGGTACTGGCGCTTGGCCGCGTCCTCAACCGTGTAAAAGACCGTTTGATTGTCATTGGCCCAAACGATAGAGCCGGCCTTTTCCACCGTGTCAGGCAGGTCTTTGCCGGTACGCAGGTCGCGGACATGCATGCGGTATTGGCGGAAGCCGGTGTTGTCCGTGGAGTAAGCCAGCAGGTTGCCGTCATCGCTCACGTCGTAAGCCGCCACGGCCATGAACTTCTCGCCTTTGGCCAGTTCATTGACGTCGAGAGTAATCTGCTCGGGCGCGTCGAGGCTCCCCTTCTTGCGCGCGTTGATGGGATATTGCTTGCCCGCTTCCCAGCGCGAATAGTAGAAATAATCGCCATATTTGTAGGGAACGTTGACGTCGGTTTCCTTGATATGGCTGATCATCTCGTCATAAAGCTTCTTCTGCAGGGCCTCCGTCGGTTTCATGACGGAGTCGGTGTAGGCATTCTCCGCTTCCAGATACTGCGCGACTTCCGGGTTGGATTTCTCGCGCAGCCAGTGGTAGTCGTCAACCAGGTTCCCGCGGTTGATGTGGTTCTCCGTGTGGACCTTCTTGGCGACCGGCGGAGCAGCGGCGGTTGAAGAATCAGGACTGGTAGTTTCGGCCATAGTGAAAGTCATAGAAGCAAGGACCACAATCAAATAGATGAGTTTCCGCATGAGAATGCCTCGTTTAAAAAACACGCAAGCGAGATTGTATCCCGAACAACCGGCGGCTCCTAAGCCATCACAGCCTGCGCCCGCAGTTCAGGATACAGGGGAAAGGCGTCCGCCAGTTCCTTGACTTCGTTGCGAATACGGCGCAGCGCCTGCGCATCCTGGCGGTTTTGCAGCGCCTGGGCAATCCACTTGCCTACTTGCCGCATTTCGCTTTCTTTCATGCCACGGGTGGTAAGCGCCGGCGTTCCAATGCGGATTCCGCTGGGTTTCAGGGGCGGGTTGGCATCAAACGGAATCGCGTTCTTGTTCACGGTGATGGCGGCCTTTCCCAGGGCTTCTTCCGCCTCGCTGCCCAGAATGCCTTTGGCGAACACGTCCATCAGGAACAGATGAGTATCGGTTCCGCCCGAGATTACGCGGAAGCCCTCATCCATCATGGTCTGCGCCAATACTTTGGCGTTGGCCACTACCTGGCGCGCGTAATCCTGGAAAGCCGGCTGCAGCGCTTCGCGAAAGGACACGGCTTTGGCCGCGATAATGTGCATCAGCGGTCCGCCCTGGATTCCCGGGAAAACGATCTTGTCCACCGCTGCCGCCAGGTCCTGTTTGCACAGGATCATCCCCGCGCGTGGCCCGCGAAGTGTCTTGTGCGTGGTCGTGGTAACAATGTGACAGTGGGGAACGGGTGAGGGGTGCGCTCCACCAGCCACCAGTCCGGCAAAGTGGGCCATGTCCACCATGTAGCGGGCGCCGACTTTGTCGGCAATCCGTCTCATCCGGGCAAAGTCAATAATGCGGGAATAGGCGCTGCCTCCGCCGACGATCAGCTTGGGCCTCTCGCGGTCGGCAATCTTTTCCAGTTCGTCGTAATCAATGGTTTCGGTGTCTTTGCGCACGCCGTAGGGAATGATTTTGTACATCTTGCCGGAAAAATTCAGAGGATGGCCGTGGGTGAGATGTCCGCCGTGGGCCAGGTTCAGACCCAGAATCGAATCTCCCGGCTGCAAAATCGACATGTAGGCCGCCATGTTGGCCTGCGACCCTGAGTGCGGCTGCACGTTGGCGTGCTCGGCGCCAAAGAGCTGTTTGGCGCGCTCGCGGGCCAGGGTCTCCACTACATCGGCAAATTCGCAGCCACCGTAATAGCGCTTGCCCGGATAGCCTTCCGCATACTTGTTGGTGAAGACGGACCCGGCTGCCTGCAGGACCGCCAGGCTGACAAAGTTCTCTGACGCGATCAGTTCCAGGCCGTCATGCTGGCGCTCAACTTCGTTGGCGATGGCTTGCGCAATTTCCGGGTCCGCTTGCGGGAGCGGCCGGGACATCCAGAGATTTTCCATGATGTAAGAATCTTACTACTACGCCCGCTGCCGCGGCAGATTCAGCTCTTTGTGTAGATGTCCGGATGGTGCAGTTCCATCCAGCGCTCCGGGGCCTGCAACTCGCGGAAGCCGAATTGGCGATAAAGTCCATGAGCGTCCCTGGTCACCAGCGACCAGCGGCGCAGGCCCTGCAAGTCCGGGTGCGCCAGAATGCACTCCATCAGCCATTTGGAGAGACCTTTGCCGCGAAAGCCTTCGAGCAGGAACACGTCGGCGAGATAAGCGAAGGTTGCCTGGTCGGTTATCACCCGGGCAAAGCCAACCTGGTCCCGTCCGTGGTACACCCCGAAGCAAATGGAGTGCTTGAGCGATCGCCGCAGGGTTTCCAGCGGAATGCCTTTGGCCCAGTAGGAGTCCGTCAGGAAGCCATGCACCATGGAGACGTCAATCCGCTGCGGATCGGTGCTGATTTCGAAGTCGCGATTAGCCCAGGCGAAATGCATTAGAGCGGTCTCGCCGCGGAAGACTGTCGCTTCTCGGCAGCTTCGATCGCGGTGATCTTTTCTACGCGGCGCTCGTGGCGTCCTCCGGCGAACTGCGTTGCCAGCCATTTGTCTACGATCTTGAACGCTGCGTCTTCAGTCAATATCCGGGCGCCCAGGGCCAGCACATTGGCGTTGTTGTGTTCGCGGCTCATTTGAGCTTCATACTCGCTTACCGGGTTGGCAGCGCGGATTCCGCAAACCTTGTTTGCGGCCATGGCCATTCCTATTCCCGTGCCACAAACCAGGATGCCAAGATCCACCCTCTTCTCTGCAACGTCGCGCCCCACGAGCCGGGCGAAGTCCGGATAATCCACCGAGTCACCGGAATCCGTGCCGTGGTCGTGGACCTGAAAGCCGTTTTCCTGCAAATGCTGTTTGAGATTGTTTTTCAGTTCGTACCCAGCGTGGTCCGCACCCAGCGCAATCCTCATGCCGCCATTTTACGGAGATGGGCGATTCGTGTCAGCAGAAATGACTAGGGGCCTTGTCTGCGCGAACGCAAGGGCTGGGACTTTTGCGCTCCCTGCGTCAACTCGTTCCCTTGTGCGCAGGGTGCTGTTCAGCGGATAATCAGCGCGTGCCTTCCGCTGTTGTAAAGAGGTAAACATGGCCGTGCAGCCCGCAGTTGACGCCAGCAAGACGGAGAATGGCCAGAAGCCTTCGCCCGACTACAAATATATTGAATTCGACATAACCGGCTTTATCGCCCGGCTTACGCTGAATCATGCGCCTCATAACGTTCTCACCGTCCCGATGATGAAGGAGATGGCGGAGGCCATCGAGAGCCTCAACGGCCGGGGTGATGTGAAGGCCATTCTCATGCAGTCCTCGCAAGCTGCGTTCTCCGCCGGTATCTCTCTGGACGACTCCCGTCCGGACCGCGTCTTCCAGACGCTCGACGCTTTCACCCGGGTTTTTCAGGCCATGACGGACATTTCCAAGCCGGTGGTTGTCGTGGTCAACGGTCCGGCCATCGGCGCAGGCTCTGAACTGGTGGGATTTGGCGATGTGGTCATCGCCACACCCAAGGCAAAGTTCGCGCAGCCGGAAGTAAAGCTGGGCGTTTTTCCACCTTTTGCCGCGGTCATGTTGCCGCAGCTCATTGGGGCCCAGAAAACCTACGAGCTGATCCTGACCGGGGAGGCCCTCTCCGCGGAAGATGCCCTTCGCTACGGCTTTGTCAATAAAGTGGTGCCGGAGTCCGATCTGAAACAGCAGGTAGACAGCCTGATTGCCAGGATTTCAGAATTCAGCGGCCCGGTGCTGGAAGTGATAAAGAAGGTGATCTCTGGCGGCATGGGCATGCCGCTGAAAGATGCCATGAAGAAATCGCAGGACCTCTATCTCAACGAACTGATGAACCTTGAAGACGTCCAGGAAGGCCTGCGCGCGGTGATCGAGAAGCGCAAGCCGGTGTGGAAGAACAAGTAGGCTTTTTCTCTGAAAGCCGCGAGCTTCATTCTGAAGGCCGAGAGTCTTATTCTGAAATCCCGAGCGAAGCGAGGGATCCTACCCGCTTAAATACTGTCAAATTCGAGTATGTTGTCCCTCTAAATTCCTCGTTGCCGATAGGGATCCCTCCCTACGGTCGGGATTTCAGAAAAGACCTACAGGTTCTTCACCAAAAACCTGACCATGTGATACGCATCCATGTATTTGAACGGCGTCTCTCCCGTCGTGTAGTGGCCGCAGGGCAAGATGACCGTCTTCAAGTCCATTCCGCACCGGCGAAATTCGGCTTCTGCCTGCCGCGACAATTCAGGCAGAAAGGTGAGATCGTACTTGGCGTAGATCATCAGGCACTTTTTGGGGACACGCGCGAATTTGTCAAAGTAAGCCATGGGGCTGATGCTGAGCCACAGCTGGCGCAGGCGGTCGAGGGTCAGCCCATCGTTCTCCAGGCCTTCGCGCACGTGGCGCGTGGACTGACCGGTCCAGGTAACGTCGGCAACATACGTGGAAGCATGGTTGTAAACATTCACCTTGAGCCGCGGTTCGTGCGCGGCAGCGATAAAGGCGTAGCACGAACCCAGGCTTGTCCCCAGAATTCCCACGCTTTGCTTGCCTTGCGTTTCCAGCCAGTCAATGCAGGAGCGCACGTCGACCACCGCCTGGCGCGTAGCGTCAATGGTGCGACAGATGTTGGACGACACCGCGTAATCCGAGCGCTCCGTTTCCCGCGGACGTCGAATGTCATGATACGGCTTGCTCAACCGCAGCATGGATATGCCGAAACGGTTGAGCATAGGCCCCAATGCGTTGTAGGCGATGCCGTTGGCGTTCCAGTGGGGCAGCACAATGACCGCCCGATTACCCTCGGCGGGAAACCAGCGCGCGTTGACCAGATCATTTTCCGGATAAGGCGTGGGCGCGGGAGAAGTAAAGCGCAGGAATTGTCCGTCACCCTTGGGAGCTTTGCCGGTACCGTTGCTGCCGGTTGGAAAAAGCTCAATCTTGCGCGTCTCCAGCCGGAAGTCCTTAGGTGTTTCGTAAGCAAAAAACTCGTCGCTGTGCGCCACAATGCGGTCGTTGAGTCCATGCAGATACTCTTCGCAGGCTTCCGAAACTTCTTCCGACACCGGGCAATCACCGTTCACCAGTGGCCAGCGCCTGGCCCAATCCAGGCCCCACTCGAGCGGACGCACCACGCGGTTGGTGTCCCGGGTAGTAAGGCGGGTCTCCCAGGCGTACATCCATTTTTCGTATAGGCTGGCCATGGAAATTGTTTGCTTGCTCTTGATTCTAAACGAGTAACACCAAGGCACATATCGCCAGCCAGCCAGCGGCTCTCAGGACGGGTTCAACGGCGCGCACCCGCATTTTGCAGACCAGTGTCATCCGTCCCGCATTGCGCGATCAGTGGTAAGGTTTTACCTGCGGCTTATTCGCGGAGTGCACGCACTTGATACCATCCAAACTCGATCGGATCGCTCACGAAGCCGGCGGCGAACTGCGGGGCCAGCCGGCCGCGATAACTGTCGAGCGCGTAAGTACAGATTCCCGGGGCGCATCGCCGGGGTCGCTGTTTGTTGCTCTGAAAGGCGATCACACTGACGGCCACCGTTTTCTCGCGGACGCCTTCCGCAATGGCGCCTCTGCCGCAATGATTGCGCAGGGCGCACTCGCGGGTCTCACATTGCAGGCGCAATGGCCGCTGATCGTGACGGCAGATCCGTTGCGGGCGCTCCAGGCGCTGGCCCGCTGGCAGCGCCGCGAATTCTTCGGCAAGGTTCTGGCCATTACCGGAAGCAACGGAAAGACCATTGTCAAAGACGCGCTGCGTGCTCTGCTTGCCGGCCGGCAATTTCTGGCTTCGCCGGGAAGCTACAACAGTCAATTGGGACTGCCGCTGGCCGTGCTCTCGGCGGAAAAACCGGAGCCGCTGGCGATCCTGGAGGCGGGCATTTCCGCGCCGGGCGAGATGGCCCGCCTGGAAGAGATCGCCGCGCCCGATTTCGGAATTCTCACCAACATCGGCATGGCCCATCTGGCCGCGTTCGGCAGCCGCGAGAGCATCGCCCGGGAAAAGATGCTCCTCTTCAGCCGCATTGCCGCATACGGATGGGTGCTGCTTCCCGCAGGCGAGCCGATCATCGAAGATCATGCTCGCCGATTGAAGTGCGCAGTCCATAAAATTGGCGCGGGTCCGCAGCTGCTTTCGCTTACGTCCGTTTCATTCACGGAAGACGGCCAGCTCTTGGAATTGCGCACCGCTGCTGGCGGCGTCAGGAACGTCAGCGTGAAAACCCGCTCGGCAGAGATCATTGCCGACTTGCATTTTGCCGCAGCGGCCGCGCATTTGCTGGGCGTGGAGCTCGATGAGATTGCGGCGTCTCTTGCCGGCTACTCTCCGCCGGCAACGCGCATGGAGTTATGGTCGTCACCGCAAGGCGTGCGCCTGATCAATGACGGCTACAGCTCGGACCCAATCTCCGTGCATTCGGCGTTGCGCTCGGCGACGCAGGGCGCGCCGCGGGACGGGCGAAAGATTTTTGTCTTTGCCGGCATGCGCGAACTGGGCGTGAACTCCGAACGCGAACATCGCCAGGTGGGCGCCCAGGCCGGAGAATGCGGCTTCAGCCATTTATTCCTGGTGGGCAACGGCGAACTGCAAAGCACCGCGGAAGGCTACCAGGCGGCCCGAGCGGACGGCCAAATCTCCCGGGCGCAGAATCCCGGCGAACTCAAAGACCAGCTTCTTCCGCTGCTTCGCTCCGGCGACACTGTTCTTTTCAAAGGCCCGCGCAATGCCGGAATGGTTAAAGCCGTGTACGACCTCTCCGGCGCCATCGCCCAGCGCTGCCAGTGGATCAACCTGGCGGCGATTGAAGGCAACATCGCGCGCTTCCGGCGCCACTGCGGCGGCGCGCACATTCTGGCCATGCTCAAAGCCATGGCTTACGGCACGGACCTGGTGCAGCTTGCTTCCTGGATGTCCCGTTTGGGCGTTCATCATATTGGCGTCTCGTCGGCAAACGAAGGAGTTGCCGTGCGTAAGGCCGGCGCCGACCAGGACATCTATGTTTTCCTGGCCGAACGCGAGGACGTGGACAACCTTCTGCGTTATCGCTTGACCCCGGTCATTTATTCGCCGGCCCTCGTCGACGCATTCGCCCAGTCGCTTGCCGGGACCGGGCGGAAGATGGACGTTCATCTCAAAGTAGATACTGGCATGCACCGCCTCGGCGTGGAACCGAAGGATGCCGTCGACCTTGCACGCCGTATCCGCGCCACCGGTATCCTGCGCCTGACCGGCGTGTGCACGCATTTCGCCTCCGCCGACGATCCGCACGCCGACGAATTTACCCGTCGGCAGATTGCGGCTTTCAACGACGTGGTGCGCGAACTTGAGGCGCAGGGTTTCAGCGGACTCCAGATTCATGCGGCCAACACCGCCGCAGCCATCCGTTTCCCGGAAGCGCATTACGGCATGGTGCGCATCGGGCTTGGGCTCTACGGGATCCATCCGTCGGAAGCCACGCGAAAAGCCATGGACCTGGAACTGGCCATTGGCGTGACCAGCCGCGTCACCAGCATCCAGGAATACGCGGCGGGCGCCACTCTCGGATATAACCGCACCTATACCGCCAGGCGCAAAACCAACGTCGGCATCATTCCCTTCGGGTACGATGACGGTCTGCCCTGGGGACTCTCCGGCAAAGGCCACGTGCTGATCGAAGGCCATGCCGCGCCGATTATCGGCCGCATCAGCATGGACCAGATGCAGGTGGACTTGACCGACGTGCCCGGCGTCGGCCCGGGCGCGGAAGTCCTGCTCTACGGCACGCACAACGGTCATACGCTCCGTCCCGAACAGGTTGCCGAAGAAGCCGGCACCATAGCTCACGAACTGCTTACCCGGCTGGGAGAACGGGTGCATCGGATTTACGTGGAACCGTGATCGCACCGTCGCTCCGGGTACCCTGGTCTTGCCCGCGTCGCCCCTGCTTATTTTCCCCACAAGATCGTAATCGTTCCGCTGGTGTTATTGGACACGACTACATCGTCTTTCCCGTCGCCATTCAAATCCGCAACCGCCATGCCCGACCACCCGATGTCCTTCAAGCTGAGCGACGAAATTTGAAATCCTCCGTCGCGCGTGCCCATAAAAAAGACCAGGCTGTTGCTCTGCGCGCACGAAACAACCATGTCGGGCACTCCGTCGCCATTCAGGTCGCCGGTCGCGATGCGGTCCGGGCCGCGGCAACCCGCCAGGGAAAACGGCGACCCGCGCATCGCCCGGAATCCTCCTTTGCCGTCACCCAGCAACACCGTCACGCCGAGTTGCTTCGGGTCCGTGATGTCGCGGTCATACGGGATGACGGCCAGATCAAGGTTGCCGTCCTTATTCATGTCGGCAATGGCCACCGCCCAGGGAAAGACTCCGGCGGGAAACGGCGAACCGGGCGCCTCGTTGAAGCCGCCGTGTCCGTCTCCCAGCAGAATCGTGACGGCATTCTGGTCCAGGTCGGTGGTGACAACGTCCGGCTTGCCGTCCTTATTGAAATCAGCCGAGCGCAACCGCTGATACGGACGCTTGCCGACATTGAAAATCTTCCCCGGCGTGTTCAGATTTCCCGTGCCATCGCCAGCGAGCATGAGGATCTGATTGCGTCCCCAGCTGTCCGTGACCACGCCCGGCTTGCCGTCGCCGTTAAAGTCGCCCACCGCAACGCCGTGGACATGCGGAGACGAACTGATGGCAAACGGCGAATGCGGCGACGGCTTGAATCCACCCTTGCCATCGCCCAGCAATACGGTCAAATACGGCGTCTCGGTATTGGCGATCACCACGTCCAGGTTGCTGTCGCCGTTGAAGTCGCCCACGGCAATATCGTTTGGCCCCTTTCCCGTAGCGCACGGAGCGCCCGGCGCGGGAACAAAGTGTCCGTGGCCATCGCCCAGGAGCACGGTCAACGTCTGGCTTTCTACGTTCGCAACCAGAATGTCCAACTTGCCGTCGTGATTCACGTCCACCAGCGCAATGGACCCCGGGCCTTTGCCGACAGGTATTACAACCTGGTCATTATTATTGTCACGCGCAACGGAAGCCGACGCCGCAAGCGGACCGTTAGACCAGCGGATGGCGACGACCACGGCCAAAGCAACCGCGACAGACAGGAGAGGGTAAGATTTCTTCATTGGGATACTCTCTTAGACCGGATCCTTCCGGGATTCGTCTCACGAAAAAACCGCCGCCGCTATTTCTTTTCTTCTTTTTTCCTCGGCGTTTCTTTCTTCGGCGTTTCGGGCTTCGTTCCCAGGGCCTGTTGATACTTTCGCAGACGTTCTTCGTAATCGCTCTTGCTGTCGGTGGGATTCAGCGCGAGTGCCTGCTGTTCCGTCTTCTCGGCTTCCGCGTATTTCTGGTTCACGTAGTAGGCTTCGGCCAGGGTGTCGAGAAACGCCGGCACCGGCTTGTCTTTTGTCGCGCTGACCGCTTTGGCGGCATAGCGCAGCGCGGCCGCAGGATTGCGGATGGCCGGATTGGCACTGGTTGCGTAGGCCCACGCGAGGTTATTCTCCCCGCTGGGATCGCCCTGGTCCGCGGCCTTGCGGTACCACTCGACCGCCTGCGTTTCGTCTACCGGCAACCCGCCTTCCCCTTTGTCATACATAAAACCAAGACGGTTTTGCGCTCCGGGATGGCCCAGGTCGGCGGCTTTGCGGTAGGCATCCAACGCCGCGGGCATGTTCTTCTGCCGTTCGCAGGCAACGCCGAGGAAATAATTGAACTCGGGGGGCTTACGCCGATACACCAGAGCTTCGCGAAACCATCGCACAGCCTCGTCATTGTGCCCGGCCAGCAATGCGTCGTAGCCCAACCGGGCTTCGTCGTAACCGGCCTGCGATGACATGTTGACCATTGGCCGGCCAAGCGTCGCGGCCCACAAACCAAACACCAGTATCAGGACAATAGCGGCAGTCATCTGCATGCGCGATTCGCGGAGAGTAATAGCGTATCCGGCAAGAATGCCCAGAACGGCGCCCGATCCATGCGCGATGTTGCCCACCGGCAGGACGTTTGTCAAAGTCAGCAGAATGCAGAGGAAGAACCATCCAATAAAGAGCTGGATGGTCCGGGTGTCAATGGCATCGCGAAAACGTTCGTCCCCGCGGGAAAGGATCCAGAGCAGCCCGAAAAACCCGTAGCCCACGCCCGAGAGCCCCGCCCCGCCGACGGAAAACGCGTACTCAAGCGAACCGGAACCCACGGCGAACAGCAGGATCAGCGCCGCGGTCCTGACGTGTCCGAACACTTCCTCCACCAGAGTCCCGAACACCCACAGCCAGTAAACGTTGAACAGCAAGTGCAGAGGGCTGAGATGAGGAAAAATGCTGGTCACGAGGCGCCATAACTCGCCATGGCGGATCATCGCGTTTTCCATCAGGGGTGAGACGTCAACGTTGAGCCACGAGGCAACAGTCACGCCAATGGCCAGCAGCGCCGTGCCGGCGACGATCGGATAACGGGGAAGAGTAGCAAGGCTGGGCGGCCGGCGCATAACGCTTAACCCTACAGGGAAGGGGGGCGGGGCGTCCAGCTTTTGCTCGCAGTCCAAGCAGCCAATTAGTATGTCTCTACCGTGCTTCTAACCATTACCAATCATCAGCCACCGGCGACGGACCTCGGGTACCTGCTGCACAAAAACCCGGCACATGCGCAGTCGTTTGAGCTGTCATTCGGGAAGGCGCATGTCTTCTATCCGGAGGCCACGGAGGAGCGCTGCACAGCGGCCCTGCTGCTGGACGTTGACCCCGTGGGCCTGGTTCGTGGCCGGCGCGGACCGGCGGGCGAAGGCGGCGCACTCGACCGCTATGTGAACGACCGGCCTTATGTTGCGTCGTCATTTCTGAGTGTGGCCATCTCGCAGGTCCTGGGCACGGCGTTGGGTGGCAGAAGCAAGAGCAGACAGGAGTTGGCGGAAACACCGATTCCTCTGTCAGCCAGGATCGCGGTCCTTCCTTGCAAACCCGGCGAACAATTCATCAGAGATTTGTTTGAACCTCTCGGCTATGAGGTGCGGACCCAGCGTCACATTCTTGACGACCGCTTCCCTGAATGGGGAGACAGCCCCTACTACACGGTTGAGCTCAAGGCGCGCGTACGTTTGCAAGAGCTGTTGACGCATCTTTATGTTCTGGTTCCCGTCCTGGACGCGGAAAAGCACTACTGGATCGGCGATGATGAGGTCGAGAAACTTTTGCGCCATGGCGAAGGGTGGCTGGCTTCGCATCCGGAAAAAGAGGCGATTGTCAGACGCTACCTCAAGCACGGGCATCATCTGGCCCGCGAGGCGCTGGCGCGTCTGGCGGAGGAAGACCAGCCCGATCCCGACGCGGCGGAAGAAGCCCACACCAGCGAAGAGCTCGCTGTCGAGAAACCGTTGAAACTCTGGGAGCAGAGACTTGGAGCGGTTGCTTCGGCGCTGAAGGCGGGCGATGCGAAGCGCGTGCTGGACCTGGGCTGCGGAGAAGGCCGCTTGCTCAGGGAACTGCTTGAAGACAGGCAATTCACAGAAATCCTGGGAATGGACGTTTCACACCGCAGCCTGGAAATGGCGAGTGACCGGCTTCGGCTGGACCGCATGCCGCCTATGCAGAGAAAGCGGCTTCAATTGCTCCATGGGTCATTGATGTACAAGGACAAAAGGCTGGCCGGTTACGACGCTGCCTGTGTGGTCGAAGTTATCGAACACCTCGATCCTCCGAGGCTGGCGGCTTTCGAGCGCGTGTTGTTTGAACATGCGCGACCGAAGCAGGTGGTCGTCACCACGCCCAATTCCGAGTACAACGTGCGCTTTGAAACGCTGCCCGCGGGACAGTTCCGTCACAAGGACCATCGCTTTGAATGGACGCGCGAGCAGTTCCGCGCATGGGCAGGTTCAATCTGCGAAAGGTTTGGGTACAAAGTAATGTTTCTTCCGGTTGGCCCCGAAGACCCTGAAGTCGGCGCGCCCACGCAGATGGGAGTGTTCACTTAATGAAAGTGACTCTTCCCGAACTCTCCCTGGTGGTACTGATTGGAGCTTCCGGATGCGGCAAGTCCACCTTTGCGCGCAAGCACTTCAAGCCGACTGAAGTGCTCTCTTCCGATTTCTGCCGCGGCCTGGTTTCCGACGATGAAAACGACCAGTCCGCCACCAAAGAAGCCTTTGAGACACTGCACTTCATTGCGCGCAAGCGCCTGGCCGCCGGACGCCTGACCGTAGTCGACGCCACCAATGTGCAGCCGGAATCGCGCAAGCCCCTGGTAGAAATCGCCCGGGAATATCACGTTCTTCCGGTCGCAATCGTGCTCAATGTTCCCGAGAGGCTCTGTCATGAACGGAACCAGAGCCGCCCTGACCGCAGTTTTGGTCCTCACGTGGTCCGCAACCAATCCCAGCAACTGCGGCGGTCCTTGCGCGGTCTGGAGCGCGAAGGCTTCCGGCACGTCTTTATCCTCTCAACTGTAGAAGAGATCGAAACCGTTGAGGTCAAGCGTGAGCCGCTTTGGAACAACCTGAAGCACGAACACGGGCCTTTTGATATCGTCGGCGACATTCATGGCTGCTTTGACGAGATGTGTGGCCTGTTGCAGAAGCTTGGCTACTTGATTGAGACAAAGGATGGCGCGTATTCCGCAACTCCGCCCAATGGCCGCAAGCTGATCTTTGTCGGCGATCTGGTGGACCGCGGTCCTGGAATCCCTGACGTGCTGAAGCTGGCCATGAGCGCTGTAGATGCCGGCACGGCATTGTGTGTGCCTGGCAATCATGACATCAAGCTTCTGCGCAAACTGAAAGGCCGCGATGTGCAGATCACGCACGGGCTCGCGGATTCAATCGCGCAACTGGAGAAAGAGTCGCCCGAGTTCAAGCAGCGCGTGTCCAAGTTCATAGACAATCTGGTGAGTCACTACGTGCTGGACGGCGGAAATCTCGTTGTAGCGCACGCTGGGATGAAAGCCGAGATGCAAGGACGCGGTTCCGGCAAAGTCCGCGAGTTCGCGCTGTATGGCGAGACGACCGGTGAAACCGACGAGTTCGGCTTGCCTGTGCGCTATAACTGGGCGGCCGACTATCGCGGCCATGCGATGGTGGTCTATGGACATACTCCGGTTGCTGATCCGGAGTGGCTGAACCGCACCATCAACATTGACACCGGCTGCGTCTTCGGCGGCAGGCTCACGGCGCTGCGTTATCCGGAACGGGAACTGGTCTCAGTTCCAGCCTTGCGAACGTATTACGAGCCGGTTAAGCCGTTCCTGCCCGTGACCGAAGCTGCCCCCGCTCTCAGCGCGCAGCAGCAGCAGGACGAGTTGCTGGACATTGACGACGTTCTGGGCAAGCGCATTATTTCGACGCGTCTGCAAAGAAACATCACAATTCGCGAAGAGAACGCCACGGCGGCGCTGGAGATCATGAGCCGCTTTGCCGCAAATCCCAAGTGGCTCATCTATCTGCCGCCTACCATGTCGCCTTCGGAGACCAGTAAGCGTGACGGTCTCCTTGAATATCCGGCTGAAGCGTTGGCCTACTACCGTCACCAAGGAGTGGGCAAGGTGGTTTGCGAACAGAAGCACATGGGTTCGCGGGCGATTGTGATTGTTTGCCGTGATGAAGACGCGGCCAGGAAACGGTTTGGCGTAATCGCCGAAGGAATTGGGATCTGCTATACGCGGACGGGCCGTCGGTTCTTCAATGATGCAAGAACCGAAGCGGAGGTGCTGGCGCGCGTCCATGCGGCGCTATCCGCGGCCGGTATATGGGAAGAATTTAAGACGAACTGGGTGTGCCTTGATTGCGAGCTCATGCCGTGGTCGGCGAAAGCCCAGGAGTTGCTGCGCCTGCAATATGCACCGGCTGGGTCAGCGGCCAAGGCTGCTTTGCCGGAAGCCATCGCGGCGTTGGAAACGGCAGCGACGCACGACCCGGACGCTGGTCCTCTGTTGCAGCGGTACAGGCAACGCCTGGAGATGGCGGGAAAATACATTGAAGCCTACCGGCACTATTGCTGGGCGGTTTCTTCCGTGGACGATCTACGGCTCGCGCCGTTTCATCTTCTGGCGACCGAAGGCACGGTCCACGTGAATAAAGACCACGGCTGGCACATGGAGACCATTGCTCGAATCTGCGGGCATGAAGACAAGTTTCTTCTGGCGACGCCCTATATGGTGGTTGACCTGGCCGATTCCGAATCGCAATCGCGCGCGCAAAGCTGGTGGGAGGAACTGACCGGCCAGGGCGGCGAAGGAATGGTGGTAAAGCCGCTTGAGTTCGTCGCTACGGGCAGCCGCGGGCTGGTGCAACCTGCCGTCAAATGCCGCGGGCGAGAATACCTGCGTATCATCTATGGGCCGGAATATACCGCGCCGGAGAACCTGGAACGGCTGCGCGCCCGCGGTCTTGGCCGCAAACGCTCGCTTGCGCAGCGCGAGTTCGCTTTGGGAATCGAAGGGCTGGAACGCTTCGTAAGAATGGAGCCCCTGCGTCGCGTTCACGAGTGCGTCTTCGGTGTGCTGGCGTTGGAGAGCGAACCGGTTGATCCGCGGCTGTGAGTGAAGACTTGGAGCTCGCTTGCACGAGTTACGTTCCAAAACGCTTTCGGCGCGCGTCCAGACGGGACGTTCCCAATTGCTGGAAAAGCAAAAGGGAATCCGACTCCTTGCTGCCGCCGGCCCATTCGACTTCGCGCAGGGAAGGCTTTGCGCGCAGGCGCAGCCGGAGCGCACTTGAATCATTGCCTTTTCGCCGATGGGCCGCATGGCGCCGGCTGCGGAAAGCATTTTTCTAGGGCCCCGTCGACTGAGCGGATTTCCTGCGCAGCCGCCATTGGACTATCCGCGCTGCGAAGCCCACTCCGCCTAAAAGGGCCCACATGCCTCCTGATAGCGCAGGCCACATCAAATCTCTACGATCAGTTGGCGGGGAAAACACCAGACCGCCAATCAGGAGGGTGAGGCCTCCGGCCATCAGCAGGAAACCTACGACTGTTTCCACCCAGCCGATGCGAGGTTTGAGGATGCGGTGACGGGCCGCGGCCAGCGCCTCAAGGGCGCGCCCGGGAAGCCACCAAAAGACCATGCCAATCAGGGGGACGGTAACGGATTCCCATGCCTGGGTGTCGATGCCCGGCGGATGCCAATCGGTGTGTTCCGGGCTAAAGATCGCGTAGGGGAGTTGGATGAAAACGGCCGGCAAATTGATGACACGGATGGCAGTAGATGTTGATAGGGTCAGCGGCGTGAGCCCTCCCAGTATGCGCAAAACGCGTGGTGGATGTAGACCGAATTGCCATGCAATGTATCCTCTCGACGGCCAAAGCAGGACCGCGCAAACCATGAGCTGGCCAAACGGTAGCAGCAGTTGAAAGGGAAAAGACGCACGGCGAAAAGCGGCATGATCAACGGATGCGGCTGTGACTGGGTTCAACTCGTCAGGCATGAGAGTCCACAGCTTAGTGCCCCGTGGTGACTTCGGCAAGAGGGCGCCAGGACTTATCGAACGTGACCATCGCTAAAGAATTAAAAAGCCGCCCCGAAGAGCGGCTTCTTGTTCGATACATGAGCGTTACTTGAAGAAGCTGTCTGCCTGGGCCAGACGCTTGTTGATCTCGTCCCAGTTCACCACGTTCCACCAGGCTTTCAGATAATCCGGCCGGCGGTTCTGGTATTTCAAATAGTACGCGTGCTCCCAGACGTCATTGCCCATGATGGGGAATTCTCCGCTGCTCATGGGATTGTCCTGGTTCGGCGTGGAAGTGATCTTGAACTCGCCGGTTTTGGTCTTGACCAGCCAGGCCCAGCCGCTGCCGAACTGGTTTACGCCGGCGGCTTCGAACTTTTCCTTGAAAGCGTCAAAGCTGCCGAAGGTCTTGGTAATGGCGCCGGCGACCGCGCCGCCGGGCGCTCCGCCTTTGCCGGGACCCATGATCTGCCAGAACATGGTGTGGTTCACGTGTCCGCCGCCGTTGTTGCGGACTACGCCCCGGATATCTTCCGGCAGGGCCGCCAGGTTCCGGATCAATTCTTCAGCGGTCTTCTTCTGAAGCTCGGGATGTTTCTCCACCGCGCCATTCAGCTTGGCCACGTAAGCCGCGTGGTGCTTGTCATGGTGGAGATGCATGGTTGCTTCGTCAATGTGGGGCTCAAGCGCGTTATACGCGTAGGGCAACGGGGGAACTTCGTAAGCCATATCAATCACCTTTTCCTGGTTAGTAACTAAAAGTCAGTAACTAAAAGTCAGTCGCTGGAAACCTGGGTTCTAAAACCTGGAACCAAAAAAATCTGGTTGGAGATTTTCGCGGTTCACACTGCCGCGAACGCCATCTCCAGCAGCGTCTTTTGTTCCATCTCGTGCGCGGTGTGCGAGCCGGTCGAAGGGCTGGACGAAGGCGAGCGCTTTACCGACCGCACGCGGCCTCCGCGCGCCAGCCGTTCCAGCTGGGGATAAATGTAATTGAGAGCGCCCATGTTGGCCGGCTCTTCCTGCACCCACAGCAGCTCACGCGCACCCGCATGCTGCGCAATGGCCGCTTCCAATTCCGTTTCCGGCAGAGGATGGAGTTGCTCTAACAGGACCACCGCCGTGCCGGCATCTCCGCGGCGTTTGCGCTCGGCACGCAGTTCGTGCCCGATTTTTCCCGAACACAGGATAACGCGCTCGCCACTGGGGACCTCCGCGTCCTGGATCACGGTTTGGAATTTGCCGCTGCTCAGTTCGCTCAGCGGGCTGGCCGCCGCGGGATGGCGTAACATGCCTTTCGGCGTAAACACTATCAGCGGCTTGCGCCAGTTGCGCAGCGCCTGACGGCG
>DATMPO010000024.1:0-31509 GCA_035567035.1 Verrucomicrobiia bacterium | reverse complement strand
TAAAGCCAAGTTTGCCGCAGTAGAACTGCTCCGCCGCCGAGGCGCTGGAAACATGCAATAGGGGAATGGCTAGTTTGATCATGCGGACCCACCTTATCCCATGTTCGCGATCATGTGTCCGGCGAACTCGCTGGTTTTGACCTTGGTGGCGCCTTGCATCTGACGCTCAAAGTCATAGGTCACCGTCTTTTTCTGGATCGTGGCTTCCAGTGCGGTTTCAATCAGCCGCGCTGGTTCGCTCCATCCCATGTGGTCCAGCATCATCACGCCGGAGAGAATTACCGAACCCGGATTGATGACGTCTTTGTCGGCGTATTTCGGCGCTGTGCCGTGCGTGGCTTCGAAGATCGCGTGTTGATCGCCCACGTTGGCGCCGGGCGCAATGCCCAGCCCGCCGACCTGCGCGGCGCACGCGTCCGAGATGTAATCGCCGTTGAGGTTCGGCGTCGCCAGAATGTCATATTCCGACGGACGAATAATGACTTGCTGGAAGATCGAATCGGCAATGCGGTCGTTGATCATGATCTTCTTCTTCCAGACGCCGTGGCCATGCGTGCGGTAGATGGTGTCCAGACACAGTTTGACTTCATCGTAGATCTCCCGCTTGAAGCTTTCCGACCCGAAGACCAGTCCGGGCTCGATCATGATTGCGTTTTCTTCGTTAGTGAGACCCGGCTTCTTGTCGTAGTTGTCCAGAATCCAGCTCTCGCGTTCGGTCACGACCAGATCGCGAAATTCGTCTCGGGCCACTTCGTATCCCCATTCGCGAAACGCGCCTTCGGTGAACTTCTGAATATTCCCTTTGTGCACGAGCGTGACTGACTTGCGATGGTGCTTGACGGCGTGCTGGACGGCCATGCGCACCAGACGCTTGGTCCCGGTAATGGAAATCGGCTTGATCCCGACGCCGGAATCTTCACGGACCCGTTTCTTCGTTCCCGCCAGCATTTGATTGTTGAGGAAATCAATCAGCTTCTTAGCTTCCGGAGTGCCTTGCTTCCATTCAATACCGGCGTAAACGTCTTCGGTATTTTCGCGAAAGATTGTGACGTTGAGTTGTTCCGGATGTTTCACCGGAGAGGGCACGCCCTGGTAGTACTTCACCGGGCGAATGCAGGCGTAGAGCTCGAGTATCTGCCGCAAAGCCACGTTCAATGAACGGATGCCGCCACCCACGGGCGTCGTCAGCGGCCCTTTGATTGCGATGTGGAGATCGCGTATCGCGTCCACGGTCGGATCGGGCAGCCAATTCTTGAACTGCGTCCACGCCTTTTCTCCGGCAAAGACCTCATACCAGTGGATTTTGCGCTTTCCGCCAAAGGCCCGCTTCACCGCAGCATCAAATACGCGGACGGACGCGGCCCATATATCGCGCCCCGTGCCATCGCCTTCAATATACGGAATAATTGGATTATCGGGGATCTGGAGCTTCCCGTTCTGAAACGTAATGGCGCTGCCGCCCGCGGGAAGCGCGATCCCGTTGTATGAAGATGGCATGAACTCCTCCACAGATGCGAATCTGTCTGTTACAGCAAACCTTTTAACTTAACATCCCTGCGGATGTCGCGCAATGCGGAGCGGTCTTTGCGGTGTTCTCTGGCTCAATTCGGAATCAGTTTGTGGCGGCGTTTTTCAATAGCCTGCGGCGATGCGAGCGAAGATTGCGGCCATCACGATCGTAGGGATACGGCTTGTCTCCCATGATGCCCTTCCACAACACCAGGTTGAATGCGGCAGAGTCCAATTTGTCTTCCGTAGTAAAGTCAAAGCCCTTGGTCTGCTCTGCCCAGTAGGCGGCGTCATGGGCCGGTGCAAAAGAAGACGGCCCGCTGGCAGTCTTTGGCGGCAGGGGAAGCTCGGTGGAACGCAGGGCTTCTGGAACGCGTGCGGTGAAGCTCCAGGTCGCCTGCGTCGTGGAAAAGACGGGGGACATCGGCGCTTGCAGCGCGTCATTCAGTCCGAGCGGCTTGATACCCAAGACCTCCTCAATCGTGCGCAGCATGGACACCGTGTTGAAACGCTGCGACACGACCGCTCCCTGCTTGACATACGGGCCGACAATGAAGGCGATGCTGCGATGGGCATCCACGTGGTCCGGGCCGTTCTGGGCATCGTCTTCGATCACAAAGATCAGAGTGTCGCTGGCATACTTGCTGTGCGCGACTTTTTCGACCAGCAACCCGAGCGAATAGTCGTTGTCCGCTATTTCGGTTTCGACGGTATTCACTCCGTCAATGGCGCTGGCAAAATTGCCGAAATGGTCATGGGCCAGCCGCACCAGTTCGAGATTGGGAAGATTGCCATCTTTCACGTAGCCGTCAAACTCGCGTTCCCACTCCTTGAGCCGCCAGTAGTCCGCAAAGCGCTGGTCAAAACCGCGGAAGTACGGATCAGTTAGGCCCTGGAGCCGGGGGTTGTCAACGACGGCGACCACAACTTTGTCCGCGGCCGCATCATGGGCCAGGGGAGCGTCGTCGGAGGCCTGAGTGAGAAAGAATCCGTAATTGCGCACCGTCAGCTTGGCGCGCAAAGCTGAATCCCAGAGATATCCCGCGCCGATCGCGTCTTCCGGCCCGTCCGGTCCGGCGACATCGGCGGTGCCGGGCAACTGGTCAACGCCATCTATCAGCTTCTTGTGCCGGGGTTCCACCTTCTCTCGCTCCTCCTGGCTCCCGCCGCCAAGATTGATGCCACGGTTTTCGCCTTCGTAGTCGTACGTAAAGCCGCGGGTGGCGTAGTTCACGGCGATGGTCTTTTCCACGTTGTCGGTGGCGCGAGCAGCGACCGTCCAGTTCCAGCCGTTGCCGCTGACTTCGCCGCTGTCAAGAAAATTGTCAAGCGTCACGAACTGGCGCGCCATCTGATGATGATTGGGGGTAACGGGCTCTTTAAACAAGGTGATAGAGGGGTCTCCGTTGCCTTTTTCCAGGTCGCCCAACACCTGATCATACGTGCGGTTTTCTTTTACTACGTAGATCACATGCTTGATCCGGGTGCGCAGAAAAGCAAATATCGGGTCGGCAACGGCGGCGCTCTGTCCCGCGGAGAAAAGGTTGTTCCGGGCCACCTGCGCGGTAAGCTCGTTCAGTTCGTTTTTGTCCGGAAGCGGCACGGTCAGCAGACTTCCCTTGACCAGTTGCAGAATGTACTGGTTGGCGGCGTTACACGGCGCGGCGTCGCTGGACAACGGATTCCGGCAACCCTTCGGATTAGGACCGGCGTTTCCCTTCCCGTTAGCTACGTACAGCATGGAACCATCCGCACTCACGGTGACTGCTTCGGGATACCAGCCTGTGGGAATCAGACCTTCCACGCGACTGTCATCCAGATCTTTGGCCACGCTGATCACGGCCACCGAGTTCGTGCCGCCGTTGGTTACGTAGAGCGTGCGCTCGTCGGGAGAAAGCGCAAGACTGTTGGGATTGCTTCCTTTGAAAGCGCCTTTGTTGGGAAAGATGCTGTCCGGCGCGGTGGTCTTGATGGTGGCGACCACACGATCGTTCGCCGTACTGATAATGCTCACGGTGTCGCTGTTGTCCTCGGCGACAAACAGCAGTGTCCCGGCTTTGTTGGCGACGAGCTTGTTGGGCTGTCCCTTCAACTTGATGCGACCAATCACTGCCGGCGTGGAGTGCAGGTCAAGCACAACTAATTCGCGGTCTCGTATGCTGGAGACGTAAGCGCGGTCATCGCCCTTGAACACCGCCCAATAGGGATATTCTCCGCCCGCCACGCCGTGCTGTTTCGGATTGTTCTTGCCGGGACGCAGTTCCACCTCGGCAATCTTCTTTCGGCCTTTAAGGTCGACCACGGAAACCGAATCGTTTTCGTAGTTCACGGCCAGCAGCCGCTTTCCACTGGCGTTGACCGCCAATCCGGCAACCATCGGATGCACTCCCAGGCCCAGGCCTTCTGTGTGACCAAGGGCTACAGGAGAAGGCGTTTCCGTCCATTGTCCGGACTTGTTCTCAAAAATGTGCACGCTGTCATTGACTCCGCCCGAGACATAAAACTCTTTGCCGTCAGGGTTCCACGCAAGACCGACAAACGTATTGGGGACCTTCAATACCTGTTTCTTGACGGGAGATTGATGGCTGATGTCATAAACAAAAACGTATTCATTCGACTGCGCGGGTATCACCTTGCCCTTGGAATCATTATTGCGGTTGAAGCCGCTCGTCAGGACGAGCAACGTGGCCTTGTCGGGAGCGACAGCCATCGAAACGGGATGATCAGCCGTGAACTGCGGCAAGTCCGGAAGATCGGGATTAAGCGGCTGGGAAACCGAACCGCGGGCCGCCGTGGGCGTAATGCTCATGCCGGTCGGCAGAATTTCTGGACCAGTGGACGGATGACTCTGCGCCATCACCTGCGGAACAGTCAGCGTTGCCAACGCCAGAGCAAGCAATTGAACTTGAACGCGAAATTTCATAAAAAGCATTTGGACTCACCTCAAAATTCTGACTATGCGCGAAGTCTCAGGCAATACATCTGCTGTCCAAGAAAAACGCGGCAGCCGAAACTGCCGCGCTGGTTAAGGGTCCAAGAGCAACTAGAATTTAATGCGCGCACCCAACTGGACTTGCCGGGGCGTGTACTGGAAGTTGCTGTTGGAGTTGTTGATGGTGCCAAACGTAGCCGATGCGAACGTAAGAGTGTTACCGCCAATGATGTAACCAGTGTTATTGATCTGCGTTACGTTCTGCTTGTTGGCGATGTTGAAAAAGTCGCCGGTCAATTCCAATTCATATTTCTCCTGGTACTTAAAGCTCTTGGCCAGACGGAGATCGCTGAACCACGTGCCGGGGTTCCTGAAGGTGTTGCGTCCGGTAACGTCAATACGGTTTGCGCCGCCAGAGCCATTGATGCTGCTGCCCAAGCCTCCGGGTGGCGTGCCCGCCGTAAGGAGACTGAACGGCAACCCGCTCTGGATCTGGTAGATGGGAGCAAACTCCCAATCATTGGCAAGCCATCCTGCCCAGCCATTCACTTTCCACGGCGACTTCGCTATGGCATGGGCGACAATGCGATAAGGAGTGTCATAGATGCCAGTACCCTTCTCCGGACCTATCTGGAACGGAACCAGGAGGTCATTGGTGTCTGAGAACGTGCTCTCATTCTGGCCGAAGTCCCGCGAACGCGACCGAGTGTAATTGACCGAGAACTGGAGGTGGTGGCTGAAGCGATGATCCACCTGCACCACGAAAGCATCATATCGGCTGTTGACGCCGCTAAAGATATCGGTCATAGAACCAAATGCTGGGTTGAGCCGCGTGGTAAACAGCGGCTCGGTCAGCGTGGCTGTGCCGATCGGACCGCCGCCGACTACGTTGTATGTGATGTTCGAGGCAGAGGGAGCGATATTCACGTCAGCGAAGCCAGGCAACTCACGGCCAAAGCTGCCGAGGTAACTTACCTTCGCAACCGTATTCCAACCAAATTCATGTTCCAACGTCAGATCCACCTCGTGGATCTGGGGATTCTGGAAGTGATTATCGAAGAACACGACATTACTGCCCGTTCCGGTGAGCCCCGTTAAAATACTGGGGAACACCGGTGCACCAGGAGAGCTCGGCGTAAAGAACTTCGATACTTGAGATCCCGGCGCGGCAGTATCGATCAACGCGTTAAAGATCGCCGAATTGATGATGCGGCCGTAGTAGATTCCGTAACCGCCTCGCAGGACTGTCTTTGCGTCGTGAGTAAGCTGTGCGGCAAAGCCAATGCGCGGCCCTAAGTTGTTCTGGTCTCGGGGCAAATGTCCCGTCTGCGGGACCAAAGGATTGACCAGGCTGGCCACCGTCTTTGGCATCTGCTGGTACTCATAACGCAAGCCAAAGGAGAAGCTCAGGCGCGGCGCAAACTTCCAGTCGTCCTGGACGAAGAACGCATAGTCGTTGGTGGTAAATTCAAGTCCAGGAAGTCCCAGGCCCTGAGTGAAGCTGCTATAACACGGTTTTCCAGCGCAGCTATTCTGTTTGTTAAAGTCGGAGAAGTAATTCAGCAAGCTGCTGTAGCTGTAACTGCCAAAGCCGTTGAAAAGATTTTGCGAATTATCGTTCACATGGCTGACGTCTGCGCCGTATTTGACCGTATGTTTGCCGTGGCTCCACGTCATGGTATCAGCAACCTGCTCCCGGCTCTCATCGGGGAAGCGCGAGCGCTGCAGGAAGTTGGGAACGCCAAACGTAAAACCGTTGGTGATCGAGACGGTCGGCGGCAGCCCTAACGGATTAGTGAATGTGGGCGCGTTTACCAGATTGGCCAGTTCGTAGGGAGTCGGCGGCTGCGAGAATTCAAACTCGTAGTCACGGCCGTACTGGAAGCGGACCTGGTTCGCAAAATTGTTCGTAATGATCGTATCGAGCTTGGCCACGCCCCAGGTGTCCTTCACAAAATCATTGCCGAAGCTGGCGATGCCACGCGTGACGGTAGGCGCCGTTTGGATGCCGGCGGGCGAGGACCAGCGCATACGATTAAACGAGAACGAAGCATGGTTCTTGGAGTTGATGGTCCAGTCGAGCTTGGGATAGACAATATTCTGCAGCCCTGTGCGTTGCACCTGGCCCAGCATAGTGTTCAGACCCGCGAGGTCATTGTTATAAATAGTGGTCGCTTGGGCGTTCGTAACTCCGAGCCGGCCCGCCAGAGTGGTGACGGTGGCGAGGGAAGGAGCGGCAAAGAATACGTTCGGATTGCTGGTAACACCTACCCCTGGAAAGTTGCGGTGATACCAGTCGTAAGCCACGAAGAGAAACAGCTTGTCTTTGAAGACAGGTCCGCCGACGCCGAAGCCCGCGATCTTGCGCCAGTCGGTGGGTTTGAAGTTTAACGGACTGAAACCACCGGCGCCATTCGGCACGTTAATCTGCGTGAATCTGTTGGCTGCGCCCCAAACGTTGTCACGATCGTAAAAATAACCTTCGCCGTGGATTTGGTTGGTACCGCTCTTGCTGACCGTGTTGATCACCCCACCCGCGGACCTTCCGTATTCAGCCGAATAGTTGGACGTGTTCACCTGGAATTCTTCGACAGCGGCCTTGGGCGTAGAATAACCGGCCCTGGTGCGTCCGCGCTCTTCGGAGAAAAAGGCCTGGTTGTTGTCCGCTCCGTCTACCGTGTTGTTATTCAGCAAAGAACTGATGCCGCGAAAGCTGAGCAGGCCAAAACCCGCCGGCGTGCTCACTACGCTTGGTGTGAGCAGAGCAAAGTTAGACCAGCGCCCGCCGTTGATCGGCAGGTTGGAGATCGCCATTTGGTCCACAGTACCAGCAAATTCGGGCGTCTCCGAGTTGATCTGCGGCGCTTCTGCCGTGACATCCACCGTCTCCGCGGTGCCGCTCACACCCAGATGCGGCGCTACCTCGGTGATGCTGCCGACGGTCACGATTACCTGCTCCGCCTTGAACGAAGCCAGACCGCCGCCGCTGATGGTCACCGTATAAGAACCGGGCTGCAAGCCGGTGACACGGTAGTAGCCGGAAGAGTCCGCCGTCGTCGTCTGCTCCGCGTTGGTGCCGTTGTTGTGCACCAGGATTTTCGCGTTTCCAACAACCGCGCCGGTCTTATCAAAAACCGTTCCGCCGATGGCGCCATCTGTTGTGGACTGCGCAACTGCAATTGCGCCGAACAAGAACAAGGCCAGCGCTGCCAGCAGCGCGCGTCGCATAAGCTTTGCTGAACTTACCATTTCATTTCTCCCTGTGTTGGACCTAGAATTTTTCGCGTTTTTCCCTGCCCACGATTGAAAGTGAATTTAGCGATTCTATATCTCTGCCTGATAAAGGCCTTATTAAAGTTTGGTTACAATGATCGGGTCTTCTGGGACGCCTGGATTTCGGGGGAGAGTAACACACACATCTTGTGGATTACAAACTCTTTTACAAAACTTTTTCTCCAATTTCCCTTCCGAATATTCATAGATTCGCCGGTGAGCAAGCAGATGGCCAAGCGAGAGGACCTGGATCGCAGTCGGAAAGCCCGCCACACGTCTCCAGATATGATTTTGCGGATGTGAACTTCGCCTGAGACTGAGACTTTGCACCATTCTGCAGCACATTAGGAGACATAACCTATGGAACCGTTGCTTGCACCATTGTTGCAGGACTTGCGGATCGTCAATCTTGGTCTGAATACGCCCGGACCGATTGCCGCCGCACGCTTGACCAAACTCGGGGCCAGCGTAACCAAGATTGAACCACCTTCAGGCGATCCCCTGAAGAAGGTTGCCAGACAGTGGTACGAAGAGTTGTGCGTTGGACAAACAGTCCTGACACTGGACCTCAAGGCCGAAGATGGCCGTGCCATGCTGGACGGTCTTCTCTCAACAACGGACGTTCTGCTCGCGTCTTTCCGCCCCGCGGCGCTGGTGCGTCTGGGACTTGACTGGAAGAGTCTGCATGCGCGGCATCCGCGGCTCTCTTTTGTCGGGATCATCGGCTATCCGCCGCCGTCCGAGGAACACGCAGGGCACGATGTTACGTACCAAGCGGGTTTGGGATTGCTCTCGCCGCCACAACTGCCGCCAAGTCTTTTTGTGGACCTTGCCGGGGCCGAACGCGCGCTGAGCACAGCTCTCGCATTGCTCCTCAAGTCCTCCCGAACCGGCGAGTCGGGCTGCGCCTGGGTTTCCCTTCATGAATGCGCCCGTGAACTTACCGAGCCTCGAACAGCAGGCTTGACCTCTCCGGGAGGCGTGCTGGGCGGCGGTTCGCCGTTTTACTCCTTGTATCAGACAAACGACGGCTGGATCGCCTTAGCCGCGCTCGAACCACACTTCGCGGCGAAATTGCTTGCTGAACTCAACTTGCCGGCTGCAAACCGCGCTGAGTTCGAGCGGGCTTTCCGCAGCCGTTCTTCCAGCGATTGGGAACGCTGGGCGGAGGAACGCGGTCTTCCCCTCGCCGCTGTGCACGTCTGACAACTCATCCACAGCGGATTTGCGTTCTGTTGGAGGTTTGGTCTCAGCGATTCGGACGTGTAGGATAGTCCATCAGCTCCCACGGGGTCTCTCATGTTTCAGAACAATCTGCTTTCCGGGAAACGCGTGCTCATCACGGGTGGAGCGACCGGTCTGGGAAAGAGCATGGGAAAGCGCTTCCTCGAACTGGGCGCTTCACTTTACATCTGCGGACGCCGTGAACCGGTCTTGATGGAAACCGCGGTAGAACTGCAAAAGGCCACCGGCGGCTCCGTCAAGACCTTTGGGTGCGACGTGCGCGATGCCGGCCGTGTCGAAGCGATGATGGACGCTATCTGGCAAGATGGTCCGTTGGACATCCTGGTCAACAACGCAGCGGGAAATTTTATCGCGCGCACCGAAGAGCTTTCGCAGGGAGCCTATGACGCCGTGATCGGAATCGTCCTGATGGGGACCATCAACGCGACCATGTCGTGCGGCCGCCGCTGGCTCAAGGAAGGACGCTCCGCCAACGTTCTCAACATCTCCACAACCTATGCCGAACTGGGGTCCGGTTACGTGGTCCCTTCGGCCATCGCCAAAGCCGGCGTACTGGCCATGACCCGCAGCCTGGCGGTCGAGTGGGGCAAACGCGGCATCCGGTTCAACGCCATTGGTCCGGGAGCAATCCCGACGGAAGGCGCGTTCTCACGCCTGCTGCCGGTGAAAGAACTGGAAGATCAAGCCAAAAAGCACAGCCCGCTTGGCCGCTTCGGGACGCATGAGGAACTCGCGAATCTGGCGGCGTTCCTGGTGAGCGACCAGGCCGGCTACATCAACGGCGAATTTATCATTATGGATGGCGGCGCGTTGCTCAAAGGTGCCGGGTCCTTCAACCAGTACGGAGACATGCTCACCGATGAGCAGTGGCAGGCGATCAAGCCCAGGAAAAAACAGTAACACGCCATTCCACCCTCTCCATGCGACCAGCTCCATGCGACCAGGGCTTTTCTCATATTCATGAAACCGCTTATCGCCCGGTTTATGATTGCCGCCGACCATACCAAACTCTTTCCTCCGGAAGGACCGCCGGAGTTTGCGTTTCTGGGCCGGTCCAACGTAGGCAAGTCGCATCTGATTAATTCCCTGCTCGGCCAGAAGGTGGCTCACGTCAGCTCCACGCCCGGACGAACGCGGACCATCAATTTCATCGGCATCTACGCCAAGCCCGAACACCCACGGCCAGAGCTGATATTGGTTGACTTGCCCGGGTACGGCTATGCCAAGCTCTCCCGCGCAATCTCCGCCGAGTGGCCCAAATTCATCGAACCTTACTTAAAGGACCGCGGGGCCTTGCAACTCGCCGTGGTTCTGGTTGACTCCAACGTCCCGCCGCAACGGTCGGACCGGCAGCTTATTGAATTCCTGCAGCAGACGGGCCGGGATTTTCTGGTGGTCGCCACGAAGACCGATAAACTTTCCAGCACCAAGCTGCGCCCGCTGCTCACTTCCCTGGCCCGCGAACACGGCGTGGCAACCGTTCTTCCCTACTCCGCTAAAACGGACACGGGAAGAAATGAACTATGGCAGGAAATCCGCCGGCGAGCCGCACCCTGATGCCGATGGACCCTTTTACCAGGAAAATGCTGCACGGCTCCATCGCCTTTGCGGCCGTCATGTTGATCATGTTCGTCGCCCTGACCATGGTCTATTTGCATGAGCGACCGCAGTGCTCCGACCAGCTAGTGTCCGAAGCCATAAGTCCGGACCAGCAGTGGGCCGCAACGGTGATGGACCGCCGCTGCGGTGGTGACTCCTTCTTTCTGACGCACGTCAACCTGCGCCCAGCAACGGAGCCGATAAGGCCAGGCTATTTTTCCGGCAAAGCGCAGGAAGGTGAAATTTTTCTGATCGACCAGGACGCGTTCTCCTCCGGGACCACCGTACAGTGGACCGCTCCGCGCCAACTTACTGTTCGGTGCTCAGGATGCGCCGCATCCCCGGCAACGAAAGCCGCGCGGCGCTGGCATGATGTCGAAATCACCTACGACCTGCGCTGACCTCAGCGATTGCCTGTTGCATCGCCTGCCGGATGCTGTTGCAGCCAGGCGGCAAAATTATCGCGCTGGCGGTCCCGGTAACTGATGCAGGAGTTGATGCGCTCCACGGTTTGCTTCAGGGTCCGCTCCGACGAAGGCACTTTGTGTTCCGTAAAGAACTGCTGCACATCATCCCGCGAACCGGCGTCGCAAAATACGCGCGTGCTGCCGATGATCTGGGCCCCGCTCGACATGGTAATTTTGCTCTCCACCTCGGGCCAGTGCGCCTTGACCCACTTCCACGCTTCGCTCTCATTGCCCTGCGTCCCGATTTCGGCGGCGATCAGGCCGGCTGCATCCTGGTTTCGGGTATCGGCTGAGACAATCATTCCCAGCCAGCGTTGCATCAGTTGCGGATCGCGGAACTCCGACAGCGCGCCGGTAACGTTGTAGAACTGTTCCGGCGACGTCATCTTGGTCCTGGCCGCAAGATATTGTTGAAACAAAGCCGCGTCTCCGTGGCGCGCGGCCACAGCCAGAACCACGCCGGCAAGACTGGGATCAACAGAGTTGGGGCCCTGCAAATACTTCTGCGCCAGCTCCGTGCTCCGGCGAATCGCTTCCGGGTCCTCTCCCATGGTCCCCAGAATCCCGATAAGTTCTGCGCGCAGGTTGTGCGTCGCCGCCGGTTCTCCGGCCACCGGCTCCCATCCGACTCTGGCCATCAAGGGACGGAAATTGGAGCGCACCCAGGAGCGGAAGGCGTCTGCGTTGGCATCAGAAACCAAATAGTCACGGATGAATCCCAGCGTCCCGGCATACGTACCAACCACGCTCTCCTCGGCATCCTGGTTGAGTGCGGCAACCAGATCCAGATAGTCTCCGACGCTCTGTTGCCCGGACCTTACCAGGGCGGCCTGGTCGCCCAACAGCGCAATGCGTTCTCCGGTGCCAAGCTGCGTGCCCGCTACAGCGTCAAGCTTTTGCAGGATATCAGTCTCGTACTTGGAGCGGTAGTACCCCGCCGCACCGGCATTGGTAAACACCCAGCTGGAACACCCGGTCATGGGAATGGTCTGCTGTGTCTGGCCTAAAAGCTGGCAGAAAGGCTTGGCATCACTCGCCTTGATGCAGACGGGAATGTCCCAGGGTGGGGATTTCGCGTCGTCCGTCCCCGGCTCGGCGAAGAAACGCTGCTGCGATAAGGTGACTTCAGTCTTCGACTGGGGATTCCCAATCCTCTTCGCGCGCCTGCTCCTCCGCTTACCGGGCGGCGCAACCTTCGGCGCAACGCAAACCGATTTCACGCTTACCAGAGGCACTCCGGGCTGGGCGACGAACGTCGGCATGATCTTGTCCACTGGCCGGCCCGAAGCGATGGTGATCGCCTGCCAAAAATCCTCCGCCGCGGCGTTACTGTACTGGAATTTCCGCAGATAGGCATTCACTCCGCGCTGGAACACTTCCGGACTGACATAGGATTCCACCATCCGCAGGACCGCGGCGCCCTTCTCGTAAGAAATGGCGTCAAACAGCTCGTTGATTTCTTCGGGCGTCTCCGCTTTGGCGCGAATCGCATGCGTGTTCCTGAGCGAATCCAGGCCCATGGCCCCGTTGGTGGCGCGGACGCCGTCCAGTGCGGCGTTCCACTCAGGATGGAGCGCCTGGGAAGGCTTGAGCGCCATCCATGTGGCAAATCCCTCGTTCAGCCAGATGTTGTCCCACCACTTCATGGTCACCAGGTCGCCGAACCACTGATGGGCCATTTCATGCGCCAGCACTTCAAAGACCGCCTGATGGGAGTCAACCGAAGAGTTTTTGTCGTCAATGAACAGCAACGATTCCCGGTAGAAGATGGCCGCGGTGTTCTCCATGGCGCCAGCTTCAAAATCAGGCAAGCCCACAATGTCCAGCTTGCCGAACGGATACTTGATGCCGTAGTACCGGTTGTAGAACGTCAATATCTCTTCGGCATAGCGCACGGCCACGATACCCAGCGCTTTTTTGTCCGGCGTGCCACAAACACGAATGGGAATTCCGTCCGCAGATCCTTCATTGCACTGGAAATCACCGACGGCCATAGCGACCAGATAAGTTGACATTTTGGCGGTCGTGGAGAACTTAAGAATGTGTTTGCCTTCCACGGGACCCGGCGTGTCCTCCACAATGCTGCCGTTGGAGATGGCGGTGTCGCCTTTGTCCACAATCAGCGAGATATCAAACGTGGCTTTGTACGCCGGTTCGTCAAAAGACGGGAACGCGCGGCGGGCATCGGTGGATTCGAACTGCGTCGTCGCATAGTTGCGTACCCTGGTTTTGGACAGATAAAAGCCGCGCAGCTTGTCATTCAGGATGCCTGTAAATTTGATCCTGATCGTCGCCGGCCCCGGCGCCAGTGGGCCGGCAACCGCGAGTGTGGCCTGGTCCTTGGGCACATCAAAGCTCGCGTTGGCCTCCTGCACGCTCCCGCCCTGTTCGATGGTGGCGCTCTGGAATTCGAGCTCGGCGGAATTCAGGGTGATGGCATGCACCGGCTTCAGGATTTTCACCTGAATTACTTCGTCACCTGTAAATGACGCCTTCTGTAAATCCGGAGTGAACGTCAGACTGTAATGCTCAGGAACGGCTTCCTGCGGCAAACGCTGGGCCAACGCGAACGCCGGCAAGAGCGCCAACAATGCGAAAAAAGACCGTTTTAAGATGGCCATGTTTCTCCTTGAATGAACGAGCAAGTAAGATACTTGATATCCTAAGCGATTGTCAGCGGGAAACCCAGCAGGCCCGAGAGAAAGGTATCGGCGAAATCGAGACAAAGGGACATCTCTGAACTGCGGCGTTATTTGTTCCGAAACCCGGGGACAGGAACGTGTGAAAAAATCCACTGTCGGAAAATGAAGTATCCGTATGCGCACAGACGTCGCGATTAAGCGCTCTACAAGCGAACTTTGGCGCTCGGGTATACATTTTCCATTTTTCCTATTTTCCTGGACAGCAACCGATCGGGGTATTGAGCCGGACCACCATAGCTCCAAAACACAACAGCAGATATCCTAAGAAAATGCGAAAGGCCATCAGCCAGATTTGGAGCACACTCTCGCCCCTTCAGAAGAGGCTTGTGGTCATTTGTCCCATCGTCCTCGCATTTTTCCTTGCGGGCCCCGTATGGCAGAGCGTCGAATCTAATCGTCGCTCAGCGATACAGCGTTTGTTCCTAAAAGCTGGGCAAGGAGATGAGGCAAGTCTGAAGAAGTTAATTTCATATCGCAGCCCATTCGCCAATCAGATGTTGAGGAGGCTTTTTTTTAATGAACCGGCAACTCTCGCCGACCAATTCGTAATCGCGCAAGGACTTAAGGAAAACGGAGCGCTCTCGAATGACGAATTGGCCAAAAAGCTTGATATCAATGAACCTTCATTGGATCGGGAGGTAGCGTTCGACATTTTTTCGCGATACGGCTGTGACGCTGTTTGCCTGCGAGCTGCGTTGCGCGAATTGGACGCTCTCTCGTCAGGGAAGCAAATCCTGGAGGAACAACAGTCTTCACCACATTATCAAGGGCGATTCGCAAGCAAGACTCGAGAGCGGACAGAAATGGAGGCTGAGGCTCTTCTCCAGTCCAACCCCTGTAGAGCGCTGGAGGAGTTGTCATCGAGGGACTACTCGGTCTTGGCTAACCAGAGTTTAATTCTCAGGCTAAAAACCCAACTAAAAGACAAGTGCATTCTAGGCTCCCATTAGACGAACGGTTTCTATAAAGGGATCTCAAGAGAATGGAGGGGAAAACGAGGACAGCCTGAGGCAATGGCTTATTTTTTCATCAGCGCCGCACGCGTGGTGCCTAAAAGATTTGTCAGATACTCCCGCGGAACGCTCCGCACATAGGGATTCACCAGCCAGGCAAAGATGGCCGGAACGCTGCGGCTGAGCGTTACAAACTCGATCTGGATATAGACCCCGCCGTCTTTTTCCTGATACCGCCAGTAAGAGTTGAGACGCCAGAGAAACCCGCGGTCCTTGCCCACCGGGTCTTCGTGTTCATCGGCCTTGCCGGCGTCTTCTACTTCCGCGATTCTCGTCGCTGCATGGCGGCTATAGCTCCGCGTCTTGTCTACCGGGAAGAACCGGATGTCGAACTCGGTGTTATAGACCACGGAGACGATGGTCTTGCGGTACAGCCGCAGATAGACCTGAAAGTTGTCGCCGTTGCGTTTGAGGACCTTCGTGCGCAGGACATCGGACTTGTAGATCTCAGCATGGTGCTCGAAATCCTGCATTAAGGCCAGCGTTTGCGGGAGCGTGGCTCCGGGGACGAATACTGTGGCCATCCAATGATGGACCATGCCGTCGGGAATTGAGATCTCTTTCCCGCCTTCGCGCGTGTCCATATGCTGTACCACCGCGCGTCCCTGGGCCAGTTCCGCCAGCAGGGCCTTGCGGCGCGCGTCCGATTGGCGGTCGACCCAGAGAAACTTCGCGGGATCGCCCATCTCGCCGGCGATCCGCGCCTCGGTGATCTGGATATAGTGGTCAAACGCATTGGCGGTCTTCTGCTGTAATTCGGCTGCGCCTGCCGAAGCAACCAGGCTGCCGCACAATAGAATGAATGCAGTAAGTCGAAAATGCTGGACCAGAAATTCCTCCCTGACTCCGGTCTTTACGATATCACCCCGGGAGAGTTCAACTGCAAGGCCCCGGAAAATGAAGACTCCTGCGATTCGGCCTTCGCTCGCATTTCCCGCTATACTCACGGGCGAGGGAAATCTCCATGACGAGCTGGACTGCACTTGCTCTGATACTTGGTTTTGCCGCTGTCTCCGCTTCAGCTTCCACTTTTGAATCGCGAATTAAAGAAGGGTACGCCGATTCCAACGGCGTGAAGATCCACTACGCAACCGTGGGCCAAGGGCCGCTGATCATCATGATCCACGGCTTTCCCGACTACTGGTACACCTGGCGCCATCAGATGGAAGGTCTCGCCGACAAATACCAGTGCGTGGCCATTGACCAGCGCGGCTACAACCTGAGCGACAAGCCGCAAGGTGATGAGAACTACGACATGCGCCTGCTGGTGGGCGACGTGATTGCCGTAATCAAACACTTTGGCAAGGACAAAGCCATCATCGTGGGCCATGACTGGGGCGGAGTGGTGGCCTGGTCGCTCGCGTTGAACGCGCCGCAATACGTGGACCGGCTCATCATTCTCAATCTTCCCCATCCCCGCGGCATCGGGCGCGAGCTGGCCCACAATCCCAAACAACAGGCGGCGAGCCAGTACGCCCGCAACTTCCAGAAAGAAGGCTCCGAAACCCTGATCAAGCCGGAACAGTTGGCTTTCTGGATTACCGACCCGGAGGCCAAGGAGAAATACATTGAAGCCTTTAAGCGCTCGGACATGAAGGCCATGCTGGCGTACTACAAGCGCAACTTTCCCCGGGAGCCGTATCAGGAAGATCCTTCACCCGTGGTGAAGACCCAGATGCCCGTGCTGATGATCCACGGATTGAACGACATTGCCCTGCTCTCGGACGCTCTCAACAACACCTGGGACTGGATGGGAAAGGACTTGACGCTGGTCACGATTCCTGACGCCGGCCACTTCGTCCAGCAGGATGCGGCGGACCTGGTGACGCGTTCGATGCGCGCATGGCTGGCCCGCTAGGACTCGCGCCTTGACACTGCGGCGGAACGCCCCTTAGACTCCGTTCCTGTTCGACAGTCAGGAGGAGCCATCGTGTCCGCAAAAAACGTAAAATTCGTGCTTGCCGCAATGCTCGCGCTTGGCGCGATGATTTCAGGAGCCCAAATGATGCCCAATCCGTACGGTCCGCCCGTCAGCGTGGATACCGCCAAGAAGGCCGCCGCGGCCGCGCTGGCCGAGGCGCGCAAGAACAACTGGAACATGGCGGTCGCCGTGGTTGATCCCAACGGCACCCTGGTCTATTACGAAAAGATGGACAACACGCAGATCGGCAGCGCGGACGTGTCCATTTCCAAGGCGCGCTCGGCTGCAAAATTCAAGCGCCCGACCAAGGCGTTTCAAGACGCTCTGGCCAAGGGCGGCGACGGTCTGCGCATTCTGGCCCTTGAAGGGGCGGTACCGGTCGAGGGCGGCATTCCCATCGTGTTGGACGGCAAGATTGTCGGCGCGATCGGTGTTTCCGGCGATACCAGCGAGCACGACGCCGTTTGCGCTACCGCCGGAGTCAGCGCCCTGGCCCCGAAATAAGTTCTCGATTTAGGGACGCGGCGCTGCCGCGTCTCCCTCTTTACCTGGAAGACCGCAGTCGAGTGCTGGTCCCTGACCTGACGGCGGCGTGAGTTCGCCCTGCGCGCCGACGCGCACGCCATTCACTCCGAAATCTTTCTCCGAGAGCGAACGCAAAACCGGAAGGATGGCCATCTCCGGGTCAAGCTTCGGTCCTCCCGGCTTGATCTGTTTGACTGAATAAGCGCAGCCGCCGAGAAACGAACCATCCGGTCCCAGGTGCGCTTCTAGGATCGCCGACAGCCCCGACTCCTCGCTCAGGCTGAACGGGCCATACGTTGCAAAGTTGCCGAGCGAATACGCGATCAGCTTGCCTTTGTAGACTTCCATTCCACGCACGACATGGGGACCGCTGCCGAGAACAAGTTGCGCGCCGGCGTCAATCGCGGCATGAGTAAAGCGGCGCAGGTCGCCGCGGTTCTCGCCTAGAAACTTCTCAGTTCCTCGCAGCACATGTTGCCGGGAAAGGCCTTCCCCTCCGCCGTGAAAGGAGACGATCACGAAGTCCGATTCTGCTTTGGCAGCGCGTATCGTCTGCACCGTGTCGTCCAGGTCCAGAAAGTTATACGCGCCGGGATATGTGGCGAAAGAAATCACCGCAACGCGCTGGCCTTTAACGGTAAGGTGCGCGATATCGCCGATGTCGCCGGAATGCGCAATACCCCGCTCGTCCAGCACGCGCCGTGAACTGGCGCGGCCTTCCGGACCAAAGTCGAGCGCATGGTTGTTGGCCAGTCCCATCACCGTAAATCCCGCCGCCTGCAAATACGTGCCGTACCGAGTCGGGACGCGAAACGCATAGCATGTGCCTGCGCGCTTGCCGCGGCATTTGCGCGAGTTGCCACCGTCAAACAGTGGACCTTCAAGATTGCCGAACGTGACGTCGCCGCGCTTTAGAAGTGGCGTGACTTCCTGCAGAAGGTCCGCGCCATCGTTGGGAGGCAGGTCGCCGCCGGACGAGTCGGGAAACGTGGTACCCAGCATCACGTCGCCAACCGCGGAGACGATGATGCCGTCTTCCATCTGCGGTACCTGAGCTGTTTGGGGCTGGGCCGTCTCGTGAGCCTGGGTCGACTGAGACTGGGTAGCAGGACTTGTCGCAAGGCACATCGCAACGATTGTTGCGACCGTCCATTGCTCGATACCGGCAAAACAATTACGCATCGAAAGCGATTATCGCATGTCTCTTATCCGCGGCTGGCCCGCGACAATCGTGCCGGCGCAGCGGTTCCATGCGAACCAATAGGCGATTTCGCGATAGTCCCTGACATCGAAGATGGCCAGGTCCGCATCTTTTCCGACTTCAATGCTTCCCTTCCCTGTCTGGAGCCGGAGAGCGTGCGCGGCATTGATGGTACAAGCCGCGATGGCTTCGGCAGGCTCCATTTTCATATGCGTGCAAGCCAGCGAAATCATGAACGCCATACTCGGAGTGGGCGAAGTGCCCGGATTGAAATCCGTCGCTATGGCTAAAGCGGCGCCGGAGTCAATGAACCGCCGCGCATCCGGAAATTCCTTGTGGCCGAGAAAATAACTTGCGCCCGGAAGCAGCGTAACCACGGTGTTTGACCGAGCCAGCAATTTGAGGTCTTCAGGATCCACAAAGTCCATGTGGTCAAGCGAAGCCGGCTGATACTTGAGCAGAGCATCCAGTTTGGCCGCAGTGAACTGCCCCACGTGAGCAAGAATACCCAAGCCATGTTTCCCGGCTGCGGCGAAGATTTTTTCCGTCTGCGTCTGGGTAAAGGCGCCTCGCTCGCAGAATACATCGACAAAGTCCGCAAGCTTCTTCCTGGCTGCCAGCGGTATCATTTCGTCACAGATTTCGCTGACGTACTGATCTGGATTGTCCTCAAACTCCGGCGGGACCACATGCGCGGCGAGCAACGTACGCACCACCGTCCCCGGGAAGTGGCGCGAAGCGTCGCGAATCGCTTCGAGCGATTTGATTTCATCTTCCGTAGTCAAGCCGTATCCAGACTTGGCCTCCACCGTGGTGGTGCCGTGTTCCACCATTGCTTCCAGTGCGCTCAGGACCTTTTGGGCAAGTTGCGCACGCTTGGCCGCGCGTACTCCGGCAAGGCTTGAAAGAATCCCTCCGCCCGCTGCCGCAATCTCCTGATAGCTCGCGCCGGCAATGCGTTTTTCGAAATCCACCAGCCGCGGCTCCGTGAATACCGGATGCGTATGGGAATCAATCAATCCGGGGAAGACTACGCGTCCTTTGCAGTCAATCTCCTGCACCTTGCGTTTGTTCTCTTTCAGCCAGGGATGGCGAAGGATTTCGGATTGGGGACCGGCGGCGATGATCTTGCCACCTCCGCAAAGGACAGCGGCGTCTTTAATTAGACCAACCTCTTTAAGTGCTGGTCCGCGACGCGGACCAGACTTGCCACGCAACGTGAGCAGTTGGCCAATGTTGGCCACGAGCAAATACGGAGATGGTTTGCGGGTCTTCACTCGGGAAGTCTTGACAGTCGCGATCTAGCAATTCTCATCGTGTCGTAAGCTTGTGTGGCACAGCTACTCTTGCCTGTGCTTGCAGCTTTCTAAAAGAAACAGAGCACAGGCAAGAGTGCCTGTGCCACACCTTCTCGTTCACTACGAAGCAGCAGGCGGAGCGCGATCACGGCCCCTGCATCGGCACTTTCACGCCTTTTCTTCTGGAGAAGTCCGCAGCCTCTTCATACCCCGCGTCCACATGCCGCGCCACGCCGATCCCCGGATCATTCGTCAGCACACGTTCAATCCGGCGGGCCATGGCATCCGTACCGTCGGCAACCGTGACCTGCCCGGCGTGCAGCGAGTATCCAATCCCCACGCCGCCTCCGTTATGAACAGACACCCAGCTGGCGCCGCTCGCGGTATTGAGCAAGGCATTTAAGATCGGCCAATCCGCGACAGCATCGCTGCCGTCTTTCATGCTTTCGGTCTCGCGATACGGTGACGCCACGGAGCCGCAATCGAGATGGTCGCGACCTATGACAATTGGGGCCTTCAGCTTCCCTTTCCTCACTAGATCATTCATGGCCAGGCCAAACTCCGCGCGTTCGCCGTATCCCAGCCAGCAGATGCGCGCCGGCAAGCCCTGGAACTTGATTCGTTTGCGCGCAAGATTAATCCAGCGTTCCAGGATGCGGTTGTGCGGAAAAAGTTCGAGCACCAAGTCGTCAGTAACTGCAATGTCTGATGGTTCGCCGGAGAGCGCAACCCATCGGAACGGCCCGCGCCCTTCACAGAACAACGGACGAATGTATGCTGGCACAAAGCCCGGGAAGTCATAAGCGTTCTTCACGCCGCGCTGAAATGCAAAAGTACGGATGTTGTTGCCATAATCAAAAGTCACGCTGCCCATTTTTTGCAGGCGCAACATGCCTTCGACGTGGCGGGCCATCGAATCCAGTGAGCGCTCCAGATAAGCCTTGGGATCGCTTTTGCGAAGCTCCAGCGCCTGCTCCAGGGACATGCCGTTAGGGACATACCCGTTTAGCGGATCATGCGCTGACGTCTGGTCGGTAAGGATGTCCGGCAGCACGCCGCGCTCGGCCAGCTCCGGTATCACGTCCGCGCAGTTGCCGATGAGTCCAACGGAAACTGCTTCTTTCTTGCGGACAGCGTTCTTGAGTATGCGCAGCGCTTCGTCCAGGTCATTGACCATGAAATCGCAATAGCCGGTCTTGAGGCGTTTCTTGATGCGCTCCGCGTCAACGTCAATGCCCAGGAAACACGCCCCGGCCATGGTCGCTGCCAGCGGTTGCGCGCCGCCCATCCCGCCCATGCCGCCACTGACAATCAGTTTGCCGGCAAGGTCGCCGCCAAAATGTTTGTCCGCCGCCGCGGAGAAAGTCTCAAACGTTCCCTGGATGATGCCCTGGGAGCCGATGTAGATCCACGATCCGGCAGTCATCTGGCCGTACATCATCAGACCGGCGCGTTCCAGTTCGTTGAACTTCTCCCAGTTAGACCAGTGGCCCACCAGATTCGAATTCGCGATCAGCACGCGCGGGGCGTAGTCATGCGTCTTGAAGATTCCAACCGGCTTGCCGGATTGCACCAGCAAGGTCTCGTCGTTGTCCAGAGACTTGAGCGACGCGATGATCGCGTCCAGCGACTGCTGATTGCGCGCCGCTTTGCCGGTCCCGCCATAGACCACCAGGTCGCGCGGACGCTCGCCTACTTCCTCGTCCAGATTGTTCATGAGCATGCGCATGGCAGCTTCCTGCGACCAGCCTTTGCACGTCAGTTCGTTTCCACGCGGCGCTCTCAGCGGAGGAAGAAACGTCGTTTGTGTGTCCGTATCAACGGGCATAGCCGAATGGTAGCAAAATTAAGCCTGCTTGCGTCGTCACACCACCGGCCCGATTCCCTTTCCCAGGGAGGGGGCAGACTTCAAAGCCTTGCGCACATATACGCCAGCCGCCCTTGTGGCTTGGACCAGATTGTTTCCGGCGGCAAGATTGCATGCGAGAGCCGTCGAGAACACACATCCGGTGCCGTGAGTAGAACGCGTGACAATCTTCCTGCCGGTAAAGGCTTTGGTCCGAATGCCGGATTCCATGCTGAGAAAGTCCGTGGGCGGGTCCAGATGTCCTCCGGTAATGACCACATTTTTCGCGCCGAGCTCATGCAAGCGACGCGCGGCGGCCCGCATTTCATCAGACGCGCGAACCCGTATACCGGAAAGCTCCGCGGCCTCATCAACATTAGGCGTGATGACCTCTGCTGATTTCAGTAAGCGGTCGTTCAGCACACGCACGCCTTCTTTTGTGAGTAACCGTGCTCCCGAAGACGAACGCAGGACCGGGTCGAGAACAACATGCTTAATTCGGTGACGGCTCAGAAAAGCGGCAACCGCTTTGACGGCTTCCGCCGATCCCAGCATTCCGATCTTGACCGCTGCGATCTTGAAGTCGCCCGCCAGCTCATTCAATGTCGCGGTGATCGTCGCGCCCGCAATGGGCAGCACGCGCCGGACCCCGCGCGTGGATTGCACGGTCAGCGCCGTGATGCAGGTAAGTCCGTAGCAGCCGTGGGCGGCAATCGTCTTGATGTCCGCCGTGATACCAGCGCCCGAAGACGGGTCATAGCCGGCAATCGAGAGGACAACGCGCTTTGCCACTACTGTGCTGCCCCCGGGACAACCGTCACGGCCTTGTCGGCGGAAAAAGTCACCGTTACGGGCTTTCCGGCATTGGTGTATTCCATGGTGCGGTTGCCATAATTGCCGGCCCCGGCGGCGCTCACACCCAGCGCAAAGCCTGCCTGCAGCTCGCTCATTCCGGGCCTGGCTTCATGGCGATCAATCGCGCTCCACGTGTCCGCGGGCCAGTGTTTGTACAGCTCGTGGGGATCATCAACGAAGAACAGTTCGTTCACCGAGAACTGATAGTTGCCGCCGATGGACGTGCCGATGGTCACCGCATATTTCCCTGAGTCATTGTTCCCTGACACGTTCCCAGCAACCCCTGCTTTACGAAACACCGCCATCACATCCTGCTCGACCACGACGATCTGTCCCGGACGCGGCGCAGCGGAGGACTTATGCAGTACTACATCGCTGATTTCCAGTTTCTCGAGCGGCGGGAGCACGCCCATTTTCTGGCCGAGGCCGCCGGCATAGCGGAAGTAGTAAACCGCGTTTCCGGCGCGCACCCAAACCGTCTTACCGGCGAGTTCCTGCTTCGCCGATTTCAAGTCGTAGGCATAGACCTTGTGCGGACGCACATAGTCATCCCAATTCGTTGAATAGGCAGGTTGCTGCTGCCTGGTGTTCTGGGCAGGCTGGCTCCGCTCGTAGAAGATCCATCCCACACGGAGCGCTACAACCGCCAGCGCAACAGCCACGCCGATCTGAATCCGTTTACGCCACTCGGGTCCCATAGTTCACGCACCTGCGCCGCGGCCGCACCAACAGGCCTGTACTGTCGTTAATCGCTTATGGAGTGACTGCCCTGGGCCGCGTTGGTGTTGAGCACTCCGAACTCAGAAGTGTAGCTCAAATGCACTTCGCCGCATTTGTGCTGCTCCTGCGAATAGACGCGGCAGCGGTCAAACGGTTTGGAATACACATGCAAGCTGACCGCGCGCGCGCCAGACTCTACAGGGTTGTACACCTTGTGTACGGGTTTCAGCGGGTCAACGGCGGTCGGGGAAAGGGGGCTGATCTCCACCGCGTCGGAAGGCTCAATGTCACAGACGCCGGAGTCCATGTCTTCACGCAGTACGCGGTAGTTTTGCACCAGCAGTCTGCCGATAGGCGCGGCCATCCAGCACATCTGGTCGTGGTGGTTGTGGACAGAGCTGGACTGGCCGGGCTCCCAGCAAATGGCCAGCAGTTCGTAGAGTGGGGTCTTGTCTATAAGGTTGCGAGTGTAGTGCTGGCGGTCCCAGTTCAAGTAACGCTTGAGAGATTCCGGATTAACAGGCGCACCGCGCAGCACTTCGCGGACATCGTCCACTTCATCGAATTGTTCCTGGCGACAGCGTCGCAGTTTCGCGATTAGATCTTCAATAGCGACCATGGGCATGGCGCGGGTACCTCCCCAACTCCCGTGTCGTTGTATTCTAACTCCGTTTTCCGGAGCGCTTAACCCGGGGAGTTGCCGACCG
The DNA here is from genome assembly GCA_035567035.1 of Verrucomicrobiia bacterium. Taxonomy (GTDB): domain Bacteria; phylum Acidobacteriota; class Terriglobia; order Terriglobales; family Acidobacteriaceae; genus Angelobacter. The sequence continues at coordinate 7,696 of DATMPO010000024.1, read as the reverse complement.
CGGGGACCGCCGGTTTCGCCGACACTTTCGCAGTGGCCCAGGCAAGTGCGCGATAGGCCAGCAGGAAAGCCAGAATCGCGCCATAGGTGAGTGGCCGGCGCAAGTCCGCCTTGACCAGCCAGACAAAGTGAATCACCCCGGCCGCCGCGCTGAAGTAGATCAAACGATGCAGCCGCTGCCAGCGCTTGCCGCCAAGACGGCGAATCCATCCTTTGGTGGAAGTCAGCGCCAGGGGCAGCATGAGCGCGAACGCTGTCATGCCGGCCGTAATGAAGCGGCGCTTGAGAATGTCGTGCAGCATCTCGTGGACATCAAAAAATTTGTCCAGCCAGACGTACGTAAGGAGGTGCAGCGTGCCGTAGAAAAAGGCAAACAGTCCCAGCATGCGGCGAAACCTTACCAGCCAGGGCATGCGCACGATCTTCCGCACGGGAGTAACGCCCAGCGTGATCAACAGAAACGTCAGCGTCCAGCGTCCCGTGGTGCGGGTGATTACGTCAATGGGGTTCGCCCCTAGTTCGTCGCCGTGAAAACCTTTCCAGATGAGCACGGCGGCAGGGCCAAGGCAGAGAAGGAACGCAACGACTTTGAGTGCGCGGACCAGTTTTTCCGGAGGCGGCCGCATCAGTAATTCTTGCGCAGGTCCAGGCCGGAATAGAGACTCGCCACCTGGTCTCCGTAACCGTTGAACATAAGCGTGGGACGCTTGCGGAATTCACCAATACGGCGTTCGCTGGCCTGGCTCCAGCGTGGATGGTCCACTTCCGGGTTGACGTTGGAATAAAACCCATATTCGTTCGCAGCCATGACGTTCCAGGTGGTGGGCGGCATGGCTTCCACGAACTTGATCTTCACAATGGCTTTGATGCCCTTGAATCCGTACTTCCATGGGACCACCAGCCGCAACGGGGCGCCGTCAACGTTGGGCAGGACTTCGTCATACAGGCCGATCGCCAGGATGGTCAGCGGGTGCATGGCTTCGTCCATGCGCAGGCCTTCAACGTAGGGCCAGTCGAGAACGTCATGCCGCTTCTGGTTGGGCATCTGGTCCGGTGCAGAGACGGTCTCAAAAGCCACAAACTTCGCTTTGCCCAGCGGCTCCGCCTGCTTGATCAGCGCACTCAGGGGGAAACCCACCCAGGGAATCACCATGGACCAGCCTTCCACGCAGCGGTGCCGGTAGATGCGCTCTTCCGGCGGCGCCAGCTTCAGAATGGTGTCGATGTCCAGCTTTTTCGACTTCTTCACCAGGCCTTCGATGGAAACGGTCCAGGGACGCGTACGGAAGTTTGCGGCCAGCCCACTCGGCTCGTACTTGTCCGTGCTGAATTCGTAGTAGTTGTTGTAATTCGTGATGTCCTTAAAGGAAGTCGGCTTTTCGGCGGTGCTGAAATTGCTCTTCACGATTCCGCTGAGCTTGGCTCCGGCGTGTACGGTCTCCTCAAGATGCCAGTCGTTCCGGCGCAGATACAACCCGGACGCAACGGCCGCGCCCGCGACCGCTGCTCCGGTAATGAACGTACGACGGCTCACGTAAGCCGACTTGGGCGTGATCTCGGAAGACGGAATATCACTGGGTTTCTTAATCAGCAAATTGGCCCCCGTACTGTATTACTCACATCATTTTAGATTCAATCCGGATAAAAAAGTAACACCAGTGGTGCAAACGAACGGGGTAGGGGTAGTTCGTGCTACGCGACTGTCCATGTAACGTCCATCCGTTAATATGTATGCATGCCCGAATCGCCCGGATCTACGTCTACGACCACTGACGCCGCCATCGCGCCTCCGCTGGGCCGAAGCTGGGGGGTGCTGGCGCTGGCGGTGCTTGAAGCGCTTTGCGTTTTTTCAGTGGCCATAGCGCGAGCGGGCATTGTGCTGGGCGCATCGTCGGCAGCGGCGGTCGGCTGGGCCAACTTCTTTCATCGCGACATCTTTCGCCTTCCCGTGCTGTTTCTGGCCATTGCCGGCGCCCTGTTCAACCTGTATCTATTGTGGAACGCTCGCCGGCTCCGCAATGCGCCGGCGGCCGCGTGGCGCAAACGCCCGCTCACCCGCCGGGAGAGCTGGCGAATTGGATTGGTGTTCACTCTGTCTCTGGTTACGCTGGCCACCGCGGCGACAGAAATTTATTTTCACCGCGCCATTCACCACACCATCATGTAGCGGCGCTCCACGTCGGTTGACTTCCAGCCAGGGTCACAGCTCCCGGCGGAGCCTCTCCTGGAGCCTGGAACTGAACCCGGCTGGCAGAGCGAACGTGCGTCCATCGGCCACCAGGACAATGACGTTGTGCACGCCGTCCACAATCGCCGTGCAGTGGCGGCATTGCGCGAGATGGCGTTCCATTTCTTCCCGTATCTCGGGCGAGATGGTGTCATCTATATAATTCGATACTTCACGCCATATTTCTCTGCACGTCATTGCCATGGGTTCTTTCCTTTTTTGAAGAACTGGCGGCTCAGCGCGCTGCTGTTCTTGAGCACCGGGGCGACCATGTCCCGCATCCGCAGCCGGGCCCGCAGCAAACGCGTTTTGACCACGGCTTCGCTTACGTCGAGAAGTTGCGCGGTGTCGGCAACATTCATGCCTTGCACGTCCCGCAAGACAAAAACTTCGCGGTAGATTTCCGGCAAATCTTCGACCGCCTGCACCAGTACCGCGCGTACCTCTTTCAGTTCCAGGCTTTCTGAAGGAATCGCGCGCCAGTCGCCCAGGTCCCGCGGTATGTAATCGCTGTCCTCGCCGGCCGTTTCGTCCAGCGATTCGTACAACCCCGGCCGCAGCTTGCGCAGCTTCATCTTGGCTTCATTCAACACAATGCGGACCAGCCAGCTGCCGAACCTGCTTTCTCCGCGAAACGCTTCCAGATGGCGAAACGCCTTCAGGAAAGCGTCCTGGGCGCAATCTTCCGCGTCCGCCGGGTTGCGCACAATGGCCAGAGCGCTCACATAAACCGCCCGCTCGTAGGGAGCAATAAGGTCGTAATAGAGCTCCTTCTCCCCGGCCAGAATGCGCCGGACCAGCGCCATCTCCTGCGGCGTCGGGTCGGTCGTTTTGCTCGTGACAGTACTCCTGTTTTTATCGTTCGGATGGCTATTGTTTGGCCGGTCCCCTCGGTCCGTTGGGCTGTCGCCGTCCAGCAATACGCCGCTCTGTACCGACGCAACCGCGGTCATCCCGTAAACTTCGCCTCCATCTTAAAATAGCCGGAAGCTGCCCAAGGACCCAATTCCCGTCCAACTCTCCAGACAACGGCCTGTAACACTCTGATGCTCAGGGAGTCAGAAAGTGACGCCGCTTGCGGCTTGACGGAGGAACGGGACCCGCTGATTGCGCCATCTCTGACGCGCGCGCGCCTCGCGAGGGACAAGTTAAGGGGTGGCTGTATTTGTGTGCGCTTTGGCGGCCAACTTTTCCAGTTCCGGCAGCGGGTGCGGAGAGAGTTCCGTGCGTTCCGGCGGTTGTTCCGAGGTCTCGAGCGCGTGGGCCATCATCTCCAGGGCGCGGTCGGCAGAGGACGGCAGCACGACAGAAGCGTGCAAGGAGCCTTCGCGTACCCATTTTTCTCCCTGTCCGGGACAACCATCACAGCCGGTATAAAGAAGGTTCGACCACCGCTCGCGGGTTTCGCCGGTGGTTTTTTCGATGAACGCTTTCCTGGCCCCCATGGCCATGTTGTCATTTTGCGCCGCGACCAGCTGGATCGGACTGGTCCACGAAGTACTGAGGCCGAGCCACTGCAGAATCACGTCATAGCCGCTTTGTTCGGTCAGCTTTCCCGCCATCGCTAGTAACTGGATATTCACAGGTTTGGCGGACTCCATTCCTTCCGAGCGCGTTTTGAACGCAGGATTGGACCCCGGACCGGTAATGTACAGCCCCAGACCGCCTTGCGGCAGCAGCGCGCCGAACTGGCGGCCCTGAATGCGGCCGATTTTGCGCTGGTCTACGGTGATCGAAAACATGGGAGCGCGGGATTTTGTCCGCAGCTCGGAAAGGTAATCCGCCTCGCGATTCAAAACCGCCCAGCCGACGCCCACCGCCGCCGCCTGCCGCGCCACCTGCTCGAGAGACGTCCCCACGGGATGACAAATGATTCCCTCCGGCCGTTGCGTGGTCGATTGAATCAACTCCAGCAGTTGCTGCCCCTGGGCCACGGCATCGTTGCCGGCAAAGAGGATCGCAACGTCCACGCCCAGGCGCTGTGCGGCCTCTCGGGCCGAAGCCGCCTGCAGCTGCTGATAATCATTCTCCGCGACTATGAGCGAGATAACGAAGCGACGTTTCTTCATTTTTCTGTTGCGTGGACCGGTAATTTGCGGATTGTACGGTGGCGACTAAATCGGATTTTGTACGGACAACAATGTCCGGACATCACTCCTCCCGGCGGAACGTTGTGTAAAGCGCGCTCATTATAGTCCAGGGATTCCCCGCGGCAAAGACTGGCGCCGTGGTTTCCGCCACGCCTGCGGCTGCGTTCAGCTAAAATGTGTGGGTACGAACTGAGGTGAAAAATGAAATTGCGATATGTATGGACTTTTGTGTTCGCGCTTCTGCTCTCCCAGGGAGCATTCGCCCAACAGGACAACGGCGGCATCAAGCAGGACACGAAAGATGCGGCCCACGCCACGGGAAGAGCAGCCAAGAAGACCGGCAGGAAAATCAAGCACGGAACCAAGAAGGTCGTTAACAAATCGGCCGGGGCAACCCGCAAGGGGGCTGAAAAAGTAGAAGACAAGACGGCGCCGCAGAAGTAAAAGAGCCCCAGCACCGCCGGCACAATCAGCGGAAGCCTGAACAATATCGCAAGCCCAGCGATGCTCCGAGCGCCAGAGGCGCGACCAGAGGTTAGCCTATGGTGGAGTCGCGTCAGCGACGGAACCATAGGGAAGCCGCCCCCAAAAAACAATTCCCCGCGCCTTTAGGCGCGGCCCCGCCGGTACAATAACGACCGTCGGAGGACAACGCATTGGCCAATACCTATGTCCAATCCCTGGTTCACATTGTCTTCAGCACCAAAGACCGCCATCCAATCATCACGCAGCAATCCGAACTCTGGGCCTACATGGCCGGTATTTGCAATACAGAAAAGATTTTCGTCCACGAAATCTGCGGTATGCCCGACCATGCCCATCTCCTCATTCAACAGCCGCCAACCATGGCCTTGTCCGACATCGTTTACAAAATCAAAACCGGATCATCCCAATGGATGGGGCCAAAATTCGCATGGCAACGCGGGTTTGGCGCGTTCAGCGTGAGCGCGTCCAATATCGACCCGGCGGTCCGGTACATCCGCACCCAGGAGAAGCACCACAAGAAAATGACGTTCGAAGTCGAATTACTGGCGCTGCTCAAGAAACACAAGGTCCGGTTCGACCCAAAATACGTCTTCGGGTAAACGTCTCTGTGTCGCGCCTACGGCGCTCGGGAATCATTCCTGCTCCCTACCTATGGTTCCGCCGCTGGAACGCGGCTCCACCATAGGCTAACCTCTAGTCGCGCCGACGGCGCTCGGAGCATTGGCCCAATTGTCGTCTTCCCCATGCGACGATTTGGTTTTTGTTGCCCAGAATGGCTGTCTTAAGCAAGCGCGAGGGCAGCACCTTCCATGCTGCGAGCGCCATCGGCGCGACCATAGGTTAGCCTATGGTGGAGTCGCGCCAGCGACGGAACCATAGGAACGCTGCACCCAAAAACAATCCCCGCGCCTTTAGGCGCGGCCCGCCGGCACAATTGCCTCTATAATCACACCTTTCCCCATGCCCCCTTCCCCACACCGACAAAACGCCTTCACCGCCTGGTGTACCCAGTTCTGGGGGCGCGTTACCACTGGTTTGGAACTGAACCAGCTCTGGTCGCAGTTTCTGTCTGACACTCGCGCCAGCTACCATCTGTATTCGCGGGAAGTGGACTTCGCCAAACCCCACGACGTGCCCAAGGGCCGGCATTTCTTTAATGTCGCGCGGCAATTCTTCTGGGCCGTTCTTGAGCAATTGTCGCCGGCGCGCCGCGTACTTTTGTTGCTTGCGCTCGTCCTGATCATCCTGAGCGGCGAGGCGGCATGGCACGGCAAGGAGGGGTTGCATATCTTGAATTTCGATTTTCGGCTTACCGGCGCGCTTCTCCTGTTGCTGGTCCTGCTGCTCGAGGTCACCGACCGCGTAGTGATGAAGCGCGATTTACAGATCGCGCGCGAAATCCAAACCTGGCTTCTGCCTTCCACGCCCCCGGAGGTCGAGGGTCTGGACATCGCCTTTGCCGCGCGTCCTGCCAACACCGTCGCCGGCGACTACTACGATGTCTTCCCGCGCGCGGGCTCGAATTCGGCGCCCCAGACTTTCCTTTTCGCCGTGGCCGACGTTGCCGGAAAAAGTATTCCCGCCGCGCTGCTGATGGCCAGTGTCCAGGCCAGCCTGAAAACTCTTTCCACGACTTCCTGCTCTCTCCAGCAACTGGTGGACGGCATGAATCGCTATGTCTGCGGCAACAGCCAGGGAGGACGCCGCTTTGTCACCGCGTTCCTGGCGGAATATGTCCCTGCGGACCGTACGTTGACGTACATCAATGCCGGCCACAACCCGCCTTTGTTGCTGCGCAGTCCGGGCGTCATCGAACGTCTGGAAGCCGGCGGCCTTCCCCTGGGCATTGAGCCCGGCGCAGTGTACCAGTCCGGCCAGATCACGCTCTCGCCCGGCGACTGGCTGGCCATCTTCACCGACGGCCTGGTGGAGGCCACGAACCACAATGCCGAAGAGTATGGCGAGCAGCGCGTCATCGCCTGTCTTCATTCCAGCGCGGCAACCGCTACGCCCTCGGCCACCAGCTTGATCAGCCAGATCATGGTGGGCCTGGATGTGTTCGTGGGCGGTAACCTTCCCCTCGCCGACGACGTGACCTGCGTGCTGGTGCATGGGGTCTAGTAATCAGCGATGCACAGTTCGAAACCACGTTTCAAACCCAAAAAGCGGGCGCCGTTAACCCATTGAAAACATGGACAACTTTGCTATTGCTTTTCGCAAGGGTTTCGCTGTACCACGCGCGGGCTAAAAAGCAGTTAGCTAAGAACAAGCCGTTAGCCATTAGCTCTTAGCCGGACAAGATGCACGAGCGAGCCCCGCCCAGGCGGGCCGCAGAGAACGATCTTTGAAAAACTAAGCAAAGAAGAAGCCGAAAGGCTAACGCGCTGGCCCCGTTCCAACTCTTGCCGCCGCTTGTGGGAGTGGTTTCAACAAGTAGTCACTCCCGACGGCAAATAGCAACGAGCAAAGCCTGGGAAGGAACAACGTAATTAGAGGGTGGAAATAAGGCAAAAAGAGGCTTCGACCGGTCGGTGACCGTTCGGTCGAATTGGGGTTGGAGCTTTGTTTTCAACAAAAGTGGCATAGGGGGTGGGGGGTAGGAATCGCCGTGATCGCCGTATCGCGCGTGATCGCCGTGATCGGAGAACCAGAGTTGCCTTTAGTTGCCTTTCCTCCCAGCTCCCAATATGGGAGGGGCTTAGATGAATTTGCCCTTCCGATCACGGCGATGACGGCGATCACGGCGATTCTTGTTGATACACTAAACCGCATGAGCGTCACTCAGGCTGAAAACGTCAGCGCCACTGAAGCTGCCCGCCGTCCCCTCCGGGCGGACGAATGCGTGCTGGCGGTGATTGATATCCAGGAAAAACTCTGGGTTGCCATCCATGAAA
>DATMPO010000023.1:0-4261 GCA_035567035.1 Verrucomicrobiia bacterium | reverse complement strand
ACCCCGAATTCCTTGATGAGTGCGGCCCCTATTGAATAGCGCATCGCCCGTCGCAAATTTTGCTCGCTGGAATCGGGCGGCGGAAGTGCATCGAAGGCGATTATCCGGTCGAGCAGCTCATCACCCCTGAGCTCCATGATTTCCGCGTTAAATCGGGCAAGCTCCTCTCGACGACGCAATTCCGCTTTTGATGCCACGTTCTATCCCTGCTAAAAGTTCAGCCGTGCAGCCATTCTAGGCAAATCCGGTCAGAGTTGGAAGGCTGAGAAGAAGACATTCACACCCTCGCGACCGTTTCCCCAGGCTTAGCGCAATTTATATTCGGTTTCGTGAACGTCATTATCTATGGCCAGTACATCCTCAACCCAAAAGACATCCGGTAGCGTCGATCCTTAGGGCATAAAGTTACACGATCTGGTCGGAACCCTAAGTCGGGAGCCGAAGTCGCGCGTTTATTTGAGATTGATCCCTCAACCGTATCCAGGCTGAGGGTCAAAACGAGTCAACCTGAACTGCGCGATTTTTTGAGCGCAGCCTCCCTCTCTCGCGTGATCGAAAAGAAAGTCTGACTTCATGTTCCGGTTGGCATTGGAAGAGGGAAGCTGGTGATCCTTTAAGGTCGCAAATTGCGACCTTGAAGCGTGGAGAGAACTGAAATACCGCCCTTACGTCTTCACAGAGCACAGGGCGGTCATGTTGGCAGGAAATCCCAGGGACAGCTAACCGCTTGCGCAGCTTGTAGCATTGTGAGAGCATTTACCGCCGAGGTGATGGGGATGAAAAACCCGATGCGGATTGCGCTCGCAGTTCTGGCGCTGGTAGTGATGCCAGCAAACTCGCAGGCACAGAATATTCACACGGAAATTACGGCCAATACCACTACTGGTAATCGCGTCGCAACGCACATGGCGGCCGGTGGTGGTTGGACCACTTTAATTGTGCTGACGAATCTCGGAACCACTGTTGCGACGTACACCCTGAGATTCTATGGTGATTCCGGTAGTCCACAGGCGTTTCCTTTCAAGAACACCGGCACCCAACAGGACCTTGGCATGCAATCGGTGCTTACTGGAACGATTCCTGTTGGAGGACTTGTAAGTCTTAAGGCACGCAATGTAGATAGCGGAACCACGACCGGCTGGGCACTTATTGACCCGAGTTCCACTGGCGATATCGGAGGCGCGGCAATCTTCGCATATCAGACGGGCCAGCAAGCCGTTGTTCCGTTTGAAACGACGAGCAACCAAAAGTTCGTCCTGATATTTGACAATAGTGGCGGAAGCGTGATGGGCGTGGCGCTGGTCAATCCTCAAACGAGTGCCGTGGTTGTGAATGTTGTCTTTCGTGATCTCAATGGAGCGACGATCCTCTCGGATCATTTCACGATGTCGCCGCTGGAGCACACGTCGTTTATTCTGGCTACTCGGTATCCGGGTCTAGCCGGACAAGCTGGCACAGCGCTGGTTAGTACGGATAGCTCTGCTGACTCGGTAGCGGCACTGGGAATATTGGCCAATTCTGTTGGTGCGTATACAACGGTCTTTACTCTAGCCGCGCAGTAAACGCTAACTTGCGCCCTGCTACACCTCACGCCTTCGCGCGGCATGCGGGCCGCTTGGCTGGAAACGTTCGCCGATGGGCTTGGGGGAAACCCAGGGACCTGGAACATGTGAAAAATTCGGTCGTACAACCGCTCGTTCACACTCGCGGCTCAGCAAGCTGTCTGGCAGCAAGGGGCCGTCTGGCTTGCGTTGCGGCGGATGTCGAGCTCGGGCTTCCCGTGGGAAGGGATGGAATTCGCGAGCAGTACCACCGCTCGTTCACACTCGCGGCTCTGTAAGAACGTTGGAGAGTTTCTTCCCCTAACCTTTGAGGAACGCCAATAGGTCGGAGTTGATCGTTTCCGCTTGCGTAGTGGGCATGCCGTGCGGGAAGTCCTTGTAGGTTTTCAGGGTTCCGTTCTTCAGCAGCTTTGCGGACAACGGACCCGCGGCGACATAGGGGACGATCTGGTCGTCTTCGCTATGCATAACCAACACCGGAACCGTGATCTTCTTGAGGTCTTCCGTGAAATCGGTCTGGGAAAAGGCCACGATACCGTCGTAATGCGCCTTTGCGCCCCCCATCATGCCCTGGCGCCACCAATTTTGAATGACGGCCTCCGAGGCTTTTGCGCCGGGCCGGTTGTAGCCATAGAAAGGCCCGGCCGGCAGGTCGCGATAGAATTGCGAGCGATTGGCGGCGAGTTGCGCCTGCAGATCATCAAACACTTGCTTGGGGAGGCCGAGCGGATTGGCCACTGTCTTCAGCATTAGAGGCGGCACCGCGCTGATCAGCGCTGCCTTGGTCACCCGACTTTCGCCATGCCGGCCCAGATAGCGCGTCACCTCGCCGCCGCCGGTGGAATGGCCGACATGGATGGCGTTCTTCAGGTCGAGATGCGCCGTAAGAGCCGCCAGGTCGTCGGCGTAATGATCCATATCGTGGCCATCGGCGGTTTGGGTGGAGCGACCATGGCCACGTCGGTCATGGGCGATCACGCGATAGCCATGACGCAGGAAGAAAAGCAACTGCGCGTCCCAATCATCGGCCGACAACGGCCAACCGTGAGAAAAAACAATCGGCTGTCCCGCGCCCCAGTCCTTGTAGTAAATCTGCGTTCCGTCCTTTACCGTAATCGTTGGCATAGGTAAGTCCCCTTCCTATAAGTGATCTTGGTAGTGAATCTCGGCATGGTTTCCTCTCTGTGATCTGAGTAAGCGACTAATTAAACGCCCTGGTAAACCAGCCCCGTGAACATGGCTGGAGTGATCAGGAACTGTCCCCATTTCGCGTCGTATGCGGCAGTCGGCTTGGCGGTGATCGCCGCATCCAAAGACCTGCCTTGTTTCTTCAGCGCCGCCACCTTCTCCCGGATCGCCACAAGCATGTCGCGAAACTCGGTCATCTCGGACTTCCCGCCAACAGGCCCGTGGCCCGGAATGACAATTGTCTTGCTGGTTACCGCCCGAAGATTGGCTTCAGCCGCGCGGATAGATCCGTCGATGCTGCCTCCAGTGGAGTAATCAATGAAGGGGTAAATGCCGTTCCACCAGGTGTCCCCCACGTGTAGGACATCGGCGTCGGTGAAATTAACCGAGATGTCGCTGTCGGTATGAGCCGGCCCGTAATACTGCAGAAGGAGTCGGGTGTCGTTCCACCGCATTTCGGAGGTGGTCTTGAACACTTTGGCCGGTATGGCGCCCGAGGGTGCGGCCGGAAACGTGTAATTCCAGGCTTCCACGCGCGAGGCGACCGAAAGGTGCTTCCGCGTGTTTTCGTGCGCCATGATGGCAGCCCCAGCGTCGTGCAGCCATGCGTTGCCGTCCGTGTGGTCCGTGTGCCAGTGGGTATTGATCAGTTGTTTTATCGGATCGGCGCTTATTGCCGTTAGAGCAGTTGAGAGGGCCGGCCGGGAGACGGTAAATCCCGCATCAACCAAAAGCTTGCCGTCCCGCCCGGATAGGACGGCGATATTGCCTCCGGAACCTTCAAGAACCGAGATGTTGCGCCGCAGAGTTTTGGTGAAGATCTTGGCGTTGGCTGCTGCGTTGACCATCGTCGGAACGATACCGTCCTCGGCTGCGATAACCGGCCGGCGAGCGAGCAGCACGGCCCCGACGCCAGACACCGCCAAGAATCGGCGGCGTGAAATCTGCATTCCTTCGACATCCTTCGACTGTCGTTTGCGTAGCTCTACCTCGCCGCCGCCGGTGGAATGGCCGACATGGATAGCGTTCTTCAGGTCGAGATGCGCCGTAAGAGCCGCCAGGTCGTCGGCGTAATGATCCATATCGTGGCCATCGGCGGTTTGGGTGGAGCGACCATGGCCACGTCGGTCACGGGCGATCACGCGATAGCCATGACGCAGGAAGAAAAGCAACTGCGCGTCCCAATCATCGGCCGATAGTGGCCAACCATGGCTGAACACAATTGGCTGACCCGAACCCCAGTCCTTGTAGAAGATCTCCGTGCCGTCTTTCGTGGTGACCGTGGGCATATGGACTCCTTTCAAAAAACGGATAGCGCCGGGGATTTTATCACACCCCAGCTTGTCGCTGTCCCGGAGCTAAAGCTAAAGCGCACAGACGCAATGGAGACGGCCGGACTGTCGAAGAAGGCAAGCTGCCAGCTACGCGCCAGGCGCTGCGTCGATGCGCGCAGCAACGCGCTGAACCGTGGCACGGCGCCATCGGCTGGACGCACGCAAAACCGCTGGAGC
>DATMPO010000022.1:0-25638 GCA_035567035.1 Verrucomicrobiia bacterium | reverse complement strand
TCATGCTCGCGCGACGACTTTTCTTATTTCAGATGGCGTGTTGCCAGCGAATGAAGGACGCGGCTATGTGTTACGGAAGATTCTTCGCCGCGCAATTCGGCATGGAAGACTGCTCGGATCCAAAGCTCCTTTCATGTGGCAAATGGTCTACGCAGTCGTTAAGGAGATGGGAGCAGCGTATCCGGAGTTGCGCGAAAGCGAAGAGCGTATATCCGATATCGTCCACCTCGAAGAGAAACGATTTGCCAATACGATCGAGAAGGGTATGCAGGAATTGGACGATGACTTTTCTGTTTTGAGGTCCAGCGGCACGAAGGATTACGCAGGCGAAAATGCCTTTAAGCTGTACGACACTTTTGGCCTTCCCTTCGATTTTATTATGGACGCGTGCCGCGATGCCGGGCTCCATTTAGATGTGGAAGGTTTCGAGCGCGCGATGGCAGAGCAGCGCGAACGTGCCCGCGCTTCATGGAAAGGCGGATCGAAAGCGACAGCCTCGCCAGTGTATCGCGAATTAAGCAAGACGTCATTTGAAGGCTATCGCCAGACCGAATCACGCGGCTCTGAAGTTCTGGCTATCGTGAAAGACGGCCAAGGAGTGAAATCTCTCAGCGCAGGCGAAGATGGCGAAATCGTCCTCGACCACACGCCTTTCTACGCCGATTCCGGCGGCCAGATTGGCGACACTGGGGTCTTCTACAACGACGAGCACAACGCCATCGTCGTTGACGTTACCGGCTGCTATTCGCCAATCCAGGGCGTGCGCGCCCACAAGGTCAAAGCCCGCCAGCCAATCCATGTCGGCATGAAAGTTGACCCGGTGGTCAACGCCGACATTCGCCAGTCCACAATGCGCAACCACACGGCCACGCATCTACTCCATGCCGGACTGCGCGAAGTCCTGGGCAAGCACGTCAAGCAAGCCGGATCGCTGGTGGACCCGCGGCACCTGCGTTTTGATTTTTCGCACTTTACCGGTGTGGCCGATGAAGAGCTTCAGGACATTGAAGACATTATTAATAAAGAAGTCCTGCGCAACATCAAAGTCGAGACGATCGAGGATGTTCCGATTGACGTAGCCGTGAACGAATACAAAGCCATGGCGCTGTTTGGCGAAAAGTATGGCGACCGCGTGCGCGTGGTGAAGATCGGCGATTTTTCCACGGAACTCTGCGGCGGCACGCACACCGCGACTACGGGTGAGATCGGGCTGATCAAAATCCTGGACGAAGGCAGCGTTTCTTCCGGGGTGCGGCGCGTCGAAGCCGTGACCGGCGAGGGCTCGCTCCGGCACTTCCGCCAGGACCACAAGCTGGAACACGTGGTCGGGGCGATTGCTCCGCGAAGCGACAAATCCGGTTCTCCCGCCGAGTCCCTGCGCGTCGAGTGGGACAAGAAAGAAGCCGAGATCAAGAAACTGCAAAAAGAGCTGGAGCAGTTGCGCATGAAGTCGGCGGCTTCGACCGTCAGTTCCGCCGGAGAACGCGTGCGCGAGATCAACGGCGTCAAAGTCCTGGCCCAGCGCGTGGACAACCTGGACCGCGGCCAGATGCGGACTCTGGTCGACAATCTGCGCAACAAGCTCGGCTCCGGAGTGGTCGTGCTCGGTTCCATCTCCAGTGAAGACGGAAAAGTCGCGCTGATTGTCGGCGTGACCAAAGACCTCACCGCCCGTGTCCCTGCGGGCAAAATCATCAAGCCGGTAGCGGAGAAAGTCGGCGGATCCGGCGGCGGACGCCCCGACATGGCTGAAGCCGGCGGCAAAGATCCCGCGCAACTCGATGCCGCGCTGGCGGAAGTTTATTCGGTTGTGGAAGCGCTGCTGAAGCTTCCTCCCCAGTCTCGAGCGTAGCGAGAGATCCCTATCCTCTCGACTAAGCTGTTGAGTATCAGCTGGTGGCCCGCGCAGCAAGACAGGATTCGCATAACCGGAGTGCATGGACGGCGACAGGGATCCCTCGCTGCGCTCGGGATTTAAAGTAAAGAGCGCCTACATCCCGCCGCTTGCCGGTTGCGACACTGCCTGGCTCGCTGTCACAGGACTGCGGTGGGCCGATTTGGGCGGCGTGCGTCCCCAGGAGTAATAGACGGAGACCAGCATCAGTTCAATGCCCAACAGAAGATACAGGGTAAGCCTGGCTCGCTTGTTGATTTGCTGCATAACTGTTCTGAACGCCGCATTTTGCGTTTCTTGCATGCTGAATTTGACTCTTCCAAGACAAAAACGGCAGCATTTCTTATCATTTCTTATCGCTCTCTGGTCTTAGTGATTCTCATGGTAAGCACCAGAAAGACCGAAGAATCCCGCTGTGCTTTCGGCAGGACATGCAGGATTCCCCGGCTTTCAATGCACCATGGTTGAAGTTTCGCTGTTCCCACATTTATCTGCCGGCCGCCATCCCGGGCCTGGTCGCGAACCGTTCCGTCCAGTTGATCCGGCCGGTCATCTGCATCACCACGAACAAAGTAACGATGGAGCCGATGGTCACTGCCAGTCCGGTAAAGCCTTTGAAGAAGAACGCGTAAGAAAACCCGACCAGGTAGACCAGTTGGGCCAGTCCGCATTCGATCAAGGCAAACCTGGGACCGGCCACCAGGCGCATGTAACTGATGACCAGCGCCAGCGACACCACGGCCCCGGCGATAAAGGCCAGATGAATGGAAACGTGGTCCACCAGATACGCCATCAGCAGGTGAAACGCGAAGAATGCCGCTGCCAGGAAAAAGTAGTTCATGGGATGGATGTCAATCCCGCGAATGGTGGTAACGATGAACACCAGGAAGAAAAAGAAGAAAAGCGATACTGGCGCGAACAGGCTGATGCGTCCGGCCAGCGGCCCGGGCTGGAGTTTTTCCGGCATGACCATGCCGATCTGGTATCCGGAGAGCAGGTTGGTGTAGTCCCATTTCAACTGCCAGCCATTTCCCGTTTCCACTTTCTCCGTGGGAGAAAGCGTGTTTTCGGGAAAATCAATGTCTTTGAAATTCGTGGTCATGTTGAGATGAAAGTCTCGCACCTGGGAGACCTGATCGCCGAATCTGTACTGCCACTGGTCCAGTCCCTGTGACTTGTAACCGATTCTCAGTTTTACCTTGTCGCCGGCAGCCATGTGCAGGGTCGCCTGGACGGAGTTCTTCTCGTTTTTGAATTGGACAGGCGCTCCGTTGATCAGGAACTGCAAATCGTCATACATGGCTTGTTCCGCCGGAAAGGGAAAGGAAATTGTCAGCTCCCCTTCTTTCGCGGTTGGATTGTGGAGAGCATAGTCGCCCGTAAATCCGACCTTGTACGTGCTGTACCACAAAAGTCCTTTTTGCCGGTGTTCCAGCTCCAACCCCACTTCGGCCCGCGTTGAGTCCAGGGGCGCGGAGGTCTCCAGGTTGCGGTCGACCATCCGGGTGCGGGTATGGCCGTGGTCGTCATACTCCTCTTTTTCCCGGACGATCTGCAGAAGGGTCGCCGTAGGAGGGCCCTGGAACTGGGCCGTGCCCCACGATGAGCCGACCCGGGAGCGAAGGCTTTCATCTTTTCCGTACGTGCGCTCGAAGATGGTTGCGCCCAGGATGGCCCAGGCAATGGTGGCAAAAATAAAAATGACAGCGATGGCGAGAACCCGCTTGGTGATGGACATAAGTTTTTGGGATTTACTCCGCCGGAGAACTTAATCTTGGCCCCCCAGCGAAGAGTATGTCAACTAGTCGTTTATGTCAAGTACTTTGTAATAACAAGTAAACTCTCTTACTGGAAAGGTAATCGCCTGACCAAGCTACAGCAGGACATGAAAACAGCTTAGAATCGAGCGGACTCGCCCATGCACCCATTGCTCCGTCAAACCGCGCACCGCCCTATTCCCTTGCCCCACGGACCATGGATCATGCGGCAGAGGTGGCATGACCTTTTGTTCGCGCATTGGGCCATTGCTGCCGCCGACGTACGCCGTGTGGTCCCGGAAGAACTCGAACTGGATTTATATGACGGCCAGGCGTACGTGGGCGTGGTCCCTTTCTGGATGAGCGGCATCCGTTCGCGCTTTGCGCCTCCGCTGCCGGGAGTGAGTACGTTTCCCGAATTGAATGTCCGGACCTACGTCCGGCGCGGAGGCATTCCCGGCGTTTACTTCTTCAGTCTGGACGCCACCAGCCTTCCCGCGGTCTGGAGCGCGCGCGCTTTTTATGACCTTCCTTACTTCCATGCGAGCATGGCAATTCAATCCGCCGGCGAGCAGTTCGGGTACAGCAGCACGCGCCGAACCAGGCCGGGAACGCAGCCAGCGGAATTTCGCGGACGGTATTGGCCCGTTTCGCCGCCACGACAGGCACAGCCCGGATCGTTGGAACATTTTCTGACCGAGCGCTACTGCCTCTACACTGCCAAGGCGGGAACAACGCGGCGGGCGATGATTCACCACACGCCATGGCCGCTGCAGGATGCGGAAGCGGAAATCGAATGCAACACCATGGCCCGGGCCGCGGGCGTTATTCTGCCGGAAAGGAAGCCACTGCTTCATTTCGCCCGCTTTCTGGAAGTACTGATCTGGTGGCCGCAACGCGCGGAGTAAATTTGTTGTTGTATCTGCGCCTAATTCGTGGATAATCGCGCTGTTCCGCAAAACAACCTCATGGCCGACCTGGAAAGCCAATTACAACGATGGACTGAAGCCAAGGTCATTGACTCCGTTACCGCGGACCGCATTCGCCAGTTGGAGCAGGAAACCGGCGTCAAACGGCCACGCTGGCCGGCGGTCCTGGCGGTAAGTTTTGGCGCGCTCATGCTGTGCGCCGGCATCCTGCTGTTCGTAGCGGCGCACTGGGACGAACTGTCGCCCACATATCGCTTCGTGCTCGTACTGGTCATGGTGGCCCTGTTTCACCTTCTGGGCGGGCTGCTCGGCGCAAAGGTCGAAAGTCTCGGAATCGCCATGCATGTCGCGGGCACGGCCGCCCTCGGAGCCGGAGTGTATCTGGCCGGGCAGATCTTCAACCTCGAAGAGCATTGGCCTGGTGGACTGATGTTGTGGGCGCTGGGCGCCGTGCTGGCCTGGTTCATCCTCCGGCAGTGGCCCCAGGCGTTGCTGGCTGCGGTGCTCATACCCTGGTGGCTGGCCGGCGAATGGGACGTCGCTACGGAGAATTACACTGGCGCGTCCAACATTGCTGCGCAGGGACTGCTGCTGCTCGCAATCCTCTATATGTCGGCTACTCCCCGGCAATCCAACCGCGCGTTGCGGCTGGGACTGATCTGGACCGGGTCTCTCGCGTTGCTGGAATGCATCATCGCGGTGATTGTGACCGCCAATGAAAGGCACTGGGGCTGGGGGCTCCAACGCAGCGACGTCCCGCGCCATCTGCTGTTTATTGGCTACGCCGTTTCCTATCTTCCAGCCCTGGCGATCGCCGCCTACGCCCGGAAACGTGAATCCCTCTGGATGGCCGGAGCTGCGGCGTGGGTCTTTTGCCTGGCCGCGCTCAGCCAGGCAGGCGACGTAGAACATAACGTCTGGGTCTATCTCTGGCTCGCGTTGGGTGCTTCAGCGTTTTGTTTCTGGGGAGTGCGCGCCGGCCGCAAACTGTTCATCAACTTTGGGATCGTGATCTTTGCTCTTACCGTAGTCTGGTTCTACTTTTCTGACGTGATGGACAAGCTGGGCCGTTCCATGGGGCTGATCCTGCTGGGCGCCATTTTCCTGGCCGGAGGCTGGGTGCTCCACCGCTTGCGCACGGACCTGATCGCCCGCGCGGCTGCCGGAGGGACGCGATGAAACTTCTATACCGCAGCGTGACGGTCCTGCTGATTCACATCGCGATTGTTCTCAGTCTCGGCGGCAAGCTTCTGTATGATCGCGCCACCCGGCCGCGAGTCTGGGTAAAGACAGTTTCTGTTGACCCCGACCTGCCAATACGCGGACGCTATCTCACGCTGCGCCTGCAGGTCCGGGCCCCGTGGTTGAACAAATCGCCGAAAACGTACGAACACCATTTCGTGCGGCTTACCGAAGAAAACGGAGATCTGGTCGCTGCCCGGAGCGATTCCGATACCGGAGTCAGCGTGAGCACGTGGCTGAATCGCATTCAGCCCCAGCCGGCGTCCGACTACGCAGCTTTGGACCAAACTATCGCCTTCTTTCTTCCCGAACACGCCCCTATGCCTTCCGTTCGTCCAGGGAACGGTGAAGAGCTGTGGGCCGAAGTCACTCTTCCCCGCAAAGGCCCGCCGCGGCCCATTCAACTGGCGATTAAGGACAAATCAGGCTGGCATCCTCTGAATGTGCGTTAGCTCGGCCTACTTCGCTGACTCTGCGGCGGCAACTCGGAAACACTCTAGGTATAATGCGCAGTTGCGTTAGTACACGGGAGATCATCACTTTATGCCTGGAGTATCCGGACGCGTGGCCCTGGTCACCGGCGCATCGCAAGGAATCGGCCGCGCCTGCGCGCTCGCGCTCGCGGAGGGCGGGGCAACGCTGGCCCTTGCGGCGCGTAACGAAGAAAAGCTCGCGCAGGTGGTCAAGGAAATCGAAGCCCAAGGCGGACAAGCCTCGGCGTTTCGCATGGACGTAAGCAATGAGGACGACGTGAAGACCGCGGTCAAGGCCGCGCTGGCACGCTTTGGCAAGATCGACATTCTGGTCAACAACGCGGGCATGACCCGGGACACGCTCCTGATGCGCATGAAGCGGGCCGACTGGGACGCCGTCCTGCAGACCAACCTGAGCGGCGCGTTCTTTTGCACGCAGGCGATCATCGGCCCCATGCTGAAGCAGCGCTGGGGAAGGATCATCTCCATCTCCAGCATCTTCGGACAGACCGGGCAGGCGGGCCAGGCGAACTATTCCGCGTCTAAGGCCGGGCTGATCGGTTTCACGATGGCCAT
The DNA here is from genome assembly GCA_035567035.1 of Verrucomicrobiia bacterium. Lineage (GTDB taxonomy): Bacteria > Acidobacteriota > Terriglobia > Terriglobales > Acidobacteriaceae > Angelobacter. The sequence continues at coordinate 18,767 of DATMPO010000022.1, read as the reverse complement.
GGCGCGCGAAGTAGCTTCCCGCAACATCACTGTGAACGCCGTCGCGCCCGGATACATTGAGACCGCGATGACGGAATCCCTTTCCCACGAATTGAAATCCAAAGTCCATGAAATGATTCCTCTGGGCCGCGCGGGAACGGACATGGACGTTGCTCATGCCGTAAGGTTCCTGGCGTCGGAAGAAGCCGGCTACATTACCGGCCACGTGTTGAATGTCAACGGCGGCATGCTGATGGGCTGATCTTCGACCGGCTACTTCGCAAATGGCCTGGGCGCTATACGTGGCGAAAAGAATTTTCCGGCGGCGTATCTGTGCAAAAATTGTGCTTGCACAAACCACCTACTCTGGTTACTATTCACGCACCCCCTTTGTGCTCAATCGTTAAAGACCTGGCGACAACATGAACATCGGCGAGACGATCAGAAACTTCCGGCTGCGCAAGGCAATGTCGCAAGGTGACATCGAGAAGCGCACCGGGCTCCTGCGTTGCTATCTGTCCCGGGTCGAAAACGGACATACCATCCCTTCGCTGGACACGCTGGCAAAAATCGCCTCGGCCATGGAACTTCCCCTGGGACAGTTCTTTGCCGAGCCGCATTCCAACGGGGGCCGCGGGCTGCCGCCGCTGACCGAAGATGAGGTCCGCTTCCTTACCCAGATCCGCCGCTATTCCTCGAACCTGAATGAAAGCGACCGCAAGCTGGTGATTGCCATGGTCCGGAAGATGGCGTCCGGTTCGAGCAAGTAGTCGTTGGACCAAAACCCTTGAAACACAGAGGAACAGAGTAAACAGAGGAACCGATTTCAGGATATCCTCCGTTTACTCCTTTCCTCTGTGTTTCAAGTGGACTCCGCCCTGTCGGTTCGTGTCCCGCTTCCGTATTTGCTCCGCTGTTGTGTGGTATAGTCCGGCTGAGAGCGTCTGGATGGCCGGAACTCGGAGTTTGCGGTGACCCCTGAAGAAGAACTGAACGCACTGGACGATTATCTTCGCCGCCTCAAAGTGGAGTACGACATCTACTTCGGCGGCGGGTCCAAAAAGCCTCCCACGGAGATGGAATGGAAGGTCAAGACCCTGCTGAAGAAGTTTTCTGACGGCACCAAGCTGACCTTCGCCCAGCGTTTTCGTTACAACGCCATCCAGCAGCGGTACGCTCTGTTCAACGCGCTGTGGCTGCAAAAGCTGGCCATCAAGGAAGAAGGGTATCGCCGGCCCCAGGACGCCGTGCTGGGAATCCAGGGCATGCGACCCGACCAGGAACATGAAGCCGCGGCGGCACTGAAACACGCCCATGCCGGCAGCAGGCCGGACCGGCCTTTCACCGTAGCCTGTTCCGGCGGAGACGGCGAACAGGCCAGCGTGGAAGCGCTTTTCAAGGCGCTATCCCAGGCGCGGGAACAAACCGGCGGCGAGAAATCCCCTACTCTGGACTCCTTCAAGAAATTTGTCCGCCAGAAAACGGCGCAAATCCGCAAAGAGCACGACTGCAAGGCCGTCGAGTACTCCGTGGAAATGCAAAACGGCCAGGTGCGTCTGACGGCCAAACCGAAGACGTAGCTCTTTTATCTCGCTCTTTAAATCTCGAGCGTAGCGAGAGATCCCTATCCTCGCCATGCGCTGAAGGAGAAGATTAGCCGCGAATGAACGCGAATACTTCCTGATTCGCTTTCATTCGCGGCCCTTACTATCTTCGTGACGATAGGATTCCCTCGCTCTGCTCGGGACAAGGAAAAGCGCGGGACAAAGGACAGCAGTCACTCGTGCCGCAATGCCGTGACCGGATTCACGCGCGCGGCCCGCGCCGCGGGGATGTATCCCGCGATCACAGCCACTGCGCCAAGAACGCAAACCGACGCCACGATCGTTAGCGGATCCATGGCCGACAATCCATACAACCGCGCCGCAATCAGCCGCGTCGTCCCGAATGTAGCTGCGACACCAAGCACCACGCCGATCACGATCATCACTCCGGTTTCCCGCAGGATCATGCCGATAACGCTGCCACGGCCGGCGCCCAGCGCCATACGAATGCCTATTTCGTTCGTCCGCCGCGCGACTCCATAGGAAAGCACGCCATACAGGCCGGTCGCAGCCAGCAGGACCGCAATGATTCCGAAGATGCTGACCAGCCGGGCGACCATCCGCGGCTGCGCGGTGGTGCGCTCCAGCGACTCCACCAGCGGGCGCGCGCTGTCAATCGGGAGGTCCTCGTTCACGGAAAGAATGGTTTTCCGCAACGCGCCCAGCATCTGGTCCGGATCGCCGGCCGTGCGAATCTCAAAAATGGCCCATTTGTTGGGGCCTTCCATACCCTGATCGCCGGGGACATAAAAGCGGGGCCGCACGTCATCACGCAACCGGTGGTCGCGCGCGTTCCTGGCCACGCCCACGACTTCCATCACGTTTTTCTGGTCGCCGAATTTTTCTGTGACGTGATAGCCGATCGGAACGCGGCCGGCAAAGAAAAGCTTGGCAAAGGATTCGTTGATCACGCAGACGTGAGGCGAGGCTGCAGTGTCCTGGGGCCCAAACTCGCGGCCGAGAATCAGGGGAACGCCGAGCGTGGAAAAATATTGCGGACCAACCATGTCAAAGCGTGATCCCTTTTGGTCGTCCTTCGTTGGCGTGAAGCCTTCAACGTCGACCTGGTCTCCCGATTCGGAGCCACTGAACAGGCCGTTGATCGAATATGTCACTCCGCGGACGCCCGGTACCGCGCGGATGCGGTCCGTCAGCTCACGCCACAGACCGGTGAGATGCGTGTCTTTGTAGCCGGCCGTCAGCCCGTCCACGGTGACCATGAGCAGCTTTTCTTTCGGGTATCCCAGGTCCACGGATTGCAGGTTCCACAGCGTACGCAGAAAAAGGCCCGCGCCCGCGACCAGGAGAAGCGACGACGCCACTTGCAGAATCACCAGTCCCTTCGCCAGATTGAGCTTGCCTCCGGACGCTGTGACGCGGCCGCTGTCGCGCAGGCTGTCATTCAGGTTTACTCGGGTACCGCGGACCGCCGGGACCAGGCCAAAGACGATTCCCGTAAGCAAGGTGACGCCCGCCGTGAAGCCCAGCACGCGCAGATCAAGGCCCGGCGTAATCGCCAACTCATCCCGGCTTCCAGCGAGCAAAAGCACCAGGACGCGCGACGATCCCCAGGCCAGAAGCAAGCCGGCAACACCACCGATGGCCGAGAGCAACAGACTCTCCGTCAGAAACTGACGGATGAGCCGCGCGCGCGAAGCGCCAATGGAAAGCCGCACGCCGACTTCTTTTGTCCTGGCGGTGGCCCGGGCCAGCAGCAGATTGGCCACGTTGATGCACGCGATCAGCAACACCACCCCTGACGCTCCCAGCAACACCAGTAACTGCTGGGCAAATTCATCGCGCCCGCCGAAGGCGCCGGTGCGCGCATCATGCAACGTAAGGTGCTGGTCCAGCACTCCCTTGCGCGTTTCCGGTGAGAGCGTTGCAGGATAACCGTTTTCAATAATCCCGCGAAACAGAACGTCCATTTCAGTTTGTGCCTTGGCCATCTTCACGCCGGGCTTCAGCCGGCCAAAGGTGTGCAGCCACATTACTTTGTCCATGCTCTTGCTGAGGTCTTCATGCAGCCAGTCGCGGCCGGGCATGACGGCGTTCTGCATCCTCATGGGCATCCAGAAATCCGGTTTCTCGCCGGCGCTCTCGCCGCGGAACCCCGGCGGCGCTACGCCAATTACCGTTAGCGTGGTGCTGAGAATCCGAATGGGCGCGCCCAAGACCGACACGTTGCCGCCAAAGCGGCGCTGCCAGTAGTCGTAACTGATGACGGCATAAGGGTCCTGTCCTGTCCCTTTGGCATCGTCCGCGGAAAAGAAACGGCCGATTGCCGGCTCCACGCCGAGCACGGAAAAATATTCTTCGGACACCAGCTTTCCCCGGGCGTCTTCCTGCGGGCCGCCTCGTATCCGGAGATTCCAGCGGTCCAGTGCCGATTGCGCCGCGCACATACCGGCAAACGTGGTGGTGTGATCGCGCAACTGCGTGAACTCGGCATAGCTCATCAGCGCCCGCTCGCCGCTATCCAGACCCTGGGAAACACCCGAAGCGTTCGGATTGGTCAGGATCACCATTTCCTGCGCGTTGCGCACTGGCAAAGACTTCAGCAGGACCACGTTCATGACGCTGAAGATGGCCGTATTGGCTCCTATCCCAACAGCCAGTGAGAGCGCCGCCACCGCGGTGAAAACCGGGTTGCGGACAAATTGCCGGGAAGCATAGCGGAGGTCTTTGAAGAGCGTGTCGGCCCATGCGCCAGTATGCATGTTCAGCATCCTTTCGTTGATCGTAAGGAACACTCACCCAAGGTTATCTGACTGCTTCTATGCCGGTGCGTTAGCAGGATACGTGCCCCTTCGGCACCAAGGCAACGCTTCCGAGCGGCGAGCGCCGGCTAGCCGCGTATTCCGGCCAATTTTCCTTCCAGATCCTGATTTCTAAAGGGCTTAGAGGAAGCTCCAAATTACTGCCCAATTTCCCGATGACCAATCTGTACCGAACTCCTTACAATGTCTTTACAATAAGAATCGCGCGAATTGCCGGCGTTTCAGAGAGAATAGGGCTTGACATTTACGTCCAGTGGACGACACTTGTCTTCGCGGACAAGCGCATTGGGGCCTTATAATTCGGGAGAGTTGCTTTCCATGAGCCCGCCCGTCGAACTTAGAAAGACCGGGATCAGCCCCGTGGGCGACCTGCCCTGGGGCACTCACTTCTGCCAGTTCTTCCAAACCAAACAGGACCTGCTAGACATTCTGGTCCCCTACTTCCGCGCCGGACTGGAGCACAACGAAATGTGCGTTTGGTCGGTCTTTGACCCCCTGGACGAAAAGGAAGCGAGAGACGCGCTGGGACAGGTGGTCCCCAACCTCTCCCAGCGAATCGCTGCCGGCGACATGCAGATTGTGCACTATCGCGAGTGGTATCTCGAAGGCGGCGCCTTTGATGAGCGCCGGGTCACGGACCGCTGGAAAGAACAGATTGTCCAGGCGCGGGCAAAGGGTTATTCCGGACTGCGGGTCAGCGGCAGCGCAGCATGGCTGACCAGTGACGTCTGGAAAGATTTTGCCGAGTACGAGCAGCACATCAACGACGTTGTCGCCCGGGAGCCAATGATGGTGCTGTGCACCTACCCATTGAAGGTTGCCGGGGCGACTGAACTGCTGGACGTTACGCGTTCCCACGAATTTGCGGTCGCCAGGCGACAGGGAAGCTGGGAGATCCTGGAAACTCGCGCGCTGAAGAAAGCCAAGCGCGAACTGCAGGAGCTGACGCAACACCTCGAACAACGGGTGTTGGAGCGCTCCGCAGCGTTGGCCGCAGCCAACGAGGACCTCCGCGCGACCAGTGAAAAGCTGCGCGCGCTCTCCGCCAGGGTCCAGAGCCTGCGGGAAGAGGAAGGGGCCCGCATCGCGCGCGAGATCCACGATGAGCTTGGCTCGGCCCTGACCAGCTTGAAATGGGACCTGGAAGAAGTGCACAAGCAGGTCAGCGAAGGAAAGCAACCATCCCTTCCGGTCCCGGGCAAAAAACTGGAAAGCATGATCAAGCTCACTGACACCACGATTGATACCGTCAGAAGGATCGCTTCCGAGCTGCGGCCCAGCATTCTCGATGACCTGGGATTGCTGGAGGCGGTTGAATGGCAGGCGCAGCAGTTTCAGGCGCGCACCGGAATCATCTGCCATTGCAAGAGCCGTGTCGACACGATTGATCTGGACCTGGACAAATCCACCGCCATCTTCCGGATCTTTCAGGAGGCGCTGACCAACGTTGCCCGTCACGCGCAGGCCTCAAGAGTCGACATTCTCCTGGACCATCAAGCGGGCGAATTCGTCTTGAGGGTCCGTGACAACGGCAGGGGTATTACGGAAGAGGAGAAATCGAAGGGCTTTTCGCTGGGTCTTTTGGGCATGCGGGAGCGGGCGCATCTCATCGGGGGAAAGATTCTTGTTACCGGCGAAGAAGGCGAAGGAACGATCGTGGTCGTTCGCGTTCCCGCACCTCCGCCAGGGAGGGATCCGGACCGGGTCCTTTCTACACCGGGGCCAGGCGATGAAAAGAATCCTGATCGTTGACGACCACGAAGTCGTGCGTGACGGGATAAAACGGATGTTTGACGAACAGCCGGACGCAGTCTTCGGCGAAGCCGGTACTCTCCCGGATGCGCTCCAACTTGCTCGCGAACAAAACTGGGACGTTGCCGTGCTCGACCTGTCTCTGGGCCACAGAAGCGGACTTGAACTATTGAAGGACCTCAAGCACATCCGGCCCAACCTTCCTGTGCTCGTTCTCAGTGTCCACGCGGAGGAGCAGTATGCCCGGCGCGCTTTCAAGGCCGGCGCGGCCGGCTATATTACAAAAGACTGCCCCCGCGCGGAGCTGGTCAAGGCCATCAACAAAGTTGCCTTCGGGGGACGCTACGTCAGCGCCCGGCTTGCCGAAAAGCTGGTGGTTGATCTGGAACGCGGCTCGGACCGGCCTCCCCATGAGGCCCTGTCCGACCGTGAATTAGAGGTGCTGAACCTGATCGCTTCAGGAAAGACCGTGAGCGAGATCGCCAACCTGCTCTCGCTGAGTGACAAGACCATCAGCACCTATCGCGCGCGAATCCTGCAGAAGATGGGCATGAAGACCAACGCCGAGCTTACTCATTACGCCCTCCGGCAGAAGTTAACGGAATAAGAAGCCTGTTTTGTAGGGCACTCACCTACAAGCTCGTCAGGCTCTCGCGGACATCACAATCCAATTTCGCCTGATACCGGTTTGCCGAACTGGCTCTTAGTATTTACCCATAGAACGTGGAAGTAACAGCGTGTCAATACTAGAGGCCCAGAACTGATCCCCGTCCCCAGCGACAATCGGTACTTCGCTCCGTTTTCATCCCAAAAGCAGGAGTTGGCAATGAAAGTACTCATTGTCGAAGATTCGGCAATACTGCGCCAACGGATTGTCGGCCTGTTCTCCGGCCTGGCGGGAATCGCGGCGATTTGCGAAGCACAAGACGCGCAGGAAGCGTTCCTTGCGGTACGCGAACTGCACCCTGACGTCATGACTCTGGACATTCAATTGAGAACAGGGAACGGCGTCGATGTGCTGAAGCAGGTCAAGCGGCAGCTCCGGGCTCCGATCGTAATCATGCTGACGAACCATTCTTCCCCGCTCTACCGGCGCAAATGCAAGGACGCGGGAGCGGATTTTTTTCTGGATAAGACCACGGAGTTTGGAGAATTGAAATACCTTATGCAACGCCTGCTGGACGGCTCTTTCCGTCAGGACCGAACACCATGACGGACAAGCCTGATTCCCTCATCCCGTCTGCGCGGGCCGGGCACCGCGAACAGGGGTTCGCCATTCCTGGCGAGGAACTACGGACCCTGTTTGCGGCCATTACGGACGCCATCGTGGCGATTGACAAGAACGGGCGAGTGACGTTCATGAACCCCGCGGCGGAAGCACCCGTCGGCTGGAAGCCATCCGAGCTCGTGGGCCGCGAGATGCATGATGCAATTCATTATCAACGTGCGGATGGAACACCGCGACCGGCCACTGAGTGCCCGATTCTGGGCGTGTTGCATACCGGCAAAGCAGTCAAAGTCGAGAGTGACGTCTTCACCCGCAGAGACGGGACCTTGCTTCCTGTCTCCTATACGTGCTCGCCGGTCATTGCGGGCGGGAAGGTTGCGGGCGCGGTACTTGCCTTCCGCGACACCAATGAGAGAAACGTACGGGAAGAGCGCATTCGGCAGACGCAGAGGGTGGAGACTATCGGCCAATTGGCCGGCGGGATCGCACACGACTTCAACAACCTGCTCATCATCATCAACAGCTCCGCCGAAATACTGATGGCCCAGTGGCTCACCAGTGAGGCCCGGCAAAAGCACCTGCTTGCCATCCAGCACGCGGGCGAGCGAGCGGCTGTCTTGACCAAGCGCCTGCTCGCTTTCAGCCGTCGCGAGATACTGCAGCCTCAGATGGTCTCTCTCGCCCGCGTGGTCGCGGGGATTGAGCCAATTCTGCGGCGCCTGGTCCCCGAAGACATAGACATCACCGTGCGCCTGGACCGGGAGACCGGCCAGGTAAAGGCCGATCCGGCACAGCTGGAGCAGGTCATCATCAATCTTGCGGTCAATGCGCGTGACGCCATGCCCCGGGGCGGACGCCTCATCATCGAAACGGCCACGGGAAAACTGGATGAGTCGTACGCGCTCGAACACCCGGAGGCCGCTCTCCAGCCTTATGCCCTGCTGACCGTAACGGACACCGGCGTGGGCATGACCGAGGCAACGAAGGCCCGCATCTTTGAACCGTTCTTTACGACGAAAGAAACGGGGAAGGGCACGGGCCTTGGCCTGGCCATGGTGTCCGAGTTTGTGCGGCAAAGCGGCGGCTACATCTCGGTCCACAGCAAGTCGAATTCCGGTACTGCTTTCAAGATCTACCTCTCCTTGATAGAAGCGCGGGAAGGGCAGGCGCAAGCTTCGGCCGAAGCTGCCCAACACGCTCCCCTGCCGACGGGCACAGAGACCGTCCTGCTGGTCGAAGATAACGATGGAGTTCGCGAATGTGTGATGGCCATGCTGCAACAACACGGCTACACCGTCGTCGCGGCGCGCAATGGCGATGAAGCACTCGCGTATTCAGCCACATTGGGCGGCGGCATTGATCTCCTGATTACTGATGTGGTCATGCCCGGACGCAGTGGCCCCGGTCTGGCAAAAGAACTGGCACGGGACCGGGCCCAGATGAAAGTGCTGTACATGTCGGGATATACCGAAGAGACGATTGCCGCGCATGGCGTTCTGGCTTCGGGCGTGGCGTTTCTGGCAAAGCCTTTTACGACCGGAGCCCTCTGCCATAGAGTCCGGGAGATTTTCGATGGGCCGAAGACGCCGGAAAAGAAACCGGCGGTCCTGGTTGTGGATGACGAGGAAGCCATTCTAGCCCTCCTGCGCGAGCCCTTGACGGCGGCTGGTTACGAGGTGTTCGAGGCCACCAATGGCAAACAAGCGGAACGGATCGGCAGGAGCACAAAGATAGACGTGTTAATCACCGACCTGGTGATGCCCGATCAGGAAGGAATGCAGACGATCCGTGCCTTTCGCCGGAACCACCCGGATACGCGAATCATTGCCATATCGGGGGCCTTCGAGACAGATCGCCTGCTCCAGGTAGCCCGCCATCTCGGCGCCGCCGCGGCGTTTGCCAAGCCCTTCAACATTGCCGAGCTGCTGAACACTGTGCGCGCTCTCTTACCTTAGTCAGCCGTTGGTACCATCACCTTGCCTTACCCAGTTCATCCGAAGGTGTGGTGGTGACAATGCTGATCGATTAGTGACTCATGTCCATGCCGTCATGGTGATGGTCCATTCCCGGCTTGTCTTTCATTTGGCGTTCCACTGACCAGATGTCGTCCGGGGTCTTCTCCCATGGATAGACGTGTACCATCCAGCCGAAGATATGCGGCATGAACGTTCCGCCGGCGGAGTCGCAGGCTTCTTTCGTGGAGATGGAACCGGCCAGGCCGAACTGAGGGTTCTTGGAGAGCATCTCTCGTTCCCGGCCCTTGGGAGGCCGGCACAGGTTCACGTGCAGATGCCATTGGGCGACGCTCAGCGGGACACGCTCATTGAGCTGGTCTTCGGTGAATCGCTGCGGGGCGGTGTACATGGCGCCGATCAGTTTGTAGTCGTCGCCGTGCTTTTCATAGAGCAAAGAAGTCGGCCTGGTGGGATCAAAGCCGAAGGCGGCGCCCCCCGCGTTAATATAGTTGGTGAAGTGATACATGGGCTGCGGGATGTTGGGGAGGAAAATCTTGTATCCATCGGCCAGCGCGATCTTGTAGTCTTTGTATCTTTCGAGCGCGGGACGCGCCTGGTCCACGATGGCCTGCGCTCTTTGCTGGTCGCCCGGCTGGGGATCGCGCAGCGCGCTCATGTGCATGTGCGGGCCCATCTCGTGATGATGATGGGACATGGACTCGTTGGCGGCGTTCATCTCGCCCTTTCCTCCTTGCTGGTCCTCTTGCGCATAGGCCAGCGCCGCTAGAGTGACAAACGCGATCCAAACTGCGAATTTCCTCATGGAACACACCTCTAAGACATTAAGACAGTCGCGGCCGGGGAAGCCTTAGCGTATCAAACCCGAAAAAAACGGAAAAGTTACTATCGGGGGCAACGCTAACCTTTGAAACACAGAGGAACAGAGTAAACAGAGGAGATTGCCGGAATTCGTATTTCCTGCAATTTGCTCGTCCGTTCCCTCTGTTCCTCTGTGTTTCAAGGGTTTAATTCTCTGGCCCTGCCCGGTTTTGCGGTCTATAGTTTGCCGCATGGCCACGCATATTGATTGGTTGCGCGAATTCTGCATGGCGCTTCCCCACACCACAGAAGACGTGCAATGGGGCAATGACCTGCTGTTCCGCATTGCCAACAAGATTTACTGCGTCACGTGCCTGGAGCCGGAGGCGCCGGTCAAGCTGTGTTTCAAGTGCACTCCGGAAAAGTTCGCCGAACTGGTGGAAGTGGAAGGCATAATCCCCGCACCGTACATGGCGCGGAACCACTGGGTCGCGCTGGTGGAGATGAACGCGCTGAGGCAGCCGGAGATCAAAGACCTGATCCGCAATTCCTACCAGCTGGTGTTCGAGAAGCTGCCGAAGAAGCTGCAAGGTGAGTTGGCCAAACCACTGAACAAGGCCAAAGCCCAGAAATCCAAGGCTGGCAAAGGCCGTAACGTTAAACGAACAGCCCGCTAGGGTCGCGCTTCCTCACCAACAATCTTCTCCGCCGCCAGGCGTCCCGACTTAACGCAGTCCGGAACGCCGATTCCACAGAAAGAATTGCCGATAATCTGAAGGCCCCGAAGTCCGGCCAGCATGGTCTCCATTTGGGCGACACGTTCCAGATGGCCGACTTCGTATTGCGGCATTGCCACGTCCCAGCGAAACGTGCGGAGAAACCGCGGCGGCGCTTCCAGGCCCAGAATGTCTTGCAGTTCTTTCTGCGCTATGTCCTCGAAGTCTTCATCGCTGCGTTCGAGCAGGTCCGGCATGCGTGAGCTGCTGAAAAAGCAGCGCAGCAGCGCGCCGCCTGGGGGAGCGCGATGGTCAAACTTTTTATGGACAAAGGTGCAGGCCATTATCTTGCGGTTCTCCGTGCGTGGAGCAAGCAACCCGTGTCCCGGAGGCAGCGCGGCCTGGTCATACGCGAGCAGCACCGCCGCGGACGCCGTGTACTGGATTTGCGAAAGCATGGCGGCAAGACCGGAATGGATGGTCTTCAGCAGACACGCTGCTGCAGGAGCGGGCACGGCCAGTACTACATCGTCAAAGTTTTCGCTGACACCGGCGCCGCTCACTCGCCAGGCATCGTTCGATCGCATCACGGAAACGGTTTGCTGCAGGCGAACAGAAACCGCCGGCAAAGTTGCTGCCAGCGCGTCCGTCATCTGTTGCATACCTTGCTGTAACGAAGTAAACAGCGGCTGCGGCGAGGAAGCAGGCTGCCTTTCCTTGCGCGCTTCGAGCGTTGCCCGAACCAGGCTGCCGTGTTCGCGTTCCATTTCCACAAAGCGCGGCAGCACGGCGCGGACGCTCAGTCTGTCGGCGCTTCCGCCATAGACCCCCGCCAGCAGCGGCTCAGCGACGCGGTCCACCATCTGCTGGCCGAAATGCCGGCGGACAAACCCGGCCACCGACTCATCTTCAGTCTGGTGGTTTCCGGAGATGAACCTCTCCTTCGCCATGCGCAGCTTGGTCGCGAATGAAAACAGCGGCGTCGTGGCCATGGGCCAGACGCGTGTCGGGACCATGAACTCCAGTCCCTCGGGAATCGGAACGAGCCGGCCTTGGACTAGTATGTACGTTTTGCGCAGGGCGTCGTTGGAGCTGATGAGCTGGTCCGAGATGCCCAGGTCGGCGCAGAGCTGGGCGGCGTCTGGCTTGATGGTCAGGAAAGAATCCGGTCCGGCTTCCAGGACGAAGCCGTCTTGATTCTCGGTGCGAACCACGCCGCCGAGGCGGGAGGATTTTTCAAACAAGGTCCAGGTAATCGCCGCCCCGCTGCGTTTTGCTTTTTCCAGATAGTACGCCGCGCTCAGGCCGGCGATTCCGCCGCCCAGAATAGCGACGCGCGTCATGCCTGGCTTCCGGCCTGGGTTGCGGTATGGGGTACGGTGTGGGTCTCGGTTAAAGCCCCGAGTCGGGCTGAAGCCAGCGCAGCCAGGGCCGAGATGAAGGCCGGCGAAGTGTTCAGCGATTCCGTGCGCCAGAACCGCAGGCCCTGCGCGGTGGCAAAGTCCTTGAATACGACGTCCACGTCATAGAGCACTTCAATATGGTCACAGAGAAAGCCTATCGGGGCAACGATCACGCCTTTGTGGCCTTGTCCTTTGATTTCCAGAATCGCATGTTCCACGGTGGGCCCCAGCCACGGCCCGCCGGACATCCCCTGGCTTTGAAAGGCAAAGCGGCACAGGTCGGACGGAAGTCCGTTGATTTTTTCTCCCACCAGCCGCGCAGTGTCTTTGGTCTGCAGCTCGTAAGGATCGCCCGCCTGAATCGTGCGCGTAGGGACGCTGTGCGCGGTAAAGACCACCGGCACCGGCGCGCCAAGTTCCCGGGACGCCTGGCGCCAGAGCGGCTCCAGCCTCTCCGCGAACGCGCGAATTAGCAGAGGATGGTCATGCCACTCTTCGACAAAATGCACGGGCATCTCCGGCTTCATCTCCGCCGAAAGCGCCCGCTTGTACAAGCCTACGCTGGTGGAAGAATTTTGCGGGGCCAGGCAAATCGCCAGCACGTGCTCCACTGCAGCGTCCGCGATCTGCCGCACCGCTTCGGCGATGAATGGCTTCCAGTTGCGCATGCCCACGTACACCGGCAACCCGAGGTGGTTCTGCAATTCTTCACCCTGGGCCAGGGTGATCCGGGTCAAAGGCGACATGCCGATCAGCGAGTATCGGTGCCGCACCTCTTCAATCACCGCGTCCGGCAGCGTCCGACCGCCGGTGACATATTTGAGAAACTCAGGAACGTCGGCCGGAGAATCAGGACTGCCATGGGCCAGGAGCAAAACTGCCGTTTTGTGCCGGGGTGTTTCCTGCAAGGTCATCGCACGGCTCCGCTAGGCGAATACTTCGCGCTTAATTCTCTTACAAAATTGACCAGAGCGCATACGTTTTCCACCGGAGTTTCAGGAAGAATTCCGTGGCCAAGGTTGAAGATATGTCCGGGCCGGCCCGCCGCTTGGCGCAGGACAGCGTCGGTGCGCGCGCGCAATTCTTTCTGTCCGGCAAACAGCAGCACGGGATCTAGATTGCCTTGGACCGCTCCCGCAAAGTCCAGGCTGCGCCACGCCTGGTCGAGCGGCGTTCTCCAGTCCACGCCAATCACCTGCGCGCCGGTTTCCTTCATGGCGGGAAGCAGGGTTGCGGTGTCCGTCCCAAAGTAGATGATCGGGACCCCGGTCGACTTGAGGCGCTGCACCAGGTCTGTTGTCGCCGGCAGGACATACTGGCGGTAGTCTTCCACGCCCAGGCATCCCACCCAGCTGTCAAAAATCTGCAGAGCATCAGCCCCGGCGGTGACTTGTTCCGCCGCGTAGGCCGCCAGCACGTCCACCAGCTTGCGCATCAGCGTGTCCCAGGCCGCTGGAGCGTTGTACATCATCTTTTTCGCGAAGATGTAATTGCGGGAGCTGCCGCCTTCGATCATGTAGCTGGCCAGCGTGAACGGAGCACCGCAGAAACCGATCACCGGCAACTTGTCGCCAAAATGCTTCACCACCTGGCGAACCGACTCGGCCACGTAGCCCAGTTCGGCGCTGCGGTTGGTCTGCAACGCGGCAATGGCCTCGCTGGACCGCACCGGACGTTCAATCACCGGACCTTCCCCGGTGGTGAAACGGAAGGGCAAGCCCATCACCTCCAGAGGCAACAGCAGATCGGCGAAGATGATGGCCGCGTCTACATCGAGTTTTTCCGCAGCCGTGATGGTGACTTCCGCCGCCAGTGATGACGTCTTGCAGATTTCCAGGATCGAATGGTGTTTGCGGACGGCGCGATACTCAGCCATATACCGGCCGGCCTGGCGCATGAGCCATACGGGGGTGACATCCACGGATTCGCAGCGGCAGGCACGGACAAACCTGGAATTGGGCGCAGACATGCCTGTTGAATTTAACATTTTTGCCGCATTTTGCGCTCCGTGGCATCAGGGGAACGCACAGCGCTCTACGCCCGCCAGCACATTCCGTGGGGCAAAGCTGCGCGCGGCCTCTCAGACAATCGAACTCCTTGAGTACTTTCTTATCATTCATGCAACTGGAGGCTTGCATTCAGTCTCCGTTTGCTCCATTGTGGAGATAGCACCCAGTGGGACTTCCTTGAAGCATTACTGACCCCTCGTACGCTGTGTGGACTGTACGGAGAGCTGTGTTCGACCGCGGGCAGGTTGCTGTTCCTGAATACCAATCACCGCGGCACGGGAGAACCACATGGCAAACGAAACGGACGTCCTGTTCGTGGATGATAACCAGTCTGACGTCAAACTGGCGCTGTACGCGATTCACTATGAGGAGCTGCCACACACCTTCAAGGTCTTCCGTGACGGCGAAGACGCCCTGAACTATCTGCGCTGCCACGGTCCCTACGCGGACCGTCGCCCGGCTTCGCCACCCAGGCTGGTGCTGCTCGACCTGAACCTCCCCAAAGTCGGCGGTTTTGAAGTGCTGAGAACAATCAAGATGGACCCGATCATGAAAACCATCCCGGTGGTGGTCCTGTCTTCTTCGGGCCAGGCGGGCGACATGGAGATGAGTTACGCGCTTGGCGCCAACAGTTACATACAGAAGCCGGCAAACCTTGAAGCCTTCCGGACAGTGATGGGAAGGATCAAGAGCTACTGGCTGGACGTGAATCAGGTCGCTCCGGTGCAGGCGCAGGACCTGCGCGCTCGGGAAACGGCTTGACGCAAAAGCTGATCACTCGGGATGGGCGAGCGGCTTCCCGTCCGGTCCAACCTGGACTTCCGACCGCTTCTTGCCGGTGAGTACCTGCGCTTCGTAGGCCACCAGCATCCCGTGTTTGGTTAGCGATTCCACTTTCGTAATCTGCCCAGCGCCAGCCTTCTTCTGCAGGCCTTCACGAACAGGCGCCGGTAGCGCGTTCAAGGCAACCTGCTCTTCGACCTCCACG
The DNA here is from genome assembly GCA_035567035.1 of Verrucomicrobiia bacterium. GTDB lineage: Bacteria > Acidobacteriota > Terriglobia > Terriglobales > Acidobacteriaceae > Angelobacter. The sequence continues at coordinate 3,534 of DATMPO010000022.1, read as the reverse complement.
ACCTTTCCGTCCGCGGTCATGCTGACGTCTTTGGAATGTCCGTTGACGGTCATCTCGACTTCGTACAGAGTCTGGCCGTCCTCGACTTCCGTCGCGTAGCCCTTTACGGTAGCGCCCTGGCTCTGCTCTTCCGCCGCTTTTTGGACTGCCGCGGGCAGGTCGGACTTCTTCAGTTGCTTCTCTTTGGCGGCAGCGCCATTGATTGCCAGAAAATTAGCCAACAAGAAAGCGCCAGCCAGCAATGCGCGCAGGATCATTCCATTCATCGTTCTTTTGTGGTCCATTGCCTGTTCCTTTCGGTTTTTAACGCCAGCAACCATGATACTCCGGACAATATCCCCGCCCCTGCATTGGCGGAGTGGAAAATGTTGTTAACGATTGACCGCGGAATGCGTCTTTAAAAGTAGGGAAACAGTAGGGAAGGACATGTAAGCGTTCGCTCCTGCAGGACTGTTCGCTACCGGACAGTGGTTTGGCAAAAGCGGACAAGTGGGCTTCCGCAATGGATCGTGGCTACTGGGCCTCATGCAATCGTTTCAATGGCTTACGCCGGCCAGCGGCTTTGGCATAACAGGTGCAATTATTGTGTAGTGATACGACGAGAACTTCGCAGTTGGAAATTTTTGGAAGGAGGGCGGCCATGTTTGACGGAAAAAACAATCGCCTGCTCGACAACATGTACTTTCGGCTCGCGCTGATCACAGGAGGTTTCCTGGCTTGGTGCGGAGTCGGCTACGCGCTGCTGTCGTTCTGACAGAAACTTTTTGGACGTTGCAGCGCATTCATTTCGCCGGCGCGGGTTCCAGACCACCGGGCACGCGGCAGGATTCATACATAATTTCGAACACGTTTTATATTTATCATACCGTGCAACCAGCTCACGGTTGCGCCTGGAGCTGGAATTGCACGCGGCAATTCTTGAATGATGTTTTCTGATTTTTGTTCGTAACGGTTCTTGGCCGCGGGAACGGGCCAGGTATGCAAGAAGATCGCGGGCGCTGTCCGGTCGCGGGACGGCAGACGGGCGGCGCAGGCCCTGTCAAAGTGTTCCAGCACCGTATGGCGCCCACGATTGCAATCTCCGGGCCCCAATCTCCGGAATCCAGCCGGCCTAATCGTCGTTCTTCTTATCTCCCACCAGCCAGTTCAGTATCCCCGACATGATGGCCAGCAGGACCGCTCCCAGAAGGGCCGCCGTCCAGTCGCGCACCATGAACCCCGGTGTGATCGCGGCCGCCAGCTTCAGCATGAGTGCGTTGATGACAATCAGGAACAAGCCCAGCGTGAGGATGGTCAACGGGAAAGTCAGTATCTTCAGCACGGTCCCCAGCGTGGCGTTGACCAGACCGATGACCAGCGCGGCCAGCAGCGCCGCGGTGAGGCTTCTCACCTCAAACCCGCGCACGAAATGCGCCACGATCAACAGTGATACGGCGTTTATCAGCCAGCGAAACAACAGCCTCATCGTCTCGACCTTTCGCGCGCGGCATTGATTATAGAGAATCCGCGTTGCGGAAAGCGATGCCGAATCGCCTAGTTCACCCTGGCTCCCGCCCCGACCGGCATCATTGCCGCTTTGGCTTCGCGAATGCCGGCTTCGATGTTCATGTCCAGATCGAGATGCGGAACAGTGGAAGCAGCCGCTGCCTGATAGAACTTCAGTCCGTCTTCCGGACGATTCAGTCTCTTCACGCAGAGTTTGCCGGCCGCAATCTGGGCCATCACGGACTGGCGTTCCGCGGGGTAGGCGGCAATCAGCTCCTGGTATTCGGAAAGAGCGCGATCGAAATGTTGCTGGCTCTCCGCCGCGCGGCACAAATCGATCCACGTCGCCGCGGGTACCTTGCCGCCGCCGGAGTTTATGAAGTCCTGGTACTCCTGCCACGCAATGTCCAGCTCGCGCGTCCGCAGATGCATGCCACAAAGCTTGATGGTCTCTTCCTGGTACGCGGGAAGGTTGCCTTTCCGCCAATGGATCTGTTGTATGAGACGGCAAGCGTCCATGTTGTTCGGGTTGGCTGCGGCAAAATTCTGCAGGACAGGAAGCGCCTCATCCAGGCGGCCGTGTTCCATGAGATCGGACGCCTCAATAATGGCCGCATCGTTGGTCGCGACCACCCTGTTCACTTTGGCGTCAATCGATTGATCGACTTTGTGCTCCAGGCCTGTAACGCGCAGCAGAAGAGCAACCGCCACGCCGAAGACAAAGCCGCCAACGTGCGCCCAGTGGGCAACGCCGTCCTTGGAGCCGGCCAGCGAGCCGTAAAAAACTTCCATGAGCAGCCAGACAGGCAGCAGCCAAAAGGCCTGCATCTCGAAGGTGCGAAACCGGGTCAGGCGCAACCAGGCCATCTTGATCTTCATGGTGGGAAAACGAACCAGAAACGCTCCCATAAGTCCGGCCACCGCGCCCGAAGCGCCCACCACCGGCGTCAGGCCCTGGGGCTCGGTCCAGGCGAAGACTTGCAGGGCCATCGCGCCGGCGGCCAGGTAAAAGATGGCGTAGATTGTGCGGCCCCATTTATCTTCCAGCACGATTCCAGCCAGCAGCAGAAACCACATGTTGCCGATAAGGTGCAGCCATCCGCCATGAAGAAAGTTCGCGGTCACGTACGAAATGGCAGAGGGATGCGCGGGGATGAACTCAAACTTTTGACTCTCCGTGGGCTTGGACAATGTCGCGTACTGCGCGCAGAGAGCGTCCATTTCCTCCTGCAGCCCTTCGTTGCCCTTGCCCATCCGGAGGTTGGCGTCCCACGCGTCCAAAACCGGCAAGTTGTAGCTGTTGGCCTTGGCGTATTCCCAGCGTTTCGGGTCCACGGCCGCAACCAGTTGCTGCGCTTCCGGAGGCTGGTTGAGTTCGGGATGAAACAGCACCAGACGCAGTATGTGTTCCTTAACGGTTCCAGCCTCAGGCGCTTCCGTTTCTCCACCAAACCAGATGGTGAGTACCAGGGCAATAACGTTGATGGCAATCAGCGCCAGGGTGATGACCGGCCAGCGCCGTGCTGACATGTTTTCATGCCCAATTGGCAACAGCATCGCATGTCCCCTTTCGATGGCACACGTTGCAAATTCAGAGATTTCTGCCAAGTTTAATGCAGCTTTCAGGCAAGAATGCGCGGAAGGGGGTTACCAAGGTAATCCCGGGGTGCACAGGTAGGTGCTGGCCGGCAGTGCCTTTACTTCGTGAAGACAGCTTTCGGCATCATGACGTGGACGCCCTTGTTGCCGTCCACCAGTTCCGTGATGTCCACGTCGCCGGCCACGCTGGTAAGCATGTAGGCGTCGTCGCGCGAGAGATGTTTTTCCGTCACCAGAAAATCAATCATCTGGCGGACGGCAAGGCGCGTGGCTTCGCTCAAATCGTCGTCAAATCCCATACTGATATAGTGCGTCGGGGTCTCCGCGCGCGGATATTTGACCTTCAGGTCTTTCCGGACAATAAACTGCAGCGTGCCCACCAGCGAGGTCTCCATGGCGGTGATGTCCACTTCGCCGTTGCCCTGGCCGGCATGGCCGTCGCCAATCTCA
>DATMPO010000021.1:0-9918 GCA_035567035.1 Verrucomicrobiia bacterium | reverse complement strand
AGCGTTAAGTATGTGTAAGACTAGTATTTGAAAGTTCTAATGATTGGTGTCTTATTTTGAGACAGATTCTTGGGGCTCGAGGCTGCCATATAGTTTGATTGCATTGTCGCGTAGCGCCATTCGTGCCAGTTCCAATGCGTGCGCTCGCGAGATCTCGCCGTCTTCCATCATTCCGGTGAGAGCGATGGCCAGAGCTTCGCGCGCGGATTGGCTGGTTTGCCAGCCGATTTCCTCCCAATTGACTTCAGGAGTGTTGGGATACAGGTCTGTACCGAACAGGATCTTTTCCGGAAACGATTCCAGCCAGGTGCGCAGGACTTCGCTGAGTTTGCGCGTTGAAGTCAACCAGGTCTGTTCGGAGAAGTCGGCATAGACGTTGGGCTTGGCCATCAAGTAGGCAGCTTGCCGGCTAAAGGGCCCGGCGCCGCCGTGGAGGATGACGAAACTGGTCTTGCGCAACGCGGGATCGTTGAGAAGGGACTCAAGCAACACCGGCTCCGAGCCGCCCAGCGCGAAATACGTGCCACAGCCGAAGCCTGTATGGAAGTGTACTGGCAAACCCAGCCGGCCCGCCTCGCGGGCAAGGTAGCGTAACAGATAGTCCTGCAGCTTAATGTAATCAGCCTTCGCCGGCACGCCACCCGTTACAAGATGAGCATAGATCTGCTGCGCTTCATTAAAATTCGCGGCAACATCGCCGGGGATTGGACCAAAATCGAGCGAGCGGAGATACGCCGCTTCAAACTTTACGGCCACAGCGCCTTGCCTCTTCTGCGATTCCAGGGTCGGCGTGACAATCTGGGACGTATACTCCTGCAACGTAGATGGCTGCGTCTTGAGCCCCAAGTCTGTCATGTAGCGTCTCAGCAACATCTCTTCTCGCGAGTAAAAAAATCGGCGGTCCGGTGTTTCATTGGACACGCTTGAGTTGTTCAGGGGCAGGAGCAGGGCATCGTCAAACGGGACCCAGCGAAAATGCCTGCGGTCCAGGCCGCGACCCATGGCAACACGGTTGGCCAACTCAACCTCAATGCCCAACTGGTCCAGGACCCAACCTGGGTAGTTGTCGCCCTGTTGTTCCATGACTCGCTGTTTGGCTTGGAGCAACTCGCGCACATGTTCCGGCTTCGTGTCGTTGTAGCGATAACCATAGAGGGCTTTCCAGGCCGCGAGAAACCGCGGGTTCTCCGGTCGCGCAACAACGGGCAGGTCCCCTGGCTCCAGGGGATCACAGGGCAAGGCGTCAAATTCGTCGTCCTTCTCGCCCGGCCCCACAACCCTCGGAGGATGAGAATGATTGTCAATCGCTTTGATCTTGCTGATCTCGGACAGCAATTGCGGGTCGGCGGTCTGCGCCCGCAGAAGCCTCAATGCCAGAAGCAGCAGGATTGCGACAAGGATTTTCTTCAGCATGGAATCATCTCCTTCAGGATTGGCCAGCGCAAATTCGCAAGAATCTTACAGCAGAGAAAGCGGATTTGCCGCGGATGAGCGGTGGAAGAACGCAGATCGGCCGATGCCTCAAAAAGCCAATCACACAACTTCAGGGATTCTTATAGAGAATTTATTACTACTTTGTCATTTGCCAATTACTCCCTTCGCTGACTACTCTATAAGCACTTTCATGAAAACAGATTCGGCCATGTCCGTTCCCGCGCTGAAGAAAAGCAATGCCGAGGTGAAAACCGATTCGGTAATATCCGTCCACGCGCTGACGAAAAACTACGCCGACGTTGAGGCTGTTAAAGGCATTGACTTTCAGGTGCAGGCCGGCGAAGTTTTTGGCCTGCTGGGTCCGAACGGGGCCGGCAAGACCAGCACCGTGGAGATACTGGAAGGGTTGCGTCCCCGCAGCGGAGGCCAAGCCGCCGTGCTGGGCTTTGATCCCGACCGCCAGAAACAGCAGCTCAAGGACCGCATCGGCGTATGTCTGCAGGCCACGAACCTGCCGGCCAAGATACGTGTTCAGGAAGCGCTCGACCTGTTTGGGTCGTTCTATACGCGCAGTGTCAGTTCGGAAAAACTGCTGCAGCGCCTGCAGTTGTGGGAAAAGCGCGCCGCATATTATGAGACCTTGTCCGGGGGACAAAAGCAGCGGCTGGCCCTGGCTCTGGCCTTGGTGAACGATCCGCAAGTGCTCTTTTTGGATGAGCCTACGACCGGGCTGGACCCGCAGATTCGTCTGGAAATCCATAGCTTGATCCAGGAGATGCGCGCGGAAAAACGCACCGTGGTCCTGACCACGCACTATATCGAAGAAGCCGAGCGCCTGTGCGACCGCGTGGCCATTATGGACGAAGGCAAAATCGTGGCCATGGGAACGCCGGCCGAGCTGCAGCAAAAGAGCCGGTCACAGTCGCGGATACAAATCGTGTGCGCAGAACCAATCGTCCAGTCGTGGCCGCAATGGGCTGACGCAATTGAGACCACACTCGATCGGGAAGGCCGCACTCTGACCGTCTATTCGGCCCGTCCGGCACGGACGCTGTTTGAGATCATGCGCTGGCTCGACCAGCAGAACATGCAGATTGAGGACGTGCATCTCAAAAAACCAACACTGGAAGACGTGTTCGTGGAACTCACTGGAAAGGCATTGCGGGACTAGTCACATGAAGACTTATCTGGCCCTGATAAAAATTGACATGAAGCTGGCGCTGCGCATGCGCTCGGTGATCTTTTTTAACTATCTTTTCCCGCTCATGTTCTTCTTCATTTTTGCGCTGCTATTTCGGGCGCGAACGAATCCTGGAGCGATGATTCAAGTGCTTTCCATGGTCATTCCGCTGGGCGTGGTAGGCAATGGCTTATTTGGCGCCGGCATGCGCTCTATTCAGGAAAGAGAAATGGGCATACTGCGCCGCTACAAAGTCACGCCCATTACGCCGGGGCCATTACTAGTCGCTTCCATGGTGACCGCATTGTTTGTATTCATGCCCTATATCCTGGTGGTGCTTTCGATTGCGCATTTTTACTACCACATGGCATGGCCCGCCAACTGGCTTTCCATCCTGATTTTCATTTCGCTTGGACTGGTGGCGTTTCGGAGCCTTGGCATGGTGATTGCTTCGACCGCCAACAACATGCAGGAAGGCCAGATTCTGATCCAGCTCTGTTACTTTCCGATGATTTTCCTCAGCGGAGCGACGATTCCGATAGACCTGGAATCGTTCCCCCAGATATTGCGCACGATTTCCAACTTTATCCCGTCGACGTACTTAGTCCGCGGAATAAGAGAGATGATGTTTACAGGGAAGAGCATTCTGGATGAGTGGGAGTTGGTCCTGATACTGATGGTTGCGGCGGCCGTTGGACTCACGGTGGGCTTCAAATTGTTCCGCTGGGAAAAAGAAGAAAAAATACGTCCCTCGGCCAAACTCTGGGTGGCAGCGGTGATCCTGCCTTTCCTGATATGGGGCGTTGTTAAGTATGTAAAAGGAGAGCCTGCTCCCCGGCATTCGCAGCGGAATCAAAACTCTGGTCCGACGCAAGCAAAACAGTTTTTCTCTGCCCGGCATGAATCAGGGTCGTGACATTCCAACAGGGCCGTAATACCGGTAGTGCCCGGTGATCTTCCAGCTAAACAACACGTCTTCCATCTTGGGTCCTTCTCCGATGTTGTGGACCACCATGTACCGTCCGCTCGAAGTCTTTTGGTCCACCACAATCCCAATGTGATTGAGTCCGTGGCCCAGGTCCCACGTGACCAGATCGCCGGGTGAGTAGTCTTCGGCCCGGTTGGTGATTGGCAGCTTTTCTCCTTTGCGCATGAAGAATGTACGGAGATTCGGGACGCGCCGGTGATCAATGCTGGACTCCGCGTGTTTTAATCCCCAGATCTGCGGGTAGGCCGGGAAATTCTTCACCATGTCCTCATGGAGCTCTTTTTGTAGATCAACGTCCACGCCACGGTAGGCGCGGACAACTTCGTCAGTGCAGACGCCGGTGTCTGGCGGGACGTCGCCGCCCCGGGAGGGAATGGCGACATAAGAAGGATCGTAGCGAACAGTGTGGTGTGTCCGCTCAACTGCCGCGGCTGACAGTTGGCGTAGAAGCGCCTGGCGGGCGCGAACTTCGTCTAGGTCAGACTGACCCACGGACGCCAGAGACAGGGCCGTTAGGGCAAGGACCGCCGCAGGCGCGAGCCGCTCCGGCCGGATCGAGGAAGTCATCATCATTCTCGATTATAGCGGGAGCCTTTGCGCCCCTTTTTCCGCCGGGAAATGCCCGGCGGCGACATTGGAAAGTCCGCTGAGTTGGAGTATAAAAGAGAGTACGACACAGCGCTCCACCTGCGTCTGTGAAAACAACAACACAAGGGAAGCCATGGCAACCACAGTGACAACCAAGGGTCTGGAAGACGTAGTCGCGGCCCGTTCAGGCGTCTGCTACATTGACGGCGAAGCTGGAGTTCTCGCCTACCGCGGCATTGATATCCACGAGCTCGCGGAAAAATCTACCTTTGAAGAGACCTGCTATCTGCTGTGGCTGGGCAAACTGCCCACACGCGCCGAGTTGGCTGATCTGACCAAAAAGCTGGCCGCCGAACGCAAGATGGACCAGGCCATTTTCGACCTGATGGGGCGCGTCCCAAAGACGGCGACGCCGATGGAAGTCCTGCGCACCGCGGTCTCCGCTCTTTCCTTCTATGATTCTGAAGCCGAGAAGGTGGACCACGATGCGAACATGCACAAGTCCATCCGCCTGACCTCGCAGATTGCCATGATCGTGGCAGGATTTGACCGCATCCGCAAGGGCAAGAGCGTTATTGCGCCGGATCCAACGCTTTCCCACGCGGCCAACTTCCTGCTGATGCTGAACGGCCAGAAACCCAGCGCCACGGCGGAAAAGGCGCTCGACGTTGCCCTGATCCTGCACGCCGACCACGAGTTCAATGCGTCCACGTTTGCGGCTCGCGTGACCTCGTCCACGCTGGCTGACATGCACTCCGCCATTACCAGCGCCCTGGGCGCGCTGAAAGGCCCGCTGCATGGCGGCGCCAATGAAGCCGTGATGCGCATGCTGTTTGAAATTGACAAGAAGGGTGAAGACCCGGTGGAGCACGTAAAGAAAATGCTGGCCGACAAGAAAAAGATTTCCGGGTTCGGCCATCGCGTGTACCACACGGAAGACCCGCGCGCCACGCACCTCCGGCAGATGTCGCGCGATCTGGGACGCTCCGCCAACCCCAAGTGGTACGAGATGTCCGCCAAGATCGAGCAGTACATCAAGCAGGAAAAGCACCTGAACGCCAACGTGGATTTCTACTCCGCGTCCACATACACGACCATGGGTATTGACGTTGATCTCTTTACGCCGATCTTTGCCGTGTCCCGCATCAGCGGCTGGGCAGCACACGTGATCGAGCAACTCGACGACAACCGCCTGATCCGCCCGCGCGCGGACTACATCGGACCGGCCTATCCGAATAAATATGTGGCGATTGAGCAGCGTTAGGTTTGTATCAGCTTTCTTCATCTCGAGCGAAGCGAGAGATCCCTATCACCTCAATTGGTCTGAGCAAGCGCGACGTTCGTAGCTGCTCTTCGCTTCGGACCAGTCTCCCCCTGTAATCCTCGGCACTATAGGGTTCCCTCGCTACGCTCGGGATATCGGAAAGAGCGTAAAATAAACCTATGCGCCGCGTTTACCTCGACAACAACGCCACCACACCCATCCTGCCTGAGGTGTTTGACGCGATGCGGCCTTTCTACTTTGAGGAGTTCGGCAACGCATCTTCCATTCATCATCATGGGCAGCACGCTCGCGCCGCGGTGGAGAAGGCCCGGGCCACCGTAGCTGCGCTATTGAACGCGCGTCCCGCGGAGATTGTCTTCACCAGCGGCGGGACGGAAGCCGACAATCTTGGCATCTTTGGTCTGTGTTCGCGTGGCGACCACGTCATTACCTCTACCATTGAACACAGCGCCGTCACGAACACCTGTAAACATCTGGAGCAGATGGGATGCGAAGTCACCTACGTTCCGGTGAATGACCGCTCTGAGGTTGATCCGGGAGACGTGCGGCGCGCGCTGCGTCCCAACACCAGGCTGATCAGTATCATGATGGCCAACAATGAAACCGGAGTGGTGCAGCCCGTCGAAGAGATCGGCAGGATTGCACAGGAAGCCGATGTCTTCTACCATACTGACGCAGTCCAGGCCGCCGGCAAGGTTCCTGTTGACGTGCAGAAGATTGGCTGCGATGCGCTTTCGATTTCCGGCCATAAGATACATGCGCCGCAAGGGACGGGAGCGCTGTTCATCAAGAAGGGCACGCTGATCCAGCCGCAGATGTATGGTGGAACGCACGAACGCCAGCGCCGCGCCGGCACAGAGAACGTGCCCGGCATTATAGGACTGGGGAAGGCGGCTGAGATATCTCTTCACTGGCTGCAGGGTAACGGTCCCGCGGAGATGGCTGCCATACGCGACCGCCTTCAAGACGCGGTGCTGAATGCCATGGACGGCGTGGGCGTGAATGGGCTTGGCGCTCCGCGTGTTCCCAACACCACCAATCTCTATTTCGACCACATTGAAGGCGAAGCGCTGGTCATTGCCCTGGACCTGAAGGGACTCGCGGTATCGAGCGGCGCGGCCTGCTCTTCCGGCGCGATCGAGCCGTCTCACGTGTTGCTCGCGATGGGGCTCTCGCACCAGCGTGCGCGCGCCAGTATCCGCGTAAGCCTGGGCAAGCAGACCACGCAGGAGGACATTGATTTTGCTATCGGTGTGGTCCCTGAGACAGTGGGCCGTCTGCGTGAGATATCGCCACTCTACCGGAAGCCAGCGGTCGTCTGACCCGGTCGTCCAGCCACGACAAGATGAGCAATAAGTGGGTCCCTCAATCCGTTCTTGCGTTAAAGAATTATTCCCGCCAGAAGTTTGTATCCGACCTCATTGCCGGCGTAACCGTTGGGTTCGTCGCTTTGCCTTTGGCGATGGCTTTCGCCATCGCTTCCGGAGTGCCTCCACAGGCCGGACTTTACTGCGCGGTTGTAGCCGGCTTTCTGATTTCCGCTCTCGGTGGCTCCCGCGTCCAGATTGGCGGTCCCACGGGAGCGTTTGTCATTGTGGTTGCCGGCATTGTCGCCCGGTATGGAATTGACGGACTGTTCATGTGCACGGGAATCGCCGGTGTGATGCTGGTGGTCATGGGCGCCACAGGGCTGGGGACCGCCGTCAAATTCATTCCCCGCCCCGTCGTTCTCGGCTTCACCAACGGCATTGCGGTACTGATCGCCAGTACGCAACTGAAGGATTTCTTCGGACTGCGCGTTGACCATATGCCCGGCGACTTTCTGGGACGGATGGAGGCTGTGGTCCACAACTTCCGGACGCTGTCCGTCCCGGAGACCAGTTTAAGCGTGCTGGCCCTGGCGCTGATTCTGGCGTTCCGGCGACACGTGAAGCGAGTGCCCGGATACATTGTTGCTTTGTTTGTAGGCACAGCGCTGGTCTGGATCTTCCGCCTGCCGGTGGAAACCATTGGCAGCCAGTTCGGCGGCATTCCTTCCGGCTTTCCGGCAATCAAGGTCCCGCAGTTTCGTCTGGATCTGGTACGGCCACTGATTGCTCCCGCGATGACTGTAGCCATGCTCGGCGCGATTGAATCACTCATGTCCGCGGTGGTCGCGGACCGCATGACGGGAGACAAGCACAAGCCGAACGTGGAACTGATAGGACAGGGAATCGCCAATATAATTTCACCGCTTTTCGGCGGACTCCCTGCAACTGGCGCTATCGCCCGCACGGCGACCAATATCCGTTCCGGCGCCCAGACGCCGGTCGCGGGAATGGTCCACGCGCTGACACTGCTGGCGGTACTCCTGTTTGCCGCGCCTTACGCCAAATTCATTCCGCTTTCGGCGCTGGCAGCGATTCTGCTGGTGGTGTCCTACAACATGGGCGAATGGCAGGAGATTCCTAGCCTGCTAAGGCTCTCGCGGCTGGAGATTGGGACCTGGCTGGTAACGTTCTTGCTCACGGTGTTTGCCGATCTCACGGTGGCTGTGGAAGCAGGTATGATTCTGGCCGCTCTGGTGTTCATCCGCAAAGTAACTGCGACCACCACCATTACACCGGTCACGGACGAATATGTAGAGGAAGGTCGCGTTCATATCCTCCAGGACAAGGAAATTCCGCCCTACGTCAGCATTTACCGGATTCACGGGCCGTTTCTCTTTGGCGCCGCGGAGAAGATCGCGGACCTGATCGGCGCGGTCCCGCAATTGCCTCCCATTCTGGTATTGCGCCTGCGGAACATGACCGCCATTGATGCGACCGGCTTGAAAGCGCTGGAAGACCTTGCGGATGCCACTCGCGCTGCTGGACGGCGCTTGATTCTCTGCGGCGCGCGTGAGCAGCCTGCGCGGCTTATGGAACAGGCGGAGTTCGAACAACACGTTGGACGCCAAAATATTTGTGCCAACGTTGCCGAAGCGCTGGCGCGAGCCAAAGCGTTGTATGGGGAAATTGGGCCGAGAACCACAAGCCAGTGGACCCGGCGCAGCACGGACAAGAAGGACCAGGCCGTGGCGACTCCGAGGGAATAACAACAAGCCGGACCGCGCCTTCTCCTATAATGAATGGAGCACCTGGTCTCCAGGAGTTTTATGCCGGCACAGACGATTGCAGTAGCCATGTCGGGCGGAGTGGACTCGTCCACCGTTGCGGCCATGTTGCGCGCGGAAGGTCACACCGTGGTTGGGCTTACCATGCAACTCTGGAACCAGCGGCGTCTGGCCGGACGCGAAGGCATGCCGGAGCAAGCGCAGGGACGCTGCTGCTCGATTGACGACGTTTATGATGCCCGTCGCGTTGCCGAAGACCTGGGCATTCCCTACTACGTGGTGAATCACGAAGAGCGCTTTGAGCAGGACGTGGTCCGGCCGTTTGTGCAGGAATATCTTTCCGGGCGCACGCCGATTCCATGCAGTCTCTGCAACAACCATCTGAAGTTTGACCAGTTGCTGGTCACCGCGCGACAGATCGGCGCTGACCTGCTGGCCACCGGGCATTACGCCCGTTGCGAATTTGATGCGGAGAGCAACCGCTGGCTGCTGCTGCGGGCGGCGGATACAGCCAAGGATCAGACGTATTTTCTTTTTGGGCTCACGCAAGAGCAGTTGAGCCGTACGCGTTTCCCGCTGGGCCACATGAACAAACCGCACGTCCGCGAACTGGCCCGCCAGCACGGACTGGCGCTCGCTGAAAAACCGGACTCGCAGGAGATTTGTTTTGTTCCTGGCGGCGATTACAAGCGTTTCATTGACGCCTATCTCGCCGATCAGGGCGAGGCGCTTCCCGATACTTCGGGCGAACTGGTAACCGCGGACGGCAAAGTGCTGGGCCGGCATGAGGGCGTTCACAACTTCACGGTCGGCCAGCGCAAGGGCCTGGGAGTGGCCACCGGATCGCCGCTCTACGTAATTCACATCAACGGTGAAAAAGGTCAGGTGACGGTCGGCGGAACGGACGATCTATCGTCACGCCAGCTCGTGGCTCGCCAGATGAATTGGATCGCCATCGACGAACTCCGCGCTCCCATGCGCGTGCATGCCAAGATTCGCCATCGCCACGAGCCTGCAGCGGCGACTATGGAGAATGCTGCGAACGGCGAAACGCTGATCACCTTCGACCAGCCGCAACGAGCCGTTACGCCGGGACAGGCAGTCGTCTTCTATGACGGCGACATCGTTGTGGGCGGTGGATGGATCGCGGAAGCGCGACGGTAGGCGCCGCCGCGTTAGCGGAAAACTAGATAAACATTTCTTCTTCTTCGTCCGACCCGCCGTTGACGGCGCTTTTCCCGCCCGAATGACTGCGACGCAAGAACCCGATTCCTGCCTGCACCGCCTGCAGAATGGCCTGAATACGGCGGATGGGCTTCACCACCGTGTGCTGCACAAACTCGGCTGTA
>DATMPO010000020.1:0-36772 GCA_035567035.1 Verrucomicrobiia bacterium | reverse complement strand
TAAAAGGTTCACGAAAGGCCCGTGGAATCGAGGTTTTGCATGTTTGGAGTATCCAAGCGCTCGCGTTCTCCCCTGTTTTTTTCCCTGTTAGCAGGGGAGCGGCCCTGACGGCTATTTTGACCGTCCGCTGCGCCAGTGGTCCACGGCTACCATGCCTGTGACCCAGACTGCGGCGGCCAGGTATCCGGCGAGCACGTCGCTGGGGTAGTGGACGCCGAGGTAAATCCTTGACAAACCGATGGCCGCCACCAGCACGGCTGCTGCGCACCAGATTACGATGCGCAGCGCCAGTGACCTGGTGCGGTAGATGATCAGCCCGGCCAGAACGCCGTAAAAGCAGAAAGAAAACAGGGCGTGGCCGCTGGGAAAGCTCCAGGTACCGGGCACAGCGCCGAAAAACGGCGTGGGTCGCGGACGGTGGAACGCGTACTTCAACGCCAGGTCCAGCACCAGCGCGCCGGCCATGGTGACGATAAGCCAGGTGGCGGCGCGTCGCCAGCGAAGCTTGTAGAAGACTGCCAGCGAAATCGCGAATGCTGCTCCCAGCACCCAGGAACCGATGAAGGAGAACGCTTCCATGGTGGTGGTCATTGCCGGCGAAGCGAACCGGTGCACCCAGTTACGGACGGCAAGATCGAAGTGCTGGACTTCACCCTCGCGCATCTCGCTGGCCATCCATGCGAAGAGCGCGAGCGATGCAATGGCGACGGCGAAACTCATCAGGACCGTGGCTTGCATCAGCGGAGTTGGATGCGGCGCTGGTTCGGGCCCGGGAAGTTGATGGCTGTTGTGCGACATAGGTAATTACTGAAACAAACCCTTGAAACACAGAGGAACAGAGTAAACGGAGGATTAATAATTGCCAAAATCGGATAATCGGGTAACTGACATTTCGGCGATCATTACATTCTGGTCAATTTTTCCAATCTTCTCTGTTTACCCTGTTCCTCTGTGTTTCAAAGGTTTTCCGCTATCAGCGCATCCAGTTTTCCCAGCAACGCCGTGTTGCCTTCGCGCGGATACGATTTCAGGTTTTCGGCGTACTGTTCAAGGTTGAAGAGGAAAGATTCGACTCTCTCTTTGTTCAGGTCTTTCCAGTAAGCGCCGTAGCCGGTCTTGTCCAGATGATAAGCGTTGAGAATCTGCTCGAACTGGTTCTTTACCGGGACAGCCAGATACGGTTTGCCGAGGTACAGCGCTTCGCTCACCAGCGAAAATCCGGCGTTGGCGATGATGGCTTTGCACCCAGCCAGGTCGTGGAGAAATTCTTCCATGCCCGGCTTCTTGAACAGGATGTTGCCCTGTTGGCCTTCCTGGCCGAAGCCATAGGCCACGAAGCGGCAGCGGACTTTGCTCAGCAGCTTGACCAGGTCGGCGGACGGCGAGGTGACATAGACCAGCACGTGGTCGCCGGGAGTTGGTTTTGTGGCCAGAACTTCACTGCGCACGATCGGCGGAAACACGAACGTGTTGCGGCGGCGGGGACGTGCCGGGAAAAACGACGTAACCAGGTACGCGTCGGCCCGCGGCGTCATCAGCCGGGTGAGAAGTTTGGCCGCAGCCATATCGCGCCGCTCGTGGCGCGGAACGGCAATGTCGGTATTGGTCAGCACATGCTGGTTATCAATGGAAATGACGGGAAGGCGCTTGCGATGTCCCACGTGGCAGGAGATCGGTTCGTAATCGGTAATGACCAGTTGCGTGCCCCAGTCGTCCACCAGCCGCATCAGGCGCGCATTGCTTCTGGCGGCGCGCGGAGCGGAGATCAGGTTCCTGGCCAGCGTCTTCCGGTACCGCACGCGATTGTTGACGTAGGCGAAACGCAGGCCATGGATTTCCGTCACGTCAAAATGTTCGCCCAGATTGCGCAGGCCGCGGTCGAAGGAAACCACGTGGATCTTGTGTCCCTTGCCTTGCAGGTGGGAAATGACTTCTTTGGCCCGTGTCGAGTGGCCCGCGCCTTCGCCGTTCACTCCGTAAAGTATGTTGGCCATGCGGTAGCTGGTTGGAAGTATAGCGTCAGAAGCGAGTTTTCCGGAGCACGGTTGTTGCGGTCAGGTCTTCGTTTGCTGGGTTTTAGTTTGCCGGATTTTAGTTTGAAAAGACGACTTGCCCGATTTCGGGTCCGCCAATGGCTCGTCGGGCTCCCAGATGCCTTCAAAATCCACGAAGAAGCTCTTCACCGTCAGCTCCGGGATGGCCTGCTTCAGAACGTCGGCCGCGCGTTCCAGGTCCGCTTTGTGGTGCTCCATCTCGCGGGTTGCGTCGCCGTCAAAGGCAGCCAGGCCGCCGTACGCGCCGCAATCGGAGTGCACCATGAGAAATACGGTATCGGTACCATGCAGCTTCATGGACCAGCGAAGCTGCTTTAGGATGAACTGGCGGTCGCCTTCCATGTCCGGGTCCGCCAGGACTTTGGCGCCGCCCGCAACGCGGATGGGATCGGACCACACAACTCCCAGGCGCTTCAGCAATTTGCGCAGGGCCGGCTCAAAGCGGTGGTCGTAGCACCAGACGACGGCCGCGTCGCACTTGTACCGTTCACGAGGAGAGACGAAGTAGAGGACTTTGCGCATGATTAGACGGTCCAGGCCGAAACTTGTTATTACCAGGAGCCCGCGGGGGATTTTATCGTCTGGGAGTATTGCCAACCAGGCCAGCTGCAGGAACAGCAGCGGCAGCAGCCGGAGCGGTCTTTACGGCGGGACTACCGAGGTCCTGGGCGTGATTAGGACCGAGTCCCAGCTTGATGATGGCGCGCGAATCGGGCGTGATCTTGGACTGCCATCCATGGTCAGCCTGGTAGCGGGCCATGGCGTGCTGGGTGCGGGTGTCCCATACACCGCTGGGTGTGCCGTCCATGTATTTCTCGCGGATGAGCGCCTGCTGGATTTCAGCCGCGCGATCACTCTTGATCTGCTGCTGTCCACGGCGCTTCCAGGCTCCCCGCCGGGAACGGCGTGAATGGTGGGCTTTCTTGGTGGAGGTCTTGGCTGCGGAGGACGGCCCGGTCTTTGAGGAGGGCTTGGTATCAGGGCTTTTTGCCGCGCTGACTCCGGCAAAAACCATAAGAATCGCGCCGATTTTTAGGAGCTCTTTGATCTGCAAACCCAGTTACCTCAATAGCTTACGCACAACTATGATGTCACAATTTGATGCCCTAGCGCCAGCAATATGTCGGCCCAGGAATCACCGAAGTGTACCAGATTGGTCAGTACCTTTGAGTCCCCAAAAACAGCCCGGCGCGACAGGCAGCACGCATTGCCGGCGTGTACGGTTCAGCGCCAGTAGATTCAATCACTTACGGCAACGTGCCCGACAGGAATTGGGTGACGGCGTTGGAGCCGCGGCCTGCCCTGACCAGGAAAACCACGTCCTGCCCGCTCTTGAACTGCGAGGTGATCTTCTTGAATTCGTCCTCGCTGTTCACGTTCTGGCGGTTGATCTGGATCACGACCAGGCCTGGCTGCAAGTTGAGGTCTTCGGCAAACGAGCCGGGTTTTACCTCCGTTACCAGTACGCCTTTGCCTTCCGGAACGCCGAGCTTTTCCGCCTGTTCCGGCGTAATCGAGTGGACGCTCAGCCCAAGTTTGGAAGGCTTCAAAGGCTGTCCCTGATCGCCAGGTCCGCTGTCATCTTCATCGGAGATTTCGTCGGTAAAGAGCTTGTTGCGGTCCACGACTCCGACGCTCGTTTCCTTTTCCTTGCCCTCGCGTACGTAGAGGACCTGGACTTTAGATCCCGGTTTGGTCGTGGAAATAATGCCTACCAGATCGTCGCCGGTCTTTACCGGTTTGCCGTTGATCGCGGTAATGGTGTCCCCGACTTGCAGGCCTGCTTTTTCCGCGGGCGTGCCGGGACGAACGCTGGAAATGGTCACGCCGGCCTTGACGCCGTACATCCGGGCCAGCGCTGGACTCGGCGCGCCGCCGAATTCCACGCCGATGGACCCGCGGGACACGCGATGACCGGCGCTGGTCAACTGGTCATAGACTTCGCGCACGGTGTTCGACGGCATGGCGAAACCCACACCCTGATAGCCGTACGATTGCGTGAAAATCGCGGTATTGATGCCGATGACTTCTCCCGCCATATTCACCAGCGGGCCGCCGGAGTTTCCGGGATTGATTGCCGCATCCGTTTGAATGAAAGACTGGAACTGGCGACCGTTAGGCAGAGTGCGCCCCTTGGCGGAGACAATGCCGGCGGTAACGGTTTCCTCCAGATCAAACGGGCTGCCGATCGCCAGCACCCAGTCTCCTACGCCCATCTTGTCCGAGTCGCCCAACCGCGCCGGAACAAGAGCATGGTCCTTGGGAGGGTCAATCTTGATTACCGCCAGGTCGGTTTCGCGGTCAGAGCCAATGACTTTGGCGTCATGCAGGACGCCCGGCGGATCGTCGTTGAGCTTCACCCGGACGCGGTCCGCGCCGTCCACGACATGGAAGTTCGTAACGATGTAGCCGTTCGGGTTCAAAATCACGCCCGATCCCAGCGAGCGCTCGGACCCCGAACCGGAGAACGGTCCCTGACCGTCATCTCCTTGTCCACCCTGGCCGCCTTGGCCGCCCTGTCCGCCGAAGAAGCGGTCAAAGAAGTCCTGAAAGGGGTCGTCGCCGCCACCCTGCTTACGGTTCGGCCGGGTGATGGTGCGGCGCTGCTTGGGGAGGGATTCCGTCCGCACGTTGACGACCGCGGGCTGGAGTTGCTTGGCGATCTGTCCGAATGTCGTGCCCAGTTGCTGCACCGACTGCATGGGCAGCAGGGCCGCGTCGGGTGTGGAGTTTCCTCGTACGCCGCTGCGCGTCAGCACCGTCCCGATCATGATGCCCAGGGCCAGAGTGGCCATGGTAAGAAGCACCGTCTGGGTCTTCAGGCGGATTATCAATGCGGCAAAGCGCGAGTTCATACTCTGTTTTCCTCCAACTGCGGCGACTGCTTAGATTATAAATGGAACGGTCCCGCTGGGCATGAGGCCTTTAGTCCATGGAACACCTGGATAGTTAGACGCGAAAACCGGCTCATCCGTTACCTTGCGGCGGCCGGTTGTTCCCGCGCGAGTTCAGGTTCAGGCTGGGAGACGTTCCCCAGCAACTCGGAAACCAGCACTCCGGCAAGGATCAGCAAAGCGCCGGCTCCGGCCCGCCATCCCAGCCGTTCATGCAGACAAAGGTACGAGGTCAGCCATGCGAACACCGGTTCCAGGTTGAAAATCAACGCGGTATGGGTGGCCGGCGTGAATTGCTGGGCCCACGATTGGCCGATAAACGAGAGTGCGATCGCGCAGATCCCGGTAACGGGGATGGCCCAGTACAGCGTAGCGGAAGGCTGAAAGTGCGGTCTTTCGAGCAGAGGGACGCTGATCACCATGAGCACAGCTGCGACCACAATTTGCACCATGGCCATTTGCTGGAACGGAAACCGCTGGGTCGCGCGGCCCAGGAATACGATATGAAAAGCGAACGCGACGGCGCAGCCGATGGTCAGCAAATCGCCCAGGTTAACTCTGGCGAAGTCTCCCAGCCCCTGCTTGCCGCCCGGCACGGTCATCAGGAAGAGTCCCGCAAACGCGGCGAGGATCCCCACGACACGCCAGGAGTAGATTCTCGCGCGCCATACAACAACCAGGACCAGAGGAACCAGCACCGTGTACATGCCCGTCAGGAAAGCCGATTTAGAAGGCGTGGTCAGGGCCAGTCCCACGGTCTGCAATTGATATCCGAGAAAAAGGCAGACTCCCACCACCAGACCCGCAAGCATGGACGGTTTGGTGAGCTTGCGAATCTGATGACGATAAAGAACGGTCACACAGATGGCCGCCAGAGTCATGCGGCAGGCATTGAACAGAAGTGGAGAGGAATATTGCAGCGCCGCTTTGACCACGACGAATGTGGTGCCCCAAACGAAACTGATCAGCACCAGAACGATGTGGGCTTTGAGGGAGCGGGACACGCAGGATATCTTACGGCATCCGGCAACAGGTGGTTTCGAGAGAAAGTAGTGCGGCGTGTTTACGTTGTGCAACCATCTCTGCGCCATCACCTCTGTGAAACAATAGAAGCGAAATATTTCCAAGGAGCAAGGGATGGCGAAGGTCGCGAGTGAAAAGCCGCTGAGTCAGTCCATCAAGGAGCGCCGAGCTACAAACAGCTTTGAGGATGTCCCCATCCCTGGCGCTGATCTTGGGAAGATCATCCGCGCCGGATTGGAAGCGCCCAGTGGATACAATCTGCAGCCCTGGCGGTTCGTGGTAGTCCGTGATCGTGAGCAGAAGAAGAAGCTTCGCGCCGCGGCCTTCGGCCAGTCCAAAGTGGAAGAGGCCAGCGCCGTGGTGGTTGCGTGCGGCGATCCTCAGGGATGGAAAGACGGCGATCTGGAAGAAATGATCAGGCTGGCCAGGGAACACGGATTCGGCGGCGACGCGGAACATGAGACGGCGCGCCGCAACGTGACCAATTTTCTGGGCGGCGCGCCGGGAAAAGCAGGAGGAGTGGAGCCTACTTTTGATCTGTGGGCCAACCGGAATACCATGATCGCGTACACCACCATGATGTGGGCGGCAGAAACCCTGGGCTATGACACTGCTCCCATGGAAGGCTTTCTGGAAGACAAAGTCAAAGAGCTGCTCAGAATTCCCCAGCGCGTGCGCGTGGTGGCGTTGCTGGCAATTGGCCGTCGCAAAGGCCCGGATAGTCCGTATGGCGGACGCTTTGATCCGTCACGCACCGTGTTCGCGGAAGAATGGAGTAAGAAGATTGAATTCTAAAATGGCCAGATTCGTTTTAACGGCGTTGAGCGTCCTGTCCCTCTGCCTGAATGGCTTCGCTGGCGGCCAAACTGCCGCCGCGTTAAGCCAGGAAGACGGCGCCGCTTTTACCGGGAAGCAAGCCACCGCGCTGCTCACCCAGGTCCGCCAGGGTGTGGAAGGACACATGCAAAAGCAGATGCTGGACGCCTTTGATCTGTCGCGCATGAGCGCTGGGCAGGCATTCAAAGACCAGATCACCGCTTTTTTTGACCGCTACGATTCCGTACGAATCCACTTCCACGTGCGCGAGGTCGCGATGGAAGGCGACAAGGGAGTAGCACTGGTGGATGTAGAAATGGAACTGGAACAGCGAGGCAGCACGGGTCCGGCAGTCCGCAAGCAGGCCCAACTGCGCTTTGTCGCGGAAAGCGTCGGTCGCGTTTGGAAATTTACTGACATCCAGCCCCGGACTTTCTTCTCCTGAGCGTTTATTCTTGGCCCCCGTCATCAAACGCGAATATCCAGACAGGCCGATTGTCGGAGTAGGCGCAGTTATTGTTGAAGGCGACCGTGTCTTGCTGGTGCGCCGGGCACGGCCGCCGCTTATGGGTCAATGGTCGCTGCCGGGAGGAGCGGTCGAACTAGGTGAAACCTTACGCGCCGCAACCGAAAGAGAAGCACGCGAAGAGACAGGTCTGATCGTCGAAGCGACTGAAGTGCTTGAGGTGTTGGACCGCATTACTCAGGGAGAGAATGGAATTGAATATCATTATGTGCTGATTGATTTCCTATGCCACTGTACCGGAGGCAAGCTGCATGCAGGGAGCGACGTTTCTGAAGTTGTGTGGGCCGACCAGTCGGAGTTCCGTGAGTATAGGCTGGAAGAGATTGCAGTGGACGTGATCCGCAAAGCATTCTTACTTGAGCGGAGGCAGTGACCCGCTTAAACGCTTGCAAAAAGAGGCTCTGCGTTACTCTCCGAGACGTGTCATCCTGAGCCGAACGGCGAAGGATCTGCTCCGCGAGCGCTTGCCGTGACACGTACCGTAGCCTCTGACTGAATGCGCCGACGATACACTCAAGGGGAAGCTGTGACACACAGTACTGGCAACCCTGTAGAGCAGCGGAGCCGATCCTTCGCCCTGCGGGTTCAGGATGACACTTTCCTTATGGATCAGCGTAAGAGCTGCACGCCACATTCGGAAACGCCTTCTGCAATTCTTCAGCCTTAATTAGGAATTTGCGGTTGCGCATTGCTTTAAGAACATTGGCTCGCAGATGTTCCTGGGTCCAGACTCCCCATAGCGCATCGACCAACTCAGGTTCACCTTTCTTAATTACAAGGTCGGAATTATTGACAATGTTCAGAGATATTTTTGTGCCAGCGCGTTTTCGCTGCATGTCGAAGACCTGCCCTGAGTGCGCTCCAGAAAACACGACCGCGATAATGTGTTCCTCTCCCGGGTAGGATTTGACGTCTCTCGCAAAGCTGACTTGCCACTGCTTTTGCTCTGACAACGGCGCACTCAGCCCCTTTTGATCTACACAGCGAAGCGTCTGGATGGCATTGGAACGACTGGAGATTTGCGCGGCTGAGACGCCGGTCAGACTCAGGACAGTCAGATACAGAGAAAATGCGCAAAGTCGGGGGCTCAGGTTCATATTCTGGCTTTCTTGCTTATCCCTTCCACTTGTATGCCTCGGCCTGCGGCAAACCGACAAACGCCAGCAGCCGGCAAGAAAACTGGTGGGCCATAGCTTCAAAGTCTTTGGGGTGATTGTAAAACGTAGGGATCAGCGGATAGATCGTGGCTCCCGCTTCCGCGGCCAGGTCCATGTTGCGGATGTGGACGCGGTTCAATGGCGTCTCGCGCACGCAGAGTACTAACGGCCGCTTTTCTTTCAGGCAGACGTCGGCGGCACGTTCGATGAGATTCTGCGCCATCCCGTGGGCGATCCGGGCCAGGGTCCCCATGCTGCACGGCATCACGATCATGGCGTCCGTTGGGTAAGACCCGCTGGCGATGTTGGCCCCGATATCGTCATTATTCTGCTGGAGGATTTTCCTGGATTTCGCGCCGAGCAGTTGCTGTACCAGGTTGCTGCGGCCTTTGATGTCCAGTTCTTCCGCGAACACGCGCAGGGCATTGTCAGACGCGATGAAGTTAACGGTCGCGATGCGAGCGTCGCGCTCCGCCGCTTTCAACAGCGCGCGCGTGAAGATGCCGCCGCTCGCGCCGGTTGCCGCGATGGTGAGAACCTGGTGGTTGGGAGATTGCGTCATCGCTTTTCGAGTCTGTGTGTTCACCCTACGTTTTCGTTCTATGATGATAGGGTTTCCCCGCAGCGGCCGCAAATTTTCCTATGGATGCCAAGAGTCTCACCAAACTTTTCGAGCAAGTGAAAGCAGGCAGCCTCAGCCCCGACGAAGCGGTTGCCCGTTTGCGCCACATGCCGTTTGAAGACCTGGGCTTCGCCAAGATTGACCACCATCGGCAGCTGCGGGCGGGTATGCCGGAAGTGATTTTCAGCCGCGGTAAGACTCCCAGGCAAGTTGCTGAGATTTTCAAACAGATGGCGGTGCACGGCGGCAACGTGCTGGCCACCAAGGCGGACCGCAAACATTTTCAGGCGGTAAAGAAATCCGTCCGTAAAGCTGAATACCGAGATCTGGCCCACGCCATCATTTTGAAGCAGGATGCTGAGAAGTACGGGAAGGGAACCATCGTGGTCGTCTCCGCCGGGACCAGCGACATTCCCGTTGCTGAAGAGGCGCTGGTCACTGCCGAGATCATGGGTAATCGAACGGCGCACCTTTACGATGTTGGCGTGGCCGGCATTCACCGTCTGTTGAACAACAAGAAAGTGCTGGACGGCGCAAGAGTGATCATCGTTTGCGCCGGCATGGAAGGCGCACTGCCTAGCGTAGTCGGCGGGCTTGTCCGGGTACCGGTAATAGCAGTCCCGACCAGTGTTGGTTACGGCGCTGCCTTTGAAGGCATGGCCGCGCTGCTGGGGATGCTGAATTCCTGCGCGTCCAACGTTACCGTGGTGAATATTGATAACGGGTTTGGCGCCGGGTATGTGGCTTCGATGATTAACCGGTTGTAAGCTCTTTCCCCAGTAGGGAGCGTAGCCTTGCAAAACATCCCGAGCGAAGCGAGGGATCCCTATGGCCACGAGTGCGTTTAGGGGTAAGCGCTCTAGTGTTTCGTGTTCCTCTTGTTCTTCGTGGTTATAGGGCTCCCTCGCTTTGCTCGGGATGTGGAAGCAGAAGACACAAACACCCGCGCAAAAATCTTGTCCACGTTTCTTAACTGGCGCTTCAAATTAAACGCCTGCTCGATCTGCTTGCGCGGCACGCGGGAGGTGATTTCCGGATCGTTCATTACTAGTTCGCGGAAATTCAAATCTTCCTCCCACGCCCGCATCGCGTGGCCCTGCACCAGCCGGTAGGCTTCCTCACGGGGCATACCGTGCTCGGACAGGTCCAGCAGCAGTTGGCCGCTGAAGATCAGCCCGCCGGTGCTCTCCAGGTTTTTGATCATCCGCTCGGGATAGACCAGCAGCGTGGCAATAAGATTCGTGGTCTTGTGCAGCAGGTAGTCCACCAGGATGGTCGAGTCCGGCAGAATAATGCGCTCCACGGAAGAGTGCGAGATGTCGCGCTCATGCCACAGGGCAACGTTCTCAAACGCCGCCTGGGCATTGCCGCGGACCACGCGGGCCAGGCCGGAAATCTGCTCGGAGGTGATCGGGTTGCGCTTATGCGGCATGGCGGACGAACCTTTTTGTTTTTCGCTGAAGAACTCTTCCGCCTCACGGACTTCGGTGCGCTGCAGGTGACGTATCTCGGTCGCGATTTTGTCGAGCGTGGAAGCGATCGTCGCCAGCGTGGCAACGTAGTATGCGTGGCGGTCGCGTTGTATTACCTGGGACGAAATGGCCGCCGGGGAAAGTCCCAGTCGCCGGCAGATTTTGTCTTCGAGTTCGGGTTCCAGATGGGCAAAGGTCCCGACTGCTCCCGAGAGCTTGCCCACGCGCATTTCCTCCGCGCTGCGTTCGAAACGGCGGATGTTGCGCTCAATCTCCGCATACCAGTTGGCCAGCTTCAAGCCAAAGGTCGTCGGTTCGGCGTGAATGCCGTGGGTGCGGCCGATCATCGGCGTGCGTTTGAACTCGCGGGCGCGCCGCCCAAGGACGTCCCGCAGCTTCCCGAGATCTTCCGCGATGATGCGCGACGCTTCTTTGATTTGCAGGGCCTGGGCCGTATCCACGACGTCATTTGACGTCAGCCCGTAATGCAGCCAGCGCGCTTCCGGGCCGATTTTTTCGCCAACCGCGGTAGTGAAGGCGATGACGTCATGCTTGACTTCGGCCTCGACTTCCTGGATACGCGCCAACTCGAAGTCGGCGCGCTGGGCAATGGCCTGGGCGGATTTTCTGGGAACAATCCCGGCTTGCGCCAGGGTCAGGCTGGCGGCGACTTCCACCTGCAGCCAGCATCGGAATTTGTTTTCATCAGTCCAGATCCGGCCCATTTCCGGCCGGGTGTAGCGAGCAATCAAAGGGCACTCCCCTCGGCCCTGCGTGTGGCAGCAGGCAATTGACATTCGATGATAAACGCTGACCAACAAGTTGCGCCAACACAGTTGCAGGACGGGCGTCCAGACTTGATAATGTTGCCCGCTTGCACCACCTGGAGAGGCCTGGCCCTTAATTCGCCATGACAGATATATCGCGAAGCGATAAAATATCAACAGGTAGGGATTTGAAGCCGTTGAACGCCGCCGAGTACAAAGCGCTGGCGGAATTCCGCTACCAGTTGCGGAAATTCCTGCGCAACACGGAAGAACGGGTGCGCGCGGCCGGGTTGAACCCGCAGCAGTACCAGCTTCTGCTGGCAATCCGCGGGCTGCCTTCCGGAGTGCTGCCGACCGTGGGTACGCTGGCCGAAAGAATGCAGCTGAACCATAACAGCATGGTCGAGCTGGTGGACCGCTGTGAGGGGCGTGGATTGATCCGGCGCACGCGGTCCGGAAGCGACCGCCGGAGAGTCACGCTCTCCATCACGCCGGAAGGCGAAGACGATTTGCGCAAGCTGGCCAGCGCTTCGCGCCATGAGTTGAGTGGCATGGGGTCCAGTCTGGTGGAAGCGATCCTGAGTCTGACGCAGGGACCAAGTGCAGAGAAGAAAAGCAGGAAAAGTGAAGGAGCAAAGAAGTCAGAGGGCTAGTCCTGCACGCCAAACAACTCAGCCATCTTCTCGTACTGAAAACCCTCTCCCGGAATGTAGGGCTGGATCCATTTGCCGTCAAGGACAAACTGGGGGATGGAGCGTTTCCCGGTGCGCTGGAACACTTCTTCGGCGGCGCCGGCGTTTTCTTCTATGTTGATTTCCTGGTATTGAATGCTGTGTTTCGCGAGCCAGCGTTTGGCTTCACGGCAGTCGCCACACCAGGGCGAGGAATAGAGAATCAGCTCCATCTTTCTATGCTATCAGTTCCGGCGAGACCGATCGTGCCGATGCGCGTTCTGTGGCTCCATCTGTGGTATATTTCCGCCCATGTCAGCGCGAAATATACTCTCTGGGCGGTCCCTCGGTGCGGTGTTGGCCTTGATTGTTTTATGCGCGTTTTCCGGTCCCGACAAACGCGAGTCTGCGCCGCAATTTCTAGCCAAAACCATGGACGGCGAGAAATTCAGCAACGATTCGATCAGAGGCAAGGTCACCCTGCTGGAATTCTGGACAACGTGGTGTCCTTATTGTCGCCGCGAAGAGGAGATGGTAGACAGCATTCAGAAGGAATTCGCACCCAAAGGCCTGATTGTTCTGGCCGTGGACGTAGCGGAGTCCAGGAAGACAGTCAAGAAATATCTCGAAGAACATCCACGGTCGGTACGGATCGTGCTCACCACGGACACGAATCTGGCCGCGATGTATTCCGCCACGTCCTACCCGATTTACGTGGTGATTGACCGCGACGGAAAGATTGCCGGCACGCAACACGGCGCCGCCGGAGAAGACGCTTTGCGGGACTTGCTGAGCCGCGCCGGTCTTGAAGCGGACGAATAGAAACGCGAATCCCGAAAAGTTCAGCCATTAGAACCCGGAAGGAACACCATGCAGGAAACAGCACAGCAATATACCCAGCGCTTGTTCGGATATGTCGAAGGGAAAGAGCCTCTGCGTCTGCAACAGTCCGCCCCGAAGAAACTGGCTGCACTGCTCAAGGGCAGGAACAAGAAGCAGCTCTCACGCCGGCCCGCTCCGGGGAAGTGGTCGGTAGCGGAAATCCTTGCGCACCTGGCCGACGCGGAAATCGCAATTGCCTGGCGTCTGCGCCAGATTCTCAGCAGTAATGGCACGCCGGTCCAGGCCTATGACCAGGATTCATGGGCCGCAACGTTCAACTACGCTCGTCGCGACCCCAGGCGGTCACTGGAGGGTTTCAGGGTCCTGCGCGAGAGCAATCTTGCGCTGCTCAAGGCCGTCCCGCGCAACCTGTGGGAAAACCATGGCGTGCATCAGGAACGGGGAAATGAAACCGTGGCCCACGTCGTGCGCATGATCGCCGGACATGACCTGAACCATATCCAGCAGGTAGAAAGAATCCTGAAGGCGAGAGTCTGAACCTCTTGCAGCTGTTTACGGTTTGCCCTGGATGGATAGCACCTCAATTTCGAAGATGAGAGTGGCATTAGGACCGATATCGTTTCCGGCGCCGCGCTCACCATAGGCGAGATTGGAAGGGATAAAAAGCTGCCACTTGGAGCCAACCGGCATGAGTTGCAGAGCCTCAGTCCATCCCTTGATCACCTGGTTTACCTGGATGGTGAGGGCTTCCCCGCGCTTGTAAGAGCTATCAAATTCCGTTCCGTTAAGGAGCGTGCCGCGGTAGTTGCAGACAACCGTATCGCCGGCGATGGGGATCTTTCCAATTCCGGCGGTGATTACTTTGTACTGCAGGCCGCTAGGCAGCGTGATCACGCCTGGCTTGGTTTTATTCGCGGCCAAGAACGCCTCGCCTTCCTGTTTGTTGGTCACGGCCGCTTGCTGGTTTTTCGCCGTCTGTTTGGCCATCATATCGTTTTGCAGTTGTACCAGCGCTGCGGTGGCTTCCTCCTGCGTCATCAGGGGCTTGCCGGCCAGAAAGTCTTTGATACCCTGGGCCACAATGTCCGGGTCAACCTCGACCCCCTGTTGTTTTATGGCGTTGCCCATCCTCATGCCTACGGCATAACTGGCCTTGTCGGCCTGGGTCTTAAGGGAAGAGTTCTGTGGTGCGGACGGGCTCCCGGGTGCGGGGGTCTGCTGGGCCCATGCCAAGACGCAGAGTTGGAAAACGAGGAATGCGAATACCGGAAATTTTCTCATTCGGCTATTTTCACACCAGAATGATGACCACGGCAAATTCCATTTCAGTTCCGCTTCGTGATGGGCTCTCCTGCGCAGGGAACGGGTCAATCGCAGGGTGAGTGGTGGCCAAAGCAAAGGCCGCCAGCTTTGGCCGGCGACCCTGGTTTTGTTGGAGTCTTGTTCAGTTGCTATTCAACAACGCGCCTTCGGTCTTTTCCACGCCGTCGCCGACCTGGCGGTAGAACAGCTTATCACCGTCCAGATAGACCTCGACGAAAGCCGGACGCGTCGTGATCGTGCCCTGAATCAGCGCCTCGGACAGCGGGTCTTCAATGAACCGTTGCAAGGCACGCCGCAGCGGCCGCGCGCCATAACTTCGGTCGGGCACGGTCTTTTCCAGCACCCACTTCTTGGCGTCGTCGGTTACGGTGATCGTGATGTGGCGCTGCGCCAGATTTGCATTCAGCTGCTGCACCAGCAGTTCGAGGATCTGGATGAGATCGGCGTCAGCCAGCGCATTGAAGATGATGACTTCATCCAGGCGGTTCAGGAACTCTGGATTGAAGGTGCGCTTGACTTCCTGCCGGACCAGATCTTCGACTTTCTCGGCGATCATTTCTTCCTTGTCCACCTGGAAGCCGAGACCTTTGCGCTTCATCAAGTGGCGGGCGCCGATGTTGGACGTCATCACGATGATGATGTTCTTGAAGTCCACGGTATTACCCAGGCCGTCGGTGAGCTGGCCGTCTTCCAGCACTTGCAACAGGATATTGAAGAGGTCAGGATGCGCCTTCTCGATTTCGTCCAGCAGAACGACCGAGTACGGCGAACGCTTGACGCGTTCGGTGAGCTGGCCGCCTTCTTCATATCCGACATATCCCGGAGGCGAACCGATCAGCTTGCTGACCGAGTGCTTCTCCATGAACTCAGACATGTCAAAGCGGATCAGCGACTTGTCGCTGCCGAAGAGGAACTGCGCCAGGGTGCGCGCGACTTCCGTCTTACCCACGCCCGTGGGACCCAGGAACAGGAAGGAACCGATGGGCCGGTTGGGAGACTTGAGCCCGGCGCGCGAACGCCGGATGGAACGCGCCAGCGCGCTGATGGCTTTATCCTGCGAAATGATGCGCTTGTGGAGCTCTTCTTCCACGCGCAACAGTTTCTGCGTTTCTTCCTCTTTAATGGAGGTGACGGGAACGCCGGTCCAGCGGCTGACTACCTCTTCGATGTCCTCGCGGTTGACCACGCCGGTAGCGGATTCGTCCAGGTGATATTTTTCCCGCAAGCCGCGCAGATTTTCGCGCTCTTTGCGTTCTTCGTCGGAATAGAAGCGGGCCTTCTCGAATTCATGGTTGGCAATCGCGTTTTCCATGCGATGGACTATAAACTTGATCCGCTTCTGGACTTCCGTAATGTCTTCCGGCAGCGAAGTCTGGCGCAGCTTGACGCGCGCGCCGGCTTCATCGAGCAGGTCAATGGCCTTGTCCGGCAGGAAGCGGTCGGGAATGTAGCGGTTGGAGTGGTAGACCGCGAACTGGATCGCGTCATCCGTATAGCTCACCGCATGAAACTTCTCATAGCGCTCCTTGATGCCGTAAATAATCTTGATCGCTTCTTCTTCATTCGGAGGCGGCACTTTCACTGCCTGGAAGCGGCGTTCCAGCGAGCGGTCCTTCTCAATGGACTTGCGATACTCGCCGGGAGTCGTTGCGCCGATGCACTGAATCTCGCCGCGCGATAGCGCCGGCTTCAGGATATTGGCCGCGTCGAGCGAACCTTCGGCGGAGCCGGCCCCGACCAGAGTGTGCAGCTCGTCAATAAAAATGATGGAATTCTGGTTTTCCATCAATTCTTTCATGATGGTCTTGAGGCGTTCTTCGAACTGTCCGCGGTATTTTGTTCCCGCCACGATCAGCGAAAGGTCCAGGCCAAGAATGCGCTTCTCCGCCAGAAAAGAGGGAACGTCACCTTCGGCAATACGCTGGGCCAGGCCTTCGACAATCGCTGTCTTGCCCACGCCCGGCTCGCCGATCAGCACAGGATTGTTTTTCGTCCGGCGGCAGAGGATCTGGACTACGCGCTCGAGCTCGCCTTCGCGTCCCACCAGGGGATCGAGCTGGTTGTCCATGGCGGCCTGGGTCAGGTCGCGGGAAAATTCAGAGAGCAGAGAAGACTCGCGTGACTGTCCGCGCTGGGGCTGGGCTTTTTCCTGTGTGCTGCGGGCCAGTTCTTCACGAATGGCGCTCAGGCGCAGGCCGCGTTCGTGCAGAATTTCCGCGGCAAAGCACTTTTCTTCGCGCAGAAGTCCCAGCAGGAGATGTTCGGTGCCAATGTGTCGGTGACTCAGGCGTTCGGCTTCCTCGGCAGCGTAAGCCAGTACCCGCTTGCACTCATTGCTCAGAGGAAGGTCGACGGAAGTGGAAACTTTTTCCCGTATCGTGGTGTGGCCCTCGATCTGCTTGCGGATGGACTCGACCGAAGCATGCGAACGCAGGAACCGGTTCGTCAATGCCTTGTCTTCACGCAGAAGGCCCAGAAGCAGGTGCTCCGTTTCAATATACGGAGAACCAAACTGACTGGCCTCATACCGCGCAAAGAAAATCACGCGTCTGGCTTTTTCTGTATACCGCTCGAACATGTCCCTTCACCCCGATGCCCCCGGTCACCTCCGTCAGAAGCATCTTTCTCTCCGCCCTGGAATACAGCCTCCAGGGAAGAAGTTCTTCTCCGGCCAACCCAGCCGGACTCACAAGCTCAAAATGTCCCCGCCACCTCGTCGCTAGTTGTTGAGCGATTGGGGCGGCACCTCTTCCACCCTTCCCTGATGAAGGCGCAGAACACGGTCGCAGCGGCGCGCAAAATCAAGGTTGTGGGTGACGATGAGGGAGGTGAGCCGATAGTCGCGATGAAGTCTTTGCACCAAATGAAAGACCAGTTCCGCGGTTCGATTGTCCAGATCGCCAGTCGGTTCATCCGCCATCAGGATATTCGGTCCTGTTACCAGCGCCCGGGCCAAAGCCACGCGTTGTTGTTCGCCTCCGGAGAGTTCGCCGGCGCGATGGCTGCTGCGGTCTTCCAACCCAACTTCGCGCAGCCACTTCGCCGCTTGCTCTCCTGCCTGCCCGTAGGATACGCCCCGCATCAGGAGCGGCATAGCCACATTCTCCTGGGCGGTAAATTCCGGCAACAGATAGTGAAACTGCCAGACGAAACCGATCTCGCGATTGCGAAAATCCGCGGCGGCATCGTCTGTTAATTTCCCCACTGGAATCTGGGCGCAGTATACGTCACCCGCGGAAGCCCGATCAAGAGTTCCGACAACGTGCAGCAGACTGCTTTTGCCTGACCCCGATTCGCCTACGATGGCCAGCATTTCTCCCTTCCTCACCTGGAAGGACAAATTTTCAAAGAGCACTAAATCCGATTCGCCTGAGCGGTAAACCTTTTTCAGTCCCACGATCCGCAACACTTCAGGTTGCTGTTCCACAGGTTGCTGTTTTATTGGATGCACTCTGTTACCTCAACGGTGCATTTGCCCTCCGGCGAGCAACCTCTTTCTCCTTCATTAGAACCCCCAGAGGGGAACTTAGGAAGCGTCTGCCCCATTACTAAAGTGTCCCGACTGTACTTTCCTACTTTATCGGGAATTTGTGTAAAGCAATTAATTTTTTTACTTATATCTTTACTCATAGCGCAACGCCTCCGCGGGAAGCACCCGGGCCGCTGACCACGAAGGATACAGCGTGGCCACAAAGGAAATGAGCAGGGCCACCGCCGCGACCAGCATTCCATCCATGAGCGTGGGCGCAAACGGAACGTAGTCAGTGGGATACACTTCCGCGGAGAGGGCGATGAAGTGGTACTTCGCCCCCGCCAATGAAATTCCATATCCTGCTATGAGTCCCAGAAGGGTGCCGATCACTCCGATCAACATGCCTTGAAAAATAAATATTCCGCGGACTTGCCTGCGGCGCGCGCCCATGGAAACCAGTAACGCAATGTCCTTGGTCTTCTCCATCACCATCATGATGAGCGAAATCAGGATGTTGAGCGCGGCGACAAAAACGATCAGTCCAATAACCAGAGAAGTGACGAGACGCTCCTTGCGTAACGCCCGAAACAATTCCTTGTTCTGGTCCATCCAGTTGGTGGCCATAAATCCCTGACCCGCCGCGTGCTCCAGCTCCCGGCTGAGCTGCGGGGCCTGGTAGATGTCATCGAGCTTGAACTCCATGACGGAAATGATGTCGCCCAGGCTCTCCAGGCGCTGAGCGTCACTCAGTCTGGCAAAACCCCATGCGCTGTCATAGTCGTGGGACCCGGATTCAAAGATGCCCTCCACCTTGAAGCGTACGAACTTGGGGAGGATGCCAAACGGGGTCAGTTCGCCCTGCGGACTGGTGACCATTACCACGGACCCGACGGTGGCGCCCAGATTGTTGGCCAGGTCTTTGCCAAGAACGATTGGGAGAGTTCCGTTCTGGCATCTTCCTTCCTTATCGTCGCAAGGAGATTGTTTAGGATCGAGACCTGTGGCTGATCCCAGCTCGACCTTTTTCAGCAGTTCGCTGACTTTGTTCTCATAGCTGGGAATCACGCCCTTCAGGTACATGCCGCTGGCCCGCGCGCCGCGGGAAACCAATACCTGGTCATAAATCGCCGGGGCCGCGGCCAGCACGTGGGGTTGTTTCTCCAGGCGCGCCAGCAAGGCCGGCCAGTCGCTGATGCCGTCATTTTGCACGCGCATCAGGTTCACATGCGGTGTTGAACTGAGCAGGGTCTCTTGCAGTTCCCGCTGGAACCCGTTGTTGATGGCCAGAGCAATGATCAAAGAAGCCACGCCCGCCGCTACTCCGACAATCGAAATGGCCGTGATTACGCCGATGACCGCCTGGCGTCGTTTGGCCCGTAGATATCGCGCGGCAACAAAAAGCTCAAACCTCACGACGGGTCCTCCGTGCCGGGAAGTCTCTTCATGAAACGTGCCTGCGGAAACGGAAGACTGGAACCAGAGGGACCTTCCTTTTGTAGTCCGTATAACTTTGGCCGAATCGTTTTTCCAGTTCGCGTTCTTCCATCCAGATCATCAGGGGAAAAGTGCACACAACGCTCACCGCCAGCAGGACAAGATTTATAGTCAGACCACTCACCAGGGTCCAGGCGGCCATCATCGTGAGGTGGGCAATGTAGATCGGATGTCTCATGCTACCGTGCAGGCCGCTGGTGACCGGACTCTGCGGTGCGTCCTGCGTCCGCAACTCCGCTTCACCGCTAAGGTTGCGCAAGCCGAACTCCGGTCCAATACGGCGGTACGTTCGTGCGCTGATCACGAACAATGCCAACGCTGGAACAGCGGCCAGGGCGGTCCACCAGCCGGAGTAGAGCTGCCACTCGCGCCACGGCCAGGCAGCAACGCCAAGTACAGCAATAATCACTGCCCAGATTGGAAGCAGAAAGAAGTACGGCGATCGCTCCGCTCGCCGCCATCGCGCGGCCGTCGGATGAATGGCGAACCAGAACAGCGGGATACTGCTATAGAAGATGCCCATGAGCCAGGGAACCAGCAGCAGCTTGCTCGCCATGAGCCGATTGTAACAGCGATTACAATTGCAGCTTGGCCTTATCGAAAATCGTGGGAAGAAAAAATCCGGCGGATCATGCTCGCAGCAGAGAGACCAGGCGGCCTTTGGTCCGCGTTGTCATCTTCGACCTGGATGACACGCTCTACGACTGCATGAGACAGCGCGTGCGTCCGGCGCACTATCACGCCGCGCAAGCCATGGTTGAAGCCGGTCTTCACGCGGACGTTAATACCGTCTATCGCGCCCGCATGCGCGCCTTCCGACAAGATCCCATGCTTCGCTACATTGACGCAGAAGTCTGCCGGCAGTTTCATGCCGGCGACACCGAACGCATCAGCCGCGCGGCGCGCGACGCCTACTTCCACTGTCCTGTAGGCAAACTGAAACTGTTTTCCGGATCGCTGCCGCTGCTGCGTTTTCTGCACCAGCGCGGCATACGAAACTTTGTTGTCAGCTTTGGCGAACCGGCGATCCAACGTGCCAAGGTCAAGGCCCTGGGACTGGACAAGGAGCCGGCCGTGGAGGCTATTTTGTACGCCGACCGGGAGAATGTGCTGACCAAAGAAGCGGCGTTCCGAAAAATCCAGAGGAAAAACGGAGTGCTCGCAAACCAGATACTGGTCGTGGGCGACCGCCCCATGAGCGAAATCCGCGCGGGCAGGGAATTGGGCATGCGCACGGTGCGAATTCACCGAGGGGAGTTCGCCGCGCAAGCGCCTGGTGCGGCTGCGGAGGAACCGGATTACGTGGTGCGGAATATCTCAGAAGTGCGGCGGCTGCCGTTTGACTTCGGACCACCTTTGAAACACAGAGGAAAGGAGTGAACAGAGGAGATTGCCAAGATTGATAGTTGCCAAAATCACCATAATTGAAAAACAGTACTTTCCCGCAATTATCTTTCCAACTCTGTGTCCTCCTTTCCTCTGTGTTTCAAAGGTTTCTACCGCACCACGTACTTCGCGGTCGCCACGTTGTCATAGCGATCGTAAACCCGCACCACCACCACGTGCTCAGACACCGGCGCTTTGGATTTTGACGAGCGTGGTGGCTCGGGGAGGGGCGCGTTGAAATCATAGCTCTCGGTCTTCGAGTCCGATATCTCGCCAACGGGACCAACATATTGCCATTCGCCCGCGTCTACCGAGTACTCGGCGCGTTTGATCGGAGAAGAGTCATCGCTGGCGTGAAAGGTCACGCGCAATTGTCCGCCGTCAACCTTTGCGGTGAGGCCCTCGATGCGCGGGGCCGTGTTGTCCACTTCGAAGAGCTGGCTCTGCTTCTCTGCGGCGAGCGCGTCTGGTGGAGTGTGGGAAGGAGCGTCGCTTGCCGTCACTTTTACTGTGTAGCTCCCGTCCGGCAGCAGGGCTGATTCGAACGAATGGAACTTGTCGGTCAATCCTGCTTTGAGCAGCTTCCAGTCTTGTTCGCCGGCTCCGCGGTAGTACAGCGAATAGACGAGTTCGTCATCGTTTTCGTCGTGTGCGGTCCAGCGCACAGCGATATAGGCGCGGTCGCGCGCAGCTCCTGGTGGCACGTCAACATGCGATGCAGGTTGAGGGGAAGGCGGGCCTACAATGACCGTCTCCGGGGCGGAAATACGCGGCTGTAAATTGAAACGCGCACCCACCTGAACAAACACTTCGTCCACAACCGGAGCAACGTTCTTGGGAAGATAGTTTATCGCGACTTCCTCCAGCCGGGTCGGCGGATTTGCCGGCTTCAGCACCGCCCGCCACTGCACAAAGCGCGCCGACGGGACCTGCAGCTGGGCGTCTTTCCTCAAATCAATACTGGACCATGGACTCCAGTTGCGGTCAGGATTGTCCACGTTGCCGCTGCGAGCAAAAAGCTCGAAGGTTCCCCAGCCCCGGACTTCAGCGCGTCCCCAGCGGGAAAAAACGTGCGCATCCTGAGCGTCGCTTTCAAACGTGCCTTCCGCTTCCGGCCGGCTACCGACGAGGAATATCTTCCCCAGATTGCTGCTGGCACAATAGAGGCCACCGCCGGGGGCCTTTCTGAAAGCCGTGACATGGTTGGCCGTGGCCTTCAGTAAGTCGGCGAAAGTCCCGTCTTTCTCAATTGCGTAAATCCGACCACGGTTTCCTGTGCCCGCCATCAGACGTCCCGCGGAGTCGAAAGCCAGGGCGTAGACAACGTCTTCGTGCGAGGACCAAAGCTTTTTGGGTGAACCATCGGGCGGGATCAAATAGATGTCAGACCCGGCAAGGTTCACGATGCTCAGCAGTGGCGGTATTCCCGGGAGCGTTCCCGGCTGCAGCGCAGGCGGAGACGGGACCACCGTCGCGACGGCCGGCGCCCGTTTTTCACCTGCACCCGCCGGCATAGATGTTCCCTTCACCATCTACCGCGAGCGCCGTGATTTCTTTTTTGGGAGCGCTGTAAACAACGAACCCTTCCCCCGCGGGAGAGATGCGGTACACCAGACCGCTTCCGTCCGAGCCGGCAACGAGGTTGCCTTTGGAATCGAACACGAGAGCGCGAATATGCGCCTCGTCGGATTTAAAAAAGACCGCCCCCCGCCCTTCTTTGCCCACGCGGTAGATTTCGCCGTTGTCACCGGTGGCCACATAAAGGCGTCCTTCCGCGTCAAGGGCCAGGTCCCAGATGTACTTTGTTTCCGGGTCGAAGAAAACACTGGCGGTGAATTCCTGTCCGCCGGCGTTCCCCTTCGTGGCAGACCGCGTGATCTTGTAGACCTTGCCGTCCGGAGAAGTAGCGGCGAAAATCGCGCCGTCCTGCGCCAGCGCTATGGACTGCACCTGCAGCTCTTTGGGCTCGAAGATCGTCGTGGCTTTGCCATCAGCAGTGATGCGATACACCCGGGCCGGAGCGCCGGCAGCGGCATAAACCGTGCCGTCTTTGCCGGCGGCAATGGACCAGATGTATGCCGAAGGACTGGTGTAGATCGTCTTGAAAGCCGGCGCCAGTTCCAGCCCTCCGGTACTGCGGATGGCCACGCCGTGCGCGGTGCCTCGGGAAAAGTCTTCGTAGCTGGATTCCGTCCAGAGACGCGTACCCTGGGCGGCGGCGCTGGCGGCGATCATCAGGGTCAAAACGAACGGTTTTTTTTTCATCATCACTCGTCAGGCCAGCGGCGTGCGCGGCACGCGGCTTGAATTGTATTTAAATGGATCTCTTTCGCAGATGCTTGAGATGCTCAGCGTCGCTGGTACGGCCGGACGCCTCTTTGTTGCGGATCAGATCCTCGAGAGATATAAAATGTGCTTCCACGCCGGCGACGATACCCTCCACACGTCTCGTCCAGGCCTCATCAAAGAGAACGCCGTCGATGCGCGTCATAATATCGACCCTCAGAGGAGACAATCCAATTTGGTATGTAATGTCTTCGCTTGTGAAGTCTTGGGGGGTTAATTTGTCGGTCTTGAGCGGGGCCCCGAATTCAGCAAGAGCGGCATACACTCTTTTCGCGTTGTCTCCGGTGTTACGAATCCAGATGTCCAGGTCCTTGGTGAACCGTGGTTCGGCGTAGTTCACCACAGCATAGCCGCCGACAATCAGGAACTCAACTCCGTGCGCGCTTAACTTTTGTAACAGTTCTCTGAAATGTGGGTTGCCTGCCATGTTTGATTTCCTCTGCCAGGACGATCATTTCCCATACTGCGTCAAATCTTGCTTCGGCGCTTTGCTCTTGCCAGAAGTTGATGTCAAACTCCCGGTCCGCAGGCTTACCCCGCACGACCCGAGTCTTGAACCCTGGTTTTACAGTCGCCGCTATCTTGTGGTCTTTGCCGTTCACAACTCTCCCCTGCGTCTTCCAATTCTATGTCAGAACGATTTCTATGTCAGAACAACGAGAAGGCTACTTGATGGCAATGCTGATGACCAGCGAGCCGGTCACCACATACCCCACGGGCGCGGAAGATTCGTTCACCGCGGACTCGCCGAAGACCACCATTTCCTGCGTGGCGCGCATGCCTTCCATCACGTTTACGATGGAAAGCGGCACCGCCGGCATGACTTTGTCTTCGACTGTGGCCTGCGGGTTGGCTTCCAGCAACGAGACATACAGATGATCATTGAGGTGCTCTTTATTGAGCAACGCAATGGTCGAATTCAGGTCCAGGCGCTGAAGAGCGGCGGGATTCAGGCGGCGGGGGCGGTCCAGAGTTTCCGCATCACTTACCAGAATTCGCAGCGGGCCTTTGGGGATCGAGGCCGGCACGCGCACTGGTATCTTGCGGACGATGCGCTCGCCCCGGTACGGACGCAGCACGGCTTCAATCATGATCTGGTCGCCGGGACGCGCCTCGGTGACATCGGTGCGCGCGCTCTCCAGCACGGCAGAGTGGCGGTCGCGTTCCAAATCGAACTCCAGCGATACGCCCTGGATTTTCGGCGTCGCAAAAGGATTCTCAAAGATCCGGCCAAAGTGTTCCCCCAGCGATACGGCCACGGTGTAAGCGGTCGGCTGGGTGTCCACCGGGGAGAACATGTTGGTCAGCCGCACACTGGCATAGCCGTCCACGCGAATGCTTCCGTTCATGCGGTAGGTGGTCTCTTCCCCATACTGGTTCATTCCCTGCAGGGCGTTGAACACCGTGGCCATCATCATGAGCGGCGTGAGCTTGGGATTGTTCAGGACTTCGTAGTGATATACCTGCGGGCCCGCCGCGCCATCAATGCCGTGAATGTTGAGCGTGACCGGTATCATGTCGGGTTGGCGGTCCATCCGTCCCAGGATCCCGGTGTGACGGTCCTGCACAAAGGCGCCAACCGCCTCCGTGGTGTTGATGATCTTGAAAGCGTTGAGTGGCGAAGGCAGCGTGGCCACCACGTTGGCTTTGGTCATGGGCATGTCCACCTGACCGTACTGCAGCAGCGGATGGCCGCAGGCCAGCAGGCGGCCCTGGTCCATATATGTAACGGTGCAGGTTGCGGCCACATCCATGTCGCCGCGGACCAGAATGGCGCTGACGGCTGACCCCGGAACAAGCGGTTCGGGCTGCTTTACTTCGCTGGATGAGCCCACGCCCATCACGGGATCAATGCCCGCCGCTGCAAACTTGCTCGCGAACTGCTGGATTGCTGACTCGTTGAATCCGCTGAAGACAAACGGCGCGTCAATCGGCTGCAGGTATTGCGCGTACTCCTGAACGTCCGCGCCGCCCTTGCCGGGGCCGCTGGTTCTCTCCGTAACGCCGCGCCGGGTTGCGGTGAGCGGGGGCGGAATACTCCGGTCAAATTCGTTGATTTCCAGCATCTCGGTGATCGGAGTTACACCGGCAATCGGTTCTTTGGAGAA
This sequence comes from Verrucomicrobiia bacterium, assembly GCA_035567035.1. GTDB lineage: Bacteria > Acidobacteriota > Terriglobia > Terriglobales > Acidobacteriaceae > Angelobacter. The sequence goes on along the minus strand of DATMPO010000020.1, from coordinate 11,798 downwards.
AGAGCCTATCTTGAACGCCAGCGCTCCCAGAAGCTTTCCGTCGATATAGACCGGGCTGCCGCTCATGCCGGCCACGACGCCGGTGTATTCAGGTTTTTCGCCAAGCAGGCGGACCAGAATCATGCTGCTTCGCGGACCGTTCAGATTTCGCAGGACGCCCAGCACTTCAACCCCCATCGATTCAGGATTGGTCCCTGAAAAAACGGTGTAAGCCACGCCCTTCATGCCGGGACGGACTTCATCCGGCGACATGATCTGCGTTCGGGCAACATTGCTTCCGGCGGCAGGTCGTTGAATGTCTCGGTCCTGGGCGCGTCCCGAAACCAACGAAAAGAAGACGGCGGAGAATAAAAATGCAACTCTTCTCATGACGAAGTACCGCATTGGGTCCCCGACGAGCCCGATAAAATGGCTGAAAAACCCAAGTCCTTGCATCTATACTATATGGAGAAATCACAAAAGGCTGTCTACAAATGTGCTTAATTCATACGACAAAATCAATAAATACTCTTTCGCTGTCCCGGTTGTCGAAATTGGTGTTCACTCTAGTGGCTGTGCTGGCTCTGCAAACCGGTCCAGTATCCGCCCAAAGCCAGCCGCCGAACTCTCCGCAAAGCGGCGCCCAGGACCAGAATAAGCAGCAGAACTCTACCGGCGAGGCCGGTGGCCCGCAGGGCGATATCGGCCCCATTGCGATTCCCAAGAAGAAGGACGAACAGCCCAGGAAGGAAGAGACTCCCAAAGCGCCCAGGAAGATCGAAGGGATGCCTGAAAGCGACACCCTGCGCGTTGCGAGTACGCTGGTGAACGTGGACGTAGGTGTCCTCAGCAAAGACGGCATGTTCATTCCGGGACTCAAACAGGAGAATTTCCGCGTCCTGGAAGACGGTGTGCCGCAGACCATTACCAACTTCACTCAGACCCAGGCGCCGATCACCGCGGTCATACTGGCGGAGTTTGCCAACAACGACTATTTTTACTCCTTCGAGTACGACTCGGTTGTTGCGTCAGCCACATTTGCCAGTGGTCTTAAGAAGGACGACTGGATCGCCCTGGTCACATTCGATATCAAACAACGCCTGCTGCAGGACTTTACCCAGGACAAAACGGCCCTCATGGGCAGTCTGCGCATGCTCCAACCGGGCATGTCGATGTCCTCGGAAACGAATCTTTTTGACGCTCTTTATGACACCATCGACCGCCTGGAAGGCGTGGAAGGGCGAAAGTACATCATTCTGATCGCCAACGGACGCGACACGTTCAGCAAAAAGACCCTGGACCAGGTGCTCAAAAAAGTGCAGGGCACCAAGGACATCGTGATTTATGCCATCGGCACCGGACAGGCATTGCGCAACTATCTGGAAAGCCGGGGCGCTCTTCGCTTGCTTTGCCAGATGACCGACTTCAGTTGCAGCACGACTTTTGCCCAGGCCGACAACCAGATGCAGTCCTTTGCCAGAATGACCGGCGGCAGATTCTATCACCCGTTGTTCCAGGCCTCATTCCGGGACGCGTTTATGGACATTGCCCAGACCATCAGAAACCAGTACACCATCTCGTATCACCCGACGAATCGAGCCCAGGACGGGGCGTACCGTAAGATCAAGGTGCAATTAGTCGGTACTGATGGCAGCCCTTTGATCCTGAGGAACGAAAAAGGCAAAGACATCAAATACCAGATCGTTGCCCGTGAAGGTTACAAAGCGAAACCGGAAGTTGAGTGAGCGGCGGAAGAACGGCCGTTTCACGGCGTGAAAAGGGAATAGTTTCAGAAAACGGGCTTCGGCCCCGGCGGTCACGGCCCTGAAAGGGGCCGTTCTTTCACCTTAACCCAAATTTCCTTTTTTGAAGTTGGCGCATGTGCGTATGATGGCATCAACGCTAGGTTCATGCGGTTTCTGAGCGCAGAATCAACTCTTGGAGGTCCTGTATCCAATGGGTGAGAAGCAAAATCAGTTTTTTCAACTGTCTTTCAACAGCTCTTTGAAATTCCGGATGAATATTGTATTGGTTTTTGTTTTGCTGGCCTTGGGATTGCCACTTCAGGCGTTTGGGCAAGAGACTTGTGCTCAGAAAATAAAAAACTGCAGGGACGACTGCAAGAGTTTGGCTGATATAAAAAAAGTAATAGGGTGCCAGAAACAGTGTCCTGTTACGACGGGGTGTGCCACGTCTACTACCACTCCTCCCTTGGCTGGCGCCATGGATGTGGTCACCGCGAACGGGCTGGATGACAATCGGTTCCCTCACAATCCTAAGTGGCGTTCTGTGCAGCTTGGCAACGCACCGCCCGACCCGTGTAGTTTCTGTCCGTGCGGCGCAGACGATACGCCAGGGACTTGGAATTCGGAAGTGACCTGTACAAGCCAGTCTCTTCGTGAGAATAGAAACGACCCAGTGTGTAGGGTCAATATTCCGGGGAAGAGCACGGGTATCCCCTACCATATGAACTGGTTCCCGGTCGAATACGAAGGCACCTTGACCAGCTTCGAGAAACAGCCTCCGGTCGTTCAGGATGATGAATACAATTTCTTTATCACGAGTCCGGGTGGGGAACTTTTTACAAGTGGCAAGGTCAGCATCGAGATCGAATTCAGCCCTTCGGAAACCGTGAATCACTGGGACGATACCCACACCTGGTGGGATGCCTTCCATCACCATTTTGTCGATACCAACCAGGGGGAAGCATCGAAGCTCATCAAGGACAAAAACGCCATCGTAATCGGTATGCTGGGACTCGATCTCGCGCACCCCGATCATCAATCGGAATTCCATCCGGTATACGCCATGTTCATCAACTTGCCTCCGTCGCCAACGGAGGACAAGTGGGCCTTCTTTGTGAGAAATTGGGGGAATGAAGGTTTTTGCGGGCCGAACGACGTCCCCATCGGGGAGAAATCGATTCAAGTTCGGCTCAAAAAGCCACCCGGGTCTCCCGGGTTCATTCTTAACACGCCAAACGTCCACACGTACTCGCACAAGAACGCGGATCAGTGTTCAAACAACGAGTGGAGCCTCGCTACGACTCTAGACGGTGTTCTGTTGACGTTCGACCTCTCCGATGCGTCCAACCAATGCGGGTTTGTCGGCGATTTGACGATCGACTGGAAGGTTCCGCACTAACAGCAGACTGGCGGCGCTTGGTTGGCCATGCTGCCGGCGTCAAGTCACGATGACGTCCGAGTGCAGTGGCTCTTGCCACTGCATTTGAAAGATGCCTATCCAACGCCGGGATGCTAAGCAGATGTAGAGCATCTCCGCTTAATCTCGTTTAGATCTCCGCAAAGAAGTGGTGCAGCACCAGCAGGATTCCCGCGCCCAGAAGCACCAGTGCCGCCATCTTGATTCCCGGTTCGCGGTTGACCTCCGGCACCAGGTCCGAGGCCGCAACATAAAGGGTCACGCCGGCAGAGAGCGGCAACCCCACCATTACCGAACGGGAAAAGACGGCCATCGCCAGCACGCCGGCAATCGTGGCCAACCCCAGGACCCCCGATGCGCCCCAGGCCACGCGCTTGCTTTGTCCGCTGGCCAGCATGACCGAGGCGACCGTAAAGCCCTCCGGTATCTTGTGCAGGAACACCGCTACAAATATCACCCAGCCCAGCCATGAGGACACCAAAAATCCCGAAGCAATCGCAATGCCATCGAAAAACGTGTGGATGATCAGCCCAAACAGAACAGAGTAGCCTTTGTGCGCATGGGCAAATTCCTCGGTATGGATCTCTTCGCCAAAATGGAAATGCGGAGTGACGGTGTGCTCAAAGAGATGCACCAGCAGATATCCCGCGAGTACCAGCAGCGGCGCGTACTTGCCGGCCAGTTGTACGCTTTCCGGGACCATCTCCAGCAGCGCGGTGCCCAGCATGAACCCGGCGCCCAGAGCGACGAAATATCGCAGATAGGTGCGGTCCCAGTCCTTGTTGACCACCACCGCGCCGCCAAAGGCGTTGGCCGCGGCCGCGGTCAGGCCAAGCAGGACGCTAATGACGATGGGATTCATGGGACAAGCAGCCGAGCATAACAGGAATCAGCCGCTGTGGCGAACGTGCAGCACGTCGCCGTCCTGCACGATGTAGTCTTTGCCTTCCAGCCGCAGAATTCCCTGAGAGCGTGCATTGGCCTCGGATCCGGCTTCGAGCAGTTTGTCCCAGTGAATGGTTTCCGCGCGGATAAAGTGCTTTTCCAGGTCGGAGTGAATGGCCCCGGCCGCGGCCTGGGCGCGTGAGTTCCTGGGGACAGTCCAGGCACGGCATTCGTCGTCACCGATGGTGAAGAATGAAATCACTCCCAACAGCTCATACGTTTTGCGGATCAGCCGCGTCAGGCCGCTTTCCGTCAGGCCGTAGCTCGAAAGAAATTCCGCTGCCGCTTCGTCGTCCATGTCAGCAAGTTCAGCCTCGACCTTGCCGCAGATCGCTGTAGCGCCCGCGTTTTTGCGTCCCGCGATCTCTGATAAGTCGTATTTCGCGACCGCCTGCTCCAGGTCGGCGCCCAGGGCCGGCGACTCATTAATGTTCAGCACGTAGAGCATCGGTTTCTGGCTCAGGAACATGAAGCCGCGAATGCGCTTTTCGTCGTCCGCGGCAATTTCCATTTCGCGCAGAGGCAGCTCGCTCTCCAGATGGGCCTTGGCCCGTTTCAGCAGATCGAACTCGCGCTCCAGTTCCGCTGTCTTCATCTTCTTCAGGTCTTTTTCCACGCGCTCCATGCGCTTTTCCACCTGGCCCAGGTCGCTGACGATCAGGTCGAAATCCACGGTCTTGGCGTCGCGCAGCGGGTTGACCTCGCCCACATGAGGAATGGAAGGATCGTCAAACGCGCGCAGCACGTGGGCCAGAGCGTCCACCGTGCGCAGAGCGGTGAGGAATGCGGTTTCCTTCAGCGCTTCCTGGCCGATCGCCGCAACATCCGCGTATTCCACGGCGGCGTGGGTAAGCTTTTTAGGGTTGTAGAGCGCGGCCAGGCGGTCCAGGCGGTCGTCCGGTACTTTGGCTATGCCCAGATGCGCTTCCCGCGGATTGGAGTGCGACCGGCTGGAAACGTCAACCTTGGTCAGGATTTTGAACAGAGATGTCTTGCCCACCTGCGGCAGGCCAATGATTCCAGTTTTCATGAGGGAAGCCGTTAGTAATTAGTTCTTAGTATTTAGCCAGCATGTGCTGGCTTGCGGCAGAGCATGCATTTGGGCTTTTCCGTTTTCGGATTGGCTAAATACCAACTACTAAATACTAAGTACTATTCCGCCGCGCCGTCAAAACGACCAGGACGAGTCCGAGGAAGAGGACGCCGCCCTCAGTCCGTTCTGACCACTTGTGGAGACGATCAAATTCCGCTCGGGCAGCGGAATTGTCCATGCCGGCGCGCACTTCGCGCATGCGCGGTGTGATGCAAAACTGCGAGAGCAACGTCAGCGCCAGCATCAGCACTACGAACACATGGGAAGCAGAGAACAAGCGCAGCTGATAATTCGATAAGTAGTTCAGCGTGATCGAGGACAAAAGAAAAATGCAGGCGGAAATGATGCCCATGCAATGAAGAATGGTCAGGCTCCGGCCGACAACCAGTCCAGCCAGATGCTGATCAGGCAACACCTGGAACGCACTTGGCGCTTCAACGAAAGCCAGGAACGCAATGCCGCCCACCCAGACCACCAGCGCGAGCAGCATCAGGCTGCGCAGCCAGCTCATACCGGGACCGTCACGCTCTGGGCGATCTCCTGCAGAATGGTCTCGGCCTGCTCGGACTTCTTGAGCGTGGAGGAATACTGCGCGTTGACGACCACACGGTGGGAAAACACCGGCAGGATCAGGGTCTTGAAGTCGGCCGGCGTGGTAAACATGCGGCCATCGAGAAACGCCATGGCCTGGGCCGCGCGGTACAGCATGATGGAGCCGCGGGGTGAAACGCCGAGGGAGAGCGCGTCGGTCTCCCGCGTGCGCCGGACGATTTCCAGCGCGTAATCCGCCAGCGAGTCGTCCACTTTCACTCGCGAGACTTCCTCCTGCATGGCGGAGACGTCAGCACCGGTGGCCACCGGGCGGACATCGTCGAGCCGTGCAGCTCCGGCTTGTGACCGCAGGATTTCGCGCTCACTGCTCGCCTGCGGATATCCCATGTTCGCGCGCAGCAGAAAACGGTCCAGTTGCGACTCCGGCAGCGGATACGTCCCGTGGTGCTCCACCGGGTTTTGTGTCGCGATCACCAGAAACGGACGGGGCAGAACGTGCGACTGCCCGTCTACGGTGACCTGGCCTTCATTCATGGCTTCCAGCAAGGCGGACTGCGTCTTGGGCGTGGTGCGGTTGATTTCGTCCGCCAGAAGCACGTTGGTGAAAATCGGTCCGGCCTTGAACTCAAACTGCTGCTCGACCGCGGAGTAAACCGAGATGCCCAGCACGTCGGAAGGCAGCATGTCACTGGTGAACTGAAGGCGCTGAAAGGCGCAGTCCAGGGCGCGGGCCAGCGCGTGCGCCAGCGTGGTCTTGCCCACTCCGGGGACGCCCTCGATCAGGAGATGGCCGCGGGCCAATACCGCGACCAGCGCCAGACGCACAACCTCATCGTTACCGCGGATGATGGACCGTAAAGCGTTTTCGATGGCCACTGCGCGAGAGCCTATGGATGACTGTAACTGGGTCGGAACCATGACTCTCGATTCTAATTTATGTGCAGCACGCTGGATAGCGTATGGCACAATCAAAAGTCATGCCGACTCAAAAGCCTGCTCGTTTGACCTGGAAAATCATCCGCTGGAGCGTGGTCGCCGTGCTGGTTCTGGTGCTTGCCCTTTTGTTGAAGAAGCCCGTTCCTGTGGCTGCGCCGATGACTGCGGCTGAGGTCAAACAGAACGCCGCAGAATTTCAATCCAAGCTCATTGAGCTGCAGGCTTCCCACAATCGCGGTGAACCTGCAGAGGCCCACTTCAATGCGGATGAGGTCAACGCCGCATTTCAGCAAGGCGCTCAAGAACAGGTGGCCACTCCGGCCCAACCCGCAACTCCGCCCGGGCAGTCTGCCGCAGCCCCGGAAGCCCCTCCTGAAGTGAAGACGCTGCAGGTCGTCTTCGTGGACGACTCCTTTACGGTCCAGTTCGCGATCAACGTCTATGGCAAAGACGTTTATCTGACAATTTCCGGCAAACTGGGAGTTACCAATGGATATGCGACGTTCGAATTCACGGAAGCCAAGATCGACGACTTGCCGGTCCCGGTGTCACTTCTGAATCCAAGGCTTCAGGAAAAACTGCAGGAGCCCGAGAACCGCGAGAAGCTGAAACTGCCGGCGTACATCGCCGACTTGCGGGTAGAGAACAGCCAACTGGTGATCGTGGAAAAGTAGCGCCAAACCTTACCACTGATGACACTGATAACACCGATCAAAATCAGGAATTCTTGCGCGTATCCGACCTCAGCTTGTCGGGCTCGTCTTAATCTTTTCAAATCAGTGTGATCAGTGTCATCAGTGGTAAGGTTTAGCGGATGGCGTTTCGGATAGCCAGTAATTCCGCCAGCAGCGGCTCAAGGTCCTTGAGGTCGAGGGCGTTCGCGCCGTCTGATTTGGCCTGGGCCGGGTGGTCATGGACTTCCATGAAGATGCCGTCCACACCGGCAGCCACGGCGGCGCGCGAAAGTAACGGGATAAACTCCGGCTGGCCTCCGGAAACAGCTTTCCCGTCCGCGCCCGCGGAGGGCAACTGGACGGAATGGGTGGCGTCAAAGACCACCGGAGCAAACTGGCGCATGATGGCCAGCGAGCGCATGTCCACCACCAGGTTGTTGTAGCCGAACGAACTGCCCCGCTCGGTCAGGAAAATGTTTTCGTTACCGGACTCGCGGATTTTTTCCACGGCATAGCGCATGTCCCAGGGCGAGACGAACTGGCCTTTCTTGATGTTGATGGCGCGTGCATGTTTGGCGGCGGCAACGAGCAAGTCTGTCTGACGGCAGAGGAACGCGGGAATCTGCACCACGTCCAGCGCTTCCGCGACGGCCGGCACATCCACGGTCTGGTGAACGTCCGTCAGCACGAGCACGCCGGTTTCTTTCTTTACTTTTTTGAGAATGCGCAGGCCTTCTTGCAATCCCGGTCCGCGAAAACTCTTCAGCGAGGTGCGGTTCGCTTTGTCGTAAGAGGCTTTAAAGATATAGGGCAGATGCAGTCTGCGGGCCACGCTGCTGATGGACTCAGCCATTTTTATCGCGTGGGCTTCGCTCTCTATGACGCATGGCCCGGCGATCAGGAACAGGCTGGAACCAATATGCACGTCGCCGAGATCGAATTGATGCTGCGCTGACACCACCGAGATGATAGGGGCTTTGTGGAAGAAAACCAAGTACCCGTGCTCCACCTCAGTGTTCACGAGCGCCCGACGCTCCGCCATGACCGATGACCAATGGCCGGTGACCAGTGTTTGCGATAAGAATTGTTGATGACCGCTATCAATAGTTTCAATTTTCCCTGCGCTTCGCCGGACGCTAAGCTGACTGCGTACGAGTTCGGTCTGCCGACAAAACTAAGATTGAAGGAGGGCTGGCAATGCCAAGGACAATGACGCGGATTACTTCTGGCAGTCTGGCGCTGGTCGCACTGGCGTCGTTGCTTACGGCGGTGCAGGCAGCCGCGTTACCCGGCGATAACACGCGTTCTGCCGTCGCGCATGCGAAGGGCGTGAACCTATCCGGCAAAGTGAGCGACGACGGCCAGACTTTCTTGACGGACGATGACAACAAGTGGATTGTGAGCAATGCAGGTGCTTTGAAGGGACAGGAAGGCCGTTACGTGACAGTGAAATGCCGCATGGACTTGACCAGGCGCGCAATCCACGTTCTTTCTGTGCATCAAGACCAGGCTGAGCTGAAATACACCGGCGATTCCGCGTTTCACCGCTAGCAGCCTCGAAACCCGCGTCAGCAGGGAAGACGTACCCTCTTCGTCACAGTTTTCCGATCTTCTCCGGCCGGCGGAACATCTCAATTTCCTCGTGAACGCGGCTTTCCTTGCGCGCGAGCCGGTTCGCATAGGCGGCTTCCACGAAACTGCGGAACAGCGGATGCGGCTCCAGCGGCTTGGACTTGAACTCGGGATGGAACTGGCAACCCAGGAAGTAAGGATGGTCGGGAATCTCCACGATTTCCACGTACGTTCCGTCCGGCGTGCTGCCGGTGATACGTAATCCGCCACCCGTCAGGACCGCTTCATATTCCCGGTTGAATTCGTAGCGATGGCGATGGCGCTCGCTGATCTCGGTCGCGCCGTAAGCTTTGGCCGCGTGGCTGTTGGGTTCCAGTTTGCACGTCCAGGCGCCCAGGCGCATGGTGCCGCCCAGTTCGTCAATGCCGCGCAGCTCGCGCAGTTTGTAAATTATGCGGTGGGGTGTAGCGGGGTTGAACTCGCTGGAGTCCGCGTCCGCCAGACCGCAGACGTTGCGCGCAAACTCGATGCACGCGGTCTGCATGCCGAGACAGATGCCAAAGTACGGAATTTTCTTTTCCCGCGCATAGCGTATGGCAATCAGCATGCCCTCGATGCCGCGTTTGCCAAAGCCCCCGGGCACAAGAATTCCATCAAATCCCGCCAGTTGGTTCTCCGGGCCGAGGGACTCGCCTTCTTTGGCTTCCAGCCCTTCGGCTTCCACCCAGGTAACCTCCAGCTTGAGATTGTTGGCGGTGGCCGCGTGGACCAGAGCTTCTTTCAAAGACTTGTAAGAGTCTTCATATTCCACGTACTTGCCCACGATCCCGATATGCACTTCGTCCTTGGGGTTATAGATGTTATGCACCAGCTGGTCCCAGCGAAGCAGGTCGGGCGCTTTGGCGTCCATCCGCAGATATTTCAAGACTAGCGCGTCGACACCTTCGCGGGCGAACACCAGCGGAACCTCGTAGATAGACGCCACGTCCTTGGCCGTGATGACGGCTTCGTTTTCCACGTTGCAGAAAAGCGCAATCTTGCCCTTGAGTTCGCGGGAAAGGAAACGGTCAGTGCGGCAGAGAAGAATGTCCGGCTGGATCCCGATGCTCAACAGTTCTTTTACCGAATGCTGCGTTGGTTTGGTCTTGAGCTCGCCGGCGGCGCCGATCCAGGGCACCAGCGTGACGTGGATAAACAAAGTATTTTCGCGCCCCAGCTCCTGTCGCATTTGGCGGATGGCTTCAAGAAAGGGGAGTGATTCGATGTCGCCCACCGTGCCGCCAATCTCCACAATGACCACATCCACGTCCTGCGCGACCTTCTTCATGGCGGCCTTGATTTCGTTGGTCACGTGCGGAATCACCTGGACGGTCTTTCCCAGATAATCGCCGCGGCGCTCCTTGGTGATGATCTGCTCGTAGATCCGGCCGGTGGTCCAGTTGTTGTCGCGAGAGAGCTTGGCGTGAGTGAAGCGCTCGTAGTGGCCCAGGTCCAGGTCGGTCTCGGCGCCGTCGTCGGTCACAAAGACCTCGCCGTGCTGAAACGGCGACATGGTGCCCGGATCAACGTTGAGATACGGGTCAAACTTCATCAGATTGACCTTAAGCCCGCGGCTCTCCAGCAAACAGCCGATGGAAGCGGCTGCCAGGCCCTTACCCAATGAAGACACAACACCGCCGGTCACGAAAATATATTTCGCTGCCATGGACTCCTCGCCTCTTGTGGGAAATTGAATTTGGGGGGTGGTGCTCCCCGGCCTGGAAGCGGCTTGCGCCACGTGCCGTGGGACCTTATGGGGTGCACAATGAATTATACAAAAGACCGTGTGGAAAGCGCGGTTTAATTTTTTGGTGCAGTGGACTTGTTCCCTCACTTGCAACGGCAATCCGCATCCCGGCCCTGATGCCAGGGCCTCCGCCGTGACGGCTCGCGCTCCTGCGCAGATTGCGGGTGGCATTCTAATCGTTGAGTTAATGAGCCATTGCTCAAGGAAGCCGATTTGTTAAACCATGCACCCAGCTGCGATACGCGGCGCATGGGGAAGCATAAATTAGCGCAGGTGTTAGGGTTCAGAGATCAGGGAACAGAAATCAGGAATCGCAAAATTCACACTTGACATTGACAGACAATCCACTACCATATGGTTGTGGATAAATTGGGTACAACATTTGCTGCTTTGTCTGATCCAACCCGGCGGGGGATGATCGAACGACTCTCCCATGGGCCTGCCTCTGTGCATGGATTGACGGAACCGTTTGCACTCTCGCAGCAGATGATTTCAAAACATATTGCCTACCTGGTGCGGGCGCGGATTGTGATCAAGACGAAGCGTGGAAGAGAGAGCGTGTGCACGCTTAGGCCAGAGGCGATAAAAACAGTCAGCGACTGGGCGATCAGCTATCGCCGGTTCTGGGAAGAGAGTTTCGACAAGCTGGATGTGGTTGTGAATCAAATGAAAAAAGCGGAGGTCAGAGATGACAAAAAACACGGTTAACGAGACAGAGCGGATGGTTGTCACAAGAGTTTTTGATGCCCCACGCGCATTGGTTTGGGAGGCGTGGACAAACCCGAAATATGTGATGCAGTGGTGGGGCCCGAAGGGTTTTACTGCGCCTTTTTGCGAGATGGATTTTCGCGTAGGAGGAAAATTTCTCTGCTGCATGAGAGCGCCGGATGGGCAGGAGGGCTGGAATGCTGGGGATTACCACGAGATTGTTCTGCACGAGAAGATCGTTTACTCCATGTACTTTTCCGACTCGAAGGGAAACAAGGTTGAGCCTGCGCACTATGGAATAGAACATGAGGCCATAGACGATGCGCACGACGTGGTTATTTTTGAGGATTTTGGAAACGGCCAGACGAAACTCACCTTCATTGGAAATGAA
>DATMPO010000019.1:0-26484 GCA_035567035.1 Verrucomicrobiia bacterium | reverse complement strand
GTTCGCCGGACTGCCCAGGCAATAGCGCGGACTAGTACTTTCGCAACACGCCAATCACCCGTCCCTGCACCTGTACGGACTTCGCCGGGACAATGATGGGCGGCATGGCGGAGTTAGACGGTTGCAAGCGGACCTTGTCTTTCTCGCGGTAGAGGCGTTTCAGGGTCGCGTCCGTGCCTTCCACCAGCGCGACCACGATGTCTCCGTCGGGCGCGCTGTTGACTTTCTCGACCAGCACGTAATCGCCGTCCACAATGTGCTCGTCCTTCATGCTCTGGCCTTTGACCTGGAGCACAAAGACATCTTTGGAGCGCGTGATGTCGCTGAGCGAAATCGTTTCCGGATGCTCGATCGCCTCAATGGGCTGGCCCGCGGCAATCCGTCCGAGCAGCGGCAGTTCATCCGCGGCCCTGGCGGCTTGCCGTTTCAGCATGCCGCGCATTGGGAGCACGTCAATGGACCGGCTGCGGTTGTAGTCGCGCTTCAGCAGCCCTTTTTTCTCCAGATTGGAGACGTGTTTGTGCACAGTCGCAAGAGAACTCAGGCCGAGCCCATTGCCGATTTCTTCAAACGAAGGCGAGTAGCCGTTGGTCTGCACAAAGTGGTGGATAAAGTCGTAAACTTCGCGTTGCCGTTTTGTGATAGCCATAAGCGAATTTTTAGCGAATAAAGGGCGAATGTCAATAGCTATTTTGGTTCCCCGGCAAAAAAAGCTTTAGCGCGCCGCCGCGGCCGGCACCCGCATCTGGCCCAGGATCTCATCCACCGTCTCTATCGCCCGCTCGATTTCTTCCATCGTATTGTAAAAGTGCGGAGAGAACCGCACGCCCGCGTTTGGCCGCCAATCCACCAGAACGTCGCGGCGCAACAACTCCTGGCAGACTTGTTGGGAGTCCGGCATATTGATGGCTACCGTTCCGCCGCGCTGTTCCGGATCGCGTGGGGCGTTGATTTTCCAGCCGCGCTGGTCGGCCAGCTCAATCAGACGGGCGGTCATTTTCTTTGATTTTTCGCGGATGCGCTCCACGCCCGCTTCGCGAATGATCTTGAGTCCCGGTTGTGCAGCGTACAGCGCCGGGATGTTCGCGGTCCCTTGCATGAACCGATAAGGCGGCTCGCCATATTTGGTTGGTCCGATCTCAAAATCGAACGGGTTTTCGTGCGCGAACCATCCGGTCAGTTTGGGCTCAAGTTTCTTTCCCAGGTCCGGACGGACGTACAGATAGGCTGTGCCTGGCCCACCGCAGAGCCACTTGAGCACGCCTCCAGTGGCAAAGTCGGCATTGAGTTGCTGCACGTCCACCGGCACGTTGCCCAGCGACTGAAAACAATCCAGCACAACGTACGCGCCCACGCGATGGGCCTTTTCGATGATGGCCTTCGCGTCTTTTATATACGCGCTGCGGAAGACCACGTGCGAAATGGGTACCAGAAGCGTTTCGTCATCAATGGCTTCCAGGATTCGTTCGGTTGGAACGTGAATGCCGTCGTCCGTCCTTACCATGTGCACGCGGGCGCCGCGGGAGCGCTGGGCTTCCCAGAAGTACATAACGGAAGGAAAATTCATGTCGCTATAGACGACTTTGTTGCGCCGTCCGCTGAAGTCAAAGCAACTCGCCACAATGGCCTGACAGATGGTCACGTTCTGGTGCACGCTGACCGAGCCTTGGGGCGCGTTCATGATGGCGCCGATCTGGTCGCCGACTTCGCGGGAGAGCATCCACCAGTTTTCTTCCCAGGCGCGGACGCCGCGGTTGGCCCACACGTCGCAGTATGAGTGCAAGGAGTCGTACACGCGGCGGGGCATGGCGCCCAGCGAGTTGCTGATCATATATGTAGTGCGTTCCAGTATGGGGAACTCTGCGCGGTAGCGCAAAAGGCCGTCCGGCATGGCAGGCATGGGTGGTGTTCCTCGGATATTCGTCCTAGAGTTTACACGTTTTGCGGGCGGCACAAGGGGCAGGCAAGAGTGTTAAGTTCCGCGAAAACGTGAGGTAGCTTCCACTCCCGCGAAAATAAATTGCCGCAATTTCTTTTGGTGTTATAGTCGCATTTCCAATGCAAAAAACCGGGAAGGTTTCCGGCCGCAAACTGACGCTTGTGCCTCTGGTTGCGGCCACTTGCTTTATGGTCTCCGGCGGGCCTTACGGCCTGGAGGAACTGGTGCAGGCCTCCGGTTACAAGCTGGCCATCGCCATTCTTTTTTTTCTTCCCCTCCTCTGGTCGCTGCCGACCGGCTTGATGGTGGGCGAACTCTCGGCAGCCCTTCCTTCGCAAGGCGGTTTCTACGTCTGGGTGCGCCGCGCCCTGGGGCCTTTCTGGGGCTTCCAGGAGGCGTGGCTTTCGCTGATGGCCAGCGTATTTGATATGGGCGCTTATCCCACCGTGGCGGTGCTCTATCTCAAACACGTGTGGCCGCAGGCTGGAGAGGGAAATAACGGCGTGCTGATCGCTGCGTCCATTCTTCTGGCGTGCCTTGCGTGGAACCTGTTTGGAGCCAAGGCAGTCGGCGACGGCTCGGTACTGCTGGGACTGCTGCTGATGGTCCCATTCTCGGTCATCACTGTATACGCGCTCTTCCGCCACGGGATACCGGTTGCCGCGACCAGCGTGTCCGCAGGCAAAAGCGATTTACTCGCCGCAATCCTCGTCGCTATGTGGAATTACATGGGATGGGACAACGCTTCCACCGTTGCCGAGGAAGTGGAGAATCCGCAGCGGACATATCCCCGTGTCATGATCATCGCCCTGGTGGTGATTATGCTGTCCTACATAGTACCTGTGGCCGCTGTGTGGAGCGCGCATCTCCCGGTGAACGCCTGGGAGACAGGAAGCTGGGCGTCCATTGCCGGGACTGTCGTCGGCCCATGGCTCGGACTGGCGGTCGTCGCTGGAGCGCTGGTCAGCACCGCAGGCATTCTCAATTCTCTGACTATGTCGTACTCGCGCCTGCCGGTGGCCATGGCGGAAGACGGCTATCTGCCCAGGGCGTTTACCCTGAAACTCGGCAACGGCGCGCCGTGGTTCGCCATTGTGGTCTGCGGACTCGCATGGGGACTTTCGCTCAAACTGAGCTTTGACCGCCTGATCATGCTCGATATCCTGCTCTACGGCGCCAGTCTGGTACTGGAGTTCGTTGCGCTGGTCGTGCTGCGTATTCACGAACCCGAGCTGCCACGCCCGTTCCGAGTCCCCGGTGGATTGCCGGTGGCCGTGCTGTTGGGCATGGGCCCTGCGGCGCTGCTCGTGGTCGCGCTGATCAAGAACCGCAATGAGCACCTTGGGCACTTCAGCACTCTGACTCTGGGCCTGGCGATGGCCGCCGCCGGGGTGGTCTGCTATTTCGCCGCTGCGCACGCCCGAACCCGACGTCGCCCCAGCGGATTGAAGTCTTGAATCCGCACCTTGGGTTGGGCGGCACGATACGACTAAATCTAAAAGACCTTATACTTGGGTGAAGGTGTGCCCTGATACAAAGCGAGTCGTGTGAAACCAACCCGAGGAGAGCGACGATGACACGCTGCTGCGCGGCCATTCTCGTTTTTTGTTTCGCTACGCTGCTTGGCGTTGGCCAGGATGAAAAGCGTGAGCAGAATCCGCCTTCAGAATACGCCGTCCTGCTGGCTCGCGTGCAAAACGGCGATACCTCCATTGATTTCCAAAAGCTGCGGTTTTCCTATATGGAGTCGCCGGAACGCAAGAGTGCGAAGGACACCAGCGACCAGGAAGCTGCCATGTTCAAAGCGCTTAACGTCAACGACTTTAAAGAGGCCATCAAGAACGCGGACACGGTCCTGGCCAATGAATTTGTAAATCTGGACGCCCATTACGTGGAGTCTGTTGCCTACGGCAAACTGCAGGACTCCGGGAAGGCGGACTTCCATCGGGCGGTTTTTGCCGGCCTGTTTAAATCCATTATCGGTTCGGGCGACGGCAAGAGTCCGGCAACCGCATACGTTGTCATCTCAACTCATGAAGAATACGTCGTGCTGAACGTTATGGGCCTGACGCCCGGCACACAGTCCTTGATACACGATGGCGGTCATTCTTATGATCGAATGGAAGTAAAAGACCGTAAGACAAACGAAACGGTGACGCTATACTTTAACGTGGATATTCCGTTCAAGCACTATTTGAACTAGGCCGTACCTCATGGGTCGCTGGGAACAATACGAAATCTGGGTGGAGAAGGCCGGGAAAAAGTGGGAGATGCTCTGCCTCTTTCCCGATGTCGCGCTGGCTACGGCGGTAGCGTCAAAACGCGCCGGCAGGGTGCGCATGATCCAGATCGTGTACGAAAACGACAAAATGGTGAGCCAGGAAATCGTGGCGGATCTCGGACATTTTGAGGCTGAAGTCCCTCAGAAATCTTAGTCCCATCGTACTGGCGGTGGACCGCTGGCTTAGTGCAGACGGTTTCCTTTCTTAAGAATCCGGGCGCTTAAAGCAACGGAATTGTTAAGCAGTCGGGCCTTCTTTATGGCTACGGATTTCGCAATGCGGCTTCGCTCCGCATGAAATCGCTTCAATGGAACGCCAAAATCTGAGAGGCAGGGCCGCCCCTCAATCACATCGCACCGAGGGCAGGAAAAGTCAGAAGGGTTCATGCACCCGATGAACCCACGCTCCACACGAAAGTCGCCCGGCTTTACAAAACTCTTATAACTTTTTACTGGTGTGGTCTTTTCACTTTCCTCTTCTGGCGTTTTTCCCAATTTCGCTTTACCATCGCCCAGATGTCTACGCCGGGCCAAAAACCGCCGCACCGGGCCAAGGACGGGGTCAAAGCCAACGACAAAGACCGTCTGGTTTCTGCCATCCAGGCCGAAGACGACGAGTCGTTTGAGCTAAAGCTGCGGCCACGATTGCTGCGTGAGTTTGTCGGGCAGCACAAGGTCAAAGAAAATCTGGCCGTAGCGATCGAGGCCGCCAGATCGCGCGGCGAGGCGCTGGACCATGTCCTTCTCTACGGACCTCCCGGACTGGGCAAGACCACGCTGGCCACCATCATCGCCAACGAACTGGGCGTGGCTTACCAGCAGAGCGCAGGACCGGCCATTCAGATAAAAGGCGATCTCACTGCCATCCTGACGAACCTTTCTGACCGGCAGGTTTTCTTTCTGGATGAAGTACACCGCCTGCAGCCGGCGCTGGAGGAAATCCTGTACTCGGCGCTCGAAGACTACAAGCTGGACATCATTATCGGACAGGGGCCCTCCGCCCGGACCCACACCATTGACGTGAAACCGTTCACCTTCGTCGCGGCAACAACGCGGGCCGGACTGCTTTCCGCGCCGTTACGCTCACGCTTCGGGATCTTGCTGCGACTGGAGTTCTATACCGCGGAAGACTTGAAGTTCATTATCGAGCGCTCCGCAGAAATCCTTGGCGTAAAGGTTGACTCCGCGGGCGCGGAGGAACTGGCGCGCCGCGCGCGCGGCACGCCGCGTATTGCCAACAGGCTGCTGCGCCGGGTGCGCGATTTTGCTCAGGTGCGCAGCGCCGGCCATATTGACCTGGCAACGGCGCAAGCCGCCCTGGAGATGCTGGAGGTTGATAAGCACGGTTTCGATGAAATGGACCGCCGGCTGCTGCTCACGATCATTCAGAAGTATGGAGGCGGGCCGGTCGGCTTAAACACGCTGGCGGCGGCTCTGGCCGAAGAACCCGACGCCCTCGAAGAGGTCCACGAACCGTTTCTGATCCAGATTGGCTTTCTGGACCGCACGCCACGTGGGCGGGTCGCGACCCGGCTGGCCTATGAGCACTTTGGACTGCGCTACGGCCGGCAACCGGAGCTTTTTTGATGCTCCTGACAAAAGGTGCGGACGTTCCTCAAGCGTAACCCTTTTCCGTTGAATCGCATGACCTTTCCCCGTTTGTCGAGTCTAAAATTGCGTCTGAACGGTGGACCCCCAGAGAGCCAGGTCTTGAGCAGCCGGAGAAGAGTGGTGCGCGCACCGCGAGGAATCCAGACAATCCCATGCGCAATCATTGTCGTGATGGCCTCCTCTCTGGCGGCCGCGCAGCAGCCGTCGCCGTCCCTGGCTACGCGGCCCCAGCCGAACGCTACGGCAGCGGCAGTCAGATTAGCCGCCCAGATTCCCAAACTGGAAGCGGCCCCCAAGCTCTCCGATTTCGAAGGCATGGAACCGGTCACTCCGCTGGCCCGGAAAATGCTCAAGGTGGACAAGTTCGTCCAGCGAGATCCCAAGGATGGGGCCGCGGTTTCGCAACGCACGGAAGCCTATCTCGGCTACACGAACAAAGACCTTATTGTTCTGTTTCTGGCCTTCGATACGGAGCCGGCGAAGATCCGCGCGCGCATGTTGCGCCGCGAACTGATTGATGACGATGACCAGGTCGGCATGTTCCTGGACACGTTCCATGACCAGCGCCATGCCTACGAGTTCTACGCCAACCCTTACGGCATTCAGCAAGACGCTATCTTCACGGAAAACCAGGGGCCGGACATGTCCTTTGACACCGTGTGGAACACCGATGCAAAGATGACCGACCACGGCTACATGGTCCTGTTTCAGATCCCCTTTAAGTCACTGCGCTTCAGTCGCACGCCCTCGCAGACCTGGGGCATCATGCTGGCGCGAGTGATCCCCCGCAACAGTGAACGCGCTTACTATCCCGTCAACACCGGCAAGGTCCAGGGATGGCTCAGCCAGGAGGGCGACATCACAGGCCTGCAGGAGATCTCGCCTGGGCGAAACATGCAGTTCATGCCCTACGCGTCCCTGGGCGCTTTTCGTGACCTGGACCAGCGTGATCCCGCTGGGAACCGCTTCAGCGGAAAGCATCTTGCGCCGAAAGAAGGACTTGATTCGAAGATCGTCATCAAAGATAGCCTGGTCCTGGACACTACGATCAATCCCGATTTTGGGCAGATTGAATCGGACGACCCCCAGGTCACCGTCAACCAGCGTTTTGAGGTGTTTTTCCCGGAAAAGCGTCCGTTCTTTCAGGAGAACTCCAGCTATTTCCAGACGCCGTTCAACCTGGTGTTTACGCGGCGCGTTGTTGATCCGCTCTATGGCGCCCGGCTTACGGGCAAAGTGGGCCCCTGGGCCATTGGCACGTTTTTGGCGAACGACCGGTCCCCGGGAAAAAGCGTGATCGAGGGCGATCCTCTGTTTGGGCACGATGCGTACTTCGGAGTTGTTCGCATCAATCGCGAGATCGGACAGGGTAATAGCGTCGGCTTCATTTATACCGACCGTGAGCTGCACACCGGGGCAAACAGCTTTTGCACCGCCACTCCCTGTTTGGTGGGTTTCAACCGGGTAGGCGGCGTTGACACGCACATCAAGATCGACCAGAACTGGCAGTTGAACGCCCAAGCCATTACCAGTGAGACCAAGTTCAGCGATGGCACGCACCAGGCGGGTCCTGCGTATCAGGTTTTTCTGGAACGCAGTTCGCGCCGGCTGGAATTCAACACCCTATATCAGGACATCGCAGCGGGGTTCAACGCCGAGACAGGTTTCGTGAACCGTACGGACATTCGTCAGTTCAGCAACTTCATCGGCTACACGTCCCATCCTGAAGGCAAACATCTGGTGGCTTACGGTCCCCGGATCTACGAAGCGACGATCTGGGACCACAATGGCACGCGGCTCAATTACGTGATCAATCCCCAATACCAATGGGACTTTCAACGGCAGAGTTTTTTTGTTGTTTTCACCCAGTGGGACCACGAACGTCTGCGTCCCTCGGATTTCTCAGCGCTTGTTGCCAACCAGGACTATGCCCACGTGCAGGGCGGGGTGGTAATTGGCACGCAGTATTTCAAGTGGCTCAACTTAACAGCTGAGGAGGACTGGGAAACAGCGACCAACTTCGTTCCGCGCACCGGCCCGCCGGTACTGGTTCGTTCCAACACCGGGACAGTACGCGCTGTGGTCCGCCCGTCCAAGGGCCTCACCATGGAGAACACCTACTTGTTCGTCCGCCTGCAGGACCAGAATACGGGCGCAAACATTTTCAACAACCATATTCTTCGCTCCAAGTGGAACTACCAGTTCACCAAAGAGTTCTCTCTACGCCTGATTGGCCAATATACGACGAATATCTCCAATCCGGCTTTGACCACCATACAGAACACCAAGAACTTCAACGGAGATGTGCTGTTCACGTACCTGGTGCATCCGGGTACCGCGATTTATGTGGGCTACAACAGCAACTTGCAGAACCTGGATCCCTCGCTTGCCAACACGCCGGACGGCCTGCTGCGTACGCGCAGGTCGTTCATCAACGATGGACGACAGATTTTCATCAAGCTGTCGTATTTGTTCAGGTACTGAAGGGAAGCAATTAGCAATTGGCTGCAATTGGCAATTAGCAAAGCAAAACCTCTTAACCGCAAAGATCGCGAAGAACGCAAGGGAATCAAATGCAGAAACCCTGGTCCCTTTGCGTCCGTTGCGACCTTTGCGGTAAAAGTCTTTTTGCTTTGGCTAATCGCTAACTGCCAATTGCCAATTGCTTAGCCCGCTTGCTGCTATCATTTTCCCCATGCCCGTGACCGTCCGCTCTTTCGCAAAGATCAACATCTGTCTGAGAATCGGGCCGCGCCGCGAAGACGGATACCACGAGCTGCGCACGCTGTATCAGACCATCGGGCTTTATGATCTGATCAGGATTGACGCCTGCCGCGGCTCGGGCATTGAGATCGAGTGCAATGATGCGCGCGTTCCCACAGAGGAGAGCAATACCTGCTGGCGGGTCGCAGACCGGGTACTGCGGGCGCTCAAAATCCGCAGCAAAGTCCGCATCGCGATTCAAAAGCGGCTGCCGATGCAAGGTGGTTTAGGGGCTGCGTCGTCTAATGCCATTGCGGTCATGCTGGGATTGGAGCGCGCCTTGAAGCGCAAACTCGCTCCACAGGACCGGCTGCGCATTGCCGCAGAAGTGGGATCAGACTTGCCCTTATTTCTCATCGGAGGCACTGTACTGGGCGTTGGCCGCGGAGAGCAGGTTTATGCCATGGAGGACCTGCCCGGCTTGCACTGCGTTGTTGCTACACCGTCGGTCGGAGTATCTACTCCAACGGCCTTCGCCGAGTGGGACAAAAAGCTTGAGCAACCCTTCAAATTGACGGGTCCCGCGCCCTCCGATAGAATGAGTACGTTCAGCCAGTCGCTGTATGGCTGGCTGAGTGGCAGCAGATTTTCCCCAACCGGTGTCCCAAGCAGACGCTGGGACCGGGCCGAGGCACTGCTTCTCGACCTTGTCCGTACCGGAATAGAAAACGACTTTGAGAGTGTCGTTTTTCCTATGTATCCGGCTGTACGCCAGGTCAAGAGCATGTTGGAGCGCGAAGGCGCGAAGTGCGCTTCGCTATCAGGCTCGGGGTCCAGCGTGTACGGTCTGTTTGGCACCAGGCAGCAAGCCGCGAATGCGGCCCGCAGGTTGACGGAAAACGGGATCGCCGCGCAGGCCACGATGACCTTGCCCCGGACGCAGTACTGGAAGCGGCTTTTCCCAGGTAAACTGTAGGTACCGAATTGGGCCGTCGACTAATGGTAGGTCAAGTGCCTTTGGAGCACTTTGTCTAGGTTCGAATCCTAGCGGCCCAGCCAGATTTTAGGAAACAGGGAATCTCGAAAGAGGTCCTTCGCTGGCGCTCAGGATTTCGCCTGGCGGCTCGGACGCCGCCAGAACGGCTCAAGTTCGAATCCTGGCGGCCCAGCCAGATTTTAGGCAATCCAGCCAGTATGGGAACCAAGCACGATCTTACGTTGCGGCAAACCAGCTCAACCAGGAGAATGCGATGGCCACAATAGTGACGACAGCGACGACCGACAAACCGGAGAAAAAACCGCAGGTGCAGCCGAAGAGCGAACCCAAGCCGCAGCGTCCGCGCGGCGACGAGAAGTTCAAGATCTTCTGCGGCACCGCGAACGAACCGTTGACGGACGAGATTTGCAAGTTTCTCGGCCTGGAGCGGGGCAAGGCCACGGTCACGCGCTTTTCTGACGGCGAAGCGTACGTGCAGGTGCTGGAGAACGTGCGCGGTTCGGATGTATTCGTGGTTCAGCCCACCTGCTTCCCGGTGGATGAGCATTTGATGGAGTTGCTGTTACTGTGCGACGCACTTAAGCGCGCGTCGGCGCGTCGCATCACCACGGTGATCCCTTACTATGGCTACGCCCGTCAGGACCGCAAGGACAAGCCGCGGGTCCCGGTTTCATCCAAGCTGATTGCCGATTTGCTGACGACGGCGGGCGCGCATCGCGCGCTGGTGGTTGACCTGCATGCGCCGCAGATCCAGGGTTTTTTTAACATCCCGGTGGACCATCTGTTTGCTTCGCCAGTGCTGGTGGACCACTTCAAAAAAATGCAATTGCCGAGCCTGACCGTGGTTTCTCCGGACGCCGGCGGCGTGGAGCGCGCGCGCTTCTTCGCGAAAAAAGTTGACGCCGCGCTGGCCATCGTGGACAAGCGCCGCACGGACATGAACGTGGCCGAAGTGATGCACGTCATCGGCGACGTGAAGGGCCGCACGTGCCTGATTATTGATGACATTATCGACACGGCGGGGACGCTGGTAAAGACCGCCGATGCGCTGGTCAGCGCCGGTGCGCTCAAGGTATTCGCCTGCGCCTCTCATCCGGTGCTTTCCGGTGATGCCATCGAACGCATTTCGAAATCCAAGCTGGAGGAAGTGATCGTTACCAACACCATCCCGCTGACGGGCAGGGCACAAGCCGAGCCCAAAATCAAAGTCTTGTCCATTGCCGGCCTTCTGGGCCGGGCAATCCAATCCATACATGAGGAGACTTCCGTCAGCTCGCTGTTCGCGTGAATCTGCGTGAAGAAAGCATGCGTGAAGAAGGCTGCGTGAAGAAAAAAAAGGAAGAGAGAAATGATTTCACAAGAAGTAGTTGAAGCCCAGCCCCGAGCCGACGCGTCGCGCGGGAAAAATGAGGCGCGCCGTTTGCGCGCCAGCGGCCGCGTGCCCGCTGTAGTCTATGGCGCAAAGAAAGCGTCCCTGGCTGTGAGTGTTGATCCCAAACAGATCGCCAAGATCCTGCACTCGGAAACCGGCCATAACACCATCTTTGATCTCACGGTAGATGGCGAGAAGGCCAAAGTGATGATCGTGGATTGGCAGTATGAGCCGATCAAAGGCAAGCTGCTCCACATTGATCTGAAACGCATCGCCATGGACGAAAGGATCCGGGTCAGCGTACCCATCCAGCTCAAGGGCGAAGCGGCCGGCGTGAAACAAGAGGGCGGGATCCTGGACCAGGTCCTGCGCGAAGTGGAGGTGGAGTGCCTGCCGGCGGACATTCCCGGCCACATTGATGCGGATGTATCAGAGTTGGTCTTTGGCAAGGTCTTACGGGTGTCCGATCTCGATGCCTTCGGCGGCAAATTGAAGTACCTTACCGACGCTAATCAGGCGGTCGCGCACATCACGTCGGTCAAGGAAGAAGTCGTCGCGACGCCGGACGCAACGGCGGAAGCCGCGGCTGCTGCCCCTGCCGAACCTGAGGTCATCAAGAAAGGCAAGCAGGAAACCGAGGAAGAAGGCGCCGCTGAAGGAAAACCAGAGGGCAAGAAGGCAGAGCCCAAGAAGGCCGAGCCGAAGAAGGCAGAGGCCAAGAAGTAGCCCGCGTGAGACTGATTGTTGGGCTGGGCAATCCCGGTATCGAATACCAGTTTACGCCGCATAATCTGGGTTTCCTGGCGATTGACCGCATCGCCGGGCAGTGTGGCGTCACGGTGGACAACCGGCACTGCAAGGCGCTGACGGCCAGGGCCAGAATCGGGAAAGAAGAGGTTTTACTGGCCAAACCCGAGACGTACATGAACCTCAGCGGTATGTCGGTCCGGGAACTGGCTGAGAAATACGAACTGGAATCGCTGAAGGACCTGCTTGTGATCTATGACGAACTGGACCTTCCGCTGGGGACCATTCGCATTCGGGAGCGAGGCTCCTCGGCCGGGCATAAAGGGATGGAGTCAGTGATCGGTGCGCTGGGGACGCAGGAGATAGCCCGCATGCGGCTCGGCAGCGCGCCGGACCGTCCGGTGAAAGATGGAGGGCAGTATGGCCTGGCGCCCTTCAAGAAATCGCAACTGGTCGCGGTAGATGAAGTTCTGGATCTGGCGGCGCAGGCGGTGGGCGTGATTGTGAACGAAGGCATTGCGGTGGCCATGAACAGGTTTAACAGGAAGAACGACGAGAGTAATACTTAGTATTTAGCGCGTAACTTAGTACTTGTTTGCTGTACGCAGAAAGGAAACAAATGCAACAAATGCAACGAACTTATGAAGTGATGTTTATTGTACGTCCGGACCTTACTGAGGAGGATACGGACAAGCTGATCGCGACCCTGCAGGGCCATGCCACCACCGCTGGCGCCACCGTACTCACTACGGAAAAGATGGGACGCCGCCGTCTGGCCTATGACGTGAAGAAATTTTCCGATGGCCAGTATGTGTTGCTGACGGTGAATGCAGACGGCAAGGCCATCCACGAACTGGAGCGCCGCCTGCGCGTGGCGGAACCGGTGATCAAGTTCATCACCGTCCGTACGGACGAAGACCAGCAGCGTCTGGACAAGGTCAAGAAACTGCGGGAATCGAAGAAACGCCGTCCGGTGGAACCGGCCGCGGCGCCGGAGAGCCAAAGCCCAAGCCCGGCAGTCAACGCTTAGGCTTGAGATTTTGGACATCGACTGTAGAACGTTGAATGTAAGAACCAGCGCGGCTATTGGCCGCGTTTGAAGGAGAGTTAGAGTTATGGCTGACGAAGGAAATCAGGAAGTTTCAACGCCCGCACCGCGCCCGTATACTCCCAGAGAGTCGCGTGGCCCGGGTGGTCCGGGTGGCGCGGGAGCAGGCCGCGATGGCGGGCGCAAGTTTTTCCGCCGTAAAAAGGTCTGCAAGTTCTGCGTCGAAAAAATCGACGACATCAACTACAAGGACGTCCGGCTGCTGCAGGGCTTTGTGGCGGAACGCGGCAAGATCGTCCCGCGCCGTCTGACGGGCGTCTGCACGCCGCATCAGCGGCGCCTCACGGCGGCCATCAAGCGGGCGCGTAACATAGCGCTGCTGCCGTTCGCCGCGCGGTAACACATTCGGCGTTGATTTTTTAACAACGGGAGATCCTGAAATGGAAGTCATTCTGAAAGAAGATGTTCCTAAACTGGGCCACCGCGGTGACGTGGTCAAGGTGGCTGAAGGGTACGGCCGCAACTACCTGCTGCCGCACAAACTGGCCATTGAGGCCACCGCGGGCAACAAAGCGGTGGTCGAGCAGATGCGCCAGTCCGCTGTGCGGCGCACCGCCGTCGAGAAAGCGGACGCCGAGGCCCTCGCCAGGCAACTGGAAGGTGTATCGCTTTCCTTCCGCCGCAAGGCTGGAGAGAAAGACCACCTCTTTGGGTCGGTCACTCCTTCCGACATTGCGGAAGCGCTGGAGAAAAAGGGTTTCAACATTGATCGCCGCAAACTCCAGCTTACCGATCCGCTCAAGAGCCTGGGCGATTTCGATGTCCCAATCCGCCTGCACCGCGACGTCACCAGCCGCGTGAAGGTCGTGATTGAAAAAGAAGCGGGCGAGGCTTAATCGGTTCCGTCAGATTCTGTTCACTGACGCGAGGCTGGGCATACGCATGCGCCCCGGGCCTTGCAGGCTGCTGCAATAGCTGTTGAGGCGGCGAACATCTTCCAGAGGGAAGCTAGTGGGCCCATTTCGAATCGCTCTCGCCAATATCAGGTTCCCGGCAACTCCAGGGGAGTCGGTCATCCTCGCCGGGCAGGCGATCGATCAGGCCGCCATCAAGGGAGCATGGATCATCTGCTTTCCGGAATGCTTCGTCCCCGGCTACCGAGGAGCGGGGAAAGTGGTGCCGCCACCTGATCCCGCGTTCCTCGAACGTGCCTGGTCCGACATCGGCGAAGCAGCCGCGAAGGCAAACCTTACAGTCGTTCTTGGAACTGAACATGTTGTAGACGGCGCATTGGTGCCGACTGCGCTGGTCATCAATCAGGACGGATCACTCGCGGGCTTTCAGGACAAGGCCCAGATCGCTCCCGAAGAAGAAGGCACCTACGCTCCAGGCTCTGGCCGCCGCGTCTTTCAGGCTGGTCCTCTGACTTTTGGTGTCGCGATCTGCCACGAAGGCTGGCGGTATCCAGAGACCGTCCGCTGGGCCGTACGGCATGGAGCACACATTGTGTTTCATCCGCACTTCCACGAAGCGGAGCCCGGTTCGTACCGGCCTGCGGTTTTCGCCGATCCCGCGAATACGTTCCACGAGAAGGCAGTCCTGTGCCGCGCCGCCGAGAACACCTGCTATTTTGCAACGGTCAATTACGCAAGTCCCGGCTCTCCGACCACGTCGGCGATCGTCCGTCCGGATGGGACACTACTCAGCTACCAACCCTACGGTGAGGAGGGACTGCTGATCGCAGACATCGACATCACGACGGCGACTGGGCTGCTTGCGGCACGTTGCAGAACTGTATCGTAATACAGCGATTTCAGGCGCTTGATACCTTCGTTTCACAAGTGTTCGAAAATGGGATAATGTCAGCTTACGTATCGCTGTCTGCTCCGTCCAAATGATTGCAGGAGAGAGGATTACGGACCAAGCAGATGCCGGCCGAAACAGCAGTTTTTGGAGCCACGGTTGGCGCGAGCGGCGAGAGACGGAACTCCCATTCGTCCGGAGACATGGTGAGTCAAGCCTTAGCCCGAGTGAATGACAGCGACCTGATTCGCGCCGCCCAGCGCGGCGACCATGTCGCGTTTGAGTCATTGGTGCGCCAGTACGATCAGGCCGTGCTGCGCCTGGCGTTGCATCTCACCGGCTCCGAAGCCGACGCCCAGGATGTCTACCAGGAAGCGTTTCTCAAAGCGTACCGGCACATCGGGAACTTCCGCTTTGAGTGTTCGTTTTACACGTGGATTTACCGGATTGTGACCAACCTCTGTCTGGACCATCTGCGTAAGAGACAAACGCGCAAGGAAGGCCCTACGGTGGTCATGGACTCGAGCGGAGGAGAAGTGGACCTGCTGGACCGCGTTTCCGACGACCGTTCGGGGGCCAATCCGGAGCGCGATCTAATGCGCCGGGAGCTGGGATCCAAGATCACCCAGGCATTGCAGAAGCTTACGCCAAGGGAACGCATGGTGTTTGAGCTGAAGCATTATCAGGGGCTGCGGTTGCGGACTATCGGCGAAATGCTGAACACCACCGAAGAGACCGCAAAGAATACACTGTTTCGGGCCACACAAAAGCTGCGCGGCGTATTGTCGCCCATGCGGCAAAGGTAAGAGAGCGGGAGATTTTTATGAACTGCGATTGGACCAAAGAAAATATCGTGTTGTACGTCTACGAAGAACTGGCCGACGACGCCAAGTTCGAACTGGAAAGCCATGTCCAGCGTTGCCTGCCGTGCAGGCACGAGCTTGAATCGGCGCTGGAACTTAAGAAGAGCCTGGCTCTGTTTCCGGTGCAGGAAATCTCGCCGAATTTCCTCGCCGCCAGCCGCATGAAGTTGCAGGAATCGCTGGAGCACGCGGAACAGTCCGCCGGCTGGCGCCACTTCATCTTCGACTTCGCAGGATGGTTGCACCAGATCAAGCTGGCGCCCGCCTTGACGGTTGCTCTGCTGATGATTGGCTTTACCGGTGGTGCTTTGACCGCGTACAAGATACGCCCCGGAGAGCAGATTGGTCCCACTCCCGCCCCAGAGACCAACGCCAGCGTTGCCAGTGTCCAATCCGTTGTCGCCGATCCCAACTCCCACCAGATTTCCATCAAGTACGACACGTTGAGCCCGCAGATGGCGCAAGGCGCAGCCAACGATCCGAAAATTCAGCAACTGTTGTTGTTGGCGGCCCGCAGTGCTCAGGATGGCGTACGGCACGACGCTTATGATGTGTTGACTACGAGGCCTGAAAACGAAGACAATGCCGTGCGCGAAGCGCTGATCTACGCTGTCCGCTATGACAAAAACCCGGGTGTTCGCCTGCGGGCCCTGGAAGGGCTCAAGGGTTACGTAAGAGATGACGTCCACGTGCGCGATGCCGTACTGGAAGCGCTCATGCACGATACCAACGCCGGAGTACGGCAGACAGCCATAGGCCTGCTCGATCCGGTAAAAGCGGACATGAGCGTGCGCGAAGCCCTGCGCGCGCTGGCCGATCACGACGACAACAAGTTCATCAAGGCAGAATCGAAGCGGGTACTGGCAAGCATGCCAAACTTCGAGTAAAGAGTAACGAATAACAGAAAAACGACACGGGAACCGGTCAGACATTATGAGGAGACAAACACAACTCGCGGCACTGTTTCTAACGGCCAGCCTGGCCGCGGTGGCGCAAAACTCCAGCCCTAAAGTATTTCGCTCGGGCAACGAATGGGTGGAAGAGATCAACGGTACGCTCACAGCGGGCAAAGTTGTAAAAGCCAAGACCAGCGGCGGCGATATCAAGGTACAGGGCGGCACACAGAATAACGTCACATATGTGATCCGGAAGCGTGTGCATGCCCGGTCGGAAGACGCAGCACGCAAGCAATTCGCATTTTTAAAGACCAGTGCCTATAACTCCGGCGAGATTGCTTTCTTGCGCGCCGAATGCGGGGGGTCGAACGGGTCAGCGGATTTTGAGATCCACGTGCCGAGCCAGACTTCCCTCATCAAGCTGGACACCGACGGCGGAGCGGTCACGGCGACAAATATTTCCGGACAAGTCGAAGCCAACACCGGCGGCGGCACGATCCAAATGGACCAGATTGGCGGGATCGTACTCGCCCAGAGTGGCGGCGGCGACATCGAGATTGGCAAGACCAGCAGTGACGTGCAGTTGGACACCGGCGGCGGTAATATCCGCGTGATTGGGGCCGGCGGCAACGTCAAGGCGTCCTCGGGCGGCGGCGACGTAAACATTGGTTACGGCAAGATCATGGTTTTGGATACCGGCGGCGGCTCCATTACGGTGTCCAAATGCACCGGACAGCTCAAAGCCTCCAGCGGCGGCGGCAACCTGGATTTGAGCGATATCAGCGGAACCGCGCAACTCGAAACGGGGAGTGGGACCATTCACATCGGCCCGGTCCACGGAGGTGTACGGGCGGAAACCGGCGCCGGCAACATTGTCGCCAATCTGGCTGGCGTAAAGAACTCGTTTAGCGCCTCCCGCCTGGAGACTTCCATGGGAGACATTGTTGTCTATGTCCCCGAAGATCTTGGAGTGACGATTCACGCCGCGGTAGATGTGGCCAGGGGAAAAGGAATTCTTAGCGACCTTTCCGGGCTGACGATTACGGCTTCAGGAGAAGGCGCGGGGCCGCGCGAAGTCTATGCAGAAGGCAGCTTGAATGGCGGCGGGCCGGTACTTCACGTCCACACAGTTTCGGGAAATATTCAGTTCAAACGCAAGGACAAGGACAAAGAACAGAAATGAACGCCATCAGGGAGCAATGACATGAGAAGGAAGCTTACATTCGCACTAGTGCTGGGGGGACTGTTGTTCCCGGCCGTGTCCGCCTTTGCCCTATCCGATCCGGGTGGGCAAGTGAAGCAATCGCCGGAAGGTTTCTTTTACTCCGGCGGCCGTTCTTCCTATTTGGGTGTTGATATCCAGGACGTCACCGCCGATCGCGTCAGCGCGCTGAAACTCAAGGAAGAACGCGGCGTGGAAGTGACCATGGTGGACCAGGACGCTCCCGCCGGGAAAGCAGGGCTCAAAGAGCATGACGTGATCCTGGAATTCAATGGCGCCAGGGTAGAAAGCGGAGAACAGATCCGCCGCATGCTTCGCGAGACCCCGGCTGGACGCACCGTGGCACTGGGCATCAGCCGCGACGGCAACCCCATGACGATCAATGTTCAACTCGCCGATCGGAGTAAGATCGCCGCGGATCACATGCCGCAGATTGTCATTCCCAGGCCGCTGCCTGCGATACCGGACATCGAGATTCCCGCAATTCGGTGGCAGGTACTCTCCCCGACAATGGGCGTGCAAGTCGAGACGGTTGGCCGCCAATTGGGAGAATACTTTGGAATCAAGGACGGTGAAGGGATCCTGGTGAAGTCCGTGGAAAAGAACAGTCCGGCGGAGAAGGCCGGGCTAAAGGCCGGAGACATCATCGTCCGGGCCGATAATGAAAAAATTTCAGACCGTGCCGATTTGCGCCGGGTCGTCCGCAACCACCACAAAGGCGGAAAGCTCCCTCTGGGCATCGTCCGCGACCGAAAGGAACAGACGATCACCGTGGACCTGCCGGAGCCCAAGACAAAAGATTCTTCTGAAATCTATATCGAAGTGCCTGACGTGGACGTCTTAACGGACGAAATACACGACTGGGTCAAAGAAATAGGCCCGGAGACGCAGCGAGTGGTCGTCAGCGAACTGCAACCGCAGATACGGGCGGCTGTCCGCGCCAGCACGCGTCAGATAGGGCCAGAGGTGGAAAGGGCTCTTCGGCAGGCCCAGGAAGAAATGCAGCGCATGAAGAAGCAGTTACAAGTGAACTGCGCCGACAGAATTTGAGCAGGAACCTGATGTCCCCCGAGCGTGGCCGTCGCGGCCACGCTTTTTTGTTGTGACGACGATTATGAAAATCCGGTCCGCTCTATTCCGTCCAGCGGCGGAAGATCAGAGATCCGTTGGTGCCACCAAATCCGAAAGAGTTGGAGAGAGCAATATTAATGGAGGCTTTGCGGGCAACGTTGGGAACATAGTCCAGGTCGCACGCTGGGTCCGGGTTGTCCAGGTTAATCGTTGGCGGAAGTATCCCGTCTCTGAGGGCCAGGATCGTAATGCCCGCTTCCAACCCGCCTGCGCCGCCGAGCAAGTGCCCGGTCATGGACTTGGTGGAACTTACCGCCACTTTGGTTTCTGCGCCGAACGTGCGCTTGATTGCCTGTGTTTCCAGCGCATCGCCGATCGGCGTTGAAGTCCCATGCGCATTCACGTAGTCAATGTCCGCAGGCGTGATCTTGGCATCGAGGATCGCGTTCATCATCACGCGGGAGCCGCCTTCACCGCCTTCAGCAGGTTGCGTAATGTGATAAGCATCGGCGCTCATGCCGTAGCCGATGATTTCGGAAAGAATCTTCGCGCCGCGTCGTCGCGCATACTCCAGCTCTTCCAGCACAAGGATCCCGGCGCCTTCCGCGATTACAAAGCCGTCCCGCCCGGAGTCCCAGGGGCGACTGGCCTTTTCGGGTTCGTCATTACGGAGGGATACGGCGCGCATGGCGGCGAACCCGCCAACGCCCATGGGCGTAATCGGGGCTTCCGCCCCGCCCGCGATCATCACTTCGGCAGCCTCACGCTGGATGATCTTGTAAGCATCACCGATGGCGTGCGCGCTGGTTGTACATGCTGTGGCCGTGGCTTCATTCGGCCCTTTGGCCCCATAGCGGATGCTGATATGCCCGGCTGCCAGGTTCACGATGGCCGCGGGAATGAAAAAAGGAGAGATCTTGCGCGGCCCGCCCTGCAACAGGGCCAGATGTTCGCGCTCGATAATGTCAAACCCGCCGACGCCGGAGCCGACGTGAACGCCGACGCGAGTATCGTTCTCCGGCGTGATCTGCAAGCCGGACATCTTCATGGCTTCATCCGTGGCCGCCAGCGCCAGGTGAATGAAGCGGGCCATCTTTTTGATTTCTTTTTTCTCGATCCAGTTCAGAGGATCAAAGTTCCTGACTTCCGCGGCGATCCGGCAGGCAAAATTGCTGGCGTCAAAATGCGTGATCTTGCCCACGCCACTCTGGCCGGCAACGATGTTCTTCCAGACTTCCGCGCTGGTATTGCCTACTCCACAAATCAGACCCAGACCCGTGACGACGACTCTTCTGGCCAACCTACTTGCCGCCTTTCGCGTGTTTGTCGATGTATTCAATCGCGTCCTTGACGGTGCGAATCTTCTCCGCGTCCTCGTCGGGAATCTCGATGTCGAAGGCTTCTTCGAAGGCCATGACCAGCTCCACCGTGTCGAGTGAATCGGCGCCAAGGTCGTCTACGAAGGAGGCGGTGGGCGTGACTTCGCCCTCATCTACTCCAAGTTGCTCTACTATGATCTGTTTTACCTTCTCTTCCACTGCTGCCATGGGATTGCGTCTCCTTCTTCTTTTTCTTGAAATTGTTGTCCCGGCCCTCTTACTGTTTCACCGACTTGGCGTTCTTTTCCAGGTACGCGATCGCCTGCCCGACGGTGTGAATGTTTCCGGCCAACTCGCCGGGAATTTCCAGATTGAACGCCGTTTCAAAAGCCCCGATGAGTTCCGTTTGGTCCAGATCGTCCGCTCCCAGATCGCCGGTAAAAGATGCCTCCAGAGTGACATCGGCCGGATCCACCCCGAGCTGGTCCACCACAATCTGCCTTACTTTTTCCTCTACTGAGGGCATTTACAGAACTTCTCCGGCCAGTAAGAGCGACCGCCTAGTGTAACGGTTGGAAAAATGTTGTGTAAAGGGCTGAAACCTCAACCCGGCCTTCGGGCTATTACCGGCGACTGCGGTCCCAGGAGCAACGGCGCCAACCGCGGTGTCCAGATTTAGCGTCGCCTTAGGTGCAATAACCCGCTGGAAGTCCTGCATGGCATCGAAGAAAATCGCCGGATCTGACTGATTCTGAGATGTCGCCGCTGCCATTTTCCCTCTCGTCACATTCTAACCTTTGCGGCCTTTCTCGGCTGGCTGGGCTCGCTTACAATGGCAGTTTGCCTGCCAAGAACCAGCTCCTGCTCAAATACAGTGCAATGGTCGCCGCTTTAAAGGCCCTGGGCGCCTGGGGCGTGCTGATCACGGCTACTCTGGACTCCTGCGCCTTTGGCATCCCCATGGACCCGCTGGTGGCCAGCTACGTCTATGCCAGCCCGGGGCGCGCCTGGCTCTATTGCCTGATGGGTGCGCTTGGAGGGGCGATTGGCAGCTTGATTCCCTACGCCCTGGGACGGGCCGGCGGAGAGCTGTTCCTCCTGAAACGCATTGATGAAGCCAGACTGACGCGTCTGCGCGACCGCTTCGAGAGACAGGAGTTTCTGGCCCTGATGGTCCCGGCCATGTTGCCCCCGCCTACACCCTTCAAGCTGTTTGTTTTCGCGGCCGGCGTCTTTGAGATGAAAGTGCCGCAATTCCTGCTGGCGATTTTCATCGGCCGGCTCTTGCGCTTCGGCATCCTGGCCCTGCTGACGGTGATTTTTGGTCCGCAGATTGTCACCGAGACGAAAGAGCTGATAAAGCACCACCCGGTGTTGCTCGCGCTGATAGCAATTGTGATCTTGGTCCTCGGCTATGTAGCTTTCCGGCTCATGCAGTCCCCAAGGGAAGTCGCGGCTGAAATCGGGAGCAACGGTCCCAAAAGCGAAGAATCGCCCGGGAGCTTGTAGAAAGTTTTCGGGGCGGGCCTAGAGAGCCTGACGCCGGTGCGATTCAGCACCGCTCAAGCGGGGAGCCAGCAGCGGGACACCGAAAAACATCACCGAAAAGATAAAGTCAGAGGCAATTCCCTTCTGAAAGAAGGGAAGCCCGGCGACATAGCACGCCGTCAAGCCGGAGAAGGTCTTTGGATACATGTTCCACGTGGCCCACACGGCGAAGTTGCTGAGCAGGAAGAACGATACCGACAAGGCCAGCGACGCGCCGATGACGTAGAGGGGCTTGATCCGGTCCTTCAGCAACGATCCAAGAAAGCAGGCTCCCACGTACCATGCCAGAGTGATCATCTGGTCGGCATGGAACGCGTAACCGTACTTGCTATTGAGAAAAACATCCGCGGCAGCGAGCACCGGCAGCAGGAACAAAAATTCTTTGCGTGAGCGGTTGGCGCCGAAGAAAAGCAGGGAGGCGCCCAACGGGGTGAATCCAAACGTCACGCCCGGTCCCACCACGTGAACGATGATTCCCAGAACCACAAACAAATAAGCCAGCATAGGCACCTCAAGCAGCTATTGTGACGGCTGGGAACGAACGCGTCAAGAAGCCAGGATCAGCGCAAGGAATTCGGTCCGCGACGAAGCCGTTCAGCGGGCCGGCTTCTGCGCGTTGCGTTCGCCGATATACATGTCCTGCACCTGAAGATTGGGGCCAAGGACAACGTATCCCGCCAGCGGAGGGGAATTTCGTTCCGACCGGATCGGGATTTGATAGAAACGCCAGTCCTGAAATTGCACTTTGGAACCTTTGTTATCGGGTAAGACGCTGGTTTCGATCAGCGGGTATTGCGCCCAGTCCAGATAAACCTGGCCTAGCCGCGATTTCTTGGCGGCCAGCGTGACCGGAGTCTCTTCCGGCTTGTAGCGATACACCGCCGTGTTGTCCGGGTCCACTTCACTGTTGCCGGAGTTCACCGGCAAAGCCTCCAGGAAGTCGCGGGTTTCCACGACTCCATACCAGAAGAACGGGTCCAGCATGGCCGGATAGGCGGAAACACGCAGGGCCTGCTCATCGCGGTAGGTAAGCGACTCCAGGGCATTCAAAGCGCGGCGATGCTCAAAATCTCGTGTGGCTATCACCGCGGCAACACAGAGCAGAACAAAAATGGCCGCTCCGCGTCCGCGAAACCGCGTCTTACGCGCGCCGATTTCTTCTGTAATCAGGCTGAGAAAGCCGGGCAGGACGAGCCCAAAGGCCAGCAGCCCCAGGATAAGCGGGTCCACGATAAAGACAATGTCCCACGAATACCACCGGGAATTGAACGGTGCAAAAGGGCGCACGCCATAGTTGTTCATGAAGTCCAGGAAAATGTGCGACAGACAACCCAGCAGTGCACAAATGTAGAGCCACTTCCAGTTCGGCGGACTCTTGGGCGGACTTCCTCTGGCTTTCATCAGCCGGTATATCCCGTACACGCCGGCAAGCGTGAGCGCCGCGACAAAAGGCGCGCCGAGAAAGGTGTGCGTGATCCCGCGATGGTGCTGAAAACCGGTAACGGAACCGCCGAAGTACCAGAGTACGTCAAGGTCCGGGGCTTCCGCCGCCAGAACGAGAGTGAGAGTGGCCAGGCCGGTCTTGCGGTTCAGCCCGGCCCGGCCCAAGCAGGCCCCGAACAAGAAGTGAGTGACTGGTTCCACGCTGGCTTTTCCAGCCAGCATTGTAACCGGTCAGCGCTGTCGCTTACTCGGGCATGAGCAGCGTGACCGTCTGTGGCGCAATGTTTGCTTCCACCGGCAGCATGCCCAGCAGTTCGCCATCGGCCTGGGTACGGATCCTGACGTCGTGGGAGAGGGCCGAGCAGCGGAACCATTGGGAATGCACCAGCTCGATTTGCCGCACCCTCCAGTTGAGTCCGGAGGCCACGCTGCCGAAGTAGTTGAGGAAGTGCCGGACTTTGTTCGTGCGGAACAGCACCAGACGATAGTCATTGCGCGTGAGGGCGGAGTCCAGGTTTACAAAGCGCAGCAGCCCGGGGAACTTCCGGGCGCGAATAGCCATCACCAGAGCGACTTGAGCGTTGTGCCGCCCCCCAGACCCATCTTCCCATTCAACCTGGAACATAGGATAGCGTCCGCGCAGGGCCATCCGGATCATCTCAAGAAAATAGGCATTGCGGCCGTACCGCTCCTTGGCTTGCACAGCCGTGCGGTACATCAACTCGGCGTCCGAACCTACGCCGGCAGCCACCACAAAGTAGCGCTGCCGCGGTCCTGTGCCGTCATGAGAGGTGATGACTCCGGGATGAATCTGGCGGGGCTTGTAACGCAAGAGCTTTTGCGCCGCGGCGAAAGGGTCCGAAGGCAATCGCAGGTCGGTTGCCAACAGGTTGCCGCTTCCCAGCGGCACCACGCCCAGAGCGGCGTTGGAGGAACTCAGCACCAGACCGTTCAGAGCTTCGTTGAGCGTGCCATCGCCGCCGCAGGCAATCACCGTATCAAATCCCGCGGCGACAGCAGCCTGGGTTTGTTCAATGGCGCTGCCGGCGTGGGTCGTGGCGGAGGCCTCTACCTCCAGCCCTGACGCGCGGTAAAGCTCGACAATGCGGGCCATCTGCCTTTCCCGGCGCTCGCGCCGCTGACCGGATGCCGGGTTGTAGATGAGGATGACTTTCTTCACAGATGGTCCGTCTTGGCAAACGATCCAGCGCCCGCATCAATATAATCTGGACATGCCCAGTCATCCTACAGATATTGAGCGCAAGATCGAAACTCTGCGGGAAAAAATCCGGCGACATGAGCATCTTTACCATGTTCTGGACGCACCGGAAATTAGTGACGCGGACTTCGACCGCCTGGTGCAGGAGCTGAAAAAGCTGGAAGCCGCTCATCCTGAGCTGATCACCGCGGACTCGCCCACTCAGCGCGTTGGAGGCAAGCCGCGGGAAGGCTTCGTAAAGCTGGCCCACTCCCGCCCCATGCTGTCACTCGACAACGCTTTCAGCGAGGAGGAACTTCGCGCATGGGACAGCCGCGTGCGCGAGCTGGCGGGGACGGACAAGATTGAATATGTCTGCGAGCTCAAGCTGGACGGCATGTCCATGGCGCTCCGGTACCAGGACGGAAAACTGGAACACGGTATTACTCGTGGCGATGGATCCATAGGTGAGGACGTAACCTCCAACGTCCGCACCATGCGTACTGTCCCCCTCTCCGTGCCGCCGGCTGCTTTGAAGAAGGCGGGGATTCCCGTGGACTTTGAAGTTCGTGGCGAAGTGATCATGCCGCTCGCCTCCTTTGAGCGGATGAATGAGGAACGGGAGCAGCAGGGCCTTCCCAGGCTTGCCAATCCCAGAAATGTCGCCGCAGGCACCATTCGGATGCTCGAGGCGAATCTTGTCGCCCAACGACGGCTTGATTTTTACGCGTATTTCCTGATCGTCGGCGGTAAGTACTATCCGGACAAGCATTCTGAAGCGCTGAAGGCCCTGAAAGCGGTCGGGTTCAAAGTGAATCCTCATCATGTCATAGCCCACAGCGTCGAGGAGCTGCTGGGCTTCATCGCGAAAGGCGAGAAGCTGCGGGAGACGCTACCGCACGAGATTGACGGCATCGTCATCAAAGTAAATTCGATGCGGCTCCAGGAACGGCTTGGATTCACCGGTAAAGCCCCACGCTGGGCCATTGCCTACAAGTATGCCGCGCGCAGCGGCGTGACCCAGGTCGAGGACATCCTGGTGCAGGTGGGACGCACTGGGAAACTGACTCCGGTTGCGGCGCTGAAGCCAGTTTCGATTGGCGGAACCACGGTGACCCGCGCGACGCTGCATAACGAAGACGAAATCGAACGCCTGGGCGTAAAGATCGGCGACTGGGTGACAGTCGAGCGCGGCGGCGACGTGATCCCCAAGGTCGTGGGCGTGCTGGAAGACAAACAGCACCCGCGCGGGACAAAGAAGTTTCACATGCCGGAGCGCTGTCCCGAGTGCGGCGGGCATGTTGTACGGGTTGAAGGCGAGGCTGACCATCGTTGTGTCAACGCCAATTGCCCGGCCAAGCTGCGCGAGACCATTCTGCACTTTGCCGCCCGCCCGGTCATGAACATCGAAGGCATGGGCGAATCTCTGGTCAACCAGCTCTGTGACCGCGGCCTGGTAAAGGACGTTGCCGATATCTACAAGCTCACGAAAGAAGACCTGGTTGCCTTGGACCGTTTTGGCAAGAAGTCAGCCGAGAATCTGCTCGGCGAAATCGAACAATCGCGCAAGCTTCCGCTGGAACGCGTGATCTATGGCCTGGGCATCCGCTTTGTCGGTGAGCGCACAGCGGAATTTCTGGCGGAACACTTCGGCTCCATGGACGCCCTCATGGACGCTTCCCTTGAAGAATTGCAGCAAGTGAATGAAGTGGGGCCCCGGGTTTCCGAAAGCATCCGCGAATTCTTTGATGAGCCACGTAACCGAAAGCTGGTGGAACGCCTGCGAAAATACCTTAACTTCACCGGCAAGAAGCGGGAACGTGGAACCGCGCTGGCCGGCAAGACGTTCGTGATCACGGGAACGCTCGAAAACCATTCTCGCGACGACGCCAAGCGCCTGATTGAAGATGCGGGAGGAAAGGTCTCCGGATCAGTCAGCAAGAAAACGGACTACGTCGTCGCCGGGGCTGATCCCGGGTCCAAGCTCGATAAGGCGCGCGAGCTGGGCGTGACCGTGATTGCGGAGAAAGAGATGGAGAAGCTGGTAAAGTCCTCCTGAAAAACGCGGACAGCCTTAGCCGCGAATTAACGCGAATAAACGCGAATGGAATCAGAACAGCCAGAATTCGTGTTCATTCGCGTGCATTCGCGGCCCAAGGTTTTTCGTGATGATAGGACCGCTCGCTACGCTCGGGGCTTAAGAAGAGTCAGAACTTAGCGCGAATCCGCCCATACGTCGTCGCCAGGTCCTCCGGAATAACGCGCGTCTCTCCAATCACGCTGGCAAAATTGGCGTCCGCTACCCATCGCGGCAGAATGTGCATGTGGATATGCCCTGCCACGCCGGCGCCCGCGGCCTTACCAAGGTTCATCCCCAGATTCAAGCCATCTGGCCGGTAGAGTTCGCGCAAGATGCCCTCTAA
>DATMPO010000018.1:0-22168 GCA_035567035.1 Verrucomicrobiia bacterium | reverse complement strand
AGTGCTGAATACGGGCGAGTCAGTTATCGGATAAGCTGTCCGTGGAATCACATCCAGAGGTTTTGTGGCTTCGAACGATCAACGCCGCCAGGATGCGGGCAACATCATGAATGAATACCCATTCACAATCTATGGAAAAGGCAGGAGTGCGCAGCCGCGCGCCCTGCCGCACGAACTTTGATAGGAGGATCTATGAGGTTGTTCAAGCGAGTGAGTGTTTTTGTTGCCGGCCTGCTGATGGTTGCCGGTACTGCGTGTGCGCAGGGCGTTGGCGCATCGGGAGACATTAAGGGAACGGTCACCGATCCTACCGGCGCGCTCTTGACCAACGCCACCGTGACGGCAACAGACGTGGCCCGGGGAACCAAGCGCTCCAGTGCTTCGGACAATCAGGGTGTGTATTTAATTACCGGACTGTCTCCCTCGACCTATAGCGTCAGTGTGGAGCATGCGGGTTTCCAGACCGAACTCCAGAAGGGCGTAGTCGTCAACGTGGGACTAAGCGTGACATTGGATTTTCACCTGCAAGTATCGGGCTCGAGCACGTCGCTGGAAGTGACGACGGAACCGCCGGTAGTGGATACCGCGGCGGTGGGCCAGTCCGAGGTGATTGACTCGCAGTCCATCGAGAACCTGCCCATCAACCGGCGGGACTATCTCACGTTTACGCTGCTGGCGCCGGGCGTGACCGACTCCACGCGGCTGGCGAGCGACCAGGATTTCCGAGTCAAACAGACACCGCAGAGCGGTCTGTCATTTTACGGAAGCAACGGCCGCGGCAACAGCGTGACGGTGGATGGCGGCGAAGCCAATGACGATTCGGGCGGCGTCCGCCTGACCCTGAGCCAGGATGCGGTGCAGGAGTTCCAGATTAACCGCAGCAACTACGGCGCCGATCTGGCCGGCGGTTCCGGAGCGTCCATCAATATCGTGTCCAAGTCGGGGACTAATGATGTCCACGGCGGCGTGTACGGATTGTTCCGCAACGACGTGTTTGACGCGCGCAATCCTTTCGCCGTAACTCAGGCGCTCCAGCCAGGACAGAATTTCAACCCGGCGCTGCTCGACAGTACAGCATCCCCGACCAAGGATACTTTGAGCCGTCAGCAGTGGGGCGCGACGCTGGGTTTCCCGATAGACAAAGATAAAACCTTCGCGTTCTTTTCGTTCGAGAATGTGCGCCAGGATTCGCAAAACTCCGTTCCTTTGCTGACCAACACGAGCGTGTTCCGTCCGAATGGCAGCCAGGCGAGCATCATCAGTGGATTGGCGAACTTGCCCGGGAATCCTACGGTACCTTGCATCAGCCACACCAATCCGCCCGCGGCACCCACACCTCTGCCGGCGGCGACATGCGCGGCGTTCTTGAGTCAGTTTTTAACCTTGAATCCGAACGCAAACTTCACCCCCTTCCTGGGCCCGGTTCAGGGACCGCTCCAGACCGCGCGAATGGCCTTCGTGCAGAACCAGTTTGAAGGCAATGGCGGACTTTTCAGCTACAACACGCGCGAATATTTCGCCTCCGGCCGTCTGGACCATATCTTTAATCCTAACAACCAGGTCTATCTGCGCTACAGCTTTGCCCACGACAACGAGCAAAGCCCTGACGTACAGTCCTTGACCGGGTTTTCAGCAGGCAGTTCCATCCACGCCTACGACAACACTGCTCAGGCCGCGTGGTTCCACCAGTTCAGCGCGAGGACCCAGAACGAGTTGCGGGCCCAATTCAACTACACCGGCTTCAATGTAATTCCCAATCAGCCCGGGGAGGTCGGACTGGCGATTCCCGGTTTTGCCAATCTGGGCACGAACATCTTTTTGCCCAGCCTGACCATCATGCGGCGCCCAGAAATTGCCGACAACATGAGCCTGGTCCGCGGCAAACACACCATAAAGTTTGGCGGTTCCTTCCTGTACCGCGGCAATCACACCGAATCCCATACCTTCTTCCCCGGACGATTTGTTTTTGGCAATCTTCCCGGAGGCCTCCTCAGCCCCTGCCTCCAGGTACCGGCGGTCTGCTCATTGCCCGCAGCAACAACGCCGGCGGCCATCAACGGACTCCAGTCCGCTTCTTTGGGACTGCCTCAGTTCTATCAGCAGGGTTTTGGTAATCCCATCTACAGTTATCCCCGGCCTTTCACTTCCTTCTACTGGCAGGACCAGTGGGCCATCGCTTCGAACTTTACGCTCACCTATGGCTTGCGCTATGAGCTGGACGCGCAATACGGCCAGCTGAACACCGACAAGGACAACTTCGCGCCTCGCGCGTCCTTCGCCTGGGACCCCTTTAAGAACCACAAAGTGGCGGTGCGCGGCGGCTTCGGTCTTTACTATTCACCCATTTACGGGCAGATTGCGGACGTTGTCCAGACTCTTGGTCTGGTGAACGGTGTACGTCCGATCGCTCAGGTGTTTGTACCTCTCACCGGGGTTCCCGGAGGTCCTCCCGGACTGTCCTCAGCTTTGATTTACCAAACCCTCTTTGCCCAGGGCAAGGTCCAGTGCAACACGCCGGCCGCGGGAAGCGCGGCGTGCATCACGCCCGCCGATTTGACACAGTTCGGTATCAATGTCACCAATACCGGTCCAGTCCCCCCGCTGACCGTGCTGTTTAGCGGCCAGCCTGATTACCAAAGCCCGTACTCCATGCAGGGATCCTTTGGAATCGAGGGTGAAGTTTCCAAAGGATTCTCGGTAGCGGTCAGCGGCATCTACGTTCATACGCTGCGCCTGCCGGTGGCTCTGGATACAAATCTGCTGCCAACGGCGCCTTTCACCACCGCTACTTCGCCGTTCACCGGGCAACAGGTCACGTTCCAGAACTGGGCGGCGCCGCAGTGCGGGGCCAATCCATTCCTTTGCTTCGCCAACCCGCTGAGGCTTCAGACGGACCAGTATTCCTCAAAAGGCTCAGCGCTGTACGAAGGCGCAATCCTGGAGGTCAGAAAGCGGTTCAACAAGAACTTCACGTTGTTCGGCAACTACACTTTCAGCAAGGCCTATGACACCACGACGGACTTCAACAGTGACTTTGCCCCGTTCAATCAGTTGAATCTGGCGGCCGAGCGGGGTCTATCCGATTTCGACCAGCGGCATAAGGTTGTTGCGGCAGCAATTCTTGACAGTCCGTGGAGCAGCGCATTAGGGCGGGGTTGGCAACTGGCGCCGATCTTCCGTTACAACAGCGGACATCCCTTCAACATTCTGGCTGCCGGAACGGACATTAATGGAGATCGCCACTCCACCAATGACCGGCCTCTGGGAATTGGCCGAAACACCGGCCTCGGCCCTGATTTCTATGATACCGATGTGCGCGTGAGCAAAAGTTTCAAATTGGGAGAGAAAGGCCAATTGCAGTTCATCGCGGAAGGCTTCAACATCTTCAATCGCACGAACTTTGGCAGCGTAAACAACGAAGTTCCCACTGTGAACGGCTTTGCCAACATTCCAGCCCATCCGAGCGGAAACTTCGGCGGTTCTCTGTTTGGGTTCACCTCGGCGCTGGCGAAGCGGCAACTGCAGTTCGGATTACGGATAGGTTTCTAAACAAAAAGCTGGGACGGCGGCGCTTTGAAGGCCCTGCCGTCCCAATCTTTATTCTGATACAACCAGATAACGGCCACCAGCAAACGGCCCCTGTGTTTCACGGTCCGGTTGCTGGACAAGCATAGATAAATGTCTTCTTCCTCACCCACGCTTTCCGTTCCCACACAACCCACGGGCGCCGCTACCATAGTCGCGGGTCTTTTGCGGTATGGAATAA
The DNA here is from genome assembly GCA_035567035.1 of Verrucomicrobiia bacterium. GTDB lineage: Bacteria > Acidobacteriota > Terriglobia > Terriglobales > Acidobacteriaceae > Angelobacter. Next base: position 18,402 of record DATMPO010000018.1, on the reverse strand, counting down.
CTTCCGGCTTCGGCATACCCAGCATTCATAACATTGCGATCTATGAAGCCTTGCGTCATGCGCCGGATTTTCACCATTGGATCGTCCGTCACGAACAGGCCGCCGGGTTCGCAGCTGATGCGTTCTTCCGCGCCAGTGGACGGCCGGCCGTGGTGTTTGCGTCCACCGGGCCGGGGAATCTGTTTACGCTGGTGCCGTTGCTGGAGAGCCTGCAGACCAACACTCCTGTCCTGTTGATTGGCACGAACGTAGCCACTCCTTTCCTGGACAAGCCCTGCAACGCGCTGCACGAAACACCGCGACAGCATGACATTTTCGCGCCTCTTACCCGGCTGGCCTTGCGCGTGACCCAACCCGATGAGATACCAGCGGCCATGGCCGCGGCGGCAGCGGTCCTGTGCGGTCCAGCGCCGGGGCCGGTTTTCGTGGAAATTCCCCACGATGTGCTGCTCGCGCCAGTTGCCGCCGGCTTTCCGACGCAGGAAAAGGCAAGTGCCGCAAGAGCTGCTGAGGCTGAAATGGCGGAAGCCCTCCGGCAAATCGAAAGCCGGCAGCGACCCGTAGTGCTGGTTGGATCGGGCGTCAAGCCGGACGCGGCCTCCGGCGTACAACGGCTGATCGAAGCGCTGCACGCCCCCTTCATCACCACGACAAGCGGCAAAGGCCTGATTGCGGACGACCATCCTCTTTCCATGGGCTGCATGTCGCGCCTGGGCACGGTCCAGGAAATGCTGCTGCAAAGCGATCTGCTCATTTCCTTTGGGGCCCGAATTACGGAGTTTGATACCGGGCGCTTCTCGCTCAAACTTCCGGCGGCGCATTTGCATATTGCCCAAGACGCAGGCTATTTTGCCGGGATGTTCCCCGCCAGCCTGCAGGTTGCCGGCGCCGTCGGCGCCATAGCCAGCGGACTGGCCGGAAAAATAAGGCCGCGGCGGATCTGGTGGAATACCGCCGTAGCCAGGACCGCGGAAAGCGAAAGACTGGACGCGCTGCAGGCAGATGGCTATCGTGCCTTGGGCGCGCTCCGAAAAGCGTTGGGCCGCGGAGACATTGTGGCCAACGACCAATCCATTCTCAACTACTGGGCGTCGGCGTTTTTCCCCGTGCTGGAGCCGAGGACTTTCCTGTATCCTTCAGGCTCGGGGACCCTGGGGTACGGGCTTCCTGCAGCGATTGGAGCGGCGTGCGCCATGCGGCGGGCCGCCGATCCGAGGAAAGTAGTTTGCGTCGCCGGCGACGGTGGATTTCAGTACACTGCCCATGAACTGGCGACGCTGGCACAGTATGACCTGCCGGTGAAGGTCCTGCTGGTTAACGACAAGAAATATGGAATCATCGGGTTCCTGCAGCGTGCTGCATTTGGGCACACGCATGAAGTTGATCTGAAGAACCCGGATTTTTGCCGGCTGGCGGAAGCTTATGGAATCCACGCGGAACGCGCGACCACGCTGGACGGCCTGACGGAGAAATTGCGCACATGGTTAGACGCGCCGGGTCCGGCCCTGCTGGAGTGGCAAATTGAGTTGAAGTCGCCGTGGGAAGCCGGGGCCATCCAGCGTCCTGCCATGCCTTCGGACAAGAAAGAAGACAGGAAAGAACCGACGCAGCCGAGGTAAACATGAATATTCCTCTCACACCCCTACGTTGTTTGCGATACGCCAGCCTGCAGTATCCGAACAAGACCGCCGTGGTTTGCGGCGACGTGCGGAACACCTACACTCAATTTGCCGACCGTGCGGCCCGCCTTGCCGGTGCGCTTCTCCGTATGGGCGTGCAGCCTGGAGATCGTGTGGCGTTCTTGAGCGGGAACTGTCATCGTCTGCTCGAGGCGTACTACGGAGTCCTGGACGCCGGGGCCGTCCTCCTGCCATTGAATATCCGGCTCACTCCGCGGGAGCTGGCGTACATCCTCATGGATGCCGAAGTCAAAGTCGTCTTTCTGGAAGAGCAGTTTGTCGGTCTGGTTGAGTCTTTCCTCCCGGAAGCTGTTTGCGTGAAAACCTGCATTCTCCTGGACGGCCAGCCTCGCGCGAGCTGGATGGTGCCGAAAAACTATGAGGACCTTCTGGCGAGCGGCACACCGCATCAGGCCGACATCATGCAAATTGATGAAAACGCGCTGGGCGAACTTTTTTATACCAGTGGAACCAGCGCCCAGCCCAAAGGCGTGATGCTGACCCACCGCAACATATACCTTCACGCCCTCAACGCCATTTTGGCGCACAACACGTCCGGCGACAGCGTCGAGCTCCATACTATCCCGCTTTTTCATGCCAATGGCTGGGGCGTGGCCCATTCGCTGACCTTCATGGGCGGCATGCACGTAATGATCCGCAAGTTCGATCCGGTCGAAGTCTTTCGCCTGATCGAACGCGAACGAGTGCAGTCCCTCTGCCTGGTGCCGACGATGGCCACCGCCCTGGTCAACAGTCCCGACCGTCACCGGTTTAACCTGAGCACCCTCACCAGAATCAACGTTGGTGGAGCTGCGTCCTCGCCGACCTTGGTGCGCGAAGTCGAAGAAAAAATCGGGTGCTTGTGCTATTCCGGATACGGGCTCACCGAAACAGCGCCCGTGCTTACCGTTTCCCGCATGAAGTCCGGGGTGCAGTGGGAAGGCGCCGAGCGTTACGAAGTCCAGGCACGGACGGGGTATGCCATACCGGGCGTCGAACTCCGCGTTGTGGACCCTGACGGCCACGATGTTGCCCGAGACGGCAAAGCGATTGGCGAAATCGTGGCCCGCAGTGACGGTGTGATGGCCGGATATTGGAGGCAGCCGGAGGCCACCGCCAGCGTCATGCGTGATGGTTGGTTTCACACCGGCGATATGGCCACGATGGACGAAAACGGTTACGCCCTGATTGTCGACCGCAAGAAAGACATCATCGTCAGCGGCGGCGAGAATGTTTCCTCTCTTGAAGTGGAGAAGGCCATTCTGGCGCATCCCAGCGTGTATGAGGTCGCCGTCATTCCCGTCCCCGACGAGAAATGGGGCGAAGCGCCGAAGGCCCTGGTAGTCCTAAAACCGGGTGCGCAAGCCACGGAAGACGAGTTGCTGGAATTCTGCCGCTCCCGCCTTTCTCACTACAAGTGTCCGCGCTCGGTGGAGTTCTTGGATACCCTTCCCAAAACCGGGACGGGCAAGGTCCTGAAAAAAGAGTTGCGCAAGAAATACTGGTCGGGTCAGGAAGGCATCCGGCCGGAGATGGTGGGGAAGGGAAGTGCGTAGTATTTAGTACTTAGTATTGAGTATTTAGCTTGAGGCCGAGGTGGTTCTGCTCCACTAAATACTAAGTACTAACTACTAAGTACTGCCCTATGCCGCTCACTATAAACTCTCTCGAAACCCTGAAGAGCCACGTCGGCCAGGAGATCGGCGTGACGGACTGGTTCACCGTCACGCAGGAACGGATACAGCAGTTTGCCGATGCCACGCTCGACCATCAATGGATCCACATTGACCGCGAGCGCGCCCGCCGGGAGTCGCCGTTTAAGGACACCATCGCCCATGGTTTTCTCACGCTGTCACTTCTGCCGCAATTCATACCCCAAGTGCTGCAGATGCGAGATGCGGTGCGCATGGGGATCAATTACGGGCTGAACCGTGTCCGCTTTGTTTCACCGGTGCTCTCGGATTCGAAGGTCCGCGCCCGCTTCACCCTGCAGTCACTGAAAGATGTGCCGCCCAACGCGGTAGAAGCAGTGTATCTGGCCACCGTGGAAAGTGCAGGCTCGGACAAGCCCAACTGCGTGGCCGAGTGGGTGGTGCGGTACTATCGATAATCCTGACAGACGCTTAAGACTGTCACAGGTTCAAACCCTGTTTCTTTCTGCCGCGCGCAGCCCCGCGCGCATTAACATTTTGGCCGCTTCGCCCATAGACGCAAACCGCGGGTCTTTGGTCAGGCCCTGGTGATAGCGGTAGTAGATCTGCTGAATGATCACCCCGACCTTGAACAGGGCGAAGACATAATAGAAGAGCATCTGCGAGACGTCGCGGCCGGTTTTTTCCGCGTAGCGCTCGATCAGCTCCCCGCGCTTCAAGCTTCCCGGTAGCGTGGTTGGTCCCCAGAGGAGGGCGTGCATCTCGGGTGGATCTTCAACGTCCACCCAGTAAGCGACCGCTGTGCCTAGATCGGTGAGCGGGTCGCCGAGCGTGCACATCTCCCAATCCAGGACGGCCTTGATTTTAGTGATGTCGGCAGGATCAAGCGCCATATTGTCGTACTTGTAGTCGTTGTGTATCAACGAGGCCCCGGTTTGCTGTGGCATTCGCTCCAGCAGCCACGCGGAGATACGCTCTACTTCCGGCAGTTCGTGGGTCTTGGAACCGTGGTAGCGTTCCATCCAGCCCTTTACCTGGCGCTCCAGATAGCCTTGCGGCTTGCCCAGATCGGCGAGTCCGATAGCCGCGTAGTCCAGGCCGTGCAACGCGGCAAGGTTGTCGATAAAAGCCTCACTCAGGCGGCGCGCTGTTGCCGGAGGAATCTCCAGCCCGGCGGGCAGCTTTTTGCGCAAGATGACTCCGTGGACTCGCTCCATCACATAAAAAGGAGCGCCCAGGACCGACTCGTCAGTGCAGTAGACCAGCGGTTTGGGGGCAGGGAACGCCGCGTGCAATTTGGACAGCACGTGAAACTCGCGGCCCATGTCGTGCGCGCTCTTGACCTTGCTGCCGAACGGCGGACGCCGCAACACCATCTGCCGGGTTCCCAAGCAAACGGAGTAAGTCAGGTTGGAGTGGCCGCTGGGAAATTGGCGCACTGCCAGCTCTCCTGGTTCATGCGGAAGGCTGGCGCGCAGGAAGACTTCCAGCCTGGGGAGGTCCAGTTCTTCGCCCGGCCGCGTGGCACTCGAATGATCTTGAAAGTCCAAGGTGTCGGTCATCGGTATGTCAGGAACGCCGCATCCGTCAAATGCGGAGAGGCGTTGTAGGAACTCAAAGTAAAACGATTACTGGAAAACAGGAATTCGCTGTACGAACTGTTGCGCACCATCCAGGCCGTCCGGAGCGTCGTTTCGGAGGAAAGGTCCAAAGCGCGCTGCATGGCCACGGCGACCGGGCCACCGGAACTGAAAATGGCGATGCGCTGGTTCGGGCCCCCGTTTCCGGTGAGTTGGGCCAGACCCTTTTGCACTCTCTGGCAGAAGTCGGGCCACGGTTCGATCTCCGGCAGCGGGATTTCTCCTTTCGCCCAGCGGCCGATGACCACTTCAAATATCCGTTGGAAAGTCCTGAACTGGTCGTCGCGGGCTTCGCTCTCCTTGAAATCCTGGTGCAACTGGCGGACGTGCGCGTCGGTTTCCAGCAGGCCCGGAAGGCTCTTTTCGAGCACGGCTTCCGCCTGAAACTCATCGAATTCCCGAAGAACGGTGGATTCCGGCCATGGGATTCCTTCCGACCGGCAGGCCTCACCCGCGATCCTTGCGGTTTCAGTCTGGCGGACCTTGGGTCCGGAGTACACACGATCGAAGACCATCTGGTGGCGCGCCCAGTATTCCCCCAGCATGCGGGACTGGGCTTCCCCCTTGGCGGAGAGGCGGTCGTAATTAGACTCGAGAAACGAGGCTTGTCCGTGCCGTACCAGAAAAAGTTGGCTCATGAATGAATAATGATAATTTGGAAAACCAGGTCTTTAGAAGACCGACCGCAGAGGATATCACGGGCAACAGATCCTCGCCGGGTTTTCACTCATAGCGGCGTTAGCGGGGTTTCTGGTCCTCCGTTTTGGCGCCGGTCGAGGCTGGAACGGTCAGGGTGGCGTTCGCGGTTCCGATCAGACCGGTACGATTGTCGCGTACACCCACCCGCAACACATAGTCCCCTGGCGCAAGGCTGAATTTCTGCGAGCAGGGAAGGAATGTCTGCATGACTTTCTTGAAAACATCCGGGGCCAGCGCGGCGTTGATGCCATCGCCTTCGGTCTTGATCGTCTTGCCTTGAGTTGAATAGACCTCGGCGGCGCATTCCACGGCGGCATGTTGCAATCCATCCGGCTGTTCTTCAAAGCTGACGGCATGCGGATCAATCGCATAATTAATGACCACCTGGTTTTTGGTTATTTCCGAAGGTGGCAGGACCTTTACGCGAAACAGCAGGGCCGTGGAAACGGGGTAGTCCAGGTTGAGGGCCAGGCCAAACTCCATGGCGCGATGCCGGTCATCAACCTTGGCATACGATTGGGGATCAAAAGCGAAATATCCCGACCGATAGCGCAGCTTGACTCCTGCGCGGCTTGTCTTGACGCTGATCTTGCGAAACTTGCCGGTCCAATCTTTGTTTTCGGGCGAGTAGGTCAGCGTGTAATAGGTGGATCCATCCTCGAAGCTTTTTGCGATGGCGCTGTCAAGTTCGTTGTGATTGTAGTAAGCCTTGCCGCCCGTTCTCTCCGCCAGTTCATTCATGGTGTTGCGGGCATTCATCAGCTCGTCGGAGGTCTGGTCCAATTCGCGGCCCATGCCGCGGGCCGTCGACAAAGTCCGCCCCAGGTCGTCTCCAGTGCTGCTGGTATTGCTCAAATTGGAATAGACAGTATTGTTGACAAGCCCGCGGGCGTCGATGGGATAGACCGCCACCTGGGCGTCGGTGAGACGGTTCGCCGTCCGGGCAACGGCAAGAGTATAGTCTCGTTGGTCGGTGCGGGTCGCGGCCGAAGAAGGGGAGTCCGTTACACCAGGTACGATCAGGACTGGAAAGCTCTCAGAAACCCAGATCAGGTTCTTTCTTCCGGAATGCCCAGCAAGCGTTCGCGAAAGTGAGTCCAGCATGTTCAGGGTCATGGTGACGCGCAAGTCCGTCAGATTGGAGACATCTTCCCGCTCAAAGGCCAGCATCTGTTGCACAACCTGCTGAGGTAGTACTTCTGTTGCAGCAGGAGTTAGAAAAGGTGACTCGGCCCCTCCCGTGGCATTTTTCAGGACCGGAGAATTGTGGTCCTTCATCGCCTTGATGGCGCTCTTAAGCAAGGACGGGTCTGTGGTGAAGTCCTGGAGCAAATGCAGCCTGGCCCCCAGAGCGTACACCGCCACCGGCTGCCCAGCCGGCAATTTTTCCAGGAACTTGATCATTTCCTCGCGCGCGTATATCTGGTTGGTCCGCTTGGTATTGAGGCCATCCAATAAAAGCACGTTCAAGGCGCCGTTGGCGCGGTACATGGGAATGTTGGTGAACATGTTGGGAGGAAGTTTCGCCGGAATCACCGCAGCACTTTGCTTCCCGCCCTGCGCTCCGTCGGCTTCTCCCGCCGACACCGGGTGCTGGAAAGAAAAAGAACGTACCTTTTGCTCCTTACCTTCCTCCAGCAAAGTGAAGTCCTCAGGCTTAAGATCGGTGACAGGTTGGTCCTTGCGGTCCAACGCTACTACGTCCACCACCACAAGCCGGGACGTGACCTTCAATACCGTCGGCGTTTCCGTGGACGCGGGAGCAGACTGTGCCTGCGCGGGAGATTGTGGCTGAGCAGACTGGCTGGACTGGGTGGTTGGCGGCGTTTGCTGCGTCTTGGCCAATCCTGCCAGCAAGAGCGCCAGGAGCATCGCGCGAAAGACTGTTGTCTGAGGACGATTGCGCATAAATCCCACCTATGCCGAATAGTTAAGAAATAAATAGACCTTCCGGTGGTTTTTCGGACGAAGGCCATGGTAGCAGTTTTGGTTCACGATTGGCACTACAAAGCAAGTTTGACATCGGGGTCAGCCTCCGGAATATAGAATCAAAGTATGTCCGTACACACCACGCTACTCAAGGAAGTTGAAGACCTGGCCACGGTCGCTACCAGCCCGGAATCGCTCATGCAACGCCTGTCCGACCACATACACGCTGCAATGGCGCGGTACAACTGGGTGGGGTTTTATCTGGTTGATAAAACAGACCCCAGAGTGCTGGTCCTGGGACCTTTTACCGGCAGCTTTACGCCCGTGCCGCGGATACCTTTTGAACAGGGGCTTTGCGGGGCAGCCGCCGCGACCGGCAAGACCTTGGTAGTGGACAACGTGGCCGGCGACCACCGCTATCTTGCGGGCTCAGAATTGGTCAAGTCAGAAATTGTGGTGCCCATATCTGTCGCAGGAAAACTGGCCGGCGAAATTGACGTGGAAAGCTATTTTACTGACACCTTCCGCGCGGACGATGACCGCAATTTCGTGGAGGCGTGTGCCGGAGTGGTGGCGAAGTTTCTGAAAACGCATCCGCTCGTCTGAGAGTACCACCATCTCCATACACGACAACCTGTTGCAGGAAGTGGAAGACATGGGCCTCTCCGCGGCCAGCGCGGAGACGCTCATGCAGCGCATTGCGGACCGCATCCATTCCGTGATGGCGCGTTACAACTGCGTGAAGTTTTTTGTCGTAGACAAGGTTGATCCCGGGTCTTTGCTTCTGGGCCCTTATACCGGCAGTTTCAGCCCGGTGTCACGGATATCGTTTGGGCAGGGACTTGTCGGCGCGGCCGCCGCCAGCGGGAACACTGTGGTGGTGAACAACGTAGCAGCCGACCCGCGTTATCTCTCGGCCTCGGAACTGGTCAAGTCAGAAATTGTCGTGCCGATATTCGCCCGCGGAACGCTGGCCGCTGAAATCAGCGTGGGAAGCTATTTCGCCGACACTTTTGGAGACGTCGATCGCAATTTTGTGGAAGCTTGTGGCGGCGTTGTCGGGAAGTATCTGGAAGAACATCCCGTGGCGTAGCACTGCGCGTCCTACATTCCTCCCCATAGGATGGCGTTGAAGAGTAACTGGAAGGTGCCTTCCGTCTGCGCCCGGTGCTGGACGCGGAAGCCAAACATCACGATTTTTCCTTTGCCTTTGCTGAAACTTACGATGGCGGCCTTGCGTTCCAGACGTTCCGCTCCGTGCGCGTAGCCTGAGAGGAGGATGTCTTTGGCATCATCGGGGTACCAGGCGATGACCGACCGTTGGACGTCGGGCGCTGGGGCGGAGGTTTGGAACGCGAGCGGAGCGTCAACAAATGCCGCGATCTCATGCGGCATGCCGTATCCAACGGGATGGTCGGTGTCCAGGTAGACGCGCAGCAACGAGCCCGGAATGTTGAAGTCCGCGGCCGTAGCGCTCGTGCCGCGGCCTGTGCCGCCGCCCAGAGCGTTGCGTATCGGCAGATTAAACTCCTCGCCCATCGCGACCTCAGACGCGCGTGCCAGCGTGATCAGCGTCCCGCCCTTGTCAACAAACTCTTTCAGCGCATGCACCCCTTCTTTGCCGATGCCGCCCGTGTATTCCGGCGGCAGCTCTTCAAAATAGCCTTCACGGCTCGGCTTACCTTCCACGATGATCTCGCGCGTGGAGTCGGGAAGAATAATCACGTCGAATGCGGCGTTGAGATTCCCCGCCTTCATCTCTTTGTTCTCGATGTTCTTGAGATTGAAGCCGTATTGATCGAGCACGAAGCGCGTCCAGCCTTCGTCAAGAGAAGGAACGTAAGACTTGTAGAGGCCGAGACGCACGGGTTTGAGAGGACTAGCCCCGGAGGGTAAACCAGTCGAGGACTGAAGCTGCAAATGCAGTTTCTCTGCATTGGTTGCCAACTGCGGGTGTGCGGCAAAAACTACGATCGGCCTTTGGCGAGCATCTTTAGCCAGGAAAACCTGCGCGCCCGCTTTTTGCGTCGCGTTCACCAGAGCAAAGACGTTGTTTCCTAAATCGTCCGCAAAATAATACTTGGAACTGGCGTCAGCCAGGCTACCGTTGGGCCACGGAACATTCTTGATTGCAATCGCCGCGGACTTTTCGCCTGGCGTAACCTTGATTCTTTCCGACTTGACTCCCATCATCAGCGGCAGTGACCACGCCGCCACATCGTAAGGTTCAAGTATTCCGCTGTTGGGCGCAGGCTTCACTTCGGGGTAGCGTTGCAACCCCATCATCTCGTCTACAAAACGTCCGTACGGCTGTGCTGTGGGAATAAGAAAAGATTTCTTGTCGCCGGAGAGCTTCACTTCCGCTCCATGCTCCAGCATCAGGGTTGCGAGGCGGGTGGCTGTGACTGGATCGCGCTGATCCTCGAGGGGAATGCGCCAATACACGTCAGGGTCGGCCGACCGGATGGCCTGCGTTGCCATGGTGGCCACGCCGCGCAGGAACTCGCGACGGTAATTGCTCACGGTTTCCAGAGCGGCGTCTGAGACCAGCAGTTCGTAATCCATGATGTCCCGCAGCCGCCAGACTCCGCCGGGCCAGGGATTGGGAAAGTTGATCTGTTGCTCGTAGGTAGTCAGTCCCTTGATTCCGCCTTGCAGTTCGTCGGTTGTAATTTCCAGAGGAGTGGCGATGCGAGCGGAAGCAACTTCGGTGAGCACACCGAACGCGTTTTTCCACCAGCCGGTGTTGCGCGTTCCGCCGGGCCAGTAAGCGTCAAAGGAATATCCGTAAATCACGCCGGATTTTCCCGCTTCTTCCAGCCGCCATCCCATGGCAGCGCCCATCAGGTTATTGCCGCGATGGACCAGCGGATTGACGAGCTTAGCGACAGGGTCGGCATTCGGCGGAATGTAGATGCGCGGCCCGTAGTAGCCCATCTGGTGCTCGTCGAGCCAGAACTGAGGATGCCACTCGTGGTACACCATGTGGTTGACGTTCCTGGTTTCGATCTGCGTGAGCATGTACCAGTCGCGATTATTGTCATGCCCGACATAATGGTGATAGAGATACGGCAGAGCGCCGCCTTCATATTTCGTGCCTTTGTATTTTCGATACCACTCCGTCACCATGATCTGGCCGTCTGGGTTCAGCGAAGGCACGAGCAACACGATCGAGTCATTCAGGCGCCGGCGAGTTTCCGGATCTTCAGATGTGGCCAGCTTGTAGGCCCATTCCATGGCCATCTGACTCGATCCAATTTCCGTGGAATGAATGTTGCACGTCAGGAGGAAAATGGTCTTGCCTTCCGTCGCCAGCGCGTCAATTTGTTCCTGGCTCAGGCCCCGCGGGTCGGCAAGCTTGCGCGCGATCTCCTGGTATCTGGCCTTGTTGTGTAAATTCTCTTCGCTGGAAATGACCGCCATGATCATTTCTTCGCCTAACGTGGTCTTGCCCAGGGCCTCAATCTGCACACGACTGGAAGCCGCGCTCAGCGCTTTGAAATAAGACGCAATCTGCCTGTAGTCCGCGAGCTGGCGGTCGGCGCCGACTTCGAACCCCAGGAACTCCGATGGCGTTGGAGCGTGCGCGGATTTCTTCTGCTCGGCAATGGCGCAGGTCAGGCTGGACAGAATGAGAACAACAGCGAGATGGCGTAGTGACTTCATGGTAAGGCGGCTCCCCCTCGAAATGAGAAGAAAATTGAAAGCGTAAGTATGCACCCTGGCACACGTTTTGGGAAAGCCTGAAATCGGGGAAACAAGATCTTTGAAACACAGAGGAGAGGAGTAAACAGAGGATACTTTGACACTGCTTCCTCTGCTTACTCTGATCCTCTGTATTTCAAAGGGTCCTTTGCGAAATCAGGAAAGAGGGGGATCAGGGGTTGCCGGTAGTGTCGGAAAAATGAAATTCAACGCCATTGTCGTCGTTGACCTTCCGGGTGGCCGCGAGGTCCAGGTCCGCGATCGGAATCTTGCGGGCCGTGCGGCTGTTCAGCACCCAGACGGTCTGGCCGACGATGGCATAGTTCTGGACCGCCAGGCTCTTCCCGTCTCGAAACACCAGGGTGGCGTTGGTAGAAGATTCGGCAGCGGACTCACGGGACTGCGCCGCGGGTGGTTGTGCTTCAGTGCGATGCTGGATTTCTTCTTCGCGCAAATAGTCTACTTCGCTGGACAGCCGGCCCACTTCATACGCCAGTTCGCTGTCGTTATTGCTCTCTACGGACGCGGGCTGGGGCTGGGCATAGGTTTCTTCAGAATAGTAATTGGGATAGTAGCTGTAATCGGCATAAAACGGCGCGTAACCCCATACGAAATTCCCGGAGAACAGGAACCGCCGGCACGGGAAGCCGCTGAAGAACGGTCCATGTACGCACCCGCCGGAAAATATGAATGGCCTGGGAAAACGGTTAAAACGGTTGAAGCGGTTAAAACGATGGAAACGGTCGAAGTCGTTAGCCCGGCGGAAGCCAGCCGGTCGGCCGCCGGCGAATGTCCGATGAGCTGGAACAAACGATCCGCCAGTGCGGACGTGGCCGGAAGTAAAGCCGCCGCGGGACCCTGGAGAAACGCTCCTGCCAGCAATACCGGAATTGCCGCGAGAGAATCCAGCCGATGAGCGGCCGGATGTCCCGCCCCTCCCTCCCCGCTGCGCCTGGATTGTCGCCGGCACAATCACCAGGGAAACGACCACCGTAATGGGAAGCCATCGCATGGATGTATTCTAGCCCTGCTCGTGTGCAGAAAGGAGAACTATAAATCCTGCGTTTGCAAGCATCTGCGGCAGTGCAGGGAATTGAATATAATTACGCGCCATGAAAAGTCTTTATTTTGCCCTGACCTGCAGTCTTGCGCTCGTCTCCGCCATCGCGCAAAGCCAGAAACCAAAAACCCAGTCCCATGAAGCAGCCGGCGTCTACCGCGTGGACGAAGGCTTCGTCGACGCGCGCGGCGTGTTCATCTACTACAAGATCCTTGGACGCGGTGCGCCATTGCTGATCGTCCACGGCGGCCCCGGCGCGTCCCATGACTACCTGCTGCCTCATCTGCTGCCGCTGGCTCGCACCAACAGACTCATCTTCATCGACGAGCGTGGTTCCGGACGCTCCCAGAAGCTGGAAGACGCGAGCCAGTACACGGTCGAAAACATGGTGGAAGATGTTGAGGACGTGCGGCAGGCTCTGGGTCTCGGCAAGATCAGCTTGATGGGACACTCCTACGGCGGTGTTCTGGCGCAGGCCTATGCCCTGAAATATCAGAAGAACCTCACGCACTTGATTCTGGGAAGCACTTTCCAGAGCACCGCAGCCATCAATGAAGTGCTGGCCAAAATGAAGCAGAACATGCCCGCGGACGAACGCGAAAGACTGGAAGCCCTCGAAAAAGCCGGGCTGTTCGGCAAAGGCAAAGACTGGGAAAAGAACCGCTATCCGGAAGACTACGCCAAGCTCGCCTGGGGCGATGGATATTTTCCGTTCTTATATCAACGCCGTCCTGACCCGAATTACGATCCGCTGTCGGGAAACACTTCGACGGCATGGGACTTGTATCGCGAGATGTGGGGCTCGCACGGCGAGTTCGTCATTGACGGCAATTTGAAATCGGTGGAGTACACGGACCGTCTTTCCACCATTCATGTCCCCACGCTGGTAATTTGCGGCGACCACGACGAGTCGGACCCGTCACTCTCCCGCACCATGCACGAGAAGATCGCCGGATCAAAGCTGGTGATTGTGCCCCAGTCCGGACACATGGTATTCGTGGACCAGCCGATGATCTATCTCAAGGCGATTGATGATTTTCTGCATGGGAGATAGCGCCCCTGGCAGGAGGCTCAGACAAGGATGGCCGCGAAGAGTGAGAATCCACGCGAAAATGAGTACATGGTTTTCGCGTGCATTCGCGGCTGGTCCTCAGCGAACGCTACTGGAATGTTGCCGCGGGCAAACCGCGTTGCTCAACCGCCGTGCTTCTGCCATTCCTGATCAAATCCGCTGCCTTTTCCGCGATCATGATAGTCGGCGCATTGGTGTTGCCGCCGGGAACTGTGGGCATGATGGACGCGTCCACCACGCGCAAGCCGTCCAGTCCTCGGACCCTGAGCTCGGAGTCGACAACCGCCATGGAATCGTTTCCCATTCTGCAGGTCCCGACCGGATGGTAGAGCGTTTCCGCCATCTTTGAGACGTAGACCCGCAAAGCGTTGTCGTCTTTGGCGTCCGGACCGGGGAGGATCTCACGTCCTTTGTATTTTGCGAAGGCCGGCGCGGCCGCCAGCGTGCGCGCCAGTTTCACGCCTTCCACCAACGCTGTCATGTCCCTGGAATCAGAAAGGTAGTTGGCGTAAATCATCGGCGCGTCCAGCGGATCATGGGAGCGCAGCAGGATATGGCCACGGCTTCCGGGACGTATATGTGTCGGGCCAAGGGCAAACGCATGGCCGTTGAACTTCTGGAATCCGTGCTCCACGAAATAGCCCGGGCCAAAGTGATATTGGATGTCAGGAACGGGCGAACCGGAGGTGACGGTGACAAATCCTCCGGCTTCGGCCACGTTGGAGGTCAGGGGTCCGTTTTTGAAACAGATGTAGCGGACAAGGCTTCCCAGACTCTCGGCATTGGCCAGGCTTACGGGCTGTGTGGATTCATAAGCTACCGGTACGCACAAATGGTCCTGCAGGTTTGCCCCGAGGCCCGGCAAGTCATGAATGGCCGGAAGGTCAATCTTGCGGAGATGGTCGGCCGGCCCCACGCCGGAAAGCAGAAGCAAATGCGGAGAACCGATGGCCCCTGCACACAGAATGACTTCGCGTTCCGCCCGGACATGGACTGTCCCCGTGCCTTCCAGCAAACTCACTCCGACCGCGCGTTTGCCTTCAAACACGATTCCCGCCACGTGCGCCCCGGTTCGGACCTTCAAATTAGGGCGGCCCATGGCCGGGCGCAGAAACGCATCGGCCGCGCTGTGCCGCGCGCCGTTCCATTGGGTGACCTGGTAGAGACCAAAGCCCTCTTGGGATGCGCCGTTGAAATCCGGATTACGGGGAAAGCCGGACTGTTCTGCGGCCTCTACGAACGCCCTGGAAAGCGGGTTAATGCAGCGCAGCTCGCTCACGTGCAGCGGCCCGCCCGCGCCATGGAGATCGGAAGCGCCGCGCACCTGGTCTTCGGACTTCTTAAAGTAAGGCAGGACATCCGCAAAGCCCCAGCCGGGATTACCCAGATCGCGCCAATGGTCGTAGTCATGGCGATGGCCCCGGACATAGATCATGGCGTTGATCGAACTGCTTCCGCCCAGGACCTTGCCCCGCGGCCAGTACAGTTTGCGGTTTGCCAGGCGGGGCTCCTCCTGCGTGTAAAACGCCCAGTCGCAGGGCCCGCGGAACAACTTTGGGAACGCAACGGGGATACGGATCGCCTTGCGTTTGTCCGGCCCACCGGCTTCCAGCAGCAGGACCTTGACCGATGGATCCTCCGTCAGCCGGTTGGCGAGAACACAGCCGGCCGACCCCGCGCCTATGACGACATAGTCATACATTGGCAACTCCCCTGGATTTTGAACCTTTGAAGCCTTGAGGTGTCATTAGAGTGTACTAGAGTTAGACTGTCGCTCCGCCATTCCGCTGTGGGGGAAAGGGCAAACTACCGGGAACGCCGCCCGACCGCTGAAAATAGCAGGTGTTCCGCTTTGCTGCCGGTTTCCCTTTTCCACGACTGAAATAACTCGGTATAAGAGGCCGTAATGTACTCGTCCGAACTGATTCCCAGCCGTTTGGCCACTTTGTCAATCCACCTGGGAGGACCTTCGATTTCGCCGAAATCGCCAATCGGCGTTTCGTCCACCACGACGTGGCCTCCGCCAAGGCGCCATTCGGTGCGGAATTTCTCGTAGCTGAAAGTTGGGCTAAAGCCAAGGGCCTGGAAGATGCCCTCCAACGCCCTACCGTGCTGTACGGCTGTTTCAATCTCCCGGCGCGACTTATGCCGCCCGATCTTTCCTTTGTCCTTGTAGGTGACGGTCCATTTGGCACCATATTGACGGATACGCAGCAACTCACCCCGCCCGCGCAGGACGCCGCCCGGTAGGTCATAAAGGGTGTTCATCTCGTGTGTGCGGCGAGTGACCAGACTAAACCCGCATGTTTTGAGCTTCCGAGTAAGTGATTTAAGGTTCTTAATGCGGAATTTAATCTCGATTTCGCGTTGGGATGGCATAACCAGAGAGCCAGTATAAACATCTAACGTTACCCAGGGGGAGTTTCGTCGCAGAGCAACCTTCCCTCCTATTGCACAATAAATGGTGCATCAACGTCCTAAAAAATCTCAACCGAGAGCGATTTCGGACAGTCTAATGGGCAGCAGGCAGGGAACAGGGCTCGTCCGGGAAGGCCACATTTCTAGCATGGATGTGGCAAAAAAGCAACAGTTCTGTAATTTGAACGGAGACATAAGATTTCCACTATATTCTTATTTTTCATATAATTAGGGAGATACATATTCATATGAAAGGAACGGTAAGATCCTATTGAAGTTTAAAGGAGTCTGCATGAATCGAGTACTGTCCATTTTGATGGCGGCCTGGGTAACGGTCACCAGCATGGGGGCGGCTACAGTTCCATCAGCCACGGCCAGGGTCAAAGCCCCGTCCAAGTCTAAAGCGCACAAGTCTGAAGACAAGCCTTACCAGATTGGCCCCGCTTCGTGGTATGGCAAACAGTTCCATGGCCGCACCACCGCCAATGGCGAGAGTTTTGACATGTTCGACCTGACGGCGGCCCACAAACGACTTCCCCTGGGGACCTACGTAAAGGTCACCAACCTGAGAAACCACCGCTCGATCGTGGTCCGGATCAATGACCGGGGACCGTACGTTGGCGATCGCATCGTGGACCTGAGTTATAGCGCCGCCCGGATGCTTAACCTTCGTGGAGTGGAAAAGGTCCGCCTGGATCTGGTCCACCCGGAAACTCTGGCTTCAGCCGAAACCTACGGCGAAACCCAGTAATCCCATAGTCCAAAAACCGTACTATACTTGAGGGCGATGCCCGCTCACGCCACTGGATCCGCGCCCGCATCTGCACTGGCAAGAGCCACGCAGATGCGGGAAAGGCTCATTGTCGCCCTGGATGTTCCGGACGCCCGGATGGCCCGCCAAACAGTGCAAAGGCTCGGCGAATCTGCGGGTATTTACAAGATCGGCCTGCAGCTATTCACGGCCGAGGGTCCGGACGTGGTGCGGGAGATGGTCAGTTCCGGCCGCCGGGTCTTCCTGGACCTGAAGCTTCACGACATTCCCAACACCGTAGCGCGCGCTGTAAAGTCCGTCGCCGAGCTGGGGCCGAGCATGATTACGGTCCACGCCAGCGGCGGTCCGGCTGTGCTCCGCGCGGCAGTGGAAGCCGCCGGCCCCAGGGTGGCAGTATGGGCTGTCACCGTGCTGACGAGCTTTAGCGACGACGATCTCCGGCAAACCGGCGTTTCGGACGATTGTGCAGGCCAGGTCGTGCGGCTTGCTTCGCTGGCACAAGCTGCCGGCTGCAAAGGCGTCGTCTGCTCACCGCGGGAAACCGCACAGCTCAGACGGTCCATGGGCGGGGACTTTGCGATAGTCAATCCCGGCGTGCGCCCGGCAGGGACCGACAAGAATGACCAGGAGCGGACGGCGACTCCGGCCGAGGCCATTTCGTCCGGGGCCAGCCACATTGTGGTGGGACGGCCGATCACCCAGTCGCCCGACCCGGCTGCCGCCGCCGAGGCGGTCATCGCGGAGATGGTAAGCGCATTTTTTCGGGCGTGACTCCGGCGGTTTCTGCATCTAAAATCTCATTCAACATTTCTCCAGTGAAGTGCAGAGAGGTTCAACCCCATGCGTCTTTTTATTGCTTTCCTTCTTGTCGCGCTTGCTGCCGCTGCGGCCCAGACAACTTCTGAACCCGCCACCAAGAGCAACACCCAGGCGGGCGCTGCCGCACAGACAGCTTCTCAGCCCACCGATACTCAGGGCAACTCCGACGCCGCCACTTCTGGCCGGAAGGTCACGATTCCGGCAGGAACCAAAGTCCTGCTTTATCTGAAGAGCCCAATCAGCACGAAACATGCACGAGTTGGTGACGGCGTTTATTGCCAGACCAATTTTCCGGTTACCCAGGAAAACCTGGTCGTGATCCCAGCCGGGACTTATGTGAAGGGCCGGATTACGGAAGTGAAGCGCGCGGGCCGGGTAAAAGGCCGCGCAGAGGTGTTGTTCAACTTCGATACCATGATTTTCCCCGGCGGCTATACGGTCGAGCTGCCCGGTAGCCTGGAAGACATACCGGGCGCGACCAATCAGTCTGTATCCGATAAAGAGGGCACAGTCAAAGCTGACAGCCAGAAAGGCAAGGATGCGGCCACAGTCGCGAAGACCGCCGGTGGCGGCGCGGCGATCGGCGCGGTCGCCGGCCAGAGTATCAAAGGCGCGGGTATCGGCGGCGGCATCGGCGCGGCAGTTGGGATCGCCGAAGTGTTGCTGACTCGTGGCCAGGACGTACACATCGAGCAGGGAACTGCGTTGGAGATGGTCCTGCAGCGTCCCCTCACGGTCGATATCAGCGAAGGCGAGCGCAGTGACGCCGGAATTGTACCCCGTCCCACGAACCACCACAGGATGCGCGTTCCGAATCGTGACCGTAGCCCGCAGTAAAAAAGGGGCGGCTGAATTCGTTCCGAAGGATTCGCTGGGAAAGAACCTCCTAGCCTATCGCCCAGCGAAGGTGATACAAGTGGGCCCATCTGTCTAACTATCTTATGAGAGAGTGCCAGC
>DATMPO010000017.1:0-27186 GCA_035567035.1 Verrucomicrobiia bacterium | reverse complement strand
AGCTATGCGGACAGCATTGGTTTCAGGAATGGCGGCCTGGACCCATGTGTTGCTCAGATCTGTAATGACCACGATCGCTCCGCCGGGGCTCACGACTTCACCCTCACGGGCGGCGCGTAGGGTGATGGTCCCATTCAGCGGCGCTACTACTTTGGTATAGCCCAGACGAGCTTCCGCGGAATCGAGCTGGGCCTGCGCGCTCATGGCTTGTGCGCGGGTGGAGGCCACGGTGCTCTGGGCGGCGTTTGCCAGGTTCGTATGCGCCTGGGCCGTCGCTAAATCAGCCTGCGCGGCGTGGACCTGGTCTTCCGCCGAGCGCACCAGCGCCTGTTGCGCTTTCAACTGGGCCGCGGCTTCGTCGGCCTGCTGCTGCGAAGCCACGCCTTGTCTGGCCAGCTCGATGGAGCGCGACGCGTCCCCCTGGATACGCTGCAAGTCGGCCTGTGTCTGGGCCAGCGTGGCCTGGGCCGCGCGCAAGCGAGCTGCTGAATTGATGACCCCGCTTGAAGTTTCCCCAAATGTCTGCTCTTGCGTGGCCCGGGTCTGCGCCACCTGGTTGCGCAAGCTGGCCACGGTGGCTTCCGCGGCTTTGCGGTCCGCGGTCAACTCCTGGGAGTCCAGCACGGCGATGGTCTGCCCGGCTTTCACCTCGTCGCCGTCGTTCACCGCCAGGCGCTCGATCCGCCCCATGATCTTGGCGCTGACCACAATCTGGTTGGCATCCACCGTGCCGACCAGCGGCATATCCGACGACCGGTCGGTTGAGAAAAAGTAGTAGACTGCCGCGGCGATCAGCAGCAGTCCGAGGAATCCGAAGAACCTGTTCCTTTGGCTCACGTGTGTTTGCCTTTTTTCGATTTGTCGGGCAGAAAGAGCGCGGCGGAAATAAAGTCCAGCACCGCGGCCCGCCGGTCCGCGAGACGCTCGGCGGAAAATGGATCTCCAGGGTTCATCAGTCGCATGGCCGGAATGTTGATGAAGTAAAAAACGATAGTGCCCAGGACCGAGGTGACTGTCTGCCGGGCGTCAACCTTGCGAAAGTCTCCGCTCTTGCTGCCTTCTTCTATCAGTTGCACCAGCTTGAAATAAAGCGGCTTTCCGTAGTGCTCAAAAACCCGGCTGGCCGCCGGCGAAAGCGTGCGACCCGCCGAACGCATAAATTCGCGCTGTACCAGCCGTGAATGGGCCGGAGAACTGGCAATGTGGTCAAAATGCGTCTTAGCATAGAGCAGGAGCCGTTCCCGCGGCGGCAGATCTGTCCGCTCCAGCACCGGCATGGCCCGGTCAATCAGGCCGGAGATCACTTGTTCCAGCGCCGCGGCATAGAGGCCGTCTTTGTCCGTGAAGTAGTAATAGAGGAGCGCTTTGTTGACACCGGCGCGGCGGGCAATCTCCTCCGTCCGCGCGCCCGCGGCGCCTTCGTGGGCAAACTCTTCCAGCGCGGCGGTCAGAATCGCGGCGCGGGTCTTCTCCGGCTCGCCGCGCGAACCGGACTTTCCTGATCTGGTGGGTGCTGACATTTAATTAACCGGTTAGTTAGTTTAACAGGAAGCAGATACAGATCGCAAACAGAAGAATTTCTTCATCGCGGACGAGAGTCAACATCCAGGAGCAAGCCGCGAATCGGCGCGAACGAACACGAATCAATTTTTAGAGATGGCTCGGCCGAAAGGATCTTCACCGGTTTCGTGTTTTTCGCGTGAGTTCGCGGCTAAACCCCTTGACTGCCGAAGGGACACGGGCGTTTGTTAAAATAAGTAGTTTGCCTTCTCAGCACCAAGCTCACTAGGAACCTGAATGCCTGAAACCATGCTTGCCGTCGTAAAACCGGAGGCCGCACCGGGGGCCGAAGTGCGCCAGATGCCCATCCCGCAGATTGGCCCGGACGACGTCCTGGTAAAGGTGAAGGTAGCTTCGGTATGCGGCACCGATCTGCACATATATAACTGGGACCAGTGGGCGCAGAACCGCATCAGGCCGCCGCTGATTCCCGGACATGAGTTTTGCGGGAACGTAGCCGCCGTGGGCCGGAACGTGACTACGGTGAAGGAAGGCGACTTTGTTTCGGCGGAAATGCACGTGGCTTGCGGCAAGTGTTACCAGTGCCGCACCGGCGAAGCCCACATCTGCCAGCACGTGAAGATTATCGGCGTGGACGCGAACGGCGCGTTCGCCGAATACGTGAAGATCCCGGAATCGAACATATGGAAGATTGACCCGGCCATTCCCGCCGACTATGCCAGCGTGCTCGACCCTCTGGGCAACGCCGTCCACACCGTCCTTGCCGGGGAGATTGCCGCCAGGACCGTGGCCGTGATCGGGTGCGGACCGATCGGATTGTTTGCCATTGCCGTGGCCCGTGCCTGCGGCGCGACTCAGATCTTCGCACTGGAAGTGAACGACCATCGCCGGAAGCTGGCGCAACAGATGAAGGCCGACATGGTGCTCGACCCGGTGAAGGACAAGGTCTACGAAAAAATCATGGCCGCCACGGACGGCATCGGCGTGGACGTGATGCTGGAAATGTCCGGCAAGACGGAAGCCATAAAACAAGGATTCAAGGTCCTGCGCCTGGGCGGACGGGCGTCACTCCTGGGCATTCCTTCGAAGCCCGTCGAATTTAACCTGGCCGACGACATCATTTTCAAAGGCGCGACCGTCCAGGGGATCAACGGCCGCCTGATGTACAAGACCTGGTACCAGATGACCGCGCTGCTCAAAGCCCACAAACTGGACCTGGATCCCGTGATCACCGACCGCATGGCCATGGCAGATTTCAGCAAAGGCATGGACCGGCTGAAGACCGGCGAGGCGAGTAAGATTCTTTTGTATCCCAATGGGATACAAAAGAGTTAGCCGCAGATTTACGCTGATAAACGCAGATAAAAAAGCTTAGCCGCGAATATACGAGAAAGAACTTGCTTGATCAGCGTTTGTCTGCGTAAATCAGCGGCAAATAGACTTTTTCCGAGGAGTGTACGTGCCCACCACAACTTCACGCCCCCAGCTTTCCTACCTCACCGACCAGATGAACGACCTCCGGCAGAAGGGTACGCACTTCAACCTGCGTGTTCTTCAGGACGCACAGGCGCCGGAGTGCACTGTGGACGGCAAGCGGATCATCAACCTGGCTTCGAACAATTACCTGGGCCTCACCACGCACCCGAAGCTGCGCGAAGCGGCGCTCGCGGCTATTCACAAATACGGCGTCGGTTCCGGCGCGGTGCGGACTGTGTCCGGCACCATGACGATCCATATGGAACTGGAAGAGAAGATTGCGCGCTTCAAGCATACGGAAGCCGCAGTGGTCTTTCAGTCAGGGTTCGCGGCGAATGCGGGGACCGTGTCGGCGATTCTGGGCAAAGAAGACTTCATTATCTCCGACGAACTGAACCATGCCAGCATCATTGACGGCGCGCGGCTGTCCCGGGCAACGATCAAGGTCTTTCGCCACAAAGATGTTGCCCACGCGGAAGAGCAGCTTAAGTCCGTGGCCGGCCAGCCCGGCCACAAACTGATCATCACCGACGGCGTTTTTTCCATGGATGGCGACATCGGCCCGCTGCCCGCGCTGTGCGACCTGGCGGAAAAATACGGCGCCATCATGATGATTGACGACGCCCACTCTTCCGGAGTGCTGGGCCGCAACGGCCGCGGCACGGTGGACCACTTCAAGATGCATGGCCGCGTGGACATTCAAGTCGGCACGCTCTCCAAAGCCGTCGGCGCCTTGGGCGGTTATGTTTGTGGATCAAAAGACCTGATTGATTTTCTCTACCACCGCGCGCGCCCGTTCCTGTTCTCTACTTCGCATCCACCGTCAGTCGCGGCAACCTGCATTGCCGCTTTTGACGTGCTGGAGCAGGAGCCGGAGTTGATCGAAAGACTCTGGGAAAACACGCGTTTTTTCAAGAAGGAACTGGGCGCGCTGGGCTTCAACATCGGCGGCGTGAACACGCCGGTCAGCGAAACGCCTATCACTCCGGTGATCATCGGTGAGGGCCGGCTGGCGATGGAGTTCAGCCGCGAACTGTTCAACGCAGGCGTCTTCGTGCCGGGCATCGCGTTCCCCACAGTGGCCGAAGGCAAAGCCCGTCTGCGGACGATCATGACCGCGACCCATACGAAGGACCAGTTGGGCCGCGCGCTGGACGTGATGAAGACCGTTGGGAAGCGGATGGGGATTATTTCGTGATTGCATCCCGAGCGAAGTCTTTGTGAAATTCCGAGCGTAGCGAGGAATCCCTACCAACTCGAAACGTTTAAGGTGTTAACTGTTGTTTGCCCTTGCAGCGATTGTGTATCCCTACATTATCGTACTGATAGGGATTCCTCACTTCGTTCGGAATGTTAGAAAGACTTCGTTCGGAACATGGGAATACCGCCCACCACCGTAGCCACAACTTTCCCCTGCATCTTCCAACCGCCAAACGGCGAATTCTTGGATTTGGAAAGCGAATCCGCGGCGCGGTAGGCCCAGGTCTTTGCCGGATCGAAAATTGTCACGTCGGCGTAGGAGCCGACGGCCAGCGTGCCGCGATGCGCCAGGCCCATCACCCGCGCGGGATTAGCAGTCAGCAACTCGATGACGCGCGTCATCGGAATTCTTCGCTCGTTGTGAAGAATGGAAATACAGAGCCCCAGCGCGGTTTCCAGACCGGTGATACCGAAGGGGGCCTGGTCAAACTCCGCGTTCTTCTCGTTTTGCGGATGCGGGGCGTGGTCGGTGGCCACGCAGTCCACGGCGCCGTCGGTCAGTCCGGCGAGCAGCGCGTCACGGTCTTCCCGCGAGCGCAGCGGTGGATTCATCTTGTAATTGGTGTTGTACTCGCCTACGTCTTCATCAATCAAAGCAAAGTGGTGCGGCGTGACTTCGCAAGTTACGTGGACGTTCTCCCGTTTGGCCTTGCGCACGGCCTTGAGCGCACCCGCCGTGGACAGGTGCGCGACGTGGTAATGGGACTTGGTTTCGGCCGCCAGCGCGATGTCGCGTTCGACGAGTGAAGACTCAGCTACAGCCGGCCATCCCCGCAGTCCAAGACGAAACGCCGTTGGTCCCTCATGCATGGCCGAGCCTTGGGTCATGCGCGTGTCCTCCGCATGCTGGATCACCGGCAGATTCAGCGAAGCCGCCGCTATCAGCGCTTCCCGCATGATCTTGTCGCCTAGAATAGGTTTGCCGTCGTCGGTCACGGCCACGGCGCCGGCGCGCTTGAGCATGATGTAGTCGGTGAGTTGTTCGCCCATGCTTCCGACTGTCGCAGCCGCAATAGGAAAAACGTTGACGCGCGCGCCGCGCTCCGGGTCCTGCAGCCAGCGGGTAATCGCCGGCAGGTCGTTGACAGGATTCGTATTGGGCATAATGCAGACGGAAGTGAATCCGCCCGCCGCCGCCGCGGCCGTACCGGTGGCAATGGTTTCTTTCACCGACTGGCCCGGCTCCCGCAGATGCACGTGAATATCAATGAATCCGGGCGCAACGATCAGACCCTTGGCGTCAAGCGTTTCGTCGCTTTTGCCGCGAAGCTTGCCTTGGGGCGCGACCTCGGCGACCCGGCCGTCTTTGAGCAGCAAGTCGTAGTGGCCGTCCAGGTTCTGGACGGGGTCGATGACACGGCCGTTGCGGATTGTGAGACTGTTCTTGTGCACTGGCTTTCCCTATTCCGAGCGAAGCGAGGAATCCCTATATCCTAGTTAACGTTTATCGCCAGCCGTGTCTAAGCGGCGCAAGAGCGCGGCAGCATCGAGAATGTCCGCACTCAAGTCCTTCCACTTCGGATTTGTCACGGCGAACAACGCGATCTTTTTCTCGCGCCTGTACTTCTTGATTTGTATTTCTCGATTCCTCGCATTTGCGGCATCGCGGAATATTTCAAAGTACATAAGACGATTTACGTTATATTTCTTCGTGAAACTGTCAGCTGAGCCAAGCTTGTGCTCGACCATCCGTTTGCGCAAGTCATCAGTTGACCCGACGTATAACGTGCCGCTGAGACTGGCGAGAATATAGACATAGTAGCAACGCTGAAATCTTCTCCTGGTTGTGACAGTCGCGGCCATAGGGGTCCCTCCACTCCGCTTCGCTCCGCGTCGGGACAGGGCGGTCACGCCACCCCCATGCACACCGTCATCACCGCCATGCGCACGTAGACTCCATTGTGCACTTGTTCTTCAATCACGGCCTGGGGAGAATCGGCCACTTCCGTCTGAATTTCCATGCCGCGCACCATGGGACCGGGATGCATGACGATGGCGTCGCTCTTCGCCAGCCGCAGCCGGTCGAGGGTGAGCTGGTATTGCATGCCGTATTTTTCCGCGTCGATCTTGAGACCGACGAGGCGCTCTTTCTGCACGCGCAGCATCATGACCACGTCGCTCTTACGGACGGCTTCCTCCATATGGCGTACGATCTTCAACCCCGGCGCCAAAGTGAGCGCCGTTTCCGGCAGCAGTTCCGGCGGGCCGCAGAGCACGATTTGTGCGCCGAACTTGGAGAGCAGATGGATGTTGGAGCGCGCCACGCGGCTGTGCTGTATGTCGCCGACCATGGTGACCTTCATGCCTTTCAGGGTCTTCCGATGGCGAAGCATGGTGTAGGCGTCCAGCAGGCCCTGCGACGGATGTTCGTGCATGCCGTCACCCGCGTTGATGACGGGAACATGCAGGTTGCGGGCGAGCACGTGCGGCGCGCCGGACGAAGGATGCCGAACTACAATGCAGTCGGCGCCCAGCGCCTGAAGCGTCTTGCCGGTGTCCACCAGCGATTCCCCTTTCTCGACGCTTGAAGCCGTCGCGCTGATCACCGAGGTGTGCGTGCCCAGCAGCTTGGCGGCAAATTCAAAAGACACGCGCGTGCGGGTGGAGGCCTCATAGAAGAGCAGCGCGATCCGTTTGCCCTGGAGCCGGGGACGCGGCGGACGCGTTTGCATTTTCCGCGCCAGCTTGAGAATGGAAGTAATGTCGGTGGTACTGAGATGTTCCAGGTCGAGTAGGGACCGTGTTCGCGCCATTCTACCTACAGTGCACGCTCCACCAGCATGACTTGTTCTTCGTGATCGATTTCGGTCAGGCGAACTTCCACAATTTCGTTGGCGGTGGTCTGCACCGTGCGTCCGACAAAGGCAGCTTCAATCGGCAACTCGCGATGGCCGCGGTCGATCAGCACGCAAAGCTGCACCCGGCGCGGACGGCCGTGGTCAAACAGTGCGTCCATGGCGGCGCGAACAGTGCGGCCGGTGTAGAGCACGTCGTCCACCAGGATCACGTTCTGGCTTCCTATCTCGACCCCCAGGGGCGTGGTTTTCTCGATCACCGGAGACGCGCCCACCGTGGAGAGATCGTCGCGGTACAGCGTGATGTCCAGGGTGCCTACGGCCACCGGCTTCTTTTCAATCTGGGTGATGAGCTTGGAGATGCGGTTGGCCAGCGGAACCCCGCGCCGCTTCAGCCCGACCAGCACCAGGTCTTCGACCCCGTTGTTCTTTTCCACGATCTGGTGCGCCAGCCGGACCAGCGTGCGCTCAATTTCCGACCCGGACATGATGCGTCCTTTTTCGCGCAGACGGGGAAGGTGGGTTGCGGGTTCAGCTTTCATGGTCCCCCGCATGATAGCTGATCGGGCGCAATGAGCCAAGGGACGGGTGCCGGAAAATCTGTCAGGAAGCGTCCGGGCCCGCGAGCAGTTTTCCGAGAGTGGCTTTGTGCTTGGCTCTTTTGCGCAGCTTCTTGTTTTCCTGCCGCTGCACCGGCGGAGGCGTGCCCAGGACCGCGCGGGATGCGGCTTTCACCATGGTGGCGGCGGTAAGTTTTCTGCGTTTTTTCTTTTTCGGCACGGTTTAAGTTTAACCACAAAGGACACGAAGGAACACACAAGGAAACACAGAGCGCCTCAGGAGTGAACGTCTTCATTCCTGAGCAAAGTCTTAACTTTGAGACAATACTTGATGTTCCTTCGGGGGCCTTTGTGGTTTATATTGTCTCTAATGGACGAGCGCGATTTTTTCGACGAGAAAGAATCCAAGAAGCCCCACTCACTTACGTGTCCGCATTGCCGTCAGGCAGGCGACTACGAACTGGCATGGCTGGTGCGTACCAAGAAGCGGCAACTTTCCGGCCGCGCCGATGAACGCGATCGCGCCAAGTTCGCCAAAGCCCAGTCCTACATGGTCCGCCGCGACGACATGGTGGTATGCAAGAACGTGCGTTGCCGCAAACGCTTTGAAGTTGCCGGCATTCAGTCGGTCGCGTTTCTGGACTGAACGGCCGCCCTGGCTGAAGACCAACCAGGCCAACTCATACTCAGGGCGAATCCTCAGGCGCAGGTCTCGTTTCAGCCACCAAAAAGACCCAAATCCGTAACAAATACACCTGGTGATTATTCTAAATTTAGAATATAGCCCATGGATTATCTACCGAAAAGGGTATGTATTGAAAATGGTATTAACCGTTAAACTGTTTAAAATCATCATCTTACATCCAGGAATCAAAGTGGATAATGGCGTGCTTCACAGTTCTTTAAAGATGTCCGAGAGAGCCGTCGGCTCGAACGGATCTTTCACGGCCTTATAGAAGTTATAGGCGTTCGATCTACAGCGAAGCGAACTGAAAGCCGCAAGAAGAAATTCCCCAGGAGGGTACTAACATGAGGAGCCAGAAGTATTTATGGATCACAGTCATGAGCTGTCTGTTGATCCTGAGTTGTATTAACTTATTTAGCCAGGTGACCGCAAACTCCAGCATCCAGGGCACGGTCATGGACAAGTCTCAAGCCGTCCTTGGCGGGGCGGAAGTCACGATTACCAACACAGGGACCGGCGCCGTCCGGACCACAAAGACCAGTAATTTTGGAGCGTATCGATTTGATTCGCTGTCGGCGGGCATCTACAGCCTCAAGGTTTCGAACGCCGGTTTTGGCGGAGTTGAAGCCAAGAATGTCGAGCTGCTGGTGGGAGCCACCACCACGCAGAACTTCACCCTGACACCCGGCGCGGTGAGTGAGACGGTGGAAGTCACCGCGACCACACCCTTGGTGGACCAGACGAAGACCGACGTCAGCACCAACATCACCCCGCAGCAGATCTCGGATTTGCCGCTGATCGGACGCGATATCGCCGACCTTGCGTATCTGGCGCCCGGCGTAAAAGCGGCGGACTCCTACGATCCGACCAAGAACCGCTACTCGATCCTGTCGGTGAACGGCCAGGGTGGTCGCAACGTGAACGTAACCATCAACGGCGTTGACAACAAGGACAACACGGTCGGCGGACCGGTGATGCAGCTGCCCGCTGAGGCGGTTCAAGAGTTCCAGGTTTCGACGCAGCGCTTCTCGGCGGTCAATGGGCGCTCGTCAGGCGCCGCCATCAACGTCATAACCAAGTCGGGAACCAATGCCTACCACGGTTCGGCATTTGGCTACTTCCGCGAGCAGGCGTTCAACGCGGACCAAAAAGTGCCTAACGGGGATGGAACCTCTTCTCCTGCCAGTCCTCCCTACTCACGGCAATGGTTTGGCGGCTCTGTCGGCGGACCGATCAAGAAAGATAAGCTGTTTGCCTTTTTCGCCATCGAGCGGCAGCGCGAGAACAGCTCGATTGCCGAAACGCCTCTCGCTTTCACGCAGTTGCAATTGGTGACGAACCTGGGAGCGCAACCCATCTCTACCGTCCCGACACCGTTCTACGAGAACCGCATCAACGGGCGGCTCGACTGGACGATCAACAACAAGCATTCTGCATACTTCTCCGTGTCCACTCAGGCCAACAACAGCCTGAACGACCAGAGCGCTGCAAGTTTTGATGCGACGGAAGGAAATTTCACCGTCAACCACCTGCAAGTGGCCAACCTTAGCGTGAGCTCTGCACTTACTCCCACGCTGATCAACCAGTTTACGTTTGGATTCCAGTACTGGAACAACCTGATTGATAGCAAGACGCGTGCGCCGCTGTTCACTTTCGCGAATGGCATCCAATTCGGCACCAACACCAACGTTCCCCAGCAGTCCATTCAGCGCAAGTATCAGTTCAAGGACGACGTGAGCAAGACGATTGGCAAGCACACGTTCAAGACCGGAATTGATTACATCTGGACGCCGTTTATGGGCGGCTTTTTCGAGTTCAACCCGACGCTGGAGATAGATTACGGCCTATTGCCCAGCGCGATCCTGGCAATGCCGCAGGGATTTCAGACTCCTGGGCTGGTCCAGAGCATGAGCATCGCGGTGGGCGATCCGACGTTCATCATCAAGGATGCCAAGCAGTTTGGACTCTACTTCCAGGATGACTGGAAGGTGACCAATCGCCTGACCATGAACATCGGGATCCGCTGGGACAAGGACTTCGACTTTGTTGGCGGCTCGGACGTCGCTAACAGCCGCACCTTCCAGGAACTGCAGGCGGCTGCAGCGTTCAGCCCGCTGGCAGCCCGTTTGGTAGCGAAGAAGGCGAACGACTACAGCAAAGGCTTCAGCCCGCGCATCGGGTTCGCTTATGACCTGACCGGCCACGGGAATCAGGTCGTCCGCGCCGGCTTCGGCATGTACTACGACAACACCTTCCAGAACATCCCGCTGTTCATGGAACAACAGAGCAACGCGACCATCTTCCAGACTGCCTTCTCCCTCGCCCCCGGCGACACGGTGCCGGGCACGGGCCTTACGCTCTCCCAATGGCATGTTGGAAGTCCGTTGCCGACGATCCCGGCTGCATCGGGCACCCTGGCAGGCGGCGCAATTGGCCGTCTGATGGACCCGAACTATCGCACCCCGGTAACCGAGGAGTGGAACGGCGGCTATACCTGGCAGATCAACAACAAGTCAGTGATCGAAGCCGAGTACGTTCACGTGCTGAGCCTTCACGAGAACAAGACGATGAATGTTGATGCGAGTATTCCCGTTAATCCTTCGAATATAGCGCTAGGCTTCTTCAAACCATTGAGCGCAGCATTCGCATCGGCGGGCGTGCCGGTGCTGGGCAGCGTTCGCGACGAGCAATCGATCGGGCGTTCGCGCTATGATGGGATGAACGTCAGCTATCGCCAGCGTGCGTTCCATAAAATTGATCTGACTGTCAATTACACATTGGCTCGTGCCATGGGTTATGACGAGGATGGCGGTTCCTTCCGTTATTATCCCCGCGACCCGAACCGCCCATTCGCGCCGGAAGACTTTGGTCCGGCTTTCAACGACGAACGGCACCACCTCACGATTAGCGGTATCTGGAACCTGCCATGGGGCATGTCCTTTGCCCCGATCTTGCAAGCAGGTTCTGCTCGACCCTACAACGCGGTTGCATCGAGCAACCAGTTGAGCCTCGGCGGAGGCAGCGCGGCCGGCGCGCTTCTGGCTCCGGGCTGCACCGAACAGGGCTACTACTCGAGGACCTGCGGTTTAAACCCTATATTTAACCTTCGTGGCAACCCGTACTTTGACATGGACATGCGTCTGGCTAAGAACCTCAAGCTGGGAGAACACCGAAACCTGCAGCTCGCATTCCAGGCTTTCAACCTGACGAACCATGCCAATTACGGCAATGACTTCGGCGCTACTGTCGGGGCTTCGACTTTTGGGCACCCGATCGGTTTCATCAACCCCACCAGCGCCACGCTTCCCCGTGCGTTCATCGGCGAGTTTGGAGCACGGTTCACCTTCTAACCACTGCAACAGTTATCCCTCGGGGCCGACGAAAGATGTCGGCCCTTTTTTCTTGCCCACTCGCCGTTAAGAAAATCAACACATCCTTACGCTTCTTAATTCGCGCGTTGGACCGCGGTAATTTTGCCGGTGCCGCGGTAATTTCTTCATCGTAACTTGAGTACATGCACATCCAGGAACCTGTTGTAAGTAAATCACTTTCCCGGATGGTCCCCGCTTTGGCCCATGCCTTGCACTTGGCACGGGCGAGTTTTGAGTCTTCACGACAGGAGATCAGCAAATGAAAATTACCAGGATACTTTTTGTGGCAGCACTGACCACCGTTGGTTTGTCTTTGACAGCGAATGCCCAGTTGGGGCTTGGCGGCGTGGTGCGCGGATCGGGTAACGCCGGCGCCAATGTTGGCAGAAACTCTGGTTCGCTGAACGGCGGTCTCAACGCTGACAGTCAAGTTGGCGGTCGAGCCCACAATCGCGGTTTGGATAGCGGATTGAACGGCGATGTGAGTTCCACTACCCAACTCTCAACAAACCAGACCACAGCCGCCAACGCGCACAGCAAAAAGGCAAAGCACGCGTCCGCTGAGGCCATGACGCAGACCGAGGCCACCACCAACGCGGCGGCGCGAACTGGCCGCGGTACCGTTTCGTCCTCGCTGAACAGCGCCAACGAAGGCAGCGCCAGCGCGATGAGCCACAGTGGCAGCGCGTCCGGTAGCGCCAGTGTCAATTCCGGAAACAATGCCAGCGCGGGAACGGGGCGCGGATCGTCGAACGCCCGGATTGACTCGAGCAGCGACGTCAATGCTCAAACCAGCCGCAAAGCTGGGGGCACGCAAGCCGGGCTTTCGTCTTCCACGAGCACCAGCGCTGACGTAAAGGTCAAGCACAATCCGAAGAAGTAAAACGGTCCTCCGTGGACCACGGAAAGGCGATAGGCCGCAACAAACCGTTGCGGCCTTTCTTGTTGTAACAGTTCCATCTTCGACTGTAATAACCAGCCCCGCTCGTTTATACTTGCCAGTTTCCTCTACGGTGGTTACCAACCGCACTACTTCGCCGCCGCACGGATGTTTTCAATCTTATGAAAATTCTGGTCTGCATGAAGCAGGTCCCGCAGAAAGACGCTCCGCTCAAGCTGAACGAGAACGGCACGTGGATCCGCGACGACGTTTCCTACGAAGTGAACGAACCGGACGCTTTCGCGCTCGAAGAAGCGCTGCGGCAAAAAGAAAAGCACGGCGGCGAAGTGGTGGCCATTACCGCTGGTCCGGCGCGCGCGCAAACCGTGTTGCGAGAAGCGCTGGCCAAAGGCGCCGACCGCGCCATTCATCTTGAAGATAACGGCTTTGTGGGCATGGACGCCACCAACATCGCCAAAGCATTTGTGGCCGCCATCAAAGAGGACCAGTTCGACCTGATCTTCACCGGCCTGCAGTCGGACGACTACGGTTACGCGCAAACCGGCGTCATCATGTCCGAGTTGCTGGGCTGGCCGCATGCAACGATCATCATGGAAATCCAGAAGAGCGATAGCGGCATTAAGGTCAAGCGCGAACTGGAGTCCGGCTTTTTCCAGCACGTGGCCATGCCGTTGCCCGCGGTGCTGACGATCCAGTCGGGCATCAACAAGCTGCGCTATGCGACTCTGCTGGGCATCAAGCAGGCCAAGAACAAGCCGTTGCGCAAGGTCGCGCTGGACGAAGTCAAGCCATCGCTCGGCGACAACATGCAGAAGATCGAAAAGCTCTATGTTCCGCAGAAGAGCAAGAAGACCGAGATGCTCGAAGGCTCGGCGGCGGAAGTGGCGAAGAAGCTGGTAGAAAAGTTGAAGAACGAGGTCCGCGTGATCTGAACCGAAGAGTGACCCCGCGGGCCCGAGGAGGAACAGCCATGGAACGGATGGAATACGATCCCGAAGGCGGAAACTACCTCCCGGTAACAGAGCGGGAAACGGGTTCAACATTAATCGTAATCGGCGGAATCATGCTGGTTGCGGCGGGGCTCTGGGGACTGTACGTCGGCTGGGACATTCAAGCCGGCGGCAAACTGATGCAGATCATCTGCAGCGCAGATTTTCTGGTTGCGCTGTCGCTGATCGTCTGGGGATTTCGGAAGAAGACCCATCAAGGGAAATAGGCGCTCAACAAAGAAAACATGGCAGACACAATCCTGGTTGTTGCTGAACAACGTGAAGGTAAGCTGAACCGCGTCACCTGGGAGACGGTAACGGCGGCGCAGGCGATTGCCGCCGAAACCGGCTGGAACATTGAAGCCGCGGTTTTTGGCGCGGGCGTCGCTGGCATTGCCGGTGAGATCGCCGGCAAGAAGCTGGCCAAAGTCTACGCGATTGAATCGCCCAAACTGGCCAGTTACACGCCGGACGGAACGGTGGCCGCGCTGAAGCAGTTCATTACCGCGCGGCAGCCCAAGCTGGTGCTGATGCCGCACACTTACCAGGTGCGCGACTTTGCTCCGCAGCTCACTGCTGCGCTGGGACGCACGCTGATCAGCGACGCAGTCGGCTTCCACAAAAACGGGGACAAGCTGCTTTTCATCCGCCAGATGTTCCAGGGCAAATTCGCCGCCGACGTTTCTTTTGCCTGCAATCCGCCGCACTTCGTTACGTTCCAGGCAGGAGCATTCCGCGGCGACAAGGCCGAAGCCGGCGCCGCAGCGGCGCCGGTCGAAACCGTCAACGCGCAGATTACCGACAACGCCATCCGCACGCAGCCGGAAGCTCCATTCAAAGAAGCCAAGCAGGCCGTGGACCTGACGCAAGCGGAGATCATCGTCTCCGTAGGTCGCGGCATCAAGGAACAGAAGAACATCGAGATTGCCAAAGCGCTGGCGGACGCCCTCGGCGGCGAGATTGCGGCGTCGCGTCCGATATGCGATTCCGGCTGGCTGCCCATGGACCGCCAGATCGGCAGTTCCGGACAGACCGTTGCTCCCAAACTGTATCTCGCGATTGGCATCAGTGGCGCCATCCAGCACATTGTCGGAATGAAGGGCGCGAAAAGCATCATTGCCATTAATAAAGATGCCGAAGCGCCGATTTTCGAAATCGCCGATTTCGGCGTCGTAGGCAACCTGTTCGAAATTGTTCCTGCGTTGACCGAAGAAGTGAAGAAGGCGAAGGCCGGCGGGTAATAAGATCGTGTGATCATAGAGATCGGCCCTGACCAGTGTCATTCTGAGCGAAGCGAAGAACCTGCTCCGCCCAACTTTAAGGTTGGCGACGCCGTGTGCGCTGCGATGCAAGTGCCGTGGAGAATTAGAGGGGAACATATTTGTCGCCCGTGAGAGCCGCGGAGCAGGTCCTTCGCCTTGCGGCTCAGGATGACACGTCCTCTTTCGTTGACTCGCTGAGGAATACGCATGATAGTTTTCCGCAAACCAATCGAAGGCATCACGCGTCCGCAGATGGAAGCGGACGTAACCATTGTGGGCGGCGGCCCGGCGGGCCTGGCTTGTGCGCTGCGGCTTTCGCAACTGATTGACCGGCACAACCACCGCCATCCGGACGCGCCGCTGAGCAAAGAAAATATTTACGTTCTCGAAAAAGCGCGCGAGATCGGTCAGCACAATCTTTCCGGCGCCGTGCTCGATCCCCGCTCGATGGACGAACTGCTTCCCGGCTGGCGTGCCGAAGCTCCCATTGACGCCCAGGTTGATCAGGAGAGTTTTTATTTCCTGACGAAAGACAAGTGCTACCAGGCCCCGATGATGCCGCCTCCCCTGCAGGACCACGGCAACTGCATCATTTCCATCAATCGTTTTATGAAATGGCTGGGCGAAAAAGTCGAGCAAGCTGGTATCACCTTGTTTACAGGCTTTGCCGGATCGGAGCTTCTGCTCGACGGCGACCGCGTGACCGGCGTCCGCACCGACGATAAAGGCGTGGACAAACACGGCCAGCAGAAATCCAACTTCGAGCCGGGCTACGATTTGAAGTCCAGGATCACGATCCTTTGCGAAGGCGCGCGCGGATCGCTGACCAGGCAGCTCGTGAATCGCTTCCATCTCGATAAAGACTGCAACCCGCAGGTCTATGGCATCGGCGTAAAAGAGCTGTGGGAAGTTCCTTCCGGCCGCGTCAGCAAAGGCCAGGTCATTCTCACGCTGGGCTGGCCGCTGACGATGAAAGAATACGGCGGGTCGTGGATGTATGGCGGAAGCAACAACCTGGTTTCGCTCGGTTACGTGACCAGTCTGGACTACGCCGACCCGCGCACCGATCCGCAGCGCGTGCTGCAGGCGTGGAAGACGCATCCGCTGATTGCCTACTTTCTCGAAGGCGGCAAGATGGTCCGCTACGGTGCCAAGACAGTCCCTTATGGCGGCTGGTTTTCCATTCCACCGGTTGCCGGCAACGGCTGGATGATCACCGGCGACTCGGCCGGCTACCTCAACTCGCAGCGGCTCAAAGGCATCCATCTGGCAATCAAGAGCGGCATGCTCGCCGCGGAAACCGCGTTTGAAGCGCTGGTCGAAAGCAACTTCAGCGCGGAGAAGCTGCACGACTTCAAACTCAAGGTTGACGCCAGCTGGATCAAAGACGAACTGTGGGAAGCCCGCAACTTCCACCAGGGATTCGAACACGGCCTGGTCTCCGGACTGTTCCACTCCGCGCTGCAGCAGATGACCGGCGGCCGAGGCCTGCATGAGGTCTATCCCGCGCACGCCGGCCACACGCGCATGAAACACCTGGACGAACTGGAAGCGGACGGCGGCGACCGCGCGCCCATTCTCGGCAAAGCCAAGGGCGACGGCAAGCTTACTTTCGACAAACTGACCGACCTCTACCATTCCGGCACCAAGCATGAAGAAGACCAGCCCTCTCACCTGGTCATTGATGACACCAATATCTGCAATACGCGCTGCGTCCGCGAGTTTGGCAATCCGTGCCAGAATTTCTGTCCGGCCAACGTCTACGAAATGGTCGAAGCCACGGACCAGGCCAGCGGCAAAGCCATCCATCTGAATCCTTCCAACTGCGTCCACTGCAAGACCTGCGACATCATGGACCCGTATCAGATCATCACCTGGGTCCCGCCGGAAGGCGGCGGCGGGCCGAATTACGACGGGATGTAGTTTCCCTGCTAACAGGGAAAAAAACAGGGGAGAACGCGAGCGCTTGGATACTCCAGACATGCAAAACCTCGATTCCACGCGCCTTTCGTGGACCTTTTTCCCGGACGGAGTCAATTCGTAACAGGGGAGTAACAGGGAAGGAACAGGGGAGGAACAGGGGGCATCGCACGTGATCGCCGCGATCGGAAAACCCTACCGCTGATAACACTGATGTTCTTGGTTTTGGTTTTTGGTTTTGGTTCTTGCCTGGCTGATTGCTGAGTGCTGATTGCTGTTTTCAGTGTCATCAGTGGTAAGGTTCTATGGTTTTCCTCGCTTTAGGTTTTCAAAGATCGTTCTCTGCGGTCCGCCTGGGCGGACCGGCCGGCCGTATCGGATGTTCCCGGGTTTTGCTAATTGCTAATTGCTAACTGCTAACTGCCAATTGCTTCTTTTATTGCCATTTTGCTAACTGCTCCCAATGCGGCGCGCATGGTACCGCGAACGTCTAGCGAAATGCAATAGCTATTTTGTCTGTGTTTTCAATGGGTTACGAGGTGGTCGCTTTTACCGTTTTTGTTGTCTCTCTTACCGCTGATTTACGCGGATGAACACTGATGTGGCAAGTGCTTTTCCTATCTGCGTCATCCGCGTACTCTGCGGCAGGGTGTTTCCGGGGCTTGCTGATGGCTGACTGCCAATTGCTGGCTGCTAATTGCTTCGTTTCGCCCTGCGCGCCTCTGTGTTCCTCTCTGTGTCCTTTGTGGTTGAGGCTTTGGTTCGGCTTGTGGCTAACTGCTATTTGCCAACTGCCAATTGCTTTTTTCCTGATAAATGTCTTTCGCCAGGGCGCCCGTTTACAACCAGCCCTGAATAAGACAATATGGTCTGTTTCATAGCTTATGAAGCTGCTCGCTGCTCTTCTTCCATACGCGTTTTGTTTGTGTGTGCTGGCACAGTCTCAGGACACGCCTGCCGCGCAGGAACATCCTGCTTCGTCTTCCGCGGTCCAAGCAGACGAGTCTGGCAGCATCGCGGGTACGGTCGTTAATTCAGTGACGGGGAAACCGCTGGAGGGCGTTCATGTCCGACTGTGGGGATTTGGACCGGACAAAAGACCATTTGTTTACGGCGCGGTGAGTAATGCATCCGGGCGCTTCTCGATCACCGGAGTGCCGCCTGCCAGCTATCTGGTTCTCCCGGAGCGCCTGGGGTTCGTCATGGTTCCAGGCCGCAAGAAGGGTCCTGCAGCCAACGGGACGCTGCAGTTGAAGCCGGGGGAGATGGTTCCCGATCTCACACTGGAGATGACGCTGCGCTCGATTATCTCCGGGCATGTCCTGGATGAGTACGGCGATCCGGCAATGAACATCCAGGTCGCGGCAATTCCACTGTCGTCGCGGACGGTCATGGCCCAGATGTATGGATCGGCCACTACGGACGATCACGGTTATTTCCGCATGCCGCTGCCGCCCGGCAACTACTACATCAAGGCGACCGATTCCGAGACGAGAAGCGGCATTCCCGAGATCCGCACCGACGGCACCGCAGAAGGCAGCTACGTTGAGACGTATTATCCGGGCGTGACGGACAAAAGCGCCGCTACGTTAGTGGAGGCAAAAGCTGGATACGAATCGAGCAGTATCGAAATCCGGCTGGCGCGTTCGCCGGTGCTGAGCATCAGCGGCGAGATTGCCGGCATTCCAGACGGCGTTTCGTCCGTGTCCCTCACTACGGAACAGGGAACCAGTCTTTCCAAAATGCACTCGAGCGGCACGCAAGGTTGGAGCGTGATAAACGGGAAGTTAGACGGCAAGTTCATGGTGGGACACCTGAGTTCAGGATTCTACAGAATCTACGCCCACTGCACAAAGGGTGAGCAACCACTGCAAAGCCAGATCGCTGAGATTACGCTCACCGATTCCAGCGTTGAAAATGTCAGTCTTACACTGGCTCCGGGATTCGAGGTCAGCGGCACGGTCAAGGTGCTGGGCGCTTTGTCCGCCGCACCGGCGGTGGTCCGCTCCGTCCAGTTACAGGCGGACGGGCCATCTGGCCCGTCGTATGGCCCGTCGTATGCATCCGAGCCAGTTGTCAATGGCGGATTCAGAATCAGGAACGTATTTGCTGGCCGCTATCGGGTCCTGATCGAGCCGCTTCCGGAAGGCGGCTTTGTGAAATCCGTCCAGGTCAACGGATCTTCTGCCCCGGCCGGCATTGTTGATTTCTCAAGCGGTGTGTTCGACGCAAAGCTGGAGATCATGATCAGTCCTAACGGTGGCCGAATTTCCGGCCGGGTGGAGAGTGACAAAGGGACAGTCATGCCAGTCCTTACGCGTGTGTTCCTTTTCCCGGACCAGGAACCGGCCATGGGGTTTCGAGACTGGAAGATGAGCCAGGTTACTCCAGACGGCGGTTACAGCTTCTCAGGGCTACCTCCCGGCAAGTACCGCGTGGTGATTCCTCCTCCTTTTACGACCGGCGATATCAACGATACCTTGCAACAATACCGCACCAGCTCCGAGGTCATTGAGATCAAGGAAGGCGAAAAGATCGTCAAGAACATAAAAGCGGCCGATGAGGACGGAAATGAAGCGCCAAAATAAGCTATGGCTGTATTTGTTTCTGGCCGTCCTGCTTCCGAGAGCAATGGGGCAGGTGCGGGCAAATTCTTTGCAGGAAGAGAAGCCAGCGAACGTTTCCGGCATCGTGATCAACAGCCTGACGGGTGAGCCTCTGGCCCACGCTCATGTAAGTTTTGATACCTTTGCGCAGACCAAAGGCAGCAGGTATGGCGCTGTCAGCAACGCGAGCGGACAGTTTTCCATTGCCGGCATGACTCCCGGAAATTATCACATGTTTGCCGAGCGGCGCGGCTACGGAGATATGCTGGATGTTGAGGCGAATGGCGCCGGCGCAGCGCTGCAACTCAAATCCGGCGAAAACGTCAAAAATATTGTCGTGCGGCTGGTGCCGGACGCGGTAATTTCCGGACGTGTAGTGGACGCGAAGGGTGCTCCCATGGAGCATATAGACGTAACAGCCGTGGGCGGCGTACAGCCCTACCACGCGCAAACTGATGATCGCGGGGAATTTCGCCTTGGCGGAGTGCGCGCGGGCCGATACTTCGTCCGTGCCTTGACCTTCCCGCCACCGCTGCCTCCAGAGGTCCGCAGCGATGGCACGAGCGAGATCAATTACGGTCCAACTTACTATCCCAATTCCCCGGATGCCAAGTCCGCAGCGCTGGTGCAGCCGCGTGCCGGGCAGGAGACGAGCGGGATTGAGATCAAGCTCGTCCCTTCGCCGGTTTTGAGCGTGAGCGGTACGGCGTCGGGCTTCTCCCTGAAAGAGAATGCGCAGTTTACGGTGGAATTGCGCGGCGCGCACATGCGGACGGAGGCGCGTGTTGGAGCTGACCAAAAGTTTATTTTCTGGCGCGTGCCGCGCGGACATTACCAGTTGTTTGCTCAATATATTGATTTTTCGGCGCGCAAAGCCATGCGCGGCGCTCCCGTGGAGATTGACCTGATCGATTCCAGCATTACCGGCATTCACCTGGACGTCTCGGCTTCTTTTGAATTGAGCGGCCATATCCGGATAGAAGGTGGCGCAGCCTGGAGCGAGGAAACTGCGGCGTATGACATGGATATTCAACCGCTGGGCCTGCGCATAAATATTGAGACGCCGTCGGTCACACTCAATCGGCAAGATGGCAGCTTTAAGATCGAGACGCTCTATCCCGGCCGTTACCGCTTGGTGATGGGTGATCTGCGCAAGGGTTTTTACATCAAATCCGTCCAGCTTGAGGGAAAAGAGTTTCCGAACAGTATCCTGGATTTCCACGGCCCGGCGTCGGGACCGCTGACGGTCGAGTTGGGCAAAGACGGGGCTGAGATTTTCGGAGCGGTCCAGGATGCGAAAGGCCCGGTTGCGGGCATGCAGGTTGCCTTGTTCTTTGATAACGCGTATTCCGATCTGGCCAGCACTACCGTTTCCGGAGCCGAGGGCCGTTATGCTTTTTATGGACTCGCGCCGGGAAAGTACAGGATTCTCGCTTATGACCGCAAGAAGTCAGGTGGCGACTGGTCAAGCGGTCAAGGTGACTGGTTAAGCGACCAGATAGCGCTTTATGAAAGTGTGATTGAAAAGCTCGATGTTTCAACAGGCGACAAGGTTTCCCAGGATTTACGCCTGTTGCCTTAGGTCCTTCATTGTGCAGGCCCTGACTTGCCCCACTGGTCTATAATGACCCCCAGGTTCCGACCACCTTGGCCCTCAGGCATACCGGGCGATTGTGGCGGTTTCTTGCGATTGCAAGGACGAGGGTCCGGATGGAAACGCCTGGGCCTCCCGATTGGAAAGGGACCTTCAGCGCTTTTGCGCTTGCCTCCTTTCCTTCCCTTGCATTTTCGCCGCGCCGAGATTGAGACGTGGCAGTGCCACGTCTCTACGTTTGGATTTTGGGTGGCATCTAGCTTCTTTGGCTGGTTGAGATTTTGCACATGCGTCTTCGCGACAAACACGGGCGAGACATTACCGACCTGCGGGTCAGCATTACCGACCGCTGTAACTACAAGTGTGTCTACTGCCGTACCGGGAATGAAGGCGCCTTGTACTCGGAGCTTCCGTTTGCGGAGTATCTCCGCATGGTGCGCGTTTTTGTTGGGCTGGGGATTGAGAAAGTCCGACTCACCGGCGGCGAGCCTTTGTTGCGCGGCGGGATTGTGGGCTTTGTGCGGGAGATTGCCAAGCTGCGCACGCTTAATGGCGACTCGCCGGACATTGCCGTGACCACCAACGGACATCTGCTGGCCGAGATGGCGCAGCCGCTCAAGGATGCCGGGCTGAAGCGCGCGACCATCAGCATGGACGCCGTGGATGCGGCCAAGTTTGCCCGCATTACTCGGGTCGCCAATGGCTTTGACAATGTTCTGGCCGGGATTCGCGCTGCCAAGCGCGTTGGGCTGGAGCCGGTGAAGGTCAATTGCGTTCTCCTGCGCGGCTTTAATGAAGACCAGATCGTGGAATTTGCGCGCTTCTCGCGCGAAGAGGGCGTTATCGTCCGCTTCATTGAGTTTATGCCGCTGGAAGAAGACCGGGTGTGGTCGCCGGACATTGTTGTCACCATGGACGAGATCCTGGAGAAGCTGAACCAATTCCGTCCCGTCCGGCAGCTTCCCAATGCGCCCAGCGAGACGGCGCGGCGTTACACGTTTGATGACGGGCTGGGCGAGATCGGCATTATCGCGCCGGTGTCGCATCCGTTCTGCGGGCATTGTTCGCGCGTTCGTCTTACGTCGGACGGCAAAGTCCGCACCTGCCTGTTCTCTCTCTTCGACCATGACCTGGCCGGCCAGATGCGCGGCGGGGCGGATGACCCCGCGCTGGCGGACTACATACGGGCCGTGGTCGAGAAAAAAGAGGCGCGCCATCATATTGGCGAGCCGGGCTTCGTCAAGCCTTCCCGCAGCATGGTCCATATTGGCGGGTGAATGCCGGCAATTGTCAAATGGCAATTAGCAATCAGCCAAAAAAGATTTGCCGCTGATTCACGCTGAAGAACGCAGATTGCACCAGCAGCCTGCCCGAATCTTCGGTGCTACTCCCTATTTACCACCCGAAATCCCCCCGCACAGGGGATAATCTTTGTTTAACTGACCAGCCAGCTTAATTTAGGATCGTACGACGAAAAGGGCGTGCATGGCGCTTGCGGTAGAGGTTGCCGGCAAAACTGACGTGGGCATTGTCCGCGCGAATAACGAAGATAATTTCGGCTATGATGCGCGCTACGGGATATTTGTGGTTTGTGACGGCATGGGAGGACAGGCGGCGGGTGAAGTAGCCAGCAAGATCGGTGTGGACAGCATTCTGGCTTATTTTCGCGAAGCGGCGCGGTCCGGCAGTTTTCCCCTGGACGGCACGCCGCTGGACGGAGTGTCTTCGCTGAGCAAGGCGCTGGCCAGCGCTGTTCGCCGGGCGAACCGGGCTGTCCATGACGCAGGCGCCAGGCAGGTATCCCGGGCCGGCATGGGTTGCACGGTGGTAGCGGCCCTGGTGCGCGGAAATTCCCTCAACATCGCCAATGTGGGGGACAGCCGCATCTATTTGCTCCGCGGCGGCACGATTGAGCAGCTTACGGAGGACCATTCGCTGGTGATGGAGCAGGTGCGGCGCGGGTATCTTACTCTGGAGCAGGCGGAACAGTCGGAGATGCAGAACATCATCCTGCGGGCGCTGGGATCGGACGATGACGTGCAGCCCGACATCGAGAACCTGATCACCCTGCCGGGCGACCTGCTGTTGCTGACGACCGACGGTCTGACCCGGCGCGTTCGCGATGAAGATATCGTCAAGATCATCAGCACCTCGCCGTCTTTGGAGAGGGCCTGCGATGCCCTGATTCAGGCGGCCAAAGACAGCCGGGGAGACGATAACATTACCTGCCTGCTGCTGCGAGTGGTGGAGCGCCCATGGTACAAAAGCATTTGGAAGAAGCTGTTTCCCGGAGGCCGTGAATGGCAAAACTCTATTTGAAGTTTGAACAACAGGTCCTGAAAGAAATGGAGCTGACCACAAGTGTCCTGACCATCGGGCGCTTGCCGGACAACGTGCTGCAGATTGATAATCTTGCCGTTTCCGGCCACCACGCCAAGCTCTCCTGGGACACGGACCACTTCGTCATTGAAGACCTCGGTTCTCTGAACGGGACGTACGTGAACAACCAGCGTGTCGGGAAAGCTTCGCTGAAGGATGGCGACCAGTTGCTGATCGGCAAGCATGTGGTGCAGTTCCGCGATGAAGGGAAGCAAGCCCCTCCGCCAGGTCCGGCCAATACCGTGACGCCGACTCCGATGCTGGAGCATACCGTGGTCCTCGACACCAAGAAATCCCAGGAAATGATCGCCGGTATGGCTGCATCCGGCGCTCCGGCCCCAGCCGGCGCGGCCCCGAAGGAGCGGACTGGACTGTTGACTGTCATGGACGGTAAAACCGACCAGACACAATACGTGCTGACCGGGAAAATGACCATGATTGGCAAGTCCCCGATGGCGTCCATCCGATTGAAGGGCTTTTTTGCGCCCAACACCGCGGCGCTGATCAGCCGGCGGGACAACAAATACTTCATCGCCGCTTCCGAGGTAAAGATAAAAATCAAGATCAACGGTGAAGATTCGTTTGGCCAGCGCGAGTTGAAGGATGGCGACATCATCGAAGTGGCCACCATCAAACTTGCGTTTGGTTTCCAGGAATAAACCAGTCGCCGTCACAGTGACCTTTCAAAGGGAAGTGAGTCCATACATGCATATGAGAAAAACGCTCGTCGTGTGCCTTCTTGCGTTCAGTTTTGTTTCGCTGCCGGCTTCCGCTCAATCGCCGTCGCTGCCCTATACTCCCAGCCTGGACGTTACGGCCATGGACAAGTCGGCGGACCCGTGCGTGGATTTCTATCAATACTCGTGTGGCGGCTGGCAGAAGAACAACCCCATCCCACCGGACCAGACCTCGTGGAGCGTCTATGGCAAGCTCTACCAGGACAACCTCAATTTCCTGCGAGGCATCCTGGAGCAGGCGGCCATGAGCGCGGGCAAGCGGGACGCAGTCACCACGGAGATTGGCGATTTCTATGCCGCTTGCATGGATGAGGCGGAGATTGAGAAGCGCGGGCTCGCGGCCATCAAGCCGCAGTTGGATGAGATTGCGCGCCTGAAATCCACGCGGGACATGGCCCCGCTGGTTGCGGCCCTGCAACTTGCTTACGGACGGTCCATCATTTTTGCCAACGGATCAACGCAAGACCCCGATGATTCCGAGTCGCTGATTGCCGAACTGGACCAGGGCGGGCTGGGGCTTCCCGACCGCGACTATTACACCAAGGACGACGACAAGTCCAAGGCCGACCGCGCGCGCTACCTGCTGCACGTGCAGAAGGTATTCGAGCTGCTGGGCGATGCGCCGGATGTCGCGAAGAAGAACGCTGCTACCGTCATGAGCATGGAGACGGGCCTGGCGAAAGCGTCATGGACGCGCGTCGAGCGCCGCGACCCTTACAAACTGAAGAACAAAATGACGGTTGCCGATCTGGAGAAGCTCGCGCCCAACTTCGGCTGGCAGGCGTATTACAAGCAGTTGCAGTATCCCCACTTTCCCATCATGAACGTCACGGCGCCGCAGTTTTTCAAAGAAGTGAACGCGCAACTGGCAAGCGCTTCGCTGGAAGACTGGAAGACGTATCTGCGTTTTCACGTGGCCAACCCGGCGTCAGAGTATCTTTCGTCGGCTTTTGTGCAGGAGAACTTCGATTTTTACCGCAAGTATCTGCGCGGGGCCAAGGAAATGCAGCCGCGCTGGAAACGCTGCGTGCAATACACGGACCGCAACCTGGGTGAAGCGCTGGGACAGGCCTACGTGCACCAGGTATTTTCTCCGGAACTGAAAAACAGCACGCTGGACATGGTGCGGGGCATTGAGGACGCCATGGCGTTGCGCATTCGCGAGCTGGACTGGATGAGTCCGGAGACGAAAGCCCAGGCCATGAACAAGCTGCATGGCATCCGCAACAAAATCGGCTATCCCGACAAGTGGCGCGACTATAGCTCGGTCAAAATCGCCCGCGCTGATTTCCTCGGCGACGTGCAGCGGGCCGTGGCGTTTGAAATCCATCGCGACATTAACAAGATCGGCAAACCTCTTGACCGCGCGGAGTGGGGCATGTCACCGCCCACGGTGAACGCCTACTACAATCCGCAAATGAATGACGTCAACTTTCCCGC
This sequence comes from Verrucomicrobiia bacterium, assembly GCA_035567035.1. GTDB lineage: Bacteria > Acidobacteriota > Terriglobia > Terriglobales > Acidobacteriaceae > Angelobacter. The sequence goes on along the minus strand of DATMPO010000017.1, from coordinate 1,690 downwards.
AGGCGTGCTCCAGCCGCCGCTCTATGACGCCAAAATGGACGATGCGCCGAACTACGGCAACACGGGCGGGACCATTGGCCATGAACTGACGCACGGCTTTGACGATGAAGGCAGCCAATTTGACGCCAAAGGAAACCTGAAAGACTGGTGGACCAAGGAAGACAAAGCGAAATTCCAGGAGCGCACCAAGTGCGTGCAGGACCAGTACGCGACCTACGTAGTGGTGGATGACATCCACATCAACAGCGCGCTCACGCTCGGCGAAGACGTGGCCGACCTGGGTGGGGAAATTCTGGGATACATAGCGTGGCAAAACGCCACCCAAGGCAAAGACCTGAAGCCGGTGGACGGACTTAGTCCGGCGCAACGTTTCTTTGTGGGCTTCGCCCAGTGGGCCTGCTCCAATGAGCGGCCGGAAGAAATGCGGGTGCGGGCCAAGACGGACCCACATTCACCCGCAAAATACCGCATCAATGGCGTAGCGGTGAACATGGAAGAATTTCAACGGGCATTCTCCTGCAAGAACGGCCAACCCATGGTGCGGGAGAACCGTTGCAAGGTTTGGTAGCGCGAAACGTAGTCCGTCTGCCCCCTGCGGAAGAGCGGTGTTTCCTGAAGGCCGTTCTTCCACCATCCATAAGCACATCCCCCTTGTTCACCAGGAGTACTCCGTCTAAGCGGAGCGTGCAGAATGTGGCATCCTCGGGCCTGCTCGATTGAGTACAATTCGAGATACAGCGTGATACGCGGGGCAAAGGCCCCCTGCCCAACACCAGGTGTAATTGAGATGGACAAGCTCCGGGGCACGGAAAAAGTGTTGCTCGTGGAAGATGAGGACCCGCTGCGCGCCGTGGTAACGGACCTGTTGACCCATCTGGGCTACTCGGTACTGTCTGCGGCGAACGGGCCAGAGGCGCTGAAGCTCGTCGCGGACCACCCGGCTATTGACATGCTCGTTACCGATGTTGTCATGCCGGGCATGAGCGGCCCGGAACTGGCCAGGAAAATTCTGCAATCGCGGCCCAAGTTGAAAGTTATTTTTGTGTCCGGATACACCGCGGGCAAAATGGCAGCCTATGGAAGCTTCAACCCGGAGGCTGTCCTGGTGCAAAAGCCATTCAGTATCAAGGTCCTGACTATGAAAATGCGCGAAATGCTGGACGCCTAAATCTGTATCAGTCCAGACACGGAAAGCGCGGCCAACCCGACACGTTCCGTCCAAACCTCAGCCCGTAACCTCCACATAATCAACCATTTGGAGATTGGCGGCTGGAGTGCCACCATCCTTTCTGTCACAAGTCGTCAATTCATTGTTCAGGGGGATGGTCGAATGGAATTCCAGGAAAAGGATTACCAGAACCGAAGGCTGATTGGGTCCAAGTGGTTCTTCCTGTGGGGCCTTCTTTGGATTATGGCCCTTATGGTCATGTTTCCTGCGCTGGCGCACTGTTAGGGCCGGGAAGAGCACGAGTGCCACCAGGCTTTGGTCTTTGGTCTCTGGTCTCTGGTCTAGCGCGCCGTCTTGCGCACCGGGTATTTGCCTCGCCACGCATACCAGCGGACCTTCAGGACATCAATTCCCATGCGCAGGCCGTCGCGATACGGGTGGAGCGTGGACCGTTCATCGTGCGCCCACACGACGGGCACCTCCGCGACGTGCAGCCCCGTCCGGTGCGCCAGATACAGGACC
>DATMPO010000016.1:0-2626 GCA_035567035.1 Verrucomicrobiia bacterium | reverse complement strand
CCACTCCGTCGGGGAAGGCGATCAGATGCAGGGTGGAACATTTGCCGCCAACCTGACGCGCGTCGGCGAGAAAGCAAACTACGATTACCTGGTGCGTTGGGTGCACAACGCGCGCCAGCGCACGCGCCCCTATTGTCCGTTAGAGAAAAAGGACATCGGTCCCGAAGACTATGCGAAGAAGGGTTTGCCCTATGTCTTCGACCTCGAACACAGCAAGTGCCCGAACGATGGCCATGAACTGCAAGTCCAGAACATGACGGTCATGCCCAGCCTGCGGCTGACAGAGCAGGACGCAGCGGACGTGGCTTCCTATCTCGTCACGCTGAAAAAGAACGAGCCCAGTTCCTATCCCGATGCTCCCTTCATGGACGATCCCAAGCTGAAGGACGAAGGGAAGAAATGGATTCGCCACTTTGGCTGCGCTGGATGCCATGAAATCTCCGGCTTTGAGGATGAGGGAAGGATCGGGACGGAACTGACCTTCGAAGGCAGCAAGCCCATCGAACGCCTTGACTTCGCTCTGCTGACGGAGATGGCGCAGCGCGGAGACGGCGAACCTATCAAGGATCCGGACGATCGTGCGCGTCTGCCGGAGGGACCCGCGAAAGGACCGTGGTACTCAAATTTGGGCTTCTTCGAACACAAGCTTGCAGAACCGAATGTGTGGGACCAGGGGAAGATCAAGTCGGAGACTGAAAAACTCCGCATGCCCAACGTGCACCTGACCCCGGAACAAATTCGCGCCCTGACCACCTTCTTGATGGGCAGCCAGGAGAGCGCGCTTCCGGCGGCGTATCAATACCGGCCTCTCGACTACCGCCGCGATATCCAGGAGGGCTGGTGGGTGGTGAAGAAGTACAACTGCATGGGCTGCCACCAATTCATTTCGGGCCAACAGACGGCGCTGATGGGAATGAAGCGCTATCAGGAGGCGCAGGAACAACTTCCACCCAAGCTGCTGACGGAAGGAGCACGGGTCAACCCGCAGTGGCTGTTGCGCTTCCTGTCCAATCCGTCGTTAAGCGAGACCGATACCGATCGTAACGGCGTGCGCTCCTATCTCCAGGTGCGGATGCCCACTTTCAGCTTCTCGGAGAACGAACTGGGCAAGCTGGTGCGTTTCTTCGCGGCCCTCTCGCGACAGCCGTTTCCGTATATTCCGGACCCGGCAACGACTTTGCAGGCCAAGGAAACGGACATGGCACGCGGCTTGTTCTCGAGCACCGCGGCGCCTTGCCTGAAGTGTCACGCGACCGGCGATGCCGCGCATGACAAAAACGCCACGGCGCCCAATTTTCTTCTGGCGCGCGAACGCCTGAAGCCCGACTGGGTTGAACGCTGGATCATCGATCCACAAGCCATCAGTCCGGGCACAGCGATGCCCTCTGGCCTGTTCAAGCGCGAGAATAATCGCTGGGTGTTCGCCGGCCCAACGCCGCCGTCATTCGAGGGTTACGATAAGGATCACACCAAGCTGCTCGTGGATTATATTTTCCAGCTCACTCCGGAAGAGCAGCGCCGTGTGGCTGGAGCCATGGGGCGCAGCCAAACCAGCAATCGCGGAACTCCCCGGCCAAAGCCAGCCGGCGGAAGCGCTCCGGGCGGCGCGCGGTAAAATATGGCAAAGGTCTCATCCCAATTCCAGGAAAGGTATAGGGAAATCATGAATCGAAAACAATCGTTAATTACGCTTGGCCTATGTGCGCTTGTGGGCCTCGTTCTGCTGACTGCATGCAGCAAGAAACCGAGCGAAGAACAATCTGCCGCTCCGGGCAGCGCGGCAGCGCCGGCTGCGGCACCGATCGATCCGGCGACCGCCGCCAGCGTCAGCGGCACGGTGAGTCTTGCCGGGACCGCTCCCAAGGCGGCAAAAATTGACATGAGCCAGGATCCGGCTTGCAAGGGCCCGAACACGGCCGAGACCGTGGTGGCGGATGGCAGCAAGTTGGCCAACGTCTTCGTGTACGTGAAGGAAGGTTTGGGAAATCGCACGTTTGACGTTCCCAAGGACGCGGTGACCATCGATCAGAGCGGCTGCAAGTATCATCCCCATGTTTTGGGAGTGATGGCTGGACAGACGCTTAAGATCGTCAACAGTGATCCGACTACTCACAATATCCACCCAACGCCGGCCGACAACCGCGAGTGGAATGAGTCGCAACCTCCGCAGTCTCCAGCGCTGGAGAAGACTTTCGCCCGCGAGGAAATCATGCTCCCGGTGAAGTGCAACCAGCATCCGTGGATGAAGATGTATGTCAACGTGGTGAAGACTCCGTTCTTCGCGGTCACCGGACCGGACGGCAAGTTTGAAATCAAGGGTTTGCCTCCAGGCGACTACACCATAGCCTTCGTGCAGGAAAAGATGGGTACGCAGGAACAGAAGGTCACGCTGGCGGCCAAAGACAGCAAGTCGGTGGATGCGACGTTCAAGACGCAATAAGCTGAGTGGGCCGACTGAGCCGTCGGCCCACGCTTGGTTACGTAGGACCGGAAACCATCCGAGCAGTAATAAGGAGGGCTGTTGCTTCCGATGATGCTAGTGATTTCCATTGTCATGGGCATAGTCCCTCTCGTGGGGATTGCCTGGACAATCGCCACGGGTACGGTCACGACGGTGGACGGCTTG
>DATMPO010000015.1:0-49012 GCA_035567035.1 Verrucomicrobiia bacterium | reverse complement strand
CTTGGCTGACAGGTAGACCATGGAGCCGGCAACGCCTCCCACCGAACGTGCCTTGTGCATGCAATCGGGGGGAATCCAGGCACAACGTTGCGAGGGAAACATCCACCGTTCACGGCCCGCCTCCACCACCAGCAGTCCCCGAGTCAACGCGATGAACTGCCCACGCGCGTGACTGTGCTCGGGCGCCCAATCTTCAGCCGCACGCCTTTTGAAGGCAAAGGCCAGTACTGGTACGTCGCTCTCGGCGAGGCGGCGCAGTTCCTCCACATTCCTGGGGACTGAAAACATGAATTTACGAGATCGACCCTTTTCCGATAAAAATCGCCACTTTCCCGTTAGCAGGCCAACATGAACGTAGCTAGAGTACGGGGCAGATGAGCGAAAGGCAAGAAAAGGAACCAGGCACACTGTTCGGCACACTGTTCGAAGGATGCGCTCATCGAGAAATAAATCCAGTCATCCTGAAAGGACGCGACTATGAACGCTGCCGTGCTACACACTCTCAATCAATCACCTCACTTCGAGCAGTTTCCCGAACCCGTTGCGGAAGAAAACGAGGTGATCGTGCACGTCCGCGCCGCTGCGCTCAAACCCATCGATAAGCAAATGGCCAGCGGCTCGCACTACGCAGCGTACCGCAAACTGCCCGTTGTGTGCGGCATGGATGGAGTTGGGCGCCTTGACGACGGTACGCGGGTGTTCTTCGCCGGCCCCCGGCCGCCTTACGGTAGCATGGCGGAACGCACCGTCGTGTCGCGGTCGCGCTGTTTTCCGGTTCCCGACAACGTTAACGACGATATCGCCGCAGCGGTGGTAAACCCTGGCCTGTCTGCCTGGGGTGCGCTTGTCTGGCGTGCGCAACTTGCTCCGGGTGAGACTGTCCTGGTCCTGGGTGCAACCGGAGTCACGGGCAAGCTCGCCATTCAAATGGCCAGGCTCCTCGGTGCTGGGCGGGTGATTGCGGCCGGACGGAACGAACAAGTCCTGAATACACTTCACGACCTGGGAGCCGACACGACCATCCGCCTCGGCAAGCCCGGCCAGGATCTCACCGAAGCGTTCGTTCGCGAAGCTGGGGAAAGGGGCTACGACATCATCATCGACTACCTTTGGGGTCCTGCCACCGAAGCTCTTCTTGCCGCCATGGCACGAAGAGATTTGAAGCCGGCGTCATCCAGAGTCCGGCTGGTTGAGGTTGGAGAGAGCGCGGGGCCTGCTATTTCACTCCCCGCCGCGGTGCTGCGAAGCTCGCGGTTGGAGATTCTCGGAGCCGGATCTGGCAACGCCGGAGCGTCGCCCGAGATATGGGTAGAAGCCGTTCGGCAGTTGATGTCCAACGTTGCTTGCGGTGCGCTGCGCATCGACACCGAGCGGGTGCCTCTAGGTGAAGTGGAGAATGCCTGGCACCAGGAACAGCACGGGCGGAGAGCGGTCATCATCCCGTAGTGGCTTCGGTCGCAACCGGCAAATCGTGCGTGTGGCACCCTTTCAAGGACCGTGAAATCTGCAACTTGTCGAAAAGCCATTGGTCAGCCAAGAACGGCGCGGCGGCCAAAGGCTTGAGCCCAGAACGCCCACAGACCGGTTCGAACCACGCCTCAAAATGGAAAAATATACATCGGCGTAACCCATTGAAAACACAGGGAAATTAGCTCTTGCATTTCGCTATAGTTTCGCGGTACCATGCGCGCCGCATTCGGAGCAGTTAGCAGTTAGCAAATGGCAATTAGCCAGAGAAACCAACAGCCGGTCCGCCCAGGCGGACCGTGGAACGATCTTTGAAAACCTAAAGCGAGGAAGCAGTCAGCACTCAGCATTCAGCCGATCGCGGCGATCACGTGCGATGACGGCGATGCCCCCCTGTTCCTCCCCTGTTCTTCCCCTGTTCGCTCCCTGTTCCTCCCCTGTTACGAATTGACTCCGTCCGGGAAAAAGGTTCACGAAAGGCCCGTGGAATCGAGGTTTTGCATGTTTGGAGTATCCAAGCGCTCGCGTTCTCCCCTGTTTTTTTCCCTGTTAGCAGGGGAGCGGCCGAGCGGTTGGGGCGGAGCGAATCGGGGAGGGGGTAGTTACTGGATGGTTCCCGGATTGATGGGTTGGAAATCTTCTCCGAGCGCACTCCCGTTACGTTGCCGCGGGGCCCGGGATATTCCAAGCTTCTTCATCTTGGAGATCAACGTGGTGCGCTTCAGCCCGAGCTTGGCGGCTGCGCCGGCTGGTCCGCCTATCAGCCAGCCGACGGCCTCTAATGTCTGCAGAATCAGAGCTCGTTCGGAATCCCTCAGAGTAGTTGGGGCCGCTGGCCGGATGACATCCTGGTTCACCGTCGTGGGCGCCTCCGCCGTTGTGGGCCCTGGCGCTGGCAGGGGATTGGGAAGCACGCCGTCGTTCGAAAGGATGACGGCGCGTTCGATCAGGTTCTGCAGCTCGCGGATGTTTCCCGGCCACTGGTACTGGCTGAGCGCGGTCATGGTTTCCGGAGGAATGTGATCGATTTGCTTTCCCATCCGGCGGCCAAACACCTCGACGAAATGTGTGACCAGGGCCGGAATGTCGGCGCAGCGCGCCCGCAGCGCCGGCAGCAGGACGGGAAACACATTCAGGCGGTAGTAGAGGTCGCCGCGAAATTCGTTGCGCTTCACCATGTGCGGCAAATCCCGGTGGGTTGCAGCCACGAGTCGAACGTCCACCTGGTGGGTCCGCGTGCTGCCCAAGGGTTCGAACTCCTGTTCCTGCAGCACACGCAGCAGTTTGGGCTGGAGTGCCAATGGAATGTCGCCCACTTCGTCCAGAAAGAGAGTGCCTTTGTTGGCCAGTTCGAAGCGTCCGACCTTTTGCGCGATGGCGCCGGTGAACGCGCCTTTCTCATGGCCAAAAAGTTCGCTTTCCAGCAGATCGAACGGAATGGCGGCGCAGTTCAGCTTTACGAACGGGCGTCCGGAACGCGGGCTGATGTTGTGAATGGCCCGCGCGATCAGCTCTTTTCCGGTGCCGGTTTCTCCCTGGATCAAGACAGTGGAATCTGTCGGCGCGACGCGTTCGACTTGTTCGAGCACCGTTTCCAGAGCGGGACTGTTACCGATGATTTGCTCGAACCTTCGTTCGCGAAAGTCGTGGTCCATGGGCCCGAATCTTTCGGATGTTGCCACAGAAGCCCTCCTGAAGGCGTGCCGGACCCGCGCTCAACTCTCCAGAGCCGCGCGGACACTTTCGAGCAGGATTTCGTCGTCGAACGGTTTCGCCAGAAATTCCACGGCGCCCGCGCGCAACGCCTGCATCCGCATTTTTGCGTCGCCATGTGCCGTGATGAAGATGATCGGAATCCTGCAATTTTCAGCGTTCAGCTTGGCCTGCAGTTCGAGACCGGACATTCCCGGCATACGGATGTCCGTGATCAGACACGCGATCTCGTGCTGCTGGCCGGATTCCAGGAAGCCCTCCGCGGACGCGAACGCTTGTGCCGGCAAGCCAACCGCTTTCAGCAGGCCCTGCAGCGCGCCGCGCATGGAATCATCATCATCGACAATGGCAACGTACTTTGGTTTTCCCTTGGTAGCCATGATGTGAATCTAGCAGGGTCGCCAAAAGTGGTGCAATTATCCTTTGGTATAAGAGTTGTAATACCGGCTGGAGCGGAAGGACCGTTATTTCCTGGCGGGTGGAAGCTCAAGCCTGGTCGCCATCCGGACCAGTTCCGCCAGCGATTCGGCATGCATCTTCCGCATCACGTGGCCGCGATGGACTTTCACGGTGACTTCGCTGGTCCCCAGCTCAAAAGCGATCTGCTTATTGAGCAGGCCCGAAATCACCAGGCCCATGACTTCGCGCTCGCGCGCGGTCAACGAGTCGTAGCTCTTTCTCAATTCGGCAAGCTCACTGTGCTGGCGGCGCGCAATCCGGTCGCGGTCCAAAGCCTGATGGATCGCGTCGAGCAGGTCCTGGTCGCGGAAAGGCTTGGTCAGGAATTCCACAGCGCCGGATTTCATGGCCTTCACGGTCATCGGAATATCGCCATGACCGGTGATGAAGATGATGGGAATCCGGACGCCAGCGTCAGCCAACTGGCGCTGAAAGTCCAGACCATTAACGCCCGGAAGTCGCACGTCGAGGACCAGGCAACTGGGCGCGTCCGGCCGCTTGCTGCGCATGAACTCCTGCGCCGCGCCGAAAGACTCGGAGCGCAAGCCTACCGACTTCAGCAGGCCCTGGATGGACGCGCGCACACCGGCATCGTCGTCAATAACAAACACTGTGGCAGCGCCTGCGGCCGTCGTCATCAATGGGCCTCAGGTTTGGTGGGTAGAGTGAGGTGAAAACATGCCCCGCGCGGAGAGTTTCCGGCGGCCCACAAGCGGCCGCCGTGCGATTCGACAATGGAGCGGCTGATGGACAGGCCCAGACCGGTCCCATGGACCTTGGTGGTGAAGAACGCATTGAAAATCTGGTCCGCTTGTGGCGGCAGGCCCGCGCCGGTATCGCTGACGGAGACCATCAGTTGCTCGCTTTCCGCTCTTTGCGATTTGATTGCGAGGTTGCGTGTTTTGTCTACGTCCTTCATGGCTTCGATGCTGTTGATCATCAGGTTCATCATGACCTGCTGCAATTGCACGGAGTCTCCCATCACCCGGGGAAGGGCTGCCGCCAGCTCAGTCCGGATTGAAACAGAGTACCGTGTTGCTTCGCTGCGCAAGAGGACGATTATCTCTCGAATGACTTCATTTACGTCAACCAATTCGCGTTGCAGAGTACCCTTCTTGAACAGCAGGCGAGTCCGGCTGATGATGTCGGCCGCGCGGGTTGCGTCTTTCACGAGTCTTGACGCGGCGTCGCGCGCCTCTTCCACATCGGGTCGATCGCGCGCCAGCCAGCGCAGACAGGCGTTGGCGTTGGTCACGGCGGCGGCAATCGGCTGGTTGACCTCGTGCGCCAGCGAAGCGGTGAACTCTCCCATGGTGGTCAGGCGGCTTACGCGCGCCAGTTCCGCCTGCGCCTGGCGCAGTGCTTCGTCAGCTTGCTTCCGCTCGGTGACGTCCATCACTGCTCCGACAAACTCGATGCCGCGCGACTTATCCTGTGACCCATGGGCCACCACATGGACATGCTTGACGGGACCATCCGGCATCACCAGGCGATATTCATGTTCAAAGTTCTTCCCGTCCTGCGACGCGCGCTCGATTGTCTGCTTCACAAAGGCCGTGTCTTCGGGATGCACCCGCTGGAGAATAAGTTCCACAGTAGGTTTCGTCGTTCTCTCGTATTGGAATATGCGAAAGGTTTCTTCTGACCAGACGATCTCGCCGGTGGAAACCCGCCAAGCGAAGCTCCCGGTGTGGCTCAATCGCTGTGCTTCGGATAAAAAGACCTCGCTTTGCTGCAGCTTCTCTTCCTGCAGTTCCAGAGCCTGGGCAGCGAATCGCCTGTCAATCCAGGACATCAGGATAGCCAGCCCGAGGACGATAAAGGTGACGGCAGCAATTCCGACGGTGCTAAGTGTGGAGATGCTTATGGCATGAGACAGGTCCGCTGGCACGTCGGATGGCGTAAAACTGGCAGCGGCCATCCCCGTGTAATGCATGACGGGGATCGCGGCACCCATCACCACGGCTCCGGCCAGCTTTTTCCAGCCGATGCCGTTTTTCTCATCGCGGAAGTGAAAGGTAATCCAAAGCGCGGCGAGAGAAATCAGGACCGCGAACACGACAGAAAGGACGACAAGAAAGGAATTAAATTCGCAATCAGCAGGTAAACGCATGGCGGCCATGCCGATGTAATGCATGCTCGAAATACCTGCACCCATCAGGACGCTTCCGGCGAGCGCACGGAGCGGACCCATTTTCTGCCGGCTCACTACGCCGAGGGCAACCACCGAAGCGAGAATGGCCGCAAGGAGTGACAGCAGAACGGTCGGCCAGTGGTAGGCCACGGGAACCGGCAGGATGAAGGCCAGCATCCCAATGTAGTGCATGGACCAAATGCCAGTGCCCATCGCAGCGGCGCCGCCCATAAGCCAAATCGCGCGAGTCCAGCCGCCGGCGGCCGTCACACGACCGGCAAGATCGAGAGCAGCGTACGACGCAAAGACGGCGATCAGCACCGAAAGCGCCACAAGCGCGTAGTTGTATGAGCCAATCAAGTTCACGGCAGCCATGTGACTCCATCCGGTTGGCGCGCGGAGCAGTCGCACCGCGCTTCAACTAAGAATTAACCGGCTTGCTTGTACCAGCTCCAAGTCTTTCCGGCCGTCATTCATGCACCTCGACTTTGGTGGGTAGAGTGAAATAAAAACTTGCGCCGCGCGTGGAGTTGGCGGCAGCCCACAAGCGGCCGTCATGGGATTCAATGATAGAGCGGCTGATGGACAGTCCCATACCGGTCCCATGGACCTTGGTGGTAAAGAACGCATTGAAAATCTGCTCCGTCTGCTGTGGGGGCAGCCCAACGCCGGTATCGCTGACGGACACCATAAGTTGCCCGTTCTCGGCCGGCTGTGACTTGATGGCGAGCTCGCGTGTTCCATCCGCCTCGCTCATCGCGTCGATGCTGTTCATGATAAGGTTCATCATGACCTGCTGCAATTGCACGCGATCTGCCATCACCTGGGGAATATCCACCGCCAGTTCCGTCCGAACGGCGATGGCGTAGCGCATTGTCTCGTTGCGCAGAAGGACGATCATCTCTCGAATGACTTCGTTTACATCCACCAACTCCCGTGGCGAAGCGCCCTTCTTGAAGAGCAGGCGGATCCGGTTGACGATTTCCGACGCCCGGGTTGCGTCGTTCACGACTCTCATGGCGGCCGCGCGCGCCTCCTCCAGATCGGGGCGCTCACGCGTAAGCCAGCGTAAGCAAGTGTTGGCGTCAGTGACTGCGGCCGCAATCGGCTGCTTCACTTCATGCGCCAGGGAGGCAGACAGCTCGCCCATGGTGGTCACCCGGCTGACGTGTGCCAGATCCGCCTGGGCCTGGCGCAATTTCTCGCGCTGTTCTTCTGCAAGCCTGCGCTCGCTTACGTCTATGGAGGTACCGACAAATTCAACCAGATCGCCACCTTCGTTGAAAACGGGATGGCCTTCCGCGTGAATGTATTTCACGGCTCCGTCTGGCAGAACGAGCCGGTAATCCTGCACGTAGTCGCTCCGCTCCCGAGCTGCCTGGTCCCAGGTTTCGCGGACTCTGTCTCGGTCCTCCATATGAATGCGCCGCCTGATTGCCTCCAGCGACCCGGCATCTCGTTCAGAGACGAAGCCGAACAACCTGTGATGTTCCTCGGACTGGTGGACGATCTCTTCAGTGATGACGTTCCACGCCCAACTGCCCGTATGACTCAACCTCTGTCCTTCCGCCAGATATGCCTCGCTGCGGCGCAGCTTATCTTCCGTGTGCTTGCGCTCGATGCTCTCTGCTCGCAAAGCCGCGTTGGTGTTCTGGAGCTGTTGCACTGTTCCCGTCAGGTCATCGCGCGCGCGCCTGAGGGATTCTGTGGCGCTCCTCTGCGCCGCGCTCAGCAAGCCAACAAACATCGCGGACAGTGCAAAGACGACAAGGCGTGGTATCTCCTCGGGCTTTGCCGAGAACGAATATATCGGCTGGAGGAAGTAATAATAGAAGGCGACGGTGGACAGGGCAGTCGCGAGCGATCCCGGCCCGATTCCACCGAACCAGGCACTGAACATGACGGCACAGAGGAACAGGGAAACGGGAGCAGCTTCCAGATGCAGCGCCGACAACCGTGAAAGGGTCAGTGCCGCGGTTACTGATAGAACCGCGATCCCATGGCTCCAAATCACATGCGGCCTGGGCTGCACAAGAGGAAGAGACCTGGACATACCGCTGCTCCGGCAAGGCTCGGTGTGGCTCCCTGCAAGGAGGAATCTTAACATCAGGGCGTGTCCCTCTTTGACCATGTTCGTCATGTAGCGCATATAAACGGGAGTGAGTTCCAGGCGTCGCAAACCTCAGCCGAACCAGCCAAACCGCCTACTTGAAGACACTCCCGGAACACGTTGCGCTGGCAAGTTTCTCAGGATGTTGCGGGAGGGTCGAACTGTCCCATCCTCCGCCGAGGGCCTGGACCAATTGGACGGCGGCGACCATTCGCCGGCCGAGAATGTTGACCGCAGTCACCTCGTCATTGAGCGCGGCACTCTGCGCGACCGTCACTTCCAGGTAGCTGGTGACACCGCCGTTGTATCGGGTGATGGAGAGGTCCAGGGATTTCTGGGCAGCAACGACTGCTTCATTCTGGGTCTGCGCTTCTTTTTCCAGGATGCGCAATGCGGCCAGATTGTCCTCCACCTGCTGGAAGCTGGTGAGCACGGTTTCGCGATAGGAGGCCACGCTCTGATCGTAGGCTGCACGGGCCTGGTCTGAAGCCGCCCGGCGTCTGCCCCCGTCGAATACTGTTTGTATCGCCGAGCCACCAAGGGCCCATAATCCGCTGGGACCTTGCAACAATGTGGTGATGGCGCCGCTTTCAAAACCCCCAGCGCCCGCCAGATTCAAGAGTGGATAGTAGGCAGCTTTGGCGACCCCGATCCTGGCGTTGGCGGCGGCCATCAATCGCTCGGCAGATGCGATGTCCGGCCGTCGCTCGAGCAGTTCTGAAGGTACACCCGCCGGAATCGGAGGCGGCGGCGTGCGCAGAGGCAGAGGAGGAAGGCTGAATGATGCTGGAGGTTTGCCGATCAGGGTTGCAACGGCATGTTCGTACTGGGCGCGGAGCACTCCGACATCGGTTGCCTGGGCACGGGTAGTCTCAAGCTGCGTTTTGGCCTGCTCGACCTCAACCTCGGATCCCACTCCTCCCTCAAACCGGCTCTGGTTCAGCTGCAGCCCCTGTTCATACTGGGCGACGGTCGAGTTCAGAAGCTGCTCTTGTGCATCGAGGCTGCGCGCCTGGAAGTAGAACAGCGCCAGTTGCGCATGAACGCTCAGGTTAACTGTAGCCAGATCAGCAGCACTGGCTTGTGCCTGTTCGCGATAAGCCTCCACATTCTTGCGCACTCGTCCCCAGGCGTCGACTTCGTAGGACAATTCAACCGGCAGTTGGAAGTCGCTGGTGGTTTTGCCATTGGCAATTGATCCCAGAGGCGATCGGTTGCTGGAGGTTCTTCCACGTGTCGCGGACGCGCCAGCCCCCACGGTTGGGAAATAATCGGCGCGATTATAGCGGAGCAGCGCGCGAGCTTGCGCATATTGTGCCTGGGCAGCCTTCAGGTTCTGGTTGGAAATATTGACTTGCTCTTCCAATGCGTTCAGTTGAGGGTCCTGGAACAGTTCCCACCAATTGCCACGGAGACTCAGCTCGTTCGGCTGCGCAGTTTTCCAATTGCCAACCTCTTTATAGGCAGGCGGAACTTCGACTGCCGGGCGCTGATACTTGGGACCAACTGCGCAACCGGCAATCAAGAGTAAACCGGCAAAACAAATGGCCGCCGCACTGCGCGTGCACGCTGTGATCTCTGCTTTCCTATTACGAAGCCTGCTCATTGCGCACCTCCTGCAGCCGTGGGTTGCACGACCTGTACTTTTTGCCCGGAAATGATGGAATCGGGCGGACTGACAATCAGCGATTCATCGCCCTTGAGACCGGAAACAATCTCAATTTGCTCGCCGAAATCGTGACCAGGAGTTACCGGCGTGAGCAAAGCAGTGCCATTTTTCACAACGGCCACCTGCAGACCTTGCGAGCGAAAGATGAGCGTGGAGACAGGCACAAAGTACGAGGACGTCTGTCCAGGCACCTTGAGATGGACTTCGGCATAGGCGCCGGAGAGCAACTCGCCGCCGGGATTATTCACGTCCACTTCCGCAATCAAGGTGCGAGTGGCGTAGTTGATGGCGTTGGAAGTGCGGACCAGCGTGCCTTGAAATCGCCGTCCGGGGAATTCCGCCAGAGTCAGTTCAGCCGTCAGGCCCGGCGTGGCGGCCTGGGAGTATTGTTCCGGCACATTCACGTAGACCCGCAGCTTGCCCGGCTGAGAGATATGGAAAAGATCGGTGGACACGCCTCCAGCGTTGCCGGAAGCGATGAGCGCTCCAATGTCGGTGTTACGCGCAGTGACGATGCCTTCAAAAGGGGCATAGATCTTCTCAAATGATTGCAAGGTCTGAAGCTGCTTCACGTTCGCCTGGTTGGATTCGACGATTGCCTGGTTGGCGTTATACGTGCCGACGGCGTTGTCCACATCCTGCTGTGCGACCGCGTGGCTTGCCAGCAAACCTTGATACCGGTTCTTAGTGATCTCCGCCAGCCTGAGATTGGCCTGCGCTGTGGCGAGATTGCTGCGTGATTGCTGTAATTGCTGGTCGACTTCCGGCGTCTCAATCTCCGCCAGCAGTTGCCCCTTTCTTACGTGGGCTCCGATATCCACGTACCAACGTTTGAGATAACCATTGGTGCGGGAATAGATAGGAGCACTGATGAAGGGCTGCACGTTCCCCGGCAGCACAATCTCCTGCGACGGCGCGGAGCGCTGGGGAGAAATCACCGCAACTGACGGAACGGCCATCTGCGCGGTTTCCGCGCGGACCGTAGCGCCGCTCCAGAAACGCGCGAGAATGCCGTATACCGCGATCCCGGCAAAAACCAGGAAAATTGCGCCGGCTACGAGCCAGCTCCGCTTCGACCGGCGCGGCGTCGCAACGGCACTCTGCGTTGGCGGTTCGTGCGGAGGAGCGTCGCTTTGTGTTTGCGTTTGTATTGACGTTGCCATTCCTAATCTCCTTTGAGGAATTTTTCTATTGCTGGTTCCCGGCATGGACACCTTCCCGGCGCTGACCGTGGATGATGGCGAAGACGGCGGGGACGAAGAACAGTGTCGACACCGTCGCGAAGAGCAATCCGCCAATCACCGCGCGGCCGAGAGGCGCGTTCTGCTCTCCGCCCTCACCCAGTCCCAGGGCCATGGGCGCCATTCCAATGATCATGGCCAAAGCAGTCATCAAGACCGGACGGAAGCGCATGTATCCAGCCTGGAGGGCCGCTTCGGCGGCGCTGAGTCCCGCACTCAATTGCTCTTTTGCAAAGCTCACCACCAGGATGCTGTTGGCGGTTGCCACTCCAACACACATGATCGAGCCGGTCAGCGCGGGAACACTGATGGTGGTGCGGGTCATGAACAGGAACCACACGATGCCAGCCAGCGCCGCGGGCAACGCCATGAGAATGATGAAAGGGTCAAGCCAGGACTGAAAGTTCATGACGATCAGCAGGTAGACCAGAACAATGGCGAATACCAAACCTGTCAACAGGCCCAGAAAGGACGAACGCATGGTTTGGATCTGGCCGCGTACGATAATTTTCGATCCCCGAGG
Organism: Verrucomicrobiia bacterium; assembly: GCA_035567035.1. Lineage (GTDB taxonomy): Bacteria > Acidobacteriota > Terriglobia > Terriglobales > Acidobacteriaceae > Angelobacter. The sequence goes on along the minus strand of DATMPO010000015.1, from coordinate 37,696 downwards.
CAGCTCTTTCTGACTGGCGTTGATGACCGAGAAGATGTCCTTGGAGACGCCGCCAAGGTCCCGGCCCTGGACGGAACCGAATATGTCAATTACCGGCGCTACGTTGTAATGCGAGACAACGCTTAAGTCCGAAACGCGGCTGAAGGAGGCAAGATTCGCAAGTATCGAGGGCGGCGCATTCCCCGTGCCGGTTACCGGAATATTGCTCAAATCCTGCAATGACTGAACTCGGTATTGGGGTGTTTGCGTTGCAATGGTGTAGCTCACGCCATTCTTCGGGTTCAGCCAGAAAGTCGGCGCCGTTTGAGCACTGCCGCTCAGCGTTACCAGGAGGCTGGTTGCAATTTCCCGCTGCGTGAACCCGATAGCACCGGCCTTTGTCCGGTCCACGTCGATATGCAGCTTGGGCTGGTCAAAAGTCTGCTGAATGCGGAGGTCCGCCGTTCCCGAAACGCTTCTCACGCGTGCCAGCAACTTGTCAGCAAATTCCCGGTTGGCGTCCAGATCGTTTCCCACCACTTGAATGTCGATGGGCGCAGGCAGCCCGAAGTTCAGAATTTGCGTCACCATATCCGAAGGCAGGAAATAGAAAGTAACTCCCGGAAAATCCCGCGCCAGAGTCAGCCGCAAGTCGTGCACATAACCTGCAGTGGGGTGATGCTTCGGCGAGAGCGAGACCATGATGTCCGCATCCTGTGTCCCCACCGGGGCCGAGTTGCTGTAGGAAAGATTGATACCGCTATAGGGCAGGCCGATGTTATCGATGACCCCGGCAAATTCCTGCGCCGGTATCTGCTTGCGGATTTCATTTTCCACACGATCACACAAGGCCGCGGTTTCTTCAATGCGCGTTCCGGTCGGGGCCCGCAGGTGCAGCGTGAAGTCGCCGCTATCCACGGCTGGGAAAAAGTCTTGTCCCAGCCAGGGAAGCAGAGCGAAAGAAAGGACGCAGGCCAGCAGGAAGCCGCCGGCAAAAAGGCGGCGGTGACCAATAAAGGTCTCGAGAAGCGTGCGATATGCACTCCGGATGTTCTCAAACCCTCGCTCGAACCCAGCTTGAAAGCGCACCAAAAGGTTTTTGCTGACGCCGGTTTCGTGCGCGTTTCCTTCTGCGTGGGCCTTGAGGAAGTACTTGGCCATGGTCGGTACCAGGGTCCTGGAAAGCAGGTACGAAGCCAGCATGGCAAATACAACGGCCTCCGCCAGGGGCACAAAGAGATAACGCGCGACGCCACTCAGCAGGAACATGGGCACAAAGACGATGCAAATGCTGAGTGTGGAAACCAGCGCGGGTATGGCAATCTGCTGTGCGCCATCGAGGATGGCTTCTTCCAGCTCCTTGCCTTCGGCGAGGTAGCGGTGGATGTTTTCTATGGTGACCGTTGCATCATCCACCAGAATGCCAACCGCCAGCGCCAGACCGCCAAGCGTCATGATGTTGATGGTCTCGCCCAGCAGGCTGAGGGCGATGATGGAAGACAGAATAGAAAGCGGAATTGAAATCGCGATGATCACCGTGCTGCGCCAGCTTCCCAGAAAGAGAAGGATCATCACGGCCGTGAGGCAGGCAGCGATCAGCGCTTCCCGCACCACGCCGGAAACGGCCCCGGTAACAAAGACGGATTGGTCCCCCAGAGTACGAATTTGCAGGTCCTGGGGAAGCGTGTTCTTGACGCTCGGCAGGAGTTGTTTGATACCGCCGATGATGTCCAGCGTGGACGCATTGCCGATCTTCTGAATGGTCATAAGCGTCGACCGCCGCCCGTCGACGCGGACGATATTGGTTTGCGGCGGGAACCCGTCACGCACGAACGCGACATCACGGATATAAATCGTCGAGGTCCCAACTGTCTTGATGGGAAGGTCATTCAGTCCCTGGATGGTCGTCGGGCTCCCATTCATGTCCACGTTGTATTCGAAGGCCCCGATCTTCGCCGTGCCGGCGGGGAGAATGAGATTTTGCGCGCTGATGGCATTTACCACGTCCAGCGGCGACAGCCCGTTCGCCTGAAGCGCGGCCGTGTTCAAATCTATCTGGACCTGGCGTTGCTTGCCGCCGTACGGATAGGGGATAGCGGCGCCGGGTACTGAGGTGAGCTGGGGCCGGATGAAATTCAGGCCGTAATCATTCAACTGCTGCTCAGAAAGCGTGGGACTGGAGAGAGCGAGCTGAAGAATCGGGACGCTGGAAGCGCTGTACGTGATGATCAGCGGGGGAGTCGTACCCGGAGGCAGCTGTTTGAGCTGAGTCTGGGATTGCCCGGCTATCTGCGCAATGGCTGTACTGATATTCGCGCCCGGATGGAAGAATACTTTGATTACAGCGACGCCATTCAGCGACTGCGACTCCAGATGCTCGATGTCATTCACCGTGGTCGTTAAGTTCCGCTCCTGGAGCGTGATGATCCGACTCGCCATGTCCGACGGTGCGAGCCCGGTGTAATTCCAAATGATGCTCACTACCGGGATGTTGATATTCGGAAAAATGTCGGTGGGAGTGCGCAACGCCGAGAGTGTCCCCAGGATCAGGATCAGAATAGCCAGCACTACGAAGGTGTAGGGCCGCCGGAGCGCGAGTCGGACAATCCACATAAATTACCTCGTTTCGATCTTCAGGTCTGGTTTCGGAAATACACTGAGCAGTCAAACCGAACAGTTGTGCGAAAAACGCTGTCGGTCAGATAAGAGCACTTGAGTTGCCAACCTTGCGCTTGGAAAAGATCATGTCAATCGAGCATCAGGCCGTCCCTAGTGTTGATCTTCCGACATGAAGAATCAGTTGGGAGTGATGCGTGTCGAAACTTCGACACTCAGCGCAAGCCAGTGGTTATCTCAAGCGAGCAACCAGCGCTCTCGCCGCAGGGATGAGGCCGCACTCTTGTCATCTTCTTGCAAGCGACAACTCAAGCAACATCACGACAACGCGTAATTGAGACTCTGGTATTACGATGGACTGTCGGGCGGGAGATGGCCCTCTTTTCAGCCTCGACAGTTGGGCGAAGTATCGGCGCCAGAGATCATCCGCTTCTTGGAATGGGCTCGAAGTTCGGGCGCTCAAGACCGATCACGGCGTATGCTTCAGCCATCGAGCGGACCACGCGAAGTCCGGGACGCGTGTGTTCGCCGAGCAATTGGTACATGCGAGATATCCCATACAAGTGATCGGATGGGGCAACAATGACCTGCGGACGCGTCGGATCTGGCAGGACTGGATCTCCAGCGGCGATGTTCTGGATGGCGCCAGACGACACCTCGCTTGAAGTAACCCGTGTGAGGTCCAGGATGGCGGCGGCAGGATTCGTTTGCTGAACCTGATGCGCAGCCGCCTTGTAGCATTCAAGCAGGTCCTCATCGGTAATGTGCCCGGTCATGCTCCAGCGGAGCACACGATGGACAGAGTCAAACTCGAAATAGCAGGGCTTGTCTAAATCAGATTGATGAATCGTCAAAGAGGCCATAAAAACTCTCCGTTCTTGAGAAGCAGAACGAGGGCGTGGAACCTTGAGTGTTCGCCCGGGCTGGTTTTGTAGTGTCGCCCAGATGCCTTCTGTTTCATTTCTCCAGTGAGGACAATGCATCTGAAATGCCAAATCTCTTTTGGGCGGAACGACTTCAAGGCAATGGACTTTGAGGATTTTGAAATCCAGATACGCCTTGGAAGCCCGTTTCGGTTTCGACACTTCGTCGAGCCATCGACGCCAGGTCAACGCGTCAGCGAAGCCGAGTGGTTAGCTGCTATACCTGCAACTTCTTCCATCCGCCGCAGGACAGCCGAGAAGTCCTCTTCATCACTGTGCGCCAGCTCATCCGCATTGACGCGAAACGCCGCTTCCGTTGCCGGCATGGGAATATGCTCTTCTGCCGCCGCTTGCAGAATCAATTGAAAATCTTTGTTCATCAGGCGCAGCGGAAACTGCGGACGGTAATCGTTGCCGGCAGCTCTCGCCAGCTTTCCCAGATGGGCCGGAGCGATCACCGCCGTTTCCGACAAAACTTCGAGCAACCGCTCACGATCGAGGCCGGCTTTTTCACCAAGGGCCACAGCCTCCGCGATCGCCTGCATGCCAACACCTAAGAGCGTGTTGACGACCAGTTTCATCGCGGTTCCAGAGCCAGGACCGCCCAGAAGAAAGAATTGCTTTGCGACCGCCTGGAATATTGGCGTTGCGGCACGGAACAAATCCCGGTTGCCGCCTGCCAGCAACGTAAGGACGCCTTTTTCGGCGGCCGGAGTGCTGCCCGAGATAGCCACATCCAGCAGGTCGATGCCACGCTCGGCGCCGACCCGGTGCAGTTCGCGTGAAGTCACCGGAGAGATCGTACTCATCTCCAGCACGACAGCCCCGGGTCGGGCCGCGACAAAAACTCCCGCAGGCCCGGTATAAACGTCGCGAACTGCTTGATCGTTGGTCAAACATGAGAGAAGCACATCGGCGTTGCGTGCCAGTTCAAGAATGCTCTTCGCGACCGAAGCGCCATGGGCAGCGATGGCTTCCGCTTTAGCGAGGTCCATGTCGTATACCGAGAGTCGGTATCCGCGATCGAGCAGGCGTTGTGCGATGCGGCCTCCCATATTACCAAGGCCGATGAATCCGAGTTTCACGCGATCCGCCGTCAGGCGTTTCATGCGGCCTCCGCTGTACCTTGCAGTTGCGATGGCGTGGGATCCAGTGCCTGATCCTGTCCGTGCGATGGCGGCCTGGTCGCGTTTTTGCGTCTTAGAAGATGCCATAAAAACCTCCGTTTTTGTGAGAAGAACAAAGAATTCAGTCCGCGCGGCGCCATCCCGGCCCCGGACTGTAGCGGGACATTGCCTGGACGATGTTCGCGGTGTCCGGGCCGAGGTCCTTTTCATAGAAGGGCCCGGCTTACGCCTGTCGGGCCCTGTGTTTGAAAGTTTGGCTGCGATAAAGACATGAATCACGCCTGTCTTAGCCTTTTATTTCGGGAGGAAAGTGCTTAAACATCTTCCCGACTCCTTTGTTGAGGTTCTTGATGTTTTTCTCGGACTTGTTGGAAAGAGTGTCGCTGGACGAACCTCGCCAGATCAGCTTCTTCGAGTGGGTGTCAAAGAGGTCGACGACCAGTGTGCCGACCTTGTAGGTTTCGGTGGTGGTTGTGGCGTTCCCAAAACCGCCCCAGCGCCAGCCCCCGAAGCCGCCGTCGTAGAAGGTATTCAGAGTCTGCTGGTTCTTTGTGATCTCCATGGCCGTGATCGACACGTCCCCGCCGGACTCGATCTGCGTCCATCCCTTTGCCGCCAGGGCTGAGTCGACGGCGCTCTTGATCCGGTCAACCCACAGTGGGTCGCTGGCCTTCACGGTAGACCAGGAGTAGGTCTTGTACTGGTTGAAGTTTGCGCTGCGGTCGAAATCTGTTTTGACCTGCTGCGCCATTGCTGGAATTGCCGAAAGCATGACCATTGCGATTGAAAGCACGATTGTTTTTTGGATTTTCATGAGTTCTCCTTTTTGTTCGTTGCTCAGTTCTGACTTCCTTTCGTTTCGCGCGTCACACTTGACATATGCATGTGGTCTGCCAAATTGGAGCGCGGGCTCAAAACATCGAATCGTGTTGAATCGCAGATAGTTACGGACCGTTGCGCGCAGATCGCTGAAGAAGCTATGACGAGGTTTCGACAGAGTGCGCATGCTGCGACACTCAAGTGTCGCGCGGACTCTATTTCAGGAATATTTTGGCCATCATGCCTTTGTCTTCATGGTTAAGAAGGTGGCAATGAAATACCGACATGCCGCGGATGGCGGGATTTGTGAAATCCACGATCATGTCGATCGAACCCCCATAAGGGACGTTCGCCGTATCAACCCACACTGGGTCCGCCAGCGTTCTTCCGTTGACCGCATAGACCAGAAAATGCACTTGATGAAGATGCATGGGATGCAGCTCTCGCGTCTGGTTCACGACTCGCCAATGCTGGTAAGTCCCCACGATTGCCACCGTCATCGGGGCGGCATCCGGCTGGTAGCGCTGACCGTTGATGTAAAAGCCATTTTTGTCTTCCGTGAAGGTAGCTACAAACTGCGGCGGGCTTGCTTCAAGGGACTCGAGTTGCAGTCGCTTGTGGAAGGGAGGCCGGCGATCAGATGCGATAGCAGGCCGTGCTCGAAGAGGCGCTGGAACAATATCGGCCAGCACCATGGCGGGGTTGGAGTCACCATCGGGGCCTGTGTCAACGCATCGAGTACGCAAGGTGGCAACGGAACCAGCCGGTGGGCCGGTGACGATGGCCTCCAGCCGCGAGGCGGGCGGAAGCAGAACATGATCTTCAGTGTTGAGAGGCCTCTCTGGATTGTGATAGGCGAGCGGCATACCGTCCAGCGCGACAATCTCCCACGGCTCACCATCGATTTGCACGTCGGCATAGAGGTCCGCCGATGCGTTCACAATGCGCCAGAACTGCCGTTCGCCGGGAGCGATACCGATCGAAGGACGAATTTCGCCATTGACCGTGAATACCCGCTCCGGGACTTCCGAACCGCCACACCCGGCCGCCACTGCCTCGACCTTATTCAGTGCAGCCCGGCCGTTGGCGTCCTGCTCGATGGACCTTCCGCGGAGCACCAGTACCGTTTCGGGAAGGTTGCGAATCGCAGGAACATAGCGCTCCATCCCTTCGACGATGATCGCGCCTGACATGCCATCCAGGACCTGGCGCTCGCTTTCACCGTGCGGATGCGTGTGATACCAATACAATCCCGGCGGCTGGTCCGGAGGAATATAGACCTCATAGTGAAGGGTCTGCCCCGGCATGGCAATCATGTCCAGAACGTCGTCCTGCGGCGCCTGGGGAGACACACCCAGTCCATGAAAATGAAGGTTCGTCATATTCATGCACGGACCAACAGAGCACTGCTCGCCGGACGCTGGCGGCAGGTCATTCACATAGGTGATTCGCAACGTGTCTCCGGGAAAAACGCGGATAATCGGCGGTGTCATCTGCCCATCGAAAGCAAAATTGTCCCGGCCATCGCGCCCGCGGACGGCGTGAAGGGTCAACGCAGCCACGTGACGGTGTGACCTGACTTCCGGAGCGGTGGACAGCGATGTAGATTGCCCCTGGGCGTGAAGCGCAACAAGGCTGGCCAGCAGTGCGAAAATCCCGAGTTGCGACGGAGCCGGCATATTGATGGCCCTGATCGGAATAATAGACAAGGAAAGACGGTCGCGCGCGGCCGTCTTCAAATGTTTTGTCAGGACGCCCAGAGCGACAACTCTTCCGCCTCGACCTCCTGCGCCTGGGCGATTTCCAGCAGCTCGCTTGCGCTGAGGCGATACTCGGCGCTGCCGAGGACATCGGCAACTTGTTGCGGCTTTCTCACACCCACAATCGAACCGGTCACAGCGGGGTTGCTTAGAGTCCATGAGATGGCAACTTCACCCGCGGTAAACCCGTGGCGGCGACCAATCTCACCCAAGCGTTTCGCCAGGCGGAGGTTACGAGAGAGCAGAGGCTCCTTGAAATTGCGGTTGTTTTTGCGCCAGTCGTCTTCCGGGAATCGCGCGACACGCTCGCGTGTCATCTTGCCGCTGAGCAACCCGGAGTACAGGGGCGAATAGGCAATCACCCCAATGTTGTTCTGAAGAGCGAATGGCAGGACATCGCCTTCGGCCTGTCGAGCCAGCAGAGAGTAAGGAGGTTGGAGCGAGGTGATAGGAGCGATCCCCAGTGCTCGCCGCATCTGGGCCACGTCGAAGTTGGAAACTCCGATGTAGCGGACCTTGCCCTGCTCCTGGAGTTTCGCCAGCTCGATCCAGGCCTCTTCAATGTCCTCATCGGGTAGTGGCCAATGGACCTGATAGAGATCGATTGCATCCAGCCTGAGCCGGCGCAAGCTCTGCTCGCACTCGTGCCGGATCGACGCGGCTTTCAATGAGTGATCGATTTTACGGGTGTCATCCCAGATCATGCTGCATTTGGTGAATACGTAGGTGCGGTCTCGCCGTCCCTGGATCGCCTGCGCCACCACCTCTTCTGAATGGCCCAGGCCATAGACCGCGGCGGTGTCGATCCAGTTGATGCCCAGATCAAGCCCCTCGCGAATGGCCGCGATGGAATCGCTGTCGTCCTGTGGGCCCCAGCCAAACTCCCAGCCTCCGCCACCGATGGCCCAGGTTCCCAGCCCAATCGGAGTTATTTCAAGATCGCTATTTCCAAGTTTACGTTTTTCCATGCTACTCCTCCTTCACACTCTCGCTGGTGCTGGCGCGGTGTTCGCCTCGGTGGCGAAATACCGGCCGCCCGGCAGTAAGACCTCGATGGCGGTGAGCAACGCCGCAAGACCCTCGGACTTATGGACCAATTGGTCAATGAACCGCAGCTCGTGTTGATCCACGTACACGGCGCCGGTGTAGAGGATGATTTTCAGTTCAGGACTGGCCATTTTCAGCTGCGCCGCCAGCTCTGCTCCGTTCATCACCGGCATCTCGTAGTCAAGGATCGCCAACTCGTATTCGCCGCAGCGGAACATCTCGACTGCCCTAACCGCGCTAGTGGATGTCGTCACTTCGTACCCGTTGTTCTCCAGGATGCGCGTGAGGAGCGACAGGATTACTTCCACGTCATCGACGCACAACACGCGCCGACTACCATTCGAAAACTCGAGCGACGATTCTGTTCTCTCTACGGGCATACATACTGCTCCTTGCCAGCTGCGGCCTGCCTGGCGGCACTTGCCGTTCTGCTGGACTTCCTGTGTATTAGCAACTCCCGGCCCAAACTCTTCGTGATGGCTGAAATTGGGATAAGGTGTTGCTGCGTCGTGGCTTGGACGTTTTGAGGGACGAAATGCCCTGAGTCGAAGATCCGCCGAAATGTCTGCCCTTCGACAGTGTGTCGCCCGATGCACTCGTGGCGGTTGCGATGTCTGCCTGGAAGTCGACAGTCGAACCGAGAATAATTCCCCGATCTGAAGCAACTACGCTCTTACTTCCGATCAGATGCTTCGCGCCCAATCGAGCGCCGAGTTTGGCAACCAAGGTGCTTATGATCCAAGCGAAGTGTTCACCTGGCAACGGGCAGAGAACATGGAGGAAATATGTTGTGCCAATCACAGGATCGACGCGAGATAAATGTGGACAACAGGACTGTTCAGGACAAATGCCAGTTCCTCGTCTCGCATATGGAACAGTACTATTCGTTGGTGCTGTTGCTGACCGCATCGGAAGAGGATGCCGAGCGGTGTTTCGTCCTTTCTCTTGATACATGGTCCAAAGCCTGCCGGAACCTGGCTCCGATCGTCCCGGAAGCAGCAGACGCTCGTATCAAGCGCGCTTTGGTTGATTGTGCGCTTCGATTCTGTGGTCCTGTTTACGGACACGAACCGGAGGGGGAAGCCGAGCTGGACATCTGGGGCGAAAGGTTGCCTGGCAATTGCTCTCCCTGGGTTGCGGCCATTGTCCAGCTTGATACGTTCGAGCGCTTCGTCTTCGTCCTGTCCGTTCTTGAATGCTACTCCGACCAAGAGTGCTCGGACCTTTTGCACTGCCAGCTCGAGGAGATCGCCGAGTCGCGGGCCCATGCGCTCCATTCAGTGGCAAGCTCGCTGAAAAATTGGGGCACCCATGATGCGTAACTGCAAGGGCTGCATGTCGGCACTAAAAGCGGCATTGTTAGTCCAAACAGGAGTCAAGAACTATGTCTAAAGTGAATACAAAATCGAAAGCACATTCCGCGACCCCAATTGCGGTGCTTATGCTGGCTGCAGTCGTGTTCGTCGCAGCCAATGTTCAGTCCTGCCTTGCTCAGCGACCGCAGCAAAGAACATTTTCCTCTGCGGAAGAAGCGGCCAACGTTCTCTTCCTGGCTGTCCAAAACCATGATGCAGTTGCCCTCGTGGAGATTCTCGGGGCCGATGGTGGGCTCGTTTCCACGGGAGACAACGTCCAAGACAAATTGGAGCACGAGCAGTTTGTCCGTAAGTATCAGGAGATGCACCGCGTGGTACGCGAGCCGGACAAAAGCGCCGTTCTATACGTCGGCGCCGAAAACTGGCCTTTCCCTGTTCCATTAGTGTCGAAGAGTGGCATTTGGTGCTTCGATTCGGTGGCCGGCAGCAACGAAGTTCTGTGCCGGCGAATCGGTGAGAACGAAACAATGGCCATTGGCACCTTTCGTTTGCTTGTCCTCGCGGAGCAAGAGTACCGGCAGCGAAGGGAGGCCGCCGTCCCAGAGTACACAACGCGTTTTGTGGGCACGAACGACACGCAAAACGGATTGGACTGGAAAGGAAACAGCGTCATCCCACGGGCACTGGGGCGGGCGGGAATTGATGGCCAGGTCACCACGGACAACTCAGCAGGTCCGTTTTACGGATACTACTTTCGAATCCTTGCTGCCCAGGGTAAACATGCTTCTGGAGGAGCGAAGAGCTACATCTCCAATGGCAAGATGACGGGCGGATTCGCCTTCGTTGCCTACCCTGCGAAGTATCGCTCCTCAGGCGTGAAAACATTCATCGCCGACGCAGACGGAAATGTGTACGAAAAGGATCTCGGCACCGAAACAGCAAGAATTGCAACGTCCATGGCCGAGTATGATCCTGATCCAAGCTGGCATGTGGCCGAACAGTATGCAGAGAAGTTCTAACCCGGCGCAACGGAATATGCCTCCTCGTGATCGTGACTGGCTGGATCACTGGCGAAGTTTATTAGAGAGTTTCAGAACACGAGTGGGCGTTCTGCCGTTCGTGGCTCTGCGGGTGTACACAATGACGCATGATACGATTCTTTTCATATCCGACCAAACCACCAGTAACGACGCGGTACTAGACGTACTCAAAGCCACTGGCGATGATGTTGTGAGCACGGACCGCTCGACACAAGCGGTCGCAATGCTCTTTGTGATGCATTCAGCTGCTCTGGTTGTGCTCGATCAGCGGGCGAGAGAAAAGACCAGCTTTGAATTGGCGCATAGTCTGCGGGCGGTGCGCCCTGAAGTTCCGATCGTCCTGCTGTGCCGCGAACCGGCCGACTGCTTGCCTTCATGGGTCGATGCTTGCGTGAGCGTTGGAGAGTCGCTCAAGAAGCTTACTTCGATATTGTTTAAGATACTCAACTGCGGATCAGCCGGTTGCCTTTCCAGTTCTTTGCGACGCGCAGGTTAATGCTGGCGTAAGATCAAGACCTACTGGCGACTCTATCCATTCTCTTAACTGAGGTTGCTTATGATTTCTGTTTTGAGTCCACTTGAATTTTTGGCCCGCAGCGGTTCGGTCTATCGCGACCACCTCGCCGTCGTGGATGAAGAGCGGCAGGTAACCTATGCAGAGTTGCAATCACGTGTCCATAGGCTGGCTTCGGCCCTGGCGCGTGAAGGCATCAATCCAGGAGACCGCGTTGCTGTACTGTCGCGCAACCGCCTGGCGGCGCTCGAATGCCACTTCGGCGTTCCCCTGGCCGGAGCAGTGCTGGTGATGCTGAATACCCGGCTCCAGGCGGCGGAGATCGCCACAATTCTTAACCATAGCGGCGCCAAGCTGTTACTGGGTGAAGCCCAGTTGCTAAGGTCCCTGGAGCCGGTCAGGCAGGAGTTGAAAGACCTGAAGCGAATCGTCGTCGATTATGAAACTTTCCTGGCGACGGGCGATCCATCGTTTCCGGGAATCACGCCGGAAGAAAACGGAGTCATCTCCATCAATTACACCAGCGGCACCACCGGATTGCCCAAAGGGGTCATGTACACCCATCGGGGCGCCTACATGAATGCGCTGGGCGAGGTGATCGAGCACGGTCTTTCACACTCTTCCATTTATCTGTGGACCCTGCCGATGTTTCATTGCAACGGCTGGTGCTTTACCTGGGCACTGACCGCCGTGGGCGCTCGCCACATTTGCCTTCCGGATTTCGATCCGAAACGGGCCGTTGAACTCATCCAGCGGGAAGGAGTCACTCACTTGTGCGGCGCACCGACGGTGCTGTTGATGCTCACTGAACACTGCCGCAAACAAGGCATCCGCTTTGGAAAGAGTTTGAAGATCGTCACGGCGGGAGCGCCTCCTTCGCCGGCCGTGATCCGCGCGGTGGAGGAGATGGAAGCTGAGGTCGCACATGTCTATGGCCTGACGGAAACTTATGGGCCGCACACTGTCTGCGCGTGGCAGAAAGCATGGGAGACGTTGCCTCTGGCCGAGCGCGCCACTCTACGCGCGCGCCAGGGCGTTGGCTATGTGATCGCCGGCACTGACGTGCGGGTGGTGGATGCAGACATGAACGACGTTCCTTCGGATGGCAACACATTGGGGGAAGTGGTCATGCGGGGCAATAACGTGATGGCCGGTTATTTTCAAGAGCCCGAGGCCACCGCCAGGGCGTTTGCCGGCGGTTGGTTTCACTCCGGCGACCTGGCGGTGATGCAGCCCAATGGCTATATCGAGTTGCGAGACCGCAGCAAAGACATCATCATCTCCGGCGGTGAAAATATCTCTTCCGTGGAAGTAGAGAAAGCGCTCTGCGATCATCCCGCGGTATTGGAGGCCGCGGTGGTCGGGGTTGCCGATCCCAAGTGGGGCGAAGTCCCGCTCGCCTGCGTTACGTTACGGGAGGGCATCTCCGCGACGGAGCGAGAAATCATAGAATTCTGCCGAAGCCGCCTCGCCCATTTCAAGTGCCCCAAGTACGTGGAATTCAGGAGCCTGCCAAAAACTTCCACCGGGAAGGTCCGCAAGAACGTCCTTCGAGCCGAAGCGCGCTCCCGCAAGGGCCAGGAGACCGCAAAGAGCTGAATGTTGAGTGCTGTCGAATGATCTATCATACTGAGCTGGGTGGCTTGTGCCCGTGGAGGGACCCGTGCAGAACCCTGTGGAAAATACTGTACGAAACTATGAAAGTCTGTGCTTTACCGTCGAAGGAGATCTTGCTGTTGTCACGCTAAGCCGGCCTGACCGGCGCAATGCTCTTTCCCTGGAACTCATGCTCGAGTTGATCGACTGTTTGGAACAGATCGGGAAGGACAGAAGCCTGCGAGCCGTCATTTTAGCGGCTGCCGGCAAGGCATTTTCTTCGGGACACGATTTGAGTGAGATGGTTGGCCGCGACCTCAATGAGTATCGACGTCTTTTCGACGTCTGTTCGGAATTGATGGAAAAGATCCAATCGATTCCCCAGCCGGTTATCGCCCAGGTCCAGGGAATCGCAACTGCTGCCGGATGCCAACTGGTGGCCACTTGCGACTTGGCCGTGGCCTCCGATCAGTCTGCTTTCGCCACTCCCGGCGTGAAAATCGGGCTCTTCTGCACCACACCCATGGTTGCGCTCAGCCGCGCAGTCGGACGCAAGCGGGCCCTGCAAATGCTGCTGACCGGCGAAATGGTGGATGCCGCCACCGCCGCGGATTGGGGCCTGATCAACATGGTCGTCCCAGCGGCGGAGCTGGCCGATGCTACAAGGAATCTCGCAAGGCGGATCGCCGCGGCAAGTTCGCTGACTGTGGCGCTTGGCAAAGAAGCCTTCTACACACAGATCGACCTGGACCAGCCCAAAGCCTATGCCTACGCCAAAGAGGTAATGAGCATGAACTCCCTGGCTGCCGACGCCCAGGAGGGAATTTCCGCGTTCTTAGGAAAGCGGCAGCCGTGCTGGGCGGGGAAGTAGACGGTATTCGTTGAGATGGGAAGACGGAGCTTCGGCGATCTCGATCTAAATTTGCTTCCAAAGCCCAAGGGAAGGGGACACACCTTTGAGACCAAAGTGCGGCCTTTTTGGCGCTGGCATAATCTTGATCTTTGCCGGATCGCTGACTGCGCACCTTATCCAAACAACGCGTGGAATTCGCATTCAGGACGTGCGCTTCGCGGGAGCGAATGGCGCGCAAATGAGCGCGCTCCTATACATTCCCATAAATGCCACGGCAAGGACGCCGGCACCCGGTATTTTAGCCGTGCATGGTTACATCAATTCGCGCGAAACCCAAGATGGGTTCGCAATCGAGTTCTCGAGACGCGGCTATGTTGTGCTGGCGATGGATCAAGCCGGCCACGGGTACAGTTCGCCGCCAGCCTTTGCCAACGGATTCGGCGGACCGGATGGCCTCAAATACCTCCGAAGTCTTGACATCGTTGACAAGGACAATATCGGTCTTGAAGGACACAGCATGGGTGGCTGGACGGTCCTCGCGGCGGCTGCCGTGTTTCCCAACGACTACAAAGCGATGGTTCTCGAAGGATCAAGCACGGGGGCACCTTTTGCCTCCGAAGGCACACCGCAGTACCCGCGCAACCTGGCGTTGGTTTACAGCACCTATGATGAGTTCTCGCAGTTGATGTGGGGTGTCCCGAAAGCGCGGAACGTAGCCCAGAGCGAGAAGCTCTGGAAACTCTTCGGCGTTCGGAAGCCAATCCAGCCGGAAAAAATCTACGGGTCTGTAGAAAACGGCACCGCACGCGTCCTCTACAGCCCGGCGGTCACACATCCCATGGACCATATCTCTCCGCGGGCGATCGGTTACAGCATTGACTGGTTTCAGCGCAACCTAAGGGGCGGCACCCCGGAACCCGCGGAAAATCAGATTTGGTACTGGAAAGAGGCCGGTACCCTGGTGGCCTTCGCGGGATTCATCGAGTTGCTGCTCGGTGCGTTCGAAGTTCTGCTAACCGTGCCGTATTTTGCTCAACTCTCGCAAGCTCCCGTGCCCACAAGCACTGCCCGGACATGGCGCTGGTGGCTGACCTTGGCTTTGACGACCTTCATACCCGTCCTGACGTTCTATCAGTTCTTTCGTTGGGGTGGACTCTGGTTAAAGCCATCGACGTTATTTCCGCAGACTATTACCAATCAGATCGTCGTCTGGGCGGTATTGAACGGTCTGATCACGCTCGCCTTAACCTTATTAGTGGGGCGCAAAGCTGCATTTAGCACGCGCTGGCTGCCTTCGGTGCTGATCTCCCTGTTGACCGTTGGCGTTGGTTACGCGGCCCTGGCGGTGGCTGATTTCCTGTTCAAGGTCGACTTCCGGTTTTGGGTGGTAGCGCTTAAGCTGATGAGTACGACCCAATTCAGGTACTTCTTCGTTTACTTGGTCCCATTCGCTGCCTTTTTCATAGTCGCTCTGCGCGGAGTGCATGCTGGGCTTTCGGTAAGGGGCGACAGTGCAACGAAACAATACCTCAGCAATCTTGCAGCGCTCAGCTTGGGTTTTTTGGTCTTCCTCGCGGCCCAGTATATCCCGCTATTCGTCAGCGGCCAATTGCTGACGCCGTCCGAGCCGCTCAACACTATCGTGGCCATCCAGTTTCTTCCGCTGCTGGCCATCGTTGCGGTAATCGGAACGTTCACTTATCGGCGGACTGGCAGCTACCTGCCGGGAGCACTTATTTCCGCCCTGTTCGTCACCTGGTACATCGTTGCTGGTCAGGCAACCCAGGCAAGAGTCTAACCTGAGACACATTGCTCTCTCTCTGACTACCTCCGCTGCGTTTCAGAACATTTCCGAGGGGTTGCGAAACGATGCAGTCTGGCATTATCTTGGAGCCTCGTTTCCGTCGCCTTAGCTGTTGCTCGGTTTTATTTCCAAGTGTGTGGTCCCGACGCGATCGAGTGGCCGAGGAAAGACTAATGGTGCAATTAGTGATGCGGTGCCTGATAGCCTGCAGCGTCCCGGCAATCCTATGCTCGGCGCAAATACCCACCCGCTCGATCCATGGCGCGGTGCGTGATCAGACTGGCGCCGTAATCCAGGGCGCCCGGGTCACCGTGCGCGGGGCAAGCTCGCAGCAATCCACAACCAGTGCGGCCAACGGGGATTTCCGCTTTGAAGGAGTACCCCAAGAGGCTGTCACCCTGACGGCAGAAGCGCCTGGGTTTGCCCCCTTTGAGCACGGCCTGGAGCCCGGAGATTCCGTGATGGATGTTGTACTGGGGCCGGCGACCGTCTCTCAAGAAGTCAGCATTGCCGCGAACCGAAGTGAAGCGCGGCTGGCCGACACGGCGGAGAGCGTGAGTATTCTTTCCCGCCCGGCGTTGGAGAGTGCCGCCGCGGTGACTCTTGATGATGTCCTTCGGGAGGTCCCTGGATTTACGTTGTTCCGGCGTTCCGGCAGCCGCACCGCCAATCCCACTTCCCAGGGTGTGTCCCTGCGGGGAATTGGGGCGAGCGGCGCCAGCAGGGCATTGGTTCTTTACGACGGAATTCCTCTGAACGATCCGTTTGGCGGCTGGATCTACTGGGGACAAATTCCACTTCAAAGTGTCGATTCGGTTGAGGTTCTGCAGGGCGGAGCTTCCAGCCTGTATGGAAGCGGCGCCCTGGGAGGTGTCGTCAACATCCTTCCGCTCCGACGGGAACAGAATCTTGTTTCTTTGGATGTATCAGGAGGATCGGAAGAAACCGCCGACTTTTCCGTGGCGGATTCATGGAAAGCCGGCCCGTGGATCTTCGACAACAGCGGCGCTATCTATAGGACCTCCGGCTATGTTCTGGTTCCATCTGACGCGCGCGGCACAGTGGATGCTCCGGCCGATTCCTCGCATCAGATGATTCAAACCACCGTCCGTCGGATGCTGGGTTCCGCGCATGCGTTCGCTGGGGCGTCGTTTTACAACGAGACGCGGGACAACGGCACTCCGATCCAGGTGAACGACACGCAGCTCTGGCAGGCTCGCGCCGGGAGTGATCTTCCCACACGTGCCGGCAATTTTCAGCTCCGTGGCTACGGCGGCGGTCAAAGGTTCAATCAGACTTTTTCCTCCATCGCTGTGACGCGCACCAGCGAGACCCTGGTCGACAGCCAGCACGTTCCCGCGCAGCAAGCCGGCGGCAGCCTGGTCTGGTCGCGCCAACTGGACCACTTTAATTCATTGGTCGGAGGAGCCGACAGCAGTTACAAGCGGGGGTTCAGCGACGAAACCAATTTCGTCGCATCCCGGCCATCCGCGAACGTCAGCTCTGGAGGGAACCAACTGTCCTCCGGAGTTTTTCTCCAGGATGCGGTGCGCCTGGGCTCGCGCGCCGTGCTCACCGCCGGCGGCCGATACGACAATTGGAACAACTATGATGCGCATTCGCAAACCGCGCCATTGATCGCAACGGTAAGGCCCAACTTTACCGCTTTCGTCGACAAGAGCGAGCATGCCTTCAGTCCCCGCGGTGCTGTGCTTCTTGTGGCCTCACATCACGTGACCTTGACGGCTTCCGCCTACAAATCATTTCGCGGACCCGCTCTCAATGAACTGTATCGCGGTTTCCGGCTGGGCAATACCGTGACCCTCGCGAACTCGCAACTCAGGGCCGAGCGGCTCTCCGGCGCCGAATCTGGAGCCAATCTGTCCTTTGGCCGCGCGCGGTTCCACACTGCGTTTTTCTGGATGGCAGTCTCCGATCCTATCGCCAACGTGACGGTCAGCAGGACTCCCACATTGATCACAAACCAGCGACAGAATCTCGGACGCACACGCTCACGGGGCGTGGAGGCCCAGGCGGAATTCCATTACCATGACATCGAGGTGACCGCCGGATACCAGTTCGTCGATGCCCAAGTCACAAGCTTCTCGGCCAACCCCCTGCTGGTGGGTTTGCAGATACCTCAAGTAGCTGCTCACCAATTTACCTTTCAGAGCAGCTACCGCATGTCGGACGGCTGGTCTTTTGCGCTCCAGGGTCGGGCGGCTGGCAAGCAGTTTGAAGACGATCTGAATCTCCTGCCGCTGGACTCCCTTTTCCAGCTTGATGCCTATGTCGCGAAGCAGTTTCACCGCAGGATGACCATTTTTGCCGCGGCTGAGAATCTGCTCAATTCGCGTGTGGTCATCGGAAGAACTCCGGTGCCAACAATAGGGCCGCCAATTCTTGCCCGCGCGGGTTTCAAATTGAGCTTTCCCTAGATGGCAGGCCGCGACCCCAGCAATCCAGGGCAGGGGACGCGCCTCGGATTATGATTTGGGACATACAATTTAAAGACATTCAGGAGAGTATCGATCATGGCATTCACGGTGAACCAAGGCACAAAGATCTATTGGGACGAAGCGGGAACCGGAGATCCCCTCTTGCTGATCATGGGTCTGGGGTATCCTTCGTGCGCGTGGTATCGCACACGGCCTGTTTTGGCGAAGGGATTCAGGACCATTGCTTTCGACAACCGTGGTGTCGGACAAAGTGAGAGGCCCGCAGGCCCGTACCCCATTGCCTTGATGGCATCGGACGCAGCTGCCGTGCTTGATGCCGCTGGCGTGCAAAGCGCGCATGTGTTTGGCATCTCCATGGGGGGCATGATCGCGCAGGAGTTCACCCTGCAATATCCCAAACGCGTACGCTCGTTGATTCTAGGATGCACGGCTGCGGGCGGGCCGCATGCCGTCCGCGCCGATGCGGAAACCACGAAGATGCTCATGACCCGAGGCGGCATGACTCGCGAGGAAGCGGCCGAGGCCGCAGTCCCGTTTATCTATGATCCCGGCACGCCGCGAGAACTGATTGACGAAGACATTGCAGTGCGGAAGCCGTGGTTTCCCCACCCAGAAGCATACATTGCGCAATTGCAGGGGATCCTGGCATGGGAGGCCTACAGCCGTATTTCCGAAATTGCGGCGCCGACGCTGGTCATTCACGGCGAATCCGACCGGTTGGTTCCCGCGGGCAATGGGAAACTCATCGCGGATAAAATACCCGGTGCCAGGTTGGTAACGCTGGCGCGTGCCGGCCACATCTTTACCACCGACCAGCCGGAGGCGGCCCATCGGTCGATCCTGGGGTTCCTGGAAAGCCGGCAGCAGACGGCCGGAAATTAGGATTTTCGGGCCCATAACAACAACAACGCTTCCGGATTGACCGACCTTTCTGCGTGTCGAATCTGCTAGAATCTTGCCCGATGAACCGCCAACATTTCCTTTTCCTCCTTGCGTTTTTGTGCGTTACGCCGGTCCTGCTGCGTGCCGCCGGTCCGGAGCAAACCGCCCGATCAATCACCATTTACCGCGACAACTACGGCGTCCCGCATGTCTACGGACCAACTGACGCCAGTTGCGCGTTCGGCTACATGTACGCCCAGGCCGAAGACAATTTCTGGCAGATTGAGGACAGTTACATCCGTGCCTTGGGCCGCGCCTCGGAGATCTATGGCACGCAAACCCTGGAAGACGATGAACTGGTCCGGGCACTGGAGATCCCACGGCTCGCCCAGGCGGAATACGAACGCCTTCCCGGCCGCACCAAGACACTGCTCCAAGGGGGAACGGATGGGCTGAACTACTTCCTGCAAACCCATCCCCAAGCCAAACCACGGCTGATCACTCACTTCGAGCCGTGGTACGCGCTGGCCTTCAACCGCTACGCGCTCTATTTCCAGTTCATCTACCGGCGCAGCGGTTTGCGGACGGACGAGATCAAGACGGTGACGGAACCTCAAACCGCAAAAACGGATGCGATCCAGGCCACACCGCGGAACCTTGCTTCGGAGACTTCGGACGACGACAAGACCGCGGCCGAGACCCAAGGCTCGAACATGTGGGCGATCACGCCAGGCAAGAGTGCCTCCGGCCATGCCATGCTGTTCATCAACCCTCACCAGCCGTTTTTTGGCACCGGCCAGTGGTATGAAGGCCACGTCCATAGCGACGAAGGCTGGGACATGTCCGGCGCGTCGTTCTTCGGCTCCGACCTGCCGACCATTGGACACAACGAGTTTTTAGGCTGGAGCCATACAGTGAACGCTCCGGACATTGTGGACGTCTGGGAGGAAACCTTCGACAAGGCCGGTGACCCGCTCGCCTATCGCTATGACGGCGGCTACCGCCACGCGACGGAATGGTCGGACACTGTCAAGATCAAGACCAACACTGGTCTTACCGAACGCAAGTTTACCTTCCGTAAGACACACCATGGGCCGATCGTGGCCAAACGCGATGGCAAGTGGCTTTCCATAAAGATGTCGCGGTTCGAAGAAGGCGGCCAGCTTGATGAGTGGTACGCGATGAGCCATGCCCGCAATTTGGATGAGTTCAAGAAGGCGATGTCGGCCACCGCTGTCCCGATGTTCAACGCTGTTTACGCTGACCGTGAAGGCAATATTTTTTACGTGTACAACGGAGCAGTGCCGCGGCGTTCCTTGAAATACGACTGGACCAAGCCCGTGGACGGCAGCACGTCCGAAACGGAATGGCAGGGCTATCATGCTTTCTCTGAGCTTCCGCAGGTGACGAATCCGAAATCCGGGTTCGTGCAAAACTGCAACTCGACGCCCTTCTTAACCACAATCTTCGACAACCCGGATCCAGGCCTGTATCCCAAGTACATGGTGGGTGAAGGCGACACCGCCAGAGCCCGCATCTCGCGACGCATCCTCTGGAACAAAAACAAGTTCACCTTTGAAGAGTGGGCGCGCGCCGGCTTTGATACGTATGTCATCCAGGCGGAGACTGAATTGTCAGACCTGGCCAAGGCCTGGGACAAGGCCCCCAGCGTCAAAGCTGCCGAAGCCTTCGCCGAGTTGCAGAACTGGGACCACGTGAGCCGCACCACCTCCGTCCCCATGACTTTGTTCATGCTATGGCACGAAAAACAATACGGCACCGCCGTAGTCCGGGCAGGCAAAGCAAAGCTGGATCCAGTGCAGTCGCTGGAACAGGTGGTGGACGACCTTAACAAGACGTTTGGAACATGGCGCGTGGCCTGGGGCGACATGAACCGGCTGGAACGTCGCCAGTCCGGCGGCGACGAGCCATTCCGTGACGACGTGAAGAGCCTGCCGGTGGCGGGCGCGCCCGGCGACGTGGGCATCGTATTCAACTTCTACGCGCGGCCTGAAAAAAGCCAGAAGCGCCGTTACGGCGTGGCCGGCCACTCGTTCATCAGCGTGGTCGACTTCGGGCCAGAAATCCAGGCGCGCTCGATCCTGGTGTTTGGCGAGAACTCCGACCCCTCATCGCCGCATTATTTTGACCAGTCAGAACTCTACGCCAGGCAGGAGTTCAAGCCGGCTTACTTCAAACTGGACGACATCAAGGCACACGCCGAGAAGACCTATCATCCCGGCGATACCGGACCTTGAAGCGGATCGAACGGAGAATTACCAACCCTACCCACGACGTGGTTATAATTCGTGATATCCGACGCCGCGACTTCATTTTCGGAGTCTTTCTGGTGATTGGCGCAGCGCAGTCGCGGTCCATCCCGCCTGCGGTTCCCGGCCAGGGTGAAACACCGGTAGATTTCGTCTGCCCGATGCATCCGGATGTCCACTCCTCCCAGCCCGGGCATTGTCCGCGTTGCGGCATGGCGCTGGTAGCCAACCTCCCCGACCGCGTGGAATACCCGGTTATGCTCGCGCTGCATCCTTCAGCACTCAGGCCGGGCAGGACCGTTCAGCTCGCCTTTACCGTCCTTGATCCAAAAACAGGGAAGCGGGTCACGGATTTTCAGCTCATGCACGAGCGGCTGTACCATCTGTTCATTGTCAGCCAGGACTTGCAATATTTTGTCCACGATCACCCTGAAAAAGGACCGGACGCCACCTTTCGATTCAACGCGGTGCTTCCCAAGCCGGGTATGTACCGAGTGCTCAGCGATTTTTATCCCACCGGAGGCACTCCGCAACTGATTGTGAAAACGCTGGTGGTTCCAGGCGCTCCCATAACACCCGGTACCGAGCTCAAGGCCGATCTCTCGCCCAAGAATGCAGCCAACGTGCGCGTTTCTTTGACTATGCGGCCGGCGCAACCGATTGCGGGCGCGAAGACGCTCATGTTCTTCCAGCTGGAGCCGGCGGAAGGTCTCGAACCCTATCTCGGCGCGTGGAGCCACATGCTGGCCGCCAGCGACGACCTGATTGACATGATCCACGACCATCCGTTTGTCGCCGACGGCGGACCGCAGATGCAGTTCAATGTGATCTTTCCTCGTGCCCGCACCTATCGCCTCTGGGTACAGTTCCAGCGCAAAGGTGTAGTGAGCACCGCGGTGTTCGATGTTCCTGTATCAGAATTGAAGTAAGTTACTTCACCAGCAAAGCGACTTTCCCTTGTCGCGGGGAGATTTCGATTCTGGTGCCGGCAGGAAAGAGTAACGGCTGCCGGAAATAGTAGGCTTGGTTGTAGTCGCGGCTGAATCTCTCAATCCATATCAGCGGCTCGATGGCGCCATCCGGCCTTCGCGCAACCACCTGCAATACGCCTGCGGGGGGAACGAGGTCCGGCTGAATCCCGATGGCCCTGACCGGCCGC
The DNA here is from genome assembly GCA_035567035.1 of Verrucomicrobiia bacterium. Taxonomy (GTDB): domain Bacteria; phylum Acidobacteriota; class Terriglobia; order Terriglobales; family Acidobacteriaceae; genus Angelobacter. Next base: position 15,532 of record DATMPO010000015.1, on the reverse strand, counting down.
AACATTATTCTCATTCCGGAAACTGCCAGACGCTTCGCCGGGGCATGTTTTTCGCCTTCGCTCATGCTAAAGTCAGGCAGTGGAGGAAGATGGAGAGGGTTTCCCTCCGGCGCACCGCCTTCGACCCACTCCGCAATGATTTCCAGGTCTTCCTGCGTCAGCCCGTGATCGTCTTTGAACTCGCCGAATCCTTTGACCGCGTTCCAAGGAGGCATGCGGCGCGTGAGCACCTGCTGCTTAAGAGCCTCCGCCCAAGGCCGCGCTTCCTTGTAGGTCATGAGTGAGAACGAGAGCCCGCCCGGTCGGTGACAGGAAGCGCAATTCCGGTACATGATGCGCGATACATCTCTCGACCAGGTGATTTTGGTGGTGTAGAAGGTGTGGGCGCGCAGCATAAGCGTCAGGATGAGGCAAGCGATGGCAACCATGGTCCAGCGGCGCATAGCAGCCCAGTCTACCGGACTTCCCCGCAGCTTGCGCGATCTTTTGTTGCCGGTCATTCCTTCAAAAGTCTTCCCTCCGCATCCAGTGTGGACTAGAATCGTGGCCAGCAAGCGGTGACCCTACGAGGGGATCGATATGCATGCCAATCGCTTGAAAGCTGCCGCCGCGCTTCTTCTGTCTGTCTTTTTCACGTCTTGTTCGGACTCTCCCAAAGTTGCCGGGCCCGCCGCAAAGGAGTCTCAGGCAGCCTCAGAGCCGATTTCCGGCAAGACCGCTTTTTGGGAGATGTATAAGTCCGCCCACTCCTGGGCTGCCGACCGCGTTCCCCTGAAGCTGGAAAGTAAGAGCGTTCCCGGCGTGACCATCGGAGAAGGCAAAGCTGCGATGTGGAGTGCCACCTTCGGTTCGCCTCGCCTCCGCCAGGCCCGTGTCTTCTCGTACTCAGTCATCGCCAGCAAACCGGACATCTACAAAGGAGTCGTGATTGGCAAGGCGCTCCCCTGGGCCGGCCCGACCAGCGAAGCTCTGGCGTTTGAACCCTCGGAGTTTCCCATCGATTCGGACGCCGCCTACAAGACCGGGTCGGCGCAGGCCGCAGTCTGGCTCAAATCACATCCTGACAGGGAAGTCTCGTTTGTCCTGGGGAATGCGTCGCGCTTTACCGGGCCAGTCTGGTATGTGCAGTGGGGCGACAAGAAGTCAGGCTACGGTGTTTTGGTCGATGCCAAGACCGGAGCCGTCGTGAAGCACTGACCTCTGCCTCTGTGTGCGGACTAGTTTGTCACGAAGCCCTCGCACATTTCAAATCAATTCGATATAGTGTTTAGCCCACCGCCAACTGGGGTCCTGGCGTTACTGAAGGACTGGTCGCTGGCGTGGGAATGGTGCGTGCATTTGCCGAAGAAATCGATCTAACGTTCTAAGAATCGATCTAACGTTGTAAAAGGATGGCTATGTTTCAGATTCCGTTATCGGGCCGGTGTTTGACTCGCTGGCTGATCATTGTCTTCTGCGCCTCATGCTGGGCCGTCGCTCAGGAGCCGGGGGGCGCCGTAATTTACCAGCAGTCCTGCGCCATATGTCACGAAAACTCCGCCAAGACGCGGGCCCAGCCGCCGGCAGCTCTAAAGCTGATGTCGCCGGAAAGCATCCTGCGCTCGTTGGAGTCCGGCCGGATGAAGGACCAGGGGAGTCTGCTCACTCCGGAGCAAAGACGGATAGTTGCGGAATATCTAGCGGGCAGGTCTTTCGGCCAGGACCAAACCACCGCCTCTCAGCCTACCCAAGCTGCTGTGTGCGCCAATCCCAAAGCGCCATTTGCGCCGGCGTCCGCGGACTGGAACGGTTGGGGTGCGGACCTGACGAACGCGCGCTTCCAGCCCGCGGAGCGCGCCGGCCTGACTTCGGACCAGGTCCCCCGGCTGAAACTGAAATGGGCCTTTGCGTTTCCCAACGCGCCCATGTCCTGGGGACCGGCAACGGTCGTCGGCGGGCGCATCTTTGTGCCGAGCTTCAACCGGCTGCTTTATTCGCTCGATGCGGCATCGGGATGTCAGTACTGGACGTTTGAAAGCGAAGCGCCGGCGCGTACGGCCATTTTCGTTGCGCAACTTCCCGGTAGCCCCAGGCGTTTCGCCGCATTTTTCGGTGATTCGAAAGCGAATGCCTACGCCGTGGATGCCACCACCGGCGAACTGCTGTGGAAAGTGCACATCGATTCGCATCCGAAGGCCAAGATCGTGGGATCGCTCGTGTATTACGACGGTCGTGTGTTTGTGCCCTTGACTGGCGGCGAAGAAGTGGGTCTGAGCAGCAAGTATGAGTGCTGTTCTTCGCGCGGTGGCCTCATTGCGCTGGACGCCGCTACGGGAAAACAAATCTGGAAGACCTACACCGTTGCTGAAGACCCGCACCCCACCACAAAGACCGCGAATGGAGTGCAGAATTGGGGACCTTCCGGGGCCAGCATTTGGTCGGCGCCCACCATCGATGCTAAGAACAGAATCATCTACGCCGGCACCGGTGATAATTTCTCGGAACCCGACACCAAGACCAGTGACGCGGTCCTGGCTTTCGACCTGGATTCGGGCAAAGTGCTGTGGTCGAAACAGCTTACCGAGCATGACATCTTCAACATTGTTTGCGCCGGGGCAGGTTGCGGCGACCATCTTGGCCCAGACGTTGATATCGGCGCTTCGCCCATTCTCCTGACGTTGCCTAGCGGCAAGCGCGCGCTCCTGATCAGCCAGAAGTCGGGTGTGGCCAGCGCACTGGATCCCGACCGTAATGGCCAGATCTTGTGGCAGACCAAGGTTGGACGTGGCGGCCGTCTTGGCGGTATTCAATGGGGCTCGGCTTATGACGGGCGGAACATGTACGTGCCCGTCTCGGACATTGGCCACACCAAGTCGTCGGGAATTGGCCGCATGACAGTTGATCCCACAGCCGGCGGCGGGCTTTTCGCGCTGGACCCGGAAACCGGCGCGAAAGTCTGGGCAGCGCCTCCCGTCGTCTGTGGCGACCGCCCGTCGTGCAGTCCGGCCCAATCAGCCGCCGTCTCGGTGATTCCCGGCGTGGTGTTCTCCGGTGCCGTGGATGGCCGCCTGCGGGCCTACTCCACGGCCGACGGCAAGGTCCTATGGGAATTTGACACGGAGCAGGACTTTACGGGAGTGAACGGGGTTAAAGGGAAGGGCGGAGCCATGGACGGCTCGGGCCCGACTATCTCCGGAGGAATGCTGTTCGTCGGTTCCGGTTACCCCATCTGGGGCGGACTGCCGGGGAATGTGCTGCTGGCGTTTTCAGTCGATGGGAAGTGAACTGGATTTGTTGCCAGACGAATCCAGCTCCGGCTTAAAGCCAAAAAAATAGGGGCTTCGGCTCGGTACTCGTTTGTTGAGTCCGGGGTCGAAGCCCATATCTCCTAAGCTGCTTAGCCTACGGCCGTTCTTGCAAGTTACCCTACTGCAGCGAACTGCCTGCCGGTCTCCCTGGCGCGCTGGTCGGTTTGGCTTCCGGTTGCTTGGCGTCGGCTTGTCCCGGCGGCGTCCGGGTCCCAGGTTTCTCAAATTTTATGAGCCTGGCCGTGCTTGCCTTCGGATCCACGGAAACACCAAACCATCCGATCATCATCTCTTGCCAGGTCTGGTCACCCCATTTCACTTCCGATGTGGGGTCCGGGTTGTGCGAGTTATTGATGGAGTTGTCAAAATGGGCGGTGCACTCGATGCGCGTCCCCTTGGGCAGGACGATCGGCTTCGCAAGGTCATATCCCATTTGCCAGTTGAAGTCGTAATTCGGAACGGAAAGCAGCGTCTCAGTTTCGCCGGTAGGATAGATGACTTTGTAGAGGAAATCCTTGCCGCGGAAATGCATGTGCGGCATCAGGTCGGTAAGCGTGACCGTTTCCTCCAGCAGCACCTGCGATCGTACTTCATAGTTATCGGCGTTCGGCGGAATGACAAAGCTCCGGTTCGGGGCCAGCAGCGTGATGTGGCGGTGTTGCGGCTGGCTTTTGGCGAAAATCAGGCCAATTTTGGTTTTGTCCATGCCTTCCGTACCGCTGGCGGTGTAATGCATTTGCAGCACCAGGTCAGATCCGGCTTTAATGAACGTGGCTGAATCATGCAACACCGTGGGCTGCAGTCCCGGCGCGTATCCCACCAGGAGTTCCTGTTCGTTGCCTCCGCTGCCCTCGTCAGAGCGCTTCTTCGGCTGTTGCGAGCTTTGCCCATCTTCGGATTTCCGGTCTTCCGCTTTCTTGGGCACATAGGGTACTCCAGGCTGCGCGTCCTGCAGCCATTTTGATCCCGGAGGCCGGACGAAAGCGATTACATGATGTACGACGGTGCGGTTCCCGGGACGAATCTCGGCAGCCGTGACCCACGTGTCTTGAGCGAAACCGCCGGGGATCACGATGTACTGATAGTCGATGGTCCCTTCCGCGGGCACGTGAAATGCGGTGGGCATTTCAACCACACGGTCGGGCTGGCCGATGTTCCAGCCATCCAGGAATTTCACCGGCGTGGGCTGGTCCTTCGTATCACCTGCGAGCGCGCCGCCTTCAGCCCAACTCACCAACGTCCTGATCTGCTGAGGCGTCAACTGGCGCACGTTGGCAAAGTGGCCGTATTGTGGATCGGCATACCAGGGCGGCATCTTCCGGGTGAGCACGGACAGCTTGATAGCGGCGGCCAAGGGACGCGTCTCTTCATACGTCATGAAAGACCAGGGCGCGATTTCGCCCGGGCGATGGCAGCTCTGACAGTTGCTCTGCAATATGGGCAGCACGTCCTTGTAGTAGGTAACTCTGCCCGGCGCGGGCGGAGGGTTGTCAGTTGTGGCCGCCATCCCCATCAGCAGAGCGCACAAGCAAACTCCAACCACTGCCAACAAAACTCTCAAGAGCCGTCGCGTCATGGTGAAATCTCCGTTGTCTTCAATTTGGACGATCGCCGCACTCAAGGGACCTACCCGACCCCGCGCCCGCCGATCATCACCCTGCGACACGGCAGGGTACAGCCCCCTATGATACTGACCCTGCCCACGCGATTGCAATGAATAATTTTCAGTGAAAGTACCTCCGTACTCAGGTGCGGAGTGTAAAGGACGTCCCAAAACGCTGAATATCCTTTATATAGAGGATGTCCTGTCGCTAGACACGCAAAAAGTGTGCTCCCAGCTCGACAAGCCCTTAGGATTGCGAGAGCCTATAATACGTGGCCATGCTGAAGAGATTATCGGGCATCTTCGCCGTGTTGATCCTCGGGATGTCAGCCGGAGCGGGCGACGTGCAGGAACCAGTTCGGCCGCCTGCGCCCCTTGCGCATTTCCATCACGTCCACCTCAACTCAGCCGACCCTGCAGCCGCCATCGACTTCTACACCAGTAAGTTCGACTGCGAGAAGGCGAGCTTCGCGGGAAAGATCGATGCGGTCAGGACACAGAAGTCGTGGTTGCTCTTCAGCAAGGTCAAGCAGCCACCGAAGTCCGAGATTACCTCAGCCATCTGGCACATCGGCTGGGGCGCCGAGGACATGAAGACGGCGTACCAGAAACAGCTGGATAGCGGCACGAAATTCGCGACGCCCATTACGGACATCAGCGACATTGGCGGCGGCAACGCCACCGGCATTTTTTTCTTTGCCTACGTTGATGGCCCGGACCACCAACTGATCGAGCTGAACACCGCAAATCACCACCACTTCGGCCATATTCATCTGCTCAGCAAAGATCCGATCGCCGCCGGCGAGTGGTACGTCAAGGAGCTGGGCTTAGTGCGTCGCGGCGCGGCTCCGCCTTCGCGTGAGCCGCGCTTCTACCGCGGATTTCAGGTTGGCCCGGCGATGTCCCTGATGATTGACAACGTCAACTTCATCATCTTTCCCATGGAGTACGCCAAGACCCAGTGGCCGGAACTTTGGAAAGACCGGACCGATTTTGAGTCCACCAGCGGTCACGTTACCGACCACATCGGATTCAGTGTTGACAGTCTCGACCAGACGCTCGAGCGCCTGAAGAGAGATGGTGTGAAAGTGACCGACGGTCCCCGCCCTGGCCCCGGCGGTAAATACGCCTTTATCGAGGGCCCCGATCATGTGCGCATCGAACTCGTGGAGGCTGTTCCCCAATGATCCGACGTCCCGCGGCCGCCGATCACGGCGCTGCCGGCGACTTCCCTCTAGCGTCCCAAGCCTGAGGCTGTTACGATATTGCGCATTATGCAACAGCCTATTTGGAATTTCGAGCAGGAACCCTTTGTGGACGAGCGTCCGGACGAGACCAGTATCAACCTGCGCGCCTACATGGACCGCATGCCCGATGAGAAAATACGTCAGTATCAACCGGGCTGGAGCGAGGAGCAGGTCATCGAGTGGTGCGGCGACTTCCGTGACGACGGCGCCCTCATGATCGCGTGCTGCGAGCGTGATATCGACATCCACGAGTTCCGCCGGGCCCTGGAGCAGGCCATCTCCTACCGCAATCGTGTGCGACCGACGCTGGTGGGAGCTACGGCCTAAACTCCAGGTCTCGGTTTTTGGCGGCCTTGACTTTTACGCTGGTTTCTTCGGAGCGGGGCTTTCCGTGGCCTTCTTCTTCCCTGTGAAGGCCCCTTCGCCCATGTCGCCGAATTTGGCCTTGCCCTTCATTGTGTCTCCGTCCACGGTGCCTGAGTATTCAATGACAATGTCCTGTCCCTGAGGGCTGATGGTGACGCTGAATTGAATGTCCTGGCCTTTGATGGTGCCCTTCAGAGGCGACTCGCCAAACCGTCCTTTGTAGGTTCCGGTCAGGGTTTCTCCGTCCTGTTTGAAGATGACCGAAGGAGTGCCGGTGCCGTTAGGCGACTCTACAGTCAGGTTCCACTCGCCGTTGACGTTGGCGGTGTCGGCGGCGTTAGCAGCCGGAGCCGCCATCACAATCGATGCAATCAGCATTGCGGTGAAAGTCGCTACATCCCTGCGTGCTCTTTTCATGGTTTCTTTCCTCTCTTTCTGGTGTTTGTTGGTTCTTTATCTTTAGCCGGTTCTACGAAGATCAATTCGCTAGTATTGGCAGGTCTCGCTACGTAGCTTTCCAGCGCCCTGAGCGGACGCGGGCAGGTCGTCGCAATCCACGCAGTACGGGTGCTTCAGTTCGGAACGGCCGTGAACACGGTGGCACTCAAGGCAGGTCTGTTTCGATCCGAGTTCCATCACATTGCGGGTGTAGGTGTAGGTGTGGCGGTCCGCCGGATTCATGGATGCGTCGGACGTGCGCTTAAAATCGACCTTGAAGTCGAGGAACAAGTCGTCGCCGGCGATGAAGTTGTTGGGATAGGGAAGTCCCGTGGATTGCGAGCGTCCGCCACGCAGATGGCATTGGGCGCAGATGGCCACGATGGCCTGTGGGTCGCGCGGGCGCTTGCCGCCGAGCCACGCCGTTTCCGGTTTGGTGGTGTGATCTGTCGTCAGGTCACCGTGGCAAGCGTAGCAATCAAAGGCGAACGCGGAAAACGTGTGCGCGGCGGGATCGACACCGGTGGTGTGACAGCCGGCACATTGTGTGGCAAAGACCTCGGGTTGCCAGGTCTTACCATCGGCGGCGAGGACCGCAAACTTCCCGTAGCCGATCAGCTTAAGCGCGCGGTAGTGCTGCGGGCTGCCGATGACGTGCGTGGCGTCCTTGGGGAGTTGCGATACGCTGGGTGCTATGCCCACGGGGCGAATAGTCCACGCGTGCGGCTCCTGTTCCCATGTGGGCCCGACCACGTTGCGATGGCAGAAGAGACACTGGTCGCCGGTCATGTAGTCAGGCAGAGGCTTCCCGACATGGTCAGCGCGGGATGAACCAGTCACCGTGCCGTTCTGGACAGATTTGGTCTGCGCGGGCGTGCCCTCCTGTGCCAGGGTTGCGAAGGCTTTCTCGCCGCCACCACCCATCTCCGTGAAGAGTACCGCCACGACCAATACTGACTTAAGGCAAAAATCTACACTGCCTATCTTCCGCATTAATCATCCGCCCGGACCCACCCGTAGGCTGCGTTCTCGCGCAGCATGCCGGTTTTATCGTAGGACGCTCTGGCCTGGTTGATGATGTCAGGGTCGAGAGGATTGCGTTTTGCCTTCACGTCTACGCCGTAAATCTTTGCGGCGTTGAGTCCGAAAATCCTGGCCTTGTCTTCCTTGGAGATTTTCGAGTAGCCGAACTTCTCGCAGAACTCGTCGCTGATCTGGAAGCGTTTGAAGGCCTCAATGGACCACTGCGGCGAACCCCACCACAGACAGTCGGTGCCCCAGATGACGTGATCAGCGCCGTAGGTCTTGATGTTTTTCGCAATCCCGTGCATGCACATATTGGGATCGGCGATGGCCAGGACATTGAAGAAACTGCCAATCTCCGGATAGACATTGTTCATCTTGGGATTGCGCTTCTTGATATCCATGAGGATGTTGTGCCAGGCCATGTCACCGGTCTTGGGATCGACAGAGGCCGCGTACTCTTGCTCATTGGGACCGTGCTGCAGGGCCGAGTGATAAATGATGAACGTCAGGTCGGGGTTGTTGAGCGCGGCCTTCTCCACGTCTTTGGGATTCGCCAGATGACCGAGAATGCGCGATTGATACGAAAAGCCCTTGTGTACCGAGAAAATCTTCAGGCCGCGTTTCCGCGACTCCTGATAGAACCAGGCGGCGTTATCATCATCGAGTTGGAAGCCGTTGCCGGAGCGTCCGGGATCGGAATGGCAGTACCATTTCCAGGAATTGATCTTGTACTGGTTGAGCTCGCGGTCCATCTGCTCAAGAATGGCGGCCTTGTCGGGGGCATTCGCGGTCTTGTCCCAGTAGTGATTCGGCGCGAGATTACCCTGACTCAGAGCGCGCTGTGATTTGGCAAACTCGTTAATCTTGTCGCGGGACTGGGCCATCAGCCAGCTCGGTAGAATGCCGCCGCCGCGGGCCTTGCCTTCCAGCACCTTGCCGGCGTCGTCCTTGTTGAGTTCGCGACCGGGCACTCCGGAGATCACGATCATCTCGGTTTCGGAGTCGAAGAAGATTTCTTTCAAAAAAGTGCTGAAGCTGTAAGACTCAACGTCGTCCTTCAGGGCGAAGCCCATGTTTTTCACGAACTCATTCGAGCGGAAGTTGAGCGCGATGCCGTTGGTGAAGTGGGTCTGCACGTCCATGACGAAATACTCGCCCTTGGGCAGATGTTCCGCGTAAGCCGCCTTGTCCATGGTCTCGGCTTCATTCACTTCCCACACTTTGCCCCAGACCTTGTTGGAGGCGAGGAAGCAGGTAGCCAGGCCCATGGCGCTGGCCATGAAGGTGCGGCGGTCCATTCCCAGCTTCCTGGATTTTTCTTCGGCCATCTGCCCGATCAGGTATTCCACCTGTTTTTGCTTTTCGCTTTGCGGGCGCGGGATGAACTCTTCATTGGACAGAACTTGCGTCGGCATCGGTGAGTCGACGCCCTTCTTGCGGTCACGCTGGAATTTGCGAATCCACATGGTATGCGTCCTCTCTCAGGGGCAATTGCCGGGGAACAGTTTACAACAGTTCGAAAAAGAAAGCAGTCAGTTCATTTTACGTCTCAGTGCTGCGACCAGGAGTCTCCGCTCGTATCTCAAAGGACCAGCTTTTCTAGGCCGCTTGTTTAGAGGTGTGCTCCTCCAGGCAGTTCAGACTCTTCAGGAAAGGCCTCAGGCAGGTCCAGAGCAGACCGGCTCCGACCAACGACGCTGTGACGAAGACGATCAGCATAGAGTATCTGAGAGCATCGTCGCGATGGAAGACCTTCTGGGTGAACCAGGCCACCGCCGACGGTCCTATGCCAAGTCCGATAAGGTTGAGGATAAAAAGATAGACCGCTGAGGCCTGGCCGCGCATGTTGGCCGGCATCATCTGCTGGATGGCTGCCGGAGCCACGCCGAATGGCGCCGCCGCCAGCACGCAGGCCGGTACCAGCCAGACCGTCGCCCAAGTTGCGGAGGGCGCAAGCAGCATCAGAAAATGGATGGGCGCCCAGATCACTCCAATCCACATGCCAACCACGATATTGGCGTTGGCGCGACCATGGGCCCGTAGATAGTCAGCCACACGGCCCGCCCCAATGATGCCCAGCGATCCAAACACCCCAACGATCGAGCCATACACCCAGCCGACCTTCCCGATCTCCCAATGAAACGTGCGCACGTAGAATGTCGGGACCCAGGCGGCGCTGGCGTACGAGGCAAGCGAAAGCATTCCAAAGCCGATATTGTGCAAGAGGAAAGTTTTGCAGTTAGTGAAGATATAGCCGAAGACCTGGCCAAGAGGCACGGTGGGATGCACGCTGCCGCCGCGGGATTTTGGCTCGCGAATGGTGAAGAGCAGCGGGGCCAGAAGAACGCCTGGCAAACCAACGGCAAAAAACAAAATTTGCCAGGGACGAATTTGACCGACCAGCGGAAGGACCATGGCTGCCCGCGTGGATGCGTACCGCTGGATCAATCCGCCAAGCAGAAAAGATAGACCCGAGCCGACATAGATTCCCGCACCATAAAGGCCAATCGCGGCTGACATGCGCCGCGGAGGAACGTAATCGGCAACCAGAGAATATGCCGCAGGCGAGAGCGCCGCTTCGCCCACGCCTACTCCCATGCGCAGCAGCAACATTTGCGGAAATGTGCTGGCCATGCCGCAGCCGGTAGTGAACAGGCTCCAGAGCACCATGCCTACAGCAATGATCGTCCGCCGACTGTAGAGATCTACCAGCCTCCCGATCAAAATCCCGAAGAACGTATAGAAGACCACAAAGCTCAGCCCTTGCAGCCAGCTGACCTGAAGGTCGGTGATGTGCAGGTCGCGGCGCAGCGGCCCCACGACCATGCTGAAAATCTGGCGGTCAATGAACGAGAATACATAGGCCACCATCAGCACGCCGACCACGTACCAGATATAGACCACAGAAGGCCGCGACGATGATTGCGCTGGAGCAGTGATGGTTTTCGGTTGCGCGGACAAAGTTCCCTCTCTTTCTGATACTCCCTTTCTGATACTCCGACGGAAGCGAGGAATCCCCATCCTCACCGAACTGCCCAACAGCGTCGTAGCTTCCGGCTGCAACTCGCTGCTGAGCGCCATCACTATAAGGACGGACGCCGCTTTCGTCAATCATCAAGTCACGCGGAGGCGGTGTAGAATGATGTCCATTTTCGGGCTATAAGCCTGGGCCGCGAATTAACAGTCATAACGAGAATAGGCAGGGCATGACGCTAAAGGACACGGTTTGCATTGTGACGGGATCAGCCGCGGGCATTGGGGCAGCTTGCGCCGAGGGCCTGGCAGCACAGGGCGGCCGCGTAGTCGTCAACTACAGTAAGAGCGACAAAGAGGCCCGCGCGGTGGCGGCTGCTTGTGAGGCCAGGGGCGGCCAAGCCATCGTTGTCCAGGCCGACGTTGCCTCCGACGCCGACTGCCGTAAACTCGCCCAAGCCGCACTGGACAAGTGGGGCCGCATCGACGCTCTGGTGAACAATGCCGGCGTAACTAAATTTGCGCAGCACGCCGACCTTGATGCTCTTCAAGCGGCTGATTTTCAATATATCTTCGGCGTCAACGTAGTCGGCGCATTCCAGATGGTCCGCGCGGTTGCGCCAGCCATGCAAAAGCAAGGGAAGGGTGCGGTGGTCAACGTGTCTTCCGTCGCTGGTGTATTGGGTGTTGGCTCGTCCGTCGCCTATGCCGCCTCAAAAGGCGCATTGAACACCATGACCCTTTCCCTGGCTCGAGCGCTCGGCCCCGCGATCCGCGTCAATGCAGTCTGTCCCGGCTTCGTAGAGACAGGCTGGCTGAAGAACGGGCTGGGACCGACGTACCAAAAACAGAAAGAAAGCTATGAAGCCATGACTCCGCTAAAAACTGTGCTAACGCCGGAGGACGTCGCCGATACCGTACTCTGGTTATTGCAAGGGGCTGGCAAGATGACGGGTGAAGTCATTATGCTGGATGGAGGCCTGCATCTGGGTTTTGTCAATCACGCACGCTAGTCTGTGTTTTATATACGCGTGAGTACGGAGGAAGGAAAGATGACGAACGCTACAATCCAACCGGCCACAATCCAACCGACCAGGAGCGGACGGTTTCTCGTTGAGGATACATCACCAGACGATATTTTTACGCGCGAAGACGTCAGCGAAGAGCAGCAATTATTTGCGCGCACCGCGGAACGGTTTATGCGGGATGAAGTATTGCCCCAGGCGGAACAGATTTATGCCAAGGACTGGTCGGTGACGCGAAAGCTGCTGCGTCAGGCAGGCGATCTCGATTTACTCCGGGCGGACATTCCGGAGCAGTACGGCGGGCTTGGTCTCGACAAGATCAGTTCCGCCCTGGTTTCCGAGCAGGTAGCGCTCAACGCTTCTTTTGCCGGCACCGTCAGCGCGCAAACCGGAATCGGCACCTTGCCTATCGTTTATTTTGGCACGCCTGAGCAGCGTGCGAAATATTTGCCGGGCCTTGCCAGTGGCGAGCTAATTTCCGCCTTCTGCTTGACTGAACCAGGCTCAGGCTCGGACGCGCTGGCCGCCAAGACCAAAGCCACGTTGTCCGCCGACGGTAAATACTATCTGCTCCGCGGCCAGAAAATGTGGATTACAAACGGTGGCATCGCCGATCTGTTTATCGTATTCGCCAAAGTGAATGGAGAAAAATTCTCGGCCTTTATCGTCGAGCGCGGTCCCGGACTGGTCAGCGGACACGAAGAGAAAAAGCTGGGATTGGATGGCAGTTCAACCACCGCCATTACCTTTGAGGATTGCCGGGTGCCGGTCGAAAATGTCCTGGGCGAGATTGGCCGGGGACACCTGGTCGCCTTCAACACGCTTAATTTCGGACGCTTGAAGCTGGGTAACCGTAACGTGAGCTCGGCCAAGATTGCGCTCAATCACGCATTGGCTTATGCCATGGAACGTCATCAGTTTGGGCGTCCCATCGCCAGCTTCGGCCTGATTCAACGAAAGCTCGCCGAAATGGCCATCCGCTGCTACGCAGGGGACGCCGTTACATTCCGCACTGTGGGCATGGTGGACCGCGCACTCGAGACGGTCAATCAGAATGAACCGGCACAGGTGATGAAGACAATCGAGCAGCATGCCGTTGAGTGCTCCATCATCAAAGTATGGACGAGCGAGATGTTGGGCTACGTTGCCGATGAAGCTCTGCAGACCTACGGTGGCTATGGATATTCAAAAGATTATCCTCTGGAACGCATTGTCCGGGACGCACGCATTGCCAGGATCTATGAAGGCACCAATGAGATTAACCGGCTGGTCATTACGACGCGCTTACTGAAGAGCATTGGTGAGGGTGGAGCGCCGATTCAGGATGCATCGGATACAAACGGCTCGAATGGGCTTTCCGCAGGCTCGGACGATTTTGCTCTGGTAAAAAACAGAGTGGCCGAAGCCAAGAGGACAGCCGTTCTGGCGCTTCGCGCGATAACCCGCAGCTTCGGCGAAGAGGTCAAACAAGAGCAGCAGGTGCTGGCCCTGGCGGCCGATATCGTTATCGATACTTACGTCATGGAATCGGCGTGGCTGCGCACGCAAAAGCGCATTGCTAGAAGCGACCGGCAGGCGTCCCAACTTCCGCTCGATCTGACTACCGTATTTGCATGTGATGCTGCCGACCGGATCGCCGTGAACGCCCGTAATCTCGCCGGCGCCCTACGGGAGAACAATGGAGACGCTCAGCTTGCCGAAGCCTCTCTGCGCCTTGCAACCCAGCCGACGGTCAATACCGTTGCCTTGCGCCAAAACATTGCCGAGGCCCTCATTGCGGCCCGGCGGTACGCATGGTGAGAGTTCTTCAACTCACCACAGGGGCTTGCCCCACTCCAGGGTTTCGCGCAAGTGTCTCTTCAAGAGTTTGCCCCCGGGATTCCGAGGAAGGGTTTCCGTGCGTAGCACCAGGTACTGCGGTACCTTGAAATCGGCGAGATGCTCTTTCGCGAAGCGAAGAATATCTCCGGCGTCGGCGCTGGCGCCGGGTTTGAGGACCACGGCCGCGCCAACTTTCTCGCCCATCATTTTGTCAGGCACGCCGACCACGGCCACCTCAAAGACCGCGGGATGCGCCGCCAGCGCATTCTCCACTTCAACACAGTAAACGTTTTCGCCTCCGCGATTCACCATGTCCTTCTTGCGGTCGACAATCTGAACAAAACCCTGTTCGTCCAGACGCGCCATGTCGCCGGTGCGCAGCCAGCCGCCGGCAAACGTTTCGGCGGTGGCCTCCGGCTTGTTCCAATATCCCTTCACCACGTTCGGACCGCGCATGATGAGCTCGCCCACGTCGCTGCCGGGCAGAACATCATCCAGTTTCAAGTCAACGACGGGCGCGGCAAACCCTACGGTCTCCGGCCGCAAGCGGGCGTACTCATGCGGCAGAAAAGTAGCCACGGAAGAGCACTCCGTCAATCCGAAGCCGTTGCCTACGCGGGCGTTAGGAAAAGCGTCCATGATTCGCCCCACCAGCTCCGGCGCGATAGGGGCTCCTCCGTAGCTCACGCGGATGACGCCGGAGGTATTGACATCGCGGAAAGCCGGATGGTTGATGGCCAGCCAATAGACCGCCGGCACCGAAGTCAGCGTGTTAATGCGTTCCGCTTCGATCAGTTTCAGGAAGCTCTGGACGTTAAAGGCGGGCATGATGACCGTGGCGCTGCCACCTTCGCAGGCCACCAGAAACTGGCTGTTGCAGCCGGTTACGTGGAACAGCGGGACGGAAACCAGAGTACGCATGGAGCCATCGAACGGTACCAGGCTCACGCGCCTGCTGGTTTCGATGTTAGAAAGAAATCCCTCATGGGTGGTCATGGCCCCTTTGGGAAATCCGGTCGTGCCGCTGGTATAGAAAATGGCCGCAACATCTTTTTGCTCCAGGTTTTCAACCACCAGACTGTCTCCTTGAGGCAAGCGCTGACCAGGCAGGTACACATACTTGCTGCCGGAGTCTGTCAGCACGTACTCGACTTCAGGTTCGGTGAATCGCGTATTCACGGGCACAGCAACGGCCCCAGCCATCTGGATGGCGAAAAACGCAATACACCAATCGGCCCCATTTGCCAACCGGATAGCTACTCGGTCACCAGGTTGAATACCCAACGCACGCAACCCGCCAGCGGTGCGCGCAGCACGGTCCCAAAAGCTGCGGTAGGTCAGCCGCTCGCCACCCACTTCGACTACCGCTTCATTGTTCGGCCACTTTTCGACTGTACCGCGCAGCATCTCCACCACCGATCGCGGACGGTTCTGGTAGCGGGCGATCCCGTCGGCCCCACGCACGATTCCCGATTCGTCAAAAGGATGAATTACGCCGCTCAATAGGCCCCCTGCCGTTCGAAAATCTTTCTTGGGTTCACAACCAGCATGGTCTGCAACTGCTCGTCGGTCACGCCTTTTTGTTTGAGCGCGGGAATTACATCGTTGTGGATATGGAGGTAATTCCACCGCGGAAGAATGGCCGGCAGCGGCCTTTCCGGAAGCCAATGGTTGTAACAGGCGGCATCATGAGAAAGCACCATCTTTCCGGCGTGGCCGCGCTCGCACATAGCCGCTACGGTTTGC
>DATMPO010000014.1:0-24404 GCA_035567035.1 Verrucomicrobiia bacterium | reverse complement strand
ACCGGCATGCCGTCCGCCAGAATCTGTACGCCGCTGACGATCATCCGGTCGCCCGGCTGAATGCCTTCCAGCACAACATAGTTATTGCCGATGAGGTCTCCCACGCGGATCACGCGCTGCCGCGCCACGGTTTGCTGTCCCTGGCCCTCGGCGATAAAGGCGAAGATCTTTCCGCTCAGCCGGGAGACGGCGGTCACCGGAATCACCGGCAACTTGTGCTCCGACCAGATCAGCCGCGCATGTACCTGCTGGTCATTGCGGAATTGCTGTTTCGCGTTGGGGACCCGGGCTTTCAGCAGCAGGGTCTGCGAGCCGGTATCCACTTCCGGCGAAACGAAGGAGACCGGCGTCCGGGCCAGCGTGGCGCCGGAATCGTCCAGGAGCTCCAGCGGCAGGTTGAGGCGCGCCGCCGCCGATTTTTCCGCGGGAACATAGATGTAGGCTTCCAGTTCTCCGCCGCGGTCGAGCGTGGTGAGCAAAGTCTGGTTGGTCACGTGGTCGCCTACGCGCACCGGAATATCGCCAATCACGCCCGCCGCCGGCGCATGCACCGTGTAATAGCGCAGCTGCTCTCGCTGCTCGCGAATAGCGGCCTGCAGGGCCTCCGCGTCCGCCCGGGCGGAATCATAGGCCGCCTGCGCCTGGTCCAGATCGGCCTTGGCGATCACTCCCGCGGCATAAAGTCTTTTCTTGCGTTCCAGATCCGCGCGGTTGAGCTCCACGGTAGCCAGCTTGGACTTGAACGCAGCTTCCTGGTTGCTGACCGTTGCCTGCTGCTTGCGGGGATCAACTTCCAGCACCGGCGTCCCGGCCGCCACGCGCTCGCCGGAGTGGACAAAGATATGCGTGACATCGCCTTCCACCTGGGTCTGCAGCGCGGAAGCGTTGCGCGACTTCAACAGCGCCAGATAGTCCGTCGCTTCCGGTACCAGCTGCGCCTGGGCAATCTGGATTTTCACGGGAAAACCCGCCGGCGCTCCGGCGCTCGCACTCTGTTTCGCGCATCCGCCCGCCAGCAATACTCCCGCCAAAACAAAAATCAAGACCGGGATTTCCCTCACCACATGCATAAGCTCCATGGTAGCTGACGCGCGCGGGAGAGGACAATGCGGAGGGATTCGGTCAGGCATTTTCGCGCGATTGGCGGCGGAGGGACCTGCTCTGCTGCCGCTGCGCGTGAGCCAGGCAGGACCGCTCGCACGTCACACAAGTCCGGGAGTGCTACACAGTCAAGTTTGTGAAGAGCTACTGGTGTTACACCGCGATACGTCCGCCCCCCCACGAGACACCATCCCGAACGCCGCGGGGTTGGCGGCGGAGGGACCTGCTCCGCTGCCGCTGCGCGTGAGCCAGGCAGGATCGCTCGCACGTCACACAAGTCCGGGAGTGAAGCGCAAGCTACCGCGAGGGTAATCCTCATACTCTCCTGGCGCAGGCGAGGCCGCAGCGGGGCAGGTCCCTCACCCTGCTCGCTTCCGCTCCGCAGGGATTCGGGATGGGTCATGTGGGGTTTTGACCTATCACGAGTTTGAACTCGGGTTGTGAAACGAGAGTTGGAGCAATACCTGAGCAAAAAAGGGACAGACTGAACTGCGCGATTTAATTTCTGCGCGTTCGGAATAGTTGAACTGGGTGTTGGTTTCCTCCAACGATCCGTTCTACTGGATAGCCAGTTACAAGAGAGTTAGACACCGACCATGCCAAATTATGGCCTGACAAAAGTATGACAATTAGGCCCTTGACTTTCGTCTTTGTTTCGTGGTACCAAGCGCATGCAAAAAAGCAAATAGCCAAGAACAAACCGTTAGCCATTAGCTTTTAGCTCTTAGCCGGACAAGATACAACAGTCAGCCCCGCCCAGGCGGGCCGCAGAGAACGATCTTTGAAAACCTAAAGCGAGGAAGCAGTCAGCACTCAGCATTCAGCCACCCCAAATACCGTGCAGAAAATGGGGTCGAGTGGGGCCGACCCCTGGGGTGACATGGGGTCGAATGGGGTGGAATGGGGTCAAACCGGGGGGGTGGGAAGATCGCCGTGATCGGTTCATCGCTGGCATCCCACCCCAACACGCGAAAACCGCGCGTGTCGGGGACCCCGGTCATCGCCGTCATCGGAAAACCATAGAACCTGCTGTTGGTTTTGGTTTTTTGTTCTTGCCTGGCTGAGTGCTGCGTGCTGACTGCTGTTTTCAGTGTTATCAGTGGTATGGTTTTCCGATCACGGCGATCACGCGCGATGACGGCGATCACGGCGATGCCTCCCCTGTTCCTCCCCTGTTCCTCTCCTGTTCCTCTCCTGTTCCTCCCCTGTTACGAATTGACTCCGTCCGGGAAAAAGGTTCACGAAAGGCCCGTGGAATCGAGGTTTTGCATGTCTGGAGTATCCAAGCGCTCGCGTTCTCCCCTGTTTTTTTCCCTGTTAGCAGGGAATTAGGCCCGGGGCCGGGATTCCGCGCCCGGAAAATGAGGAACCACCAACAAATTGCCGCTCGATACTGAAGATACTTAAGTACTGAGGCCGATAAGCCTTTTAAGCTCAGGCAGTTATCCCCTTGATTACTCGATGACCGAAGTACTCTTTCTGATTGCTGGAGACTCCCTTAGACTTCTCTCACCGAACAACAAACTTTCCCCCAAAGTTTGGAAGTAAACGTAACCGGTTTGTGCCCCGGTTTCAGAAATACTTATGACCGTCAAAAACAGATCTCGGTGTGTGTTGAGCGTCCTTGTGGTTGCCGCGTGCGTTTGCGCGCTGGCGGCCCCGGCAGGAGCGCAGTCCAGCAATGCGCAGCTCACCATCACTATGACTGTGCAGTCGTCCATTGGACTGATCTTTCAGAATAATCCGGCGGTTGGGACGAACGGGTTTTGTCCGTTGACCAATTCCGGCACCAACAACGTGGGTCTGGACCTGGGCGTGGCGTCATTTCCCGGAGGTTCGGACTCCCTGGCTTGCGTTGGATACGCACACATTGGCGGAGCCGTGTACCAGGTAAGCAGCGCTTTTGATGTTGTGGTGACGAAAGCGAACTCCAGCAGCCCGAATTACCGGCTGGCCGCGCAGATTTCAACCGCGCCGCCGGCGAACGTGGTCTGGCTGGTCAATAACGTGACTTTGACCAACGCGGGATTCACCGCGCTGGACGCGTCCGACAACTATGCAGCCGCGGTTACCAAGACGCTTCAGGTACAGGTGAAGAACACGGTGCCGGCTGGGACTCTGTCGGAAACCATTACTTTTCTGGCAACAGCGAATTAAGGCGAGACGAGAAAAATGATGTTGAGCAAATACAAGACGTCGAACAAGTACAAGACGATGCGCAACCTGACGCTGACCGCGCTGCTGCTCTTAAGCGTGTCGGCCGGGGCGCAGACTGCCAGCGGCACTATCAATGCCACGCTCATTAATAAGAACGGCATAACGCTGGTTTTCGATACCGACGCGGCGGGCGTTGCCCTGGGCTCGACCGGGAGCTCCGCGGCCACCGTAAACTTCGGCACGGTCTCCGCTTTTGGTCCGCTATCGGCGGGAGTGACCCGGCCGGTGGTGCTGGCCGGCAGCTATACGGTCAAGACTTTGTTTGACGTGAACGTGATCCAGGGCGGATTGGTCAGCGCCAGTTACACCTTGACCTCGAACCTGGCGGCGGTTGCGCCTACGGGATTTGCTTACGCGGTTGACGCGGTAACTTTGACCACCGCGGCACAGACCATTACGACCACCGGTACGTATAACGCGGATGTGCAACACGGTCTCAACCTGGTGATATCCACGGCGGCGCCGGGAGCAGGCGGTCCGGCGGTGGCAACGCCGATAACGGCCACTCTGAATTTTACGGCCACGGCCAATTGATTTTTCGAAGTACAGCAAGTTTGTAAGGAAATTAAGGCAACAAAAACTCAAGCAGGAAAATAGGAGAGGAACAAAATGAAAAAGTTAAACCTTCTGATCGTCGTGGCGGCAATGATGCTGATGGCATCGTCCGCTTTTGCACAAACAGCAACTGGAACACTGACCGTGACCGCTACCGTCAATTCTTCCATCAACCTGGTCTTCAACAATGACGCCGCGGGCGTGCCGCTGTCTTCGGGCGCGGGCACCAACACCGCAACCCTGGCGTTCGGTAACGTTTCGGCGTTCGGCGCCATTGCGGCTGGCATCACTCGCTCCACCACAGCGACCACCTTTACCGTGAGCACGCCCGTGGATGTGCTAGTCTCCAAGGCCAATTCCGCCAGCGCGAACTACACGTTGAAGGCGCAGTTGGGCGCGGCTGATGCCGTGAACACCTGGCAGGTTGGCGGAACGACCGTCACCAACGCCGCACAGGCGACCATCACCGCGACCGGCGCGTATGCCGCGAACGTTGCGGAAGCGATTGCCTTGACGATCCCGTATGCCACGGCGAACGCCACGGCCATCAGCAACACCATTAACTTCACCGCTACCGCCAACTAACTTTGGCGATACGTGCAGATAATGGATGGCCTATGATGGCTTAGAACACGGCGGGAGGTGTGGTATCAAGCTGTGCTATGTCCTGACGTTACTGACGCTCGGTTCCTCTCTTTTCAGGGCCGACGGATGGGCGCAGCGCAAGGGCAGTCGCACCTCCCCCAAAGTTCTTACCATGCAGTCGCAAAGCTCGGGATCGGTTTCGGCGGAGCTGAGCAGCACGGCGGACGGAGCAGCAGTGGCCCTGGGGCCTTCCGGCCGTCAGGCGCTCGACCTGGGGACAGTCTCTTACGGAACCGGCGCGCGGGCCGCGAACGTCCACATCAGCAAGCGGGCCGACGGTTTCGTAGTGACGACCAAGTTTGGCCTGACCATTCAAGATAGCAGCCAGCGGTTTTCCACGGCGGTGGTCATGGCGTCGGTCGCCTTTGCCGATAATGTCTACAGCATTTCGGTGGACGGCGTAAGACTCGCAACCACTCCGCAGGTGATACAGGCGCAGGCGCGCGTGGGACCGGCACAGCAGCACCGCCTGGAGATCCAGGTGCCGGCGTCGGCCACGGAGAAAAATGCGCAACTGCATACACTCATTGTTTTCCAGGTCGTTCCCAACTGATGTCAGTCATTTGTAACGTAGATTGCCGCAACGCGGCGCTGTTAGAGTGATGGAATGAAGACGAAAATGAACTTGTTTCAAGCAGAGCACGGCAACCGGGCGACCCGCGTGCGGCGCTGGTGTCTGGCAGCAGCGCTTCTTCCGGCTCTGGCCGCTTTCGCGCAAGCCGTAAAACCCATGCCGGACGCGCCGGAGGGGACTCGTCCCTCGATATCGCTGAGCCCCGCGGTGGTGATGGCACGCGGACAGTTCGGTCAGGGACTCACACAGACGCTCTCGCTCACCAACCAGACCGGATCGGATTTTTCTTTCGACCTGGTCGCCGAAGACGTGGTGGTGAAAGACGGCAAACGGGTCTTTGTTCCCGCCGGTGAAACGGAACACAGTATTGCCGCCACCGCCGTGTTTTCCCAGAAGACGATCACCATCAAAGCGGGCGCTACGGGATCGGTGGATGTCCAGTTGACGATTCCCGCCGCAACTAAAATCCGCGCCATATCCGCGATATTTCGCGGCACCGACAAGCTGCCCACTTCCACCAGCGCCGTGGGCATGACCGCTTCTCTGGGCGCGCTTTTGACTTTCAACCTCACCGACAACGCCACGCTCGAAGCCGGACCCATTGCGGTGAAGCCGGCGAGCGATACCGCGAACATGGTGGTCTCGCAATGGATGACCAACACCGGCACTGAACCCATTCTTCCGGAAGGCACAACCGTGGTGTTGAACCAGGCGGGCGCGCTGGTGGGAAAAGCGCCGTTTGCTCCACAGAGATTGTTGCCGGGCGAGCGCCTGGAATTTGCCGCCGAGTATCCGGAGCAGTTGCCCGCAGGTAGCTATAAAGTACTGTGCTCCTTTCAGTTTGAGGGTAAGACCTTTACGAAGGATGCTAACTTTAAGATTCCATGAATCCCCAGTGGCGAATCGTCTGGTTAGCGTGCGCCCTGGTGGCCGCTGCTCAAGGACAATCGCCGCTTACGGTCGGTTACCAGAAGATCGTTGAGTTCACGGTCCCTGGAGCCACTGCCGCATACTCGCTGGATGCCGACATCGTCGAAGCCGCTGCCGGCGCCGGACTGGTATCGGTCACCGGCAAACACCCAGGCACAACGAACATCATTGTCGTCACTTCCGCCGGCGTACAAAGCCTGCCGGTGCTGGTTCCGCAGCCGCCGTCCGTGTTTCCCGCCGGATTTGATCCGCGATCAGGCGAGGGAAGCGCGTCGGAAAGCGGTTCTTACGAAGTCCGCTACAACTCTGATCCGGCCCAGGTGACGAACGCGCTCACACTGCGGCGCATTCAGGGAGATTCCATAGAACGGCTGCAGATCGTGAATGCCAATCTGATTTCGACCTCAAGTTCGCAACCGAAGATTGGTTTTCCATTGCTCTCGTACGAGTTTGGGCGCCGTCGCTGGGACGTGGTGCTGGCCGATCAGATGGTGGACAACTCGCCGCTGACGGTGGAGCAGTCGCTGGTGCGGGGACTGCATCTGCGCTGGGGAGACTGGCAGTTCCACGGTGGTATCACAACCATCGCGACGTTTCAGGGGCTTTTTCTGGTGACTGATCCGGAAGACACGCTGGGCGTCTCCAAAACGTTTCACCTGACTTCCAACGGGTCGCTGCTGGCGAGCCTGTACTGGTTCAAGAACCCTTCCAACCAGACGGCCGTGGCCCCCGATGGCGTTGTAGGATCAATGACGTACCGATACAAACGCAGCGATAAGATCACGTTTCTTTCTGAATTAGGCATCAGCCGCAAGATCGCATACGCCGCGCGTGGCACGTATGACGACAAGCGAACGCACGCGGCCGGCAGCTTTCGTCTGGAACCGCGACGCTTTCCCGGGCTGGCCATCGGCAATCAGCATGGCGTGTATGCCGATCTGAACGCCACGCGAAACTTCACGCCCCGGCTGTTCTCGAGCTTGAGTCTCAACCAATCGCACTACACGCTGCCCAACTTGAGTCAGAGCACTCTCTCGACCAACCTGCTGATGAATTACAAACTGACGCCGCACTTTACGGTTTCCAGCGGAAGCGCCTACACCAGATTCTCGTCCCAGATTCCGGCCACCGCGACGATTGAAACGCTGAATCTTCCCGCGGGCATTGATTTTTCCACGCGCCATTTCGGCGCCGGATTTCAATACCAGAGGACTGTCAACTTTGATCTGCCCGGAGGCAATGACTATGCCGTGAATGCGCGTGGCGGCTGGGGAGCTTACCAGGTGACCGGGTTCTTTCGTCACGACGAGCAAGTGCCGACCCTGGCTGCCATCTTTGCGCAACTTCCCGGATTGCAGGACCTGTTGCAGCGCGCCGGAATCGTGATCACTAGTCCGGACCAGCTGGCGCAGTTGCTGCGCGACACCACGCTGCTGGCCACCCTGGGATTTTCCGGCCCGTTGAGCGTAAACATTACACCCGCCCGCAACGACAGCGGAGCTTCTTTTTCCTGGATTTCACCCGGCTCCAGCCATCGCCAGCTCAACGTGAACGTCTTCCATAGCGCGAGCCAGCTGGTGCAGGGCAGTCTCTCATTCACCACGACAACGGTGAGCTACTCGCAGCGCGTGGGCCTGGAGAATGACGTGATCGGGTCGGCGGCCCTGTTTCGCACCGTTAGTAACGGGGAGTCAGCGCTGCGTCCGCTCTTCAGCATCACGTTTCAGCACCGTTTCACCAGTGTTCCGGGATTTATTCTGCCGGGACGCCATGGCGTGGTCCAGGGCCACGTCTTTCGCGATGACGAGTCGTCCGGCCGGTATGACGGCAAGCAATCCACGGTGGGCGGCGTCCTGGTGGTGCTCGACGGCAACCGGACCACACACTCCGACGACCAGGGCCGTTATTCCTTCCATCACGTTCCGTTCGGTATGCACCGAGTCGAAGCGAAGTTCGAGAGTCCTGAACCGTTCTTTTTCACTACCAGTTCTCCCACAACGGTGGACATGAATGCGACGGCCGACTTCGGCATCAACTTCGCCAAAGGCCAGGTGTACGGTTTTGTGCTGAACGATGCCGACGAAGGCGTGGGAGGCGTTACGGTGGAATTGAAAGGACCCGGCCCCGCACACACCACGCAAACCACCATGGACGGAAAGTTCAGTTTCCTGGGGCTGGAGGCCGGACGCTATTCTGTGAGCACGCTCGCCGCATCCTATCCCTCAGGGTACTCGCTGCAGGATCTTCAGCCGCAAGAAGTCACGGTGGTAAAGGGCAGCCCGGCCCGGACAGCGTTTTCTGTCCGCGCCATCCGCGTCATTACCGGCAAGGTCACCGCGTATGACCGGGGCCTCCTGCAAACCGTTCCGCTGGCGAACATGACGGTTCGTCTCAAAGAGCTCCCGCGGGAAACGCAGACCGGGCCAAACGGTGCGTACATCTTCCGCAACCTGCCGACCGGGGTCTTTACAGTTACAGTGGAATACCAGGGTAAGGAGACGGTGCGAGCGGTAAGAGTCCCCGCGGGACCCGCGAATATCCGCGATGTTGAATTGAACGTGGGGCCGAAATAAACGAACGTGCTATCTATCTTTTCTGCTTGCTTTTCGAGGATGAATTGTTTGTGCCGGGAGCCGTCGCTGCGTTGGGAGACAGTATTGCTCTCAGGGAGGAAACGTTGTCAGCTGGATCAGGAGCATTCGCTACAACCAGTCTCTGCTGTCCGTCCGCACCGGTTACCAGTCCGACGGAAGAAACCACAACCAGAGTTACGGTGAGCTGGCCCTGTGCGGAACGTCCTTGAGAGGGCCCCTGTGCCAAAGACGCACCTTGCGCTTGAGCGCCAATGATTGAAACAGCTGCCGCTACCAGCAACGCAGCTACTCCGTTCTTGATTTGTCTGTTTCGCATGACTTAAGGCGCCGGGCAATAAAGCGCAGGACTTTATTGGAGGCACAGTTGTCATCGGCGCACTTTGCGGATTGTTTATTCGCGGCTGGTCTTGCTGCGGACCAGGAGCCACGAGTGGAGACGTCCAGGTGAGAAAGATTTAACGAGGAACCGCAGATGAAGTGACTCCAGTACTCACTTCACGCGTGAAATGCCGCGCGACCGCATGCTTTCGATGAGAGAACTACCATTAAACTTCCGTAACCAGGTTAACAGCTACCTACAGGCGGATGAACTTGCCGACTATGGAAACGATGACCCCCAGGCCGCAAACCATGGCAGGGCCGTGATTTTGCCGCAGGGTCTCAACGATGTCGGGATTGGCGGTGTACAGATATGCGCCCCAGAACAGGCCGCCAACGATCAACATGCCGCCTAAGGACCTTAAAAAGCTATTGCCGCGGGGTTTCTTCGGAGGGGGCTTGAGCGGTCTATGGTGCGCCCGGTCCTCATATGCTTCGTGCGTGCCTGTTCCCCATTCGTCTTTGAAGCGTCCCTCTTTGGGCGAGATTTTTTCCGGCATAAGCAAACCTCAAACCATCGGTGTTAATTCTTGCGGCGCGCAGTTGCCATCGCGGAAGCAGCCACCTCTTCCGGCTTTTGGATTTCGCGCTTTTCTACCGGCGAGGACAAAACTATGGAAGTCGAGGTCGTCCCAAACGGCGTCAAGCGGTCGATGAGCGATTCCAGATGCTCCACGGACCGCACATGCACCTTCATGATAAACGAATCGGCGCCAGTGCCCCGGTGGCACTCTACCACCTCCGGAGAAGCCTTCACTACGGCTATGATGCGGGTAAATACATCTCCGACCACCGACATGCGAATGAATGCGGTAATCGGCATGCCCACTTTCATCGGATTCACCTGCGCATGGTAGGTAGTGATGATTTCGGCCTCTTCCATACGCTTTACGCGCTCCACCACGGCCGGAGTGGTCAAACCAACCCGGCGGCCGAGTTCGGCATAGGAAAGTCGCCCGTTGATCTGTAACTCGTGGAGAAGCCTCCACCCAATCGGGTCCAGAAGCTTCTCATTTTTTAAGACAGGATCCATCGAATATCCTAGTTTTATGGATTTGTGGCGCTATGTTCTTTACTTTTGCAGATATTGTACAGCTTTCCGTGTACAAAGGCACAACTTTGTGCGCCGTCTTAGCTGGAAAACTCGGGAATCTGCGAAGTATCAGGATTCAACCCCGGACATCGCCGAAAGTCCCCTCACTTTTGGCCGTTTTGCTTGACTTGACATGGAAGGCAGTTAAGAAAACCTAGCAAGTATCCTTTATAATTTGTTGCCCCCAGCGTTTCCCCTTTAAAGGCGCTAAACGACATTTTCTAATGGACCGCATTGTCATTACAACCCAGGAAGTTGACCGGACTGAAGTACCAGTTCAGGCCCCGCAAGAGATACGTCCGCGTCTGCCGCGGGCCGTTCCCGTCTGGGCCATTCTCCTGATTTCGCCCCTGGTCGTGGCGCTGCCGTTGCTGTGTCTGGTTGCTTTGGTGCTTCGTCTTACCGTGGGGCGAAAGACGCCTCGCGTGCAGCAGGCATGGACTTCATATCTGCTTACCCTGCTTATCGTGAGTGGATTTCTCTCCACGGTTCTGGGGATTCTCACGATTTCCCTTTCCTGGGCGCCTGCGCCCGATGCCCTGAGCGCGGCCCTCAGTAACCTGGACGAACGCGGAAGTTTTCCCGAGCTGCCGTCCGGCAAGATCATGTCGGGCGTGGAGTTGAGTTCAACTCTCAAGCCCCTGGTTTTGCTGGCGTCGCCGACAGAGAAACGCTGGTTCCAGTCGTCGGTGGGGACCTCCGGACTGCTGGGCGCAGCCATGATTTTGGAATCGGACGCGCATGGGTACCTGCTGGCCACGGCGCGGCACGTGGCCGACGGTGAGAGCTGGCAGGGCAAGACAGGCCCGCAAAAGGTCATGGTCTCTGACGGGATGAATGGATGGGCCGTAGCCCAGGTGGTTGGGCGGCACAAGCGGTATGACGTGGCCTTGCTCTGGCTGGAGCGCCACGATGGCGACGCAAAGTTCCATCAGCCCATTGCCACCTACAAGAGCGTTCAGCCCGGCGAAAAGGTGTTTGTGATTGGCCATCCGGAGGGCCTCAACTTCAGCGTGAGCAACGGCATTGTCTCACGCACGCCGGGCAACGATGTGCTGCAGATTTCCGCGCCCATCAGTCCCGGCAACAGCGGCGGGCCGGTGTATGACGAGTACGGGAACCTGCTGGGGGTTGTCACCTCCAAGGTGGCCCGGTCCATGGAACCGGAGGCGGAGAACCTCAATTTTGCAGTGAGCACGGACGCGCTGCTGCACCAGAGCGATTGGGAACTGGTTCAGGACAAGAAAGCGCCCGCCGGTTTCCTGACTGATTTTCTGCGTGACACCAAGGTGCGCAAGGCGGCGACCGACAAGGCTGCGCCCTGATAGGACAGAAATGCCAAACATCACAGTTACTGTTTACGATTCCACGGAGAACAAACGCGTCCCGGTTGAATTGCCGGACGACGCCCCTGCCAACCGCATTATCGCCGTACTGGTAGAGAAACTTCGTCTTCCCAAGAATGGCCCGGACGGCGCTCCCCTCAGCTACAAATTCCATCATAAGAATTCCGGGCGCCAGGTCCAGGACTCGCAGACCCTGGCGGATGCCGCGGTAAAGGATGGCGACATACTTCGTATCCAACCCGAGATCACCGCGGGAGCGCAATGAGTCCGGCTGTTGCCGCCGCGCTGGCTGAAGAAGACCGCTTCAGCCGTTTCCGTCTCATCGGCTGGTGGGACCAGGAAAAGATACGCGCGGCGCGGGTGCTGGTAATCGGCGCGGGAGCGCTGGGGAACGAAATCCTCAAGAACCTGGCGCTGCTGGGCTTCACTAACATTGTGGTCGTGGACCTTGACTCCATTGAATCTTCCAACCTTTCCCGCAGCATCTTGTATCGCGCCAGCGACATAGGAAGACGCAAGGCCGACGTGGCTGCGGAAGCGGTCAAGGGAATCTTTCCTGAAGCCACCGTGCAGCCAATTACCGGAGACGTGGTGCACGGGCTGGGCCTCGGGCTGTTTGCCTGGGCCGATCTGGTGCTGGCCGGACTGGACAATCGTGAAGCCCGTCTCTGGATCAACCGCGCGGCATGGAAGCTGAACAAGCCCTGGATTGACGGTGCCATTGAAGGTATCAACGGCGTAGCGCGCGTCTTCATGCCGGGAACGGCTCCCTGCTACGAGTGCACGCTCGGCGAAACCGATTGGGCCATTCTGAACAAGCGCATGTCCTGCAACCTGCTAACTCTGGAGAATGATGTTGCCGGGAAGGTCGCGACCACGCCGACGATTTCGTCCATCATCGCCGGTATACAAGTGCAAGAGGCGGTCAAGCTGCTTCACGGCCTGCCGGTGCTGGCCGGAAAGGGATACATCTTTGAAGGGTTGAACCACACTTCCTATACAGTCGAGTACACGGAAAACCCTGACTGCATGAGCCATTACACGCTCGCGGAAGTCGTCGCATTGCCGGAAGCCTCGCGCGAACTGACTCTGGACCAGTTGCGGCGCAAGGCGCAGCAGCAGCTTGATTCCCAGGACGTGACCATCGAGTTCAGCCGCGACGTGATTCACAAGCTGGTATGTCCGGGCTGCAACGCAGAAGAAGAGATTTTTGTCGCGGTGGGTTCGGTTCCATACTCTCGCGGCAAGTGTCCGGCGGATGGACAAATGCGCGCGGTGATCACCGCGCACAGTTATGAAGGGCACGGGCCCTTTGCCGGCAGGACGCTGGACCAGTTGGGGCTTCCGCCGTTTGATGTCTTTGTTGCCCGCTCGCCGGAAAGAGAGATCGCCTATCTGATGGCTGGCGACGAAAGCGCCGCGCTCGGGCCATTGACCAAGGGGGCTTCCCGCTAATGTCAAAAGCAGCGAAAAACAGACACGCGCAGCCGGTCGTGATCATGGAAGCGGAGGTAGCGCGCCAGATTCGCCAGCATTGCCGCACTTCGATGAAAGCGGAAGTTTGCGGCGTGCTGATCGGCACCATTGACCAGGACCGTACGCTGGTTAATGCCGCCATTCCCGGAATCAACGCGGCCCAGGGTGGCGCGCACGTCACGTTTACGCAGGACACCTGGGAACACATCTACAAAATCAAAGACAAAGAGTTTCCTGACGAAAAGATTGTGGGTTGGTACCACTCGCATCCGGGGTTTGGAGTTTTTCTTTCGGAGCACGACCTGTTCATCCAGCAGAATTTCTTTTCCAGTCCGCAGCAGGTGGCCTGGGTCTTTGATCCGCATACGGACGAAGAAGGCTGCTTTGGCTGGATCGGCAGTGAAATTGAAAAACTTTCCGGCGTGCGCTTCGGATATTCGCAAAGCCTCAAGGTAACGCTCGCTGAGACGTCAGAATATGAAGACGGCGAAGACGATTTTGGGATGCAGACTAAAAGCGATTCTGGCGGCAGGTCCCGTGAGCCGTTGTGGGTCACCTGGACGAGCCGTATTCTGGGCTATCTCACGGCGCTCCTGCTGGGCGCCGTACTGACGTACATGCTGCTGCATCGTCGGATCGAGCAACAGGAGGCGCTCACGGCTGCCCAAGCAGTCTTCCGGTTTGAGCAACAGCTGAAAGAGGATTACGAGCGACAATTCCAGGAAGCACTCCAGCGGATGCAAGTCCAACAGAGCATGGCGCCTTCGGCAGGGCCGCAGACTTCCACGACCAAGCGCAAGCAGCCAAAGAACAGCGAGCCTTCCGGCCCCAAAAAGCCTGAAGCCCAAAAGCCGCCTCAGCCCTCGGGCCAGGGCGACGCCAAAAAGGACCAGGCCGCGAATGGGAAACAGTGACGACAAACCAACGCTCAAGATAACCCTTGAGGACCTGGAGAGAGTAGCAGTGGCCCAGGAACCTGCCGTCGTGGGTCCTGCTGGCGGACCATCGGGGGCCAGGCAATACGGCAACATCACCGGGGAAGGAGCGGGTCCTGCCACTGAAGGTGAAACCAAAACCAACATCTTTTTGCAAGGATGGTTTTATTTAGGCGTGGCGGGACTGCTCGGCGCGGTGATTCCCTGGGCGCTGTGCGAACCCTGGATCATCGAAGATCGGGTTGGCTGGGCGCATTTCTTTTTGATTCCGCTGATCGTGATGTTTCTGTGTCTTGGGTTCGGCGTTGCGGAGAGCATCGTGGATCGCTCGCTACGCAAGGCACTGTTGAGAGCAGCGCTGATTGTGCCGCTCGGGCTTGTTTTCGGATTCGTTTTCGAGTTCATCGCCAATGTGATCTACAACATTGGTTTGGGAATTGCTTTTGAGCTGGGCGTGCGTTCGCCCACCAACCCGGTAACCTGGATTGCGCGCGGTATTGGCTGGATGGTATTCGGTGTGGCCGCTGGAATCGTCTACGGCCTGGTCGACCGCTCAGTAAAAAAGGGGCGTTACGGTGCGTTGGGAGCGGTGATAGGAGCTGGTATCGGAGGGATCATCTTCAACCCTATTTATGCGGTGAGCCGTCCCAGCGTCAGCCGCGGTATCGGATTTGCTCTCTTTGGTCTGGCCACGGGAGTGGCCATGGGGGTCGTTGAAAGCGCGCTCAAGGACCGATGGCTCTACGTTGCCGGAGGGCCTCTCGCGGGCAAGCAGTTCATTCTCTATAAGCCCGTAACTACCATTGGCGGCAATCAGCAGTCCGATATCTATCTATTCAAAGACAACTCAATTCTGCCGCAGCATGGGATGATCCAGATGCGCGGCTCACAAACCATCCTTCAGGCCATTGGCCCGGTTTTTGTTTCCGGACAGCCGATCCGGACCCGCGTGTTACAGAGTGGTGATCTGATCCAGATCGGCCGTTACGCGTTTCATTTCCGGGAGAAGCATAGAAACTAATGGCTGCCGCGATTTGTCCCTACTGCCGCATGGCGCTCGATGACGGCCCCAGCCCGGACAAAGTGTTTTGCAACGGCTGCGGCACGCCCCATCACCAGGACTGCTACAACGAGAATGGCGGCTGCACGGTCTTCGGATGCCGCTGCGCTCCCGCGGACGATCCGAAACTTCAGGTTTCGTACAGTGAAGTCCAAACCGCGCCCGGCTATCCTGCCCAGGCGACCGCTCCGGCGCCGCAGTATCCGCCGTCACTGTATGGCGGACCGCTCGGATTGTCCCAGATTCCCGCTGGTCCAGTTGTCTCACCCGTGCAAACGAATACTGCCCCGACCGCGACACCGGTTCCGGATGCCTCACCGCATCTGACACCACCGCCCGGCACAGGGATTACCCCGGCGCCCATCCGTGCTGTCACGTTGCAGCCGGCGCCGCCAGCCATGGTTGCAGGGGCTGGGGCGTATCCGTATGCGCAGGCTGCATTCGTGTATGCGCGCGCCCCTCGGAGCCGGACCGGCTTTATTTTGCTGGGCGTGTTTCTGGGAGCGTTGGGTGTTCACAATTTCTATGCCGGATACGTGGGCAAGGGCGTCGGCCAGTTGTGCCTGTCTCTGCTGACCTTAGGCTACGGCGCGGTGATTTCCTGGGTATGGGCCATCGTTGAAATCTGTGTTATCGATAAAGACGGCTTTGGGACACCTTTTGATTGACCCACCGGAGGATGCATTTCCCATTGTAGGCAGCGCAGCGGTAGTGTACATTGCACGAAAGTCGAAAATTTGACGGGGGTCCCAGGTGAAATACTACATTCAGCGCCAGCTACAAGAATACGGTCCCTACACTCTTGCCGAACTCCAGCGCTACGTCGCGTCGGGCAATATTCTTATGACCGACCTCGCGCGGAGTGAAGGCATGACCGATTGGGTGCCGGTTTCCCAAGTCATCGGGAACATTCCGGTCGCGGTTCCGCCTCCGCTGCCGCCCGTCCCGGCTGCCGGCGGATACGTTGCGCCGGCGGGCCAGGTCTACGGCGGCCAACCGGCAAACGCTTATGGAGTGGCGCCTGCTCCCAATGTCCCGGCGCCCGGATCCGGACCCATTCCCCCTGATTTTCATTGGGCGTTAGTTTTGCTGATCAACTTCTTCTGCGGTTTCTTCGGCATCGTCTGGTTGTTCGTGGAAGCCGCGTTCGTGAAGAAAATCAGCCCCACCGCCAAGCATATGGGTTTCCTGATCGGATCCGTTGTGTGCATTGTAATAGGATATATCGGCCTCATTGCTGCTTCTGCCGCTACTCAAGGCGGCGGCAACGAAAACGCGGCGGCTGCTATTGCTATTGTGTTCTTTTTGTTGATGATAGCCGGCGCAGTATTGTACTGGGTTGGCGTGTTCCAGATGCGCAGTGCGATCGAGAACTACTACAACACCGTGGAACCGATCAATTTGCGGCTCAGCGGAGTGATGACGTTCTTCTTCGCTCTGTACTACTTTCAGTACCATTTCTCGCGTATCAACCAGTGGAAGAAAACCGGACAATTGCAGCCCCAATGAAAATGAGTCTGCGGCAACGGACCAACGTAACGCTCGGCCTGTTCGCGCTTGGCGCTGGCGTGCTATACCGTTTTTCTCCCACCCACTACGGGTTCTATCCGCCGTGTCCGTTCCATGCGCTGACGGGACTGCAATGTCCAGGTTGCGGCGGTACGCGGGCTTTGTACCAGCTGCTGCACTTGAACTTTCGCGAGGCGTTGCAACTCAATGCCCTGATCACGGTGGCTGTTCCCATCGCGCTGGTCTGGCTCTGCTACTGGTATTACTCGGTGATGCGGTATCATCGTTCCCCAGAGTTCCGGGTGCCGCGTGGCGCCATGCTGTGTTTTAGCGTGATCGTGCTGGCTTTTACGGTAGTCCGGAACAGCGGTCTCGGGTTCTAGTGTTCTGATCTTTTGTTGCGCGCCATGCTCCCACCCAGAATTCGCCGGCTGAAGCTCGACAACGAATCGCTGGTGCGTCGCTTTGCCAATTGGACTCTGATCCGCATGGTGGGGACCGCCGGTATGCCGCCGGAAATCTATCGCTTTCAATATTTCATTCGCGGCCTGTACGTGGGACCAAGCGGCGCGATTCTGGAGCGCAACGACCATTTGCTGGAAGTGAATCTGTCGCTCGGATATCCGCGGCGCGCCCCGCAATGCCGCATGCTGACTCCCGTGTTTCACCCCAATTTCGACGAGAGCACGGTCTGCATCGGCGATTTTTGGGCCGCGTCGGAGGGGCTCGACGATCTTGTGGTCCGCATTGGCCGCATGATCGCCTACCAGGAATACAACACCAAGAGCCCGCTCAACGGAATTGCCGCCCGATGGGCCGCGCAAAACGCCCATCTATTGCCGGTGGACGCCCGTCCCATGGCCCCTCCACTGGATGGCCAGCCAGCCGCAGAATCCGCGGGGCCGCCGCCCGCACCAGTCGAAGTCGCTGCCGCGCCGCCGCCTTCGGCTCCCGCTGCATTACCAGCAGAGCCACCGGTGATTGCCGCGCCGCCCCCGCCGGTGTCTCAAGCGGACAGTGCGCCGCCCTTGCCGGCCGGGGAATCCGACCCCTGGGACCAGAAGATCGTGATCTCTTAGTCCAAGGTTCGAGGCTCAGGATTTCAGGACTTATTGGCTTCCTGGAACAAGGAAACCAGTTGGCCGGCTTCCTCGGGAGACGCATCGGTGACCAGGTAGAAGTGCAAGCCGCTCTGCGTCCAATCGCTCACGGTGAACGAAAGATTGCGGCCCAACCGTGGTGATTTCTCTTCCTTGTCAAGCGCCTGGAATACAAAGATCGAGATGCGGTGCTGCCCGGCCTGGCACAACAGCTCCGCGCCGGGGCTCTGCCGGGCATAGACCACCTTGCCGCCGATCATGTTGAAGCGCGATCCAGCCAGCTCGGGCGGATTGAACGTAAAAGGCAGTTTGCCCTGGAACCACGGCTTCACCGTGTGCCGGTCCGTGGAAATAATGTCCACGGGATTTGGGCTGGCCAGAGTCGTAACATGCTGGTCCACAAGTTCGGCCACCATAGGATCGCTTCGGTCGAGTCGCGAGTACATAACGGTCCCGCTGGCCACCAGCAAAGCCAGGCAAGCAGCCGCGAGGCCCCACTTCCACAACAGCCCCGGAATCCTGATTGCGCGTGACGGCGACATTCTGGCGAGACTGGCGCGCAACTCGGGAGGCGCCGTAAACCGCTTGCCGGCGATACGAACGGCCTTTTTCATGTCCACGAGTTCTACCATTGCAGCTGTGCAATCCGCGCAGGAGCGCATATGGGCGGAGACTTCCTTCTCCTCGCGGACGTCCAGCTCCCCATCCGCATAGAGCGCGATTTTTTCCCGATATTCGCAGGTCATGATTTTGCTTTCAGTGCGTCCAGAATATGTGCTCGCAGCTGTCGTCGTCCGCGGGACAGCCGGGACATCACCGTGCCGATCGGCGTGCCCAGAACTTCCGCTACTTCGTGATACTTCATTTCCTCGATGTCAACCAGCATAACTACCTCTCGAAACGCCGCCGGCAGCTGCGCGATGCCGTTCTGTACCAACTCCGTGTCCGCGCGGCGCATGAGTTCCGCTTCAGGCGTTTCATGGCTGATGACCGCGTCCTCAAATCCTTCTTCGTCCTCCTGCGACGTATTGCGCCGTTCCAAACCGGTCCGGCTGGTCAGGAACGTGTTGCGCAAAATCCGGAACATCCAGGCGCGAAAGTTCGTGCCTGTCCGGAACGCGCCGAAGGCCTTCAGGGCTTTTACCAACGTCTCCTGAACAAGATCTTTCGCCTCATCCACGTCGCCGCTGAGCCAGCAGGCGAAGTTGTAAAGAGGGTCCAGCAGGGGCAAAGCCAGTTGTTCAAATTCCTTGTTGGGACTGCCGTCCACGTCTCCTCAATAGTAACCGCAAATGGTGTTCTTTATTCCCGTCTTCATTTCCCTTTGGTATTTGGAGAGGTCCGAACAAAAAGAGAAACCAGGGCGGATTTACGAGTTGTCATCCTGTGGAGGGCCTCGGAATAGCAAAGATTTGTTAAGCCCTTAGTGTGCTATCGGACACAGTAGTACAGTTAAAGAAGAGACTAAAATTCTGTTTGTGGTACCCCTTTTGAGACTTGGCAGATTGCGCAGAATCTTCTAGAGTTGGCCTGCTGCTCGATTCATTCTTAAGTGGGAAACCTTTACTTGCCGATAACGCTTCATATAGCAGTGCGTTCCCGGAAAATTGCTAAGGTCATGCGGTAGCCGGACAACGGAACTGATCTCTTGAGCCAGGAGACGCCAGTTGAGGCAAAAAATACGTAAGTCGGTCTTTCGAGCATTCCTGCTGGTGCTTGTCATGGGCTTTTCCAGTGCCTTGGCGCGTGGCCAGACCAAGGGTGGCCAGACCATGGAAAGTGCTCTGGACCAAAGCTTCTATTCCATGTACAACCTGCAGTTCGATGAGGCACTCAAAAAGGCGGAGGACGCAAAGTCCCTTGCCCCGGACGATCCTTTGCCTTGGGTGGCGCAGTCATGCGCTGTGTTGTTCCGGGAATTTGACCGGCTACATATTCTGAGGAGTGAAACTTTCGCTTCCGACGAGGGCTTTAACTCGCGGTCCGTGCAAAAGTGGGACCCGGCCTCCAAGCAGCAGTTTGAGGACGCCCTCAATGGCACCGAGAAAATTGCCATACAGCGCATAGCCCGCGATAAAAATGACATCAAGGCCCTGTTTGCGCTGGCGCTGATCAGCGGTCTCCGAGCCGACGACTCCGCCCTCATCACCAAGAAAAACCTTGCGGCGCTGGGCTACACGAAGACGGCAACGGCATATGCTGAGCGGCTTCTGGCCCTGGCCCCCAATGAATACGATGCGTATGTCGCCACGGGCATGGGCAAGTACATTGTAGGCGGCAAGCCCGCGCCGGTGCGCTGGCTCCTTCGCCTGGACGGTCTCAAAGGCGACCAGCAAGAGGGCGTGAAAGAACTGACCATTGCGGCGGAGCACGGACACTATCTTGCTCCGTTTGCCCGGATCCTGCTGGCTTTTGATGATTTGCGCCACAAGAACAAGACGGAGGCGCGCAAGAGACTTGCGTTGCTGGGGACCCAGTTTCCCAACAATCCGCTTTTCTTTCTGGAGCTGGCCAAACTGGACGCCGGCTTAGCGAACACCGGACAGTGACGCGGCCGCGTCAATTCTTCCCGAAGGCTGCTGAATAAACACCACGAAGCGCAGGTCCTTGGACTTCCATTCCCTGGGTAGAGTCAGCGGAACTTCGGCTCGGAACCCACTCTTGGTAAGTTTTCCC
Organism: Verrucomicrobiia bacterium; assembly: GCA_035567035.1. Taxonomy (GTDB): domain Bacteria; phylum Acidobacteriota; class Terriglobia; order Terriglobales; family Acidobacteriaceae; genus Angelobacter. The sequence goes on along the minus strand of DATMPO010000014.1, from coordinate 4,215 downwards.
AGCGTCCGGAAATCACGAACAACAGCGGTGTGGCGCAACATGCGTCCGTTGTTCTCTCCGCCTCCAACGTTGCTGGCCAGGTTGTCTTCCGTGATGGCCAGCTTTACTTCGGCGGTGTTCTCACCGCTCGCGCTGACCAGCAGCCTGTCCGGTGCTGCAAATGAAAGCTGCACTTCTGCCCTTTGCGGTTCAGCTGCTTCCTGAGCTATAGCTTCGCGGGCCCGTCTTGAGTCACTGCCGGTAAATTGCCGCTGACCGTCAATCACCATCTGTGGTGTGTAAGGACCATCGAGTAAGAACCCGCGGGCATAGTTCTCCTGCCGCCGGCTGTACGCGGAGGAGGAGAAGCGGTCTTGCCACCCAAGATAATTCCAGTAGTCCACGTGGAATCCCAGCGGAATGATCTCAGCGCCATTTTGCTGTCCCTGGCGTTGCAGTTCGGCCAGGAGCGTGTCCGCTGGCGGGCAACTGGAGCAGCCTTCCGAAGTAAATAACTCAACCACAACAGCTTTCCGCTTCGCTTCGGGATTCGTCGCCGCCGGCCTGGCGGTAAGGGCGCCAGCCGCCAGCACTATTCCAACGAGCGCCATGCCAAACACCAAGCCCGCCAGCCACGGAAATGGTCGTGACCCAACGGCCTTAGCGATGGTTTCCGGTTGCGGCTTGTTCTTCATGGACATCAAATTCGGTCGACGCTACTAAACACCTTAGATCAACAAACCGCCGAAAAGGTTACAGAGTTTAAAAAGTTTTGAGCCGAATCCTGGCCTTTCGGCGAATACTCAGTGCAGGTAGTAAAATACCCAGTTACGACTTGAGCCCGCTCGCCGTCATCGCGAGAGCAAAAAGGAAAACTACCATGGCCATCCTTCAAACCACAAAGCCCACACTGCGCATTCCGCAGGGACCGTTTCGCAACGAACCGGCGACGGATTTCAGCCAACCGGAAAATGCGCGCCGGATGCGCGAAGCGCTGGCCCGCGTCGCCGCGGAACTGGGCCGCGAGTTTGACATGGTGATTGGCGACCGGCTGATCAAGACCAGGGAGAAAGTCATTTCGCTCAATCCCGCGCAACCGTCCCAGGTAGTTGGCGTGTTCCAACATGCTGAAGCCGTGCATGTAGGCCCCGCGGTCGAGGCTGCCGCCGCCGCTTTCGAAAACTGGAAAAGGACGCCCGTGGCCGAGCGGGCGGCGCTGTTGCATACCGTCGCGGCGATATTGCGCGAGCGCAAATTTGAGTTCTGTGCCTGGATGGTCTATGAAGTCGGCAAGAACTGGGCCGAAGCCGACGCCGATCTGGGCGAAACCATAGATTTCGCGGAGTTCTATGCGCGGGAAGCTTTGCGGCTGGCCAAGTCCGAGACACCTGTACAGCTGCCGGGCGAGCGTGACACGCTGCAATACATCCCGCTGGGTGTGGGAGCGGTGATTCCGCCGTGGAATTTTCCCTGTGCGATCATGGCCGGCATGACCATGGCGGCCATTGTCTGCGGCAACACGGTGGTGCTCAAGCCTTCCAGCGATTCCCCGGCGATCGCGGCAAAATTCTTTGAAGTGCTCCAGGAATCCGGGATGCCCGACGGCGTAGTGAATTTCTGCCCCGGTTCGGGAAGCAGTTTTGGCGGGGGTCTGGTGGAGCATCCGCAAGTCCGCTTCATTGCCTTTACCGGTTCCAAGGAAGTTGGACTGGAGATTAACCAGAAAGCCGCCATTCCCCGTCCCGGACAAAAATGGATCAAGCGCACGGTCCTGGAAATGGGTGGCAAGGATTCCATCATTGTTGACGCGGACGCCAATCTCGATGCTGCTGTGGAAGGCGTCGCCCAATCCGCCTTTGGCTTCCAGGGGCAGAAGTGCTCGGCTTGCTCTCGCGCCATTGTGGACGAAAAAATTTACGATGTCTTCCTGGAACGCCTTAAAGAGCGGGTGGGCCGCATTGCAGTAGGCGATCCGGTCGAAAACAAGGCCATGGGGCCGGTGATAAACGAACGGTCGATGAAGAACGTACTCAACTACATTGAGATCGGGAAAAAGGAAGGGCGGGTGCTCACGGGAGGCTCGGCGGCCAAGGAAGCCGGCGAAGGTTATTATGTGCAGCCCACAGTGATTGTTGACGTGGCCCCAACATCCCGGCTGGCGCAGGAGGAAATCTTTGGTCCCGTGCTGGCGGTGATCAAGTCGCGCAACTTCGCGGACGCTCTGGAAATCGCCAACAATACCGAGTTCGGCCTTACCGGCGCCGTCTATTCCACCTCACGCGAGAAGCTGGAAGCCGCCCGGCAGGACTTTCAAGTCGGCAACCTGTATTTCAACCGTAAGTGTACCGGCGCCATGGTAGGCGCGCATCCTTTTGGTGGCTTCAACATGTCCGGCACGGACTCCAAGGCCGGCGGCCCCGACTACTTGTTGTTGTTTACCCAGGCCAAATCGGTCGCGGAAAAGCTTGGCGAGGCCCCAGCGCCGAAATAGCATTTTCCATCACGTTCCCGAATCGGGAGAATCGCGGCTCAGCGCCACGGTTAACGGCGTCCTCCAGCCATGATTTGACTTTCCCATAATGGGTAAAGCAGAATAGGGCCGTCTGGTTGGCTGTCCAGCGCTGCGGACGAGAAATCTCCGATCAGCGCATCCCTGTCCGGTGCGCCAGCCCCAAGGGAGCACTGTATGGCGAAGATCCTCTGCGTTGACGATGAGCCGCACGCGGTCACTTTGAAATGCGCCATTCTGGAAGCCGCCGGCCACACCGTTACTTCCTGCACGTCGGCCGGTGATGCCATCCAGAAATTGCGGAACAACACTTACGACGCTGTGGTTACCGACTGGCGCCTGGGTGACGGCGACGGCCGGGCCGTGGTACAGGCGGCAAAAAACCACAGCAGTATGCCTGTCGTGGTGGTTTCCGGCTATGTCGCTGAAGCCTTTCAGGCAGCCGAACCTCTCGCTGACTTATATCTCGAGAAACCGGTAAATCCGGAAGAGCTGGTTACCATCGTAAAAGAACTGCTGAAGAGCGTGAGCTCGCGCTAGCAGATTGGGGCAGTCCTTTTTGGCAGGCAGTTATTTCCTTGCGGAAGAGAGTCCAGCCGGCTCGAGCTGGCTCCGCTTGTCGTTTTATCTCTTAAATCATCTTTGGCTGACCGCGGCCACGGATGTTGCGGCCGCTTCGGCCAGGATCCGGTGGTGGATGGTAAACAGCGCTAGTTCCAGCCGATCGGAGACGCCGATCTTGTCATAAACATTGCGCAGGTAATTCTTGATGACCTGCTCCGTTGTGCCGAGTTGCGAGGCGATTTCCTTGTTCTTGTACCCTTGCACGATCAAAGCAACAATCTTAAGCTCTTTGGCCGTCAGACGGTCGCGCACACGCGCGCCTACCAGATCGTTTTCCGCGGTCTCTTTGCTCTCCAGGGTGTCCTGCACCCAGGTTTCGCCTTTGGCAACTTTGCGGATGCACTGCACCAGCGCCTCTCCGCTCACGTTGCGATAGATGACGCCGTTCACGCCATTCGTCAAAAAGTGCCGGGAATCCTGCCCGGTCTCCGCGACCGCGACCAGCTTGGTCTTGTACTTCCGCGAGCTTCCCACAATGACTGGCAGGTCGGGAGTCATGTCCGCGCTGAAAATCATCACGGTGGCGTGGAATTTCTCGAGCGCCATGTTCATCTTCTCGGCGTTTTCGGCCTGGGCCACAATGCGAACGTCATCCTCAACCGCCAGGACCTTCGCGGCCCCGGTACGGAAAATGGCCTGATTGTCGGCCAGAATAATCTTCAGCATTATTATTTTTTTCCTTTGCGTTTGCTTTTGCTGCGTTTGCTTTTGCGGAGAAACTTGTACTCCTCGATCACGCAGGCGACGCCGTGCTTTGTGTTCTTTGCCTGGCCGGCCTTGGTTGTCCCGGGTTCCTTGCGAACGACCCTTCCCACGCAATGAACGTCAACATCCTCGCGAGCGCCCAGAACGCTTCCAGGCAGCGTGATATCAAACTCAATCGCCGAGCCCACAGCCAGGTCGGTCTCGGCCATGATGTACACTCCCGCCGCGCTGATGTCGGTTGTTCTGGCCTCGCCCACTCCCCGGCCATGGATCGGCAATTCAAGCGGGAACCGCTTTCCTGTTCTGGATTCAGACATTTTGCTCCTCACACAAATCTAACCGTAGCGTATTTCCGTATGTACCTGGATGATGAAGATGAACAGGATTATATGATGAAA
>DATMPO010000013.1:0-2723 GCA_035567035.1 Verrucomicrobiia bacterium | reverse complement strand
CTACGATGACAAAGGCAACCGCGACGCCTCCCTGCGCGACTACGGCGAGGCCATCCGGCTGGACCCGGCGTACATCTCGGCATACATCGAGCGCGGCACCCTGTACGACAATCATGGCGACCACGATCTCGCCATTCAGGATTTCACGACAGCCATCCGGCTGGACGTCAACCAGTTTCGTCCTTACTACAGCCGCGGCGTTGCCTACAGAACCAAGAACGATTGCGACCACGCCATTGCGGACTTCACGGAAGTGATCCGGATCAACCCCAAACACACCAATGCGTTCCTGAATCGGGGGCGGTGTTACTACGCAAAACAGGATTATGTCCGGGCCATCCAGGACTTCACTCTGGCCATCCCGCTGGATCCGACCTCCAATGCCGCGCTGGTGGAACGCGGGAACGCGTATGACGACAATGGGGACCGCGACAAGGCCATTCAGGATTACACGGCCGCGATCCGCTTGAAGCCGGATGACGCCAATGCGCTCTACAACCGCGGTCTGGCCTACCGCCGCAAAGGCGAATATGACAGCGCCATCCGGGACTACACGGAGTCGCTCCGGCTCGATCCCAAGAATACTGGCGCGTTCAATAACCGGGGCTATGCGTATGACCGCCAGGGCAAGCACGATCTGGCCATCGCGGACTTTACGCAGGCCCTGCGCCTGCAGCCGGACTACCAGTTCGCGTTCTTCAACCGGGGTAAGGCGTATCTGGAAAAGGACGAGTACGCGACCGCCATCAAAGACCTGAATGAAGCTCTCCGGTTGAATCCGGAAGATGCGTTTGCGTTGTACAACCGGGGAATAGCAAAACAGAAAAGCGGTGACACCGCCGGCGGAGACGCCGACATCGCAAAAGCCAAGCAGCTTGATCCGAGCGTGGCGCAGTAGGAGCAGTCAGCAATCAGCAATCAGCATTCAGCCCCTTAACTATTTTGAAGAGGCGTTAGGGTGTGAGACCACCCGCCATGCCAGCGCCAATCTTTGTCTTCAGCCTAGACTGTTGTGCGGGCTGAGTGCTGAGTGCTTCTTGGTGAGATTGGCCAACTGCCAATGGCGATTGCCTAACGTCAGGCTATTGGTTGCAACTTGCCGTTGATTTCGTCTTCCCAGATCGTGGTGTCTTCCATGCACTCGGCGGCAAACTGGCCTTCGGTCGAGCCGGTGTCTTTGCCGATCCAGGTCACGCGGTACTTGGCGCTCACGTCGAGCCGTTTGAGCCAGATTTCCTGTCCTTCGACCATCACGCCACGGACATGCTTGAGCCGCGCGCCGCGCCGGCTGATTTCATACGTGCAGGACCACTGCGGAGCAACACCCACTTCGTTGCTGATGACTTTCACGGGAAGGGCCACGGCCAGGCGCCGGTCTTTGTTGAGGGTCGAAAGATATTGGGAGAGCGAAGCCATGGAGAATCACGCCTTATGTTATGAATTTGTTCGCTTCTTAAGCTTGATTGCATTATCGGTCATCCGGGTCAGATCGCATACATGACTTCAGTAATGTTATCTGGCGCCCTGAGGACCCCCTGAGTACGAGCAACTCGAATCGCTCGTATAATAGTGATTCGGCAGAGGTTGCAATGTTCGAGAACGGCTGGTCCGAGTGCGCAGGAAGGCGTCCTGGTTAGTGAAAACTATAAGCAGACAACGGAAATGGCAGCTGGAAAAGATAGCCCAGGGTTTATGCCAGACCTGCGGCAAGCGCCCGCTCAGAACCAGCAGCCATTGCGATCACTGTGTGGTTGTCCCGAAGTTGAATAAAAGAAGGCTCAGGCTGCCTAAAGCATGACCCGGTCAAGGCGCCGCCTTCAGCCGTGCCGCAAAAGCAGTCAGCACTCAGCAGTCGGCATTCAGCCCGCACAACAGTCCAGGTTGAAGGCAAAGATTGGCGTTGGCATGGCGGTGAGTCTCACACTCTAACGCTTTCCAAAATGTTTAGGGCTGAATGCTGATTGCTGATTTGCTGACTGCACCGCGCCACAAGTATCATGAAATTGGCCCCAGGCAGACCGGGAAACCAATTCGCAGATTCTTAAGGAGTGTTCATGCGCCGATGCGCTTTGTTACTGTTGGCCGTACTGGCTTCTTTCGTTGCGGTGCCGCTCGCCGCTCAGACCGCGGATGAAATTGTCGGCAAGAACCTTGCCGCCACGGGCGCCGCGAAGTTAAAGACCGTACAGAGCCTGCGTCTCACCGCAAATTTTGACGCCGGCATGGCCCAGGGCACATTGGTCCAGAGGCAAAAACGTCCGAACAAATTGCGCCGCGACCTCACTTTTAACAACATCACCATGGTCCAGGCGTATGACGGACACACCGGCTGGCAGATTGTCCCCTTCACCGGGAAGACCGATCCGGAGGCCATGGACGCGGAAGACCAGCGCACCTTCCAGGAGGACTCGGAGATTGACGACTCTCTGTCCGACTACCAGAAAAAAGGCACCACGGTGGAACTGGTGGGCAAGGAAAAAGTTGACGGCGCAGACACCTACCAGTTGAAAATCACGGCCAAAACCGGAAAGGTCCGCAACATTTATTATGACGCGCAGACTTTTCTGGTGGTCAAGGAAATCTTCAAGCGCAAGGCCAACGGCATGGACGTGGAAGTGGAGAGCCGGCCCACCGACTATCGCGAAGTGGAAGGCATGAAGTTTCCTTTCCGCATCGACCAGCAGGCAACCAACGGAGAAGGCAGCCCGTTGAAGATCGTCCTG
>DATMPO010000012.1:0-6199 GCA_035567035.1 Verrucomicrobiia bacterium | reverse complement strand
CCTGGAAGGCCGGGCGCTGGCGCGGAATGGCGCGGTCACGTTGGATACCAACGTCATCACCGGCTGTACCTGTCCGTGAGCTGTTGACTAAAACCCTAACGCAGATTGGGCTGATGCATTGAATGCATCAGCCCAAGTCTTTGCTAAGAGCATGAGCTTGAAGGACGCGGAGGTCCCAGGTTTTTCCCGCGCGATACGCGTCTATTCTTTCGTTCGACATCAAACAATTCGCGTGAAGATCGATTGATCAGAACAGCGAACGGCCGGCCCCCTGGCCGCCGCTCTTTGGTTCCTGGGATTGCTGAGTGCGCCCGCCGGTCTTCACGGTCCACCGGCGAACATGCGAGACGCAACAACGTAAGTTACTTCAGAGTTGGTCTGTAACGGACAGACATCTTCGCTCGGCTTCTGTGATAGTTACCTGTAAGGACAGTGAAACCATTTGCAGCGCAGGAACGGATTGTCGCGCCAGAGCGGCACGCCGATGGCCGCGTGTTGCCGGCATGAAGACAGAACGCTGTGGGCAACTGAATTCACCGTCTCATCTAAGGCCTAAAGTCAGGAATCATAATGCAGTCGCTAAGAAAGCTATCGATTACCGAGCTGAACGATCTCTGTTGGGCTGAGCGCCGGATCGTCGAAGCAGAAGAAGCCGTATGAGTCTTGCCCATGGTGAGATTCCCGCAGACACGGTTGACAGCAATGCGCCACCGGCAGAGCCACAATACAGCATTATTGTCCCTGCCTATAACGAAAGGTTGCGAATCGGAGTTACTTTGCAACGCCTCCTGGACCATCTCCGGGAACAACGATGGAACGCAGAAATCTTAGTAGTGGACGATGGTTCCCGCGATGATACTGCTCAAATCGTGGATAGCTTTGCGGCGGCACACGCTGAGGTCCGCTTGATTCGCAATCCGGGAAATTGCGGGAAGGGCTATGCCGTACGCAACGGTATGTTGCAGGCGCGGGGCAACCTCCTGCTGTTCACTGATGCCGATCTCTCATCTCCGATTGGCGAAGCCGCGAAGCTGTTCGCGACGCTTGAAGGCGGAGCGGACGTCGCCATTGGTTCCCGCTGGCTCGATCCCTCTCTTCAGCTCAAGCGACAGCCCCTGAAGCGGCGGTTTCTGTCGCGCTTGTTCAATATTTTCCTGCGTACCACGCTGGGCCTCAGCGCTCGTGACACGCAATGCGGTTTTAAGGCCTTCACGCGACAGGCGGCGAACATGCTCTTCCCCCTGCAACAGATCCACCGGTTCGGATTCGACCCGGAAATCCTCTACCTGGCGCACGGACTCGGCCTGAAGGTAGCCGAAATCCCCGTGATCTGGAGGCATGATGACCGCTCGACCGTGAATCTCTTTAGAGACGGCATGCGAACGGGAGTGGACGTTCTCAGGGTCTGCTGGTATTCCCTGGCGGGCACATATTCCACTCCGGCCCAGGCAGATCACGATCAGGTCTATGCGAAGGCGGTGCGTTCGAGTCCCAATGCAGACGCAGAACCGGCGAACTGAGCGCCCGATGCGGATCGTTTCAGAAATGTCTTCTGCGAGGCAGACGAGATGGAAGAAATCGTAATACGAACTCAAAAGGGTTCACTGGATTTGAACACCTCCTGACGGTTGGAGGGCGTATTCGGGAAGGTGGGCATGTGGCTATTGGCGCGATTGTGGTTCTTGGCGAGAGTGGGTCCGTAGCGCCGGATGCGGCATGCAATGGCGGAGATGAACTCGCACGAGAGTCCGTCAGATCACTGGCTGATGGCCCCATCGCATCGCTGGAGGTCCTGGGGCAGTCTGCTCTTCAACGTACCATCCAATATCTGCAACGCGCGGGAGTGGAGACGGTTTCTCTTGTGGCAAACGGCAATTCGTCCCACTTGACTGCAGCATCTCTGGGGACGCGGGTACGGAAGGTCCCGGTCCAGCATTCGACCGACATTTGGCCCGCCACGCGGCATACTGTCGGTGAATACGTAAAGAACGGCTCGGAAATGGTGGTGGTGGTGCGATTAGGCGCCTACATCGAATTTGACTTTGTTGATCTTGCGCAATTCCATCGCGAAAAAGCCCAGCCGGTGACCCGCATCACGGACGGTCAAGGCCCTTTGGATTTGTGGCTGGTCGATGCAGCTCGATGCAGCAAAGCCGGGATCTCGTTCGGTGAAGTTGCGGGCGGCGAGAGTGATGCCCACGTAGCAGCTTATAGCCAGGCGCGTTATGTAAACCGCTTAGCAAGCGCCGGTGACCTTCGACGCTTCGTGGTCGATGTTTTTCTTTCGCGCTGCTCGGCGAGACCAACCGGAGACGAGACCAAGCCCGGCGTCTGGGTGGACCGTAGCGCCCAGGTGGACCCGCGTGCCCGTATTGTGGCGCCTGCCTATATCGGGCCGGGCACGAAGATACGCGTGTCCGCGCTGATAACCAGGTTCAGCAACGTCGAACGCGGGTGCGATATTGACTGTGGCACGGTAGTAGAAGACTCTTCGATCCTCGCCAATACGTATCTGGGAGCGTGGTTGGATGTGTCCCATGCTGTAGTCTGCGGCAGCAATCTAACTCACTTACACCGCAAGGTGACCATTGAAGTCAAGGACCGTAAACTGCTCGGCAGGACCACCCCGGGATATTGGCGCCGCGCCGTTGCGGGAATGAGCGCGCAGTGACAGTCCACCCCAAGTTGGTATTGCAGGAGAATACAGGGGACGCCCTCGTGGCGGTTGCGGCAAAAGGTGTCCGCGGACGAGGTGAAGCAGTGCCACGACGCCGGCGCGCCATGTTGTTGAGCTTCTCGGGCATTGATGGCGCCGGTAAAAGCACCCAAATCCGCGCTCTTCAGAATCGCCTGACCGAAGCTGGCGTCAAATTGTTGATGCTCACCTTCTGGGATGATGTCGCCATGCTGACACGTCTTCGCCAGGCTGTCAGTCACAAACTATTCAAAGGAGACCAGGGCGTTGGGAGTCCCGATAAGCCATTGCTCCGCCGCGACAAGAATGTGAGCTCCTGGTATCTGACAGTGGCGAGGTTCTTTCTCTACCTGCTGGATGTCTGGCATCTCAACCTGGTTGCTGCGCGGGCCCTGGCGAGCGACGCAGATGTCGTCATCATCGACCGGTACATCTACGATGAATTGGCAAATCTATCGTCCCATCATTGGATGGCGAGGGCCTATGTTCGTCTGGCGCTGAAATGTGTTCCGCGCCCTGACGTTGCTTACTTGCTGGACACAGATCCCCTGCTGGCACGGATCCGGAAGCCCGAGTACCCCGTTGGCTTTCTTCAGGCAAACAGGACTTCGTATCTCAATATCGGGAAGCTGGTCGGCATGACCGTTATTGTCTCATCTCCCATTCTGCTAGTAGAGCGGGAGATCATGGAGGAAATGCTGAAGCATTGGCCCGAGAGTGATCTGGGCCGCTTTTCTCGGGAAGGTCGTCCGGCGAATCTGTGGTCGCGATCGTCTCGAATACCCGGAGAAGTCTCCTGACCTCTGTACCGGACGCTGCGTTCGACCCTTCCTGCCGAGCCAATCGTTGGCTCTTCTTTACCACGGGTCCCTTCGCCAAAACAGACGCCAACCCTTTGCTCCTCCGCGGCTTCTCATTCCATGTATGAAACCCACTGCTGTCAGATACTCATTCGTGACCACGATAAGTCGGGTCGTGGCGGCCTCTGCGCTCCTTGGCCTGTTGCTGGTCCTGGGCGGGTGCGGAGGGCAGACAAGCGTCCCGACTCCCCCTCCTCCTCCACATAACCCCGGCGTCCAAAGCCTCAATCACGTCATCTTCATGGTCCAGGAGAACCGCTCTTTCGACCAGTATTTCGGGCACTTGAGCTCTTATCAGCAAGCGAATGGTTTTCCCGCACAGTCTATCGACGGGATGCCGGTCAACGCATCGAACCCGAGCTTCAACGGAACGAGTACGGTCAACGGCTATCATCTCAAGACGGAGTGCATCGAGAACCTCAGCTCCTTTTGGAACGAGGACCACGTGGCCTGGAACCGGCAGAACCCAACGTCCAGCACGGTAATGTCGGACGGTTTCGTCTTCGCTGCCGCCACATTCGCGCAAAATCCGCCGCCCGGGGATCCGCCCATCGTTGATACAGCCGGCGTGCGAGCGATGGGTTTTTACGATGCAAGCGATCTCAACTACTACTACTTCATGGCTTCGAGCTTCGCCACCTCCGACCGCTGGTTCTCTCCCGTCATGACGCGCACCCAGCCGAATCGGCTTTTCCTTCTGGCCGGCACTTCCGGGGGACGGGTCTATCCGCCAGCGAATACTTTGTCGAACAAGACGATCTTTGATTTGCTGCAGACCGCTGGTGTTTCCTGGAAAATCTACGAGACCGACCCGGGATCCTCCTACATCAATAGTTTCCAGCCGTTTGCCAGCCAGCACTCCGCCAACCTGGTGCCCGTGTCTCAGTACTTGACCGACGTAAAAAATGGAACGTTGCCGGCGGTAGCCATGATTGAAGGCGGCTATAACTCCGGTCTGGATGAGCATCCGAACAACAATGTCCAAACCGGAGCTGCTTACGTGGAAAGCCTGGTCAACGCGCTCATGAGCAGTCCTTCCTGGAAGGATTCGGTCTTCATTCTTACCTATGACGAAAGCGGAGGCCTTTACGACCACGTTTCTCCCATGGCCACCGTAAGTCCGGATGGAATACTCCCCTCCGACTTGCAGGCTGGAGACATCTGCAGCAGCGGCGGCGGCGCAAACTGTGACTTCACTTTTACGGGCTTCCGCGTACCATTGATTGTGATTTCGCCGTTTACCAGAAAGAATTTCGTGTCTCATACCCCCGCTGACTATACGGCGATTTTGAAACTGATCGAAACCCGGTTTAGCCTGTCCTCTTTGACCAGACGCGACGCCGCGCAAATGGACATGACAGAATTCTTCGACTTCCAGAACGCCCCATGGGCGACGCCGCCATCTCCACCCGCCCAGTTGAGAAGTGGAGTCTGCAATCCTCTGGTCCTGCAGTAGATATCTGCGTCCCGCCGAAACTAGTTACTTGCGGGCCGGCCTATTTGCTGGAGGAAGGATTGACGGTGAGCGTCCTGGCCACGTAACGTGTGCCGTTGAAGCCGGCCAGCACGATGACATTGGCTCCCTCACGAAACCGATCGCCTGCTGGAACTACCGAGGGGTCAAAGTAGATTTCGTAGCTCTTCTGGTCGCGCGGGTCTTCCAACACCACCAATCCCGCATGCAGGTCCAGGTGGGTGACACGGCCGGCAAATTCGATTACGTCCCCAGGTTCTGCCAGGACTGAGATTTCGTGAGCGACAGTCCGACCGTCACCCAGGGTGAAAAACGTGACGGAAACCAACGACCCTGTGCGGAGCGCGCTGGGAGCGATCGACTGGTCGTGACGGAGTACCGCCGTACCGGGTACAATTTGCACTTTCATCGTGGTGGCGGAAAGCGACCCGGTGATGATCAATTCTCCCGTGGTGGGCTTGTAGCTCACAACCTGTCCGTAGCTTTCGCCAGCCGGCGTTTGGGTCAAAATATAGATGTTGCGAGCCAGGACCTTTGTTCCGTCTAACACCGTATCCAGGTGGACGCGCTCGCCATCACGCAGATCACGGCGGTGACCTGCACTCATGTCATTGCGGTAGATGCGCGTACGTCCGTCAAAAAGGACGTTTAGGCGGCCGCCTCCAAAAACCTTGAGGGTAAGTTGATCGCGTACACTGTCCAGCCGGTAAATTGTGCCGCCCAGCACAGTGGTTTTTCCTCGAGGCAGGGCCGGCAGGCTGGGCAGAAGGGCAACGTTCTCCACCGGAGTGTCCAGGCGGTTGGCCGGAAAACTTGACTGCGGCGTTTGGGTAGATGGCCCAGCCTGAGACGAGGACACCTGGATTAACAGTAAGATGCTCAGCACACTAATCGGCCGAAAACGTTTGACCATGGGAACACACCTCTGACTTTCCAGTTCGCCCTCGTAGATTCGATGCTGACAGCGCGCCGCGAGATAGTCGCGCGGGCCTTCAATCGGGGGGAATAATGCAAAAGATAAGCTGTTGTGACGGCACCCGAATTCAGCGTTGTCGCATCCTAAGTGACGTGTGAGACTCCGAAGGTCTTATGCAAGAGTGTCAGGAAGGGGCCCATGTCCTGCAAGCGATTACTTCTTGTTAGCGTGACGGCAATCATTGCGGTGGGGAC
>DATMPO010000011.1:0-33001 GCA_035567035.1 Verrucomicrobiia bacterium | reverse complement strand
AGGAGGATCTCATCCAGGCTCATTGTGGGCTCAAATCCGATCATCTGTTTGATCTTGGTCAAATCAGGGACGCGGCGCATCATGTCCTCAAAGCCCTGTTCATAGGCTTTTTCATAAGGCACGAAAACGATTGGGGACTCTGAGGCGGTCAACTTCTTGATCTTTTCCGCCAGCGCGAGGATGGAAATCTCTTCCATACAGCCGATGTTGCAGACTTCACCATAAGCGCTGCGCTGCTCGGTCAGGGCCATCAAAGCACGCACAGCGTCCGAAATATGAGTGAAGCACCGGGTCTGAGAGCCATCGCCATAGACGGTCATTTCCCTTCCCCGCAGCGCCTGCCGGATCAGACTGGGGATTACCATGCCGTACCGGCCGCTCTGCCGCGGTCCCACTACGTTGAACAAGCGAGCAATCAGCGTGGGCACCTTTTTTTCTTTCCAGTAGGCGACGGCCAGAAACTCATCGATGGCCTTGGAGCAGGCATAGCTCCAACGGCCCTTGTCCGGGGGCCCAAGTACCAGATCGTCGCTCTCGCGAAATGGGACATCATTACGCTTGCCGTAGACTTCCGAAGTTGATGCGACCAGGACTTTCTTTTTCTTCTTCGCCGCCAACTCCAGCACGACTTCCGTGCCCCGGATGTTGGTTTCCATGGTGTGCGTCGGGCTTTCCACAATCAACCGCACACCCACCGCCGCAGCAAGATGATAGATAACGTCTGCAGCATCAATTAGTTCCGCCATCAATTGCTGATTGGTGACGGTGTCTAGAAAGTATTGAAAGTTTTTGTAAGGTTTCAGGGGTTGGATGTTGTGGATCGACCCTGTTGACAGATCATCTATGACGCAGACTTGATCTCCTCGGCTGACCAGACGTTCGGCCAGATGGGAACCAATGAACCCCGCGCCACCGGTAATAAGAACTCTCATTTGCTCTCCGGTTTCGTGAAGAAATTTATAAAGGCTTAGTCTACCCAGGCGGGTATTGTAACAATACCCCGTTAAAAAGGCTTAATGCAACTGAAAAAGAAGGCCCGGTGCCGCTCCCCTGCTAACAGGGAAAAAAACAGGGGAGAACGCGAGCGCTTGGATACTCCAAACATGCAAAACCTCGATTCCACGGGCCTTTCGTGAACCTTTTACCCGGACGGAGTCAATTCGTAACAGGGGAGTAACAGGGGAGAAACAGGGGAGGAACAGGGGGCATCGCCGTGATCGCCGTCATCGCACGTGATCGCCGCGATCGGAAAACCATACCACTGATAACACTGATAACGCTGATGTTCTTGATCAGTCAGAATCAGTGTCATCAGTGGTAAGGTTCTATGGTTTTCCTCGCTTTAGGTTTTCAAAGATCGTTTTCCACGGCCCGCCTGGGCGGGCCGGCGTTGCCGAGTTCGTGTCCGGCTAAGAGCTAGAAGCTAGTGGCTAACGGCTTGTTCTTAGCTAATTGCTTCCAATGCGGCGCGCATGGTACCGCGAAACTCTTGCGAAAGTCAATGGGAGAATTGTGTGTGTTTTCAACGGGTTAGGCGATGGTATTTTTTCTGGTTTAAACCCGGTTCGAAGCCCTGATCGCCAAGGAATCGAAGTACCTTAGTCCGCAAAGCGGGACGTCTCGTAGTCTGTCCCTTTTTTGCTCATGTATTACTCCAACTCTCGTTTCACAACCCGAGTTCAAGCTCGTGATAGGTCAAAACCCCAAATGACCCCATCCCGAACCCCTGCGGAGCGGAGGCGAGCAGGGTGAGGGACCTGCCCCGCTGCGGCCTCGCGTGAGCCAGGAGACTATGAGGATTACCCTCGCGGTAGCTTGCGCTTCACTCCCGGACTTGCGTGACGTGCGAGCGGGTACCGCCTGGCTCACGCAGAGCGGCAGCGGAGCAGGTCCCTCCGCCGCCAACCCCGCGGCGTTCGGGATGGTGTCTCGTGGGGGGCGGACGTATCGCGGTATGGAGATTGCAGTGGGACAAACTGTATCCACTGGCGCAAAATCAGGCGGCTTGAGCAGCCTCTTCATGTACGGCTCCAACTCTCGTTTCACAACGCGAGTTCAAACTCGTGATAGGTCAAAACCCCACATGACCCCATCCCGAACCCCTGCGGAGCGGAGGCGAGCAGGGTGAGGGACCTGCCCCGCTACGGCCTCGCGTGAGCCAGCAGAGTATGAGGATTACCCTCGCGGTAGCTTGCGCTTCACTCCCGGACTTGTGTGACGTGCGAGCGGGTCCTGTTTGGCTCACGCGCAGCGGCAGCGGAGCAGGTCCCTCCGCCGCCAACCCCGCGGCGTTCGGGATGGTGTCTCGTGGGGGGTGGACCTATCGCGCCAGGGAAATTGCAGTGAGACAAACTGGAAGCCTGAGAGCCTGTCGGAGAGAAGCTTTTGTGAACCAAGAAATTCTATCTCCGACAGCCTGTCAGTCTGTCCCCGGGTTTCCCGGGTTTCCCGGGTTTCCCAGGTTTCCTGGCATTATTGTGCAGCTCTCTGTTGTTCTTTGTTTACGCTGAGCTGGTAAACATTCTGGTCGGCGGTGAGCACGTAGAGTGATCCATCGCGGGCAAAGTCGGCATAGACAATCCTGGCTGGGAAACTAAAGTGCACCAAGGATTGCAGCGTTGCCGTATCGTAAAGATCGGCGATTCCACTTTCGTTCTGGACAAGTACTCTGTCGCCGTTTGTCGTCACAGCGACCGGGTGTCCGATCCATGAGCCCTTCCGCGCGCCCTCCTTGATGGAATAGATGAGCGTGCGATGGTTGCTGCTATCGGTAACAAACATTTTGTCGCCCGCGGCGTATCCCGCGTTCACGCGGAAAGAGAGCTTTCCGGTATCCACCAGAACGGACCCAAGAAGCTTGCCGGTTGCCGGCTCAAATGCCTGTAAAAGGTAGGATGTATCTTTGTTCTCCAGGCCGGCAAGTGTGGCGCTGATGCTTTCATCTTCCCTGGCTGCTTCCTTAATTCCGCCCCAATCCCAGATCAACATCGTGATTGCGGTGGGCGTATAGAACAATCCCGGCAGACCCTGATGTAGTCTGCGTTCCCACAATACATTGTTATTGTGCACATCGTGGACCTGCAGAATTGTGTGTCCTGTGCCAAGCTCATCTTTTTCGTTTTCCGGGTGCATGGTGACCAGAAAGTTGTCCCATTGCCAGGACCGGGCGTGTACAAATGCTCCGTCCGGGACGTCGAAAAGTCTTTTGTTGGAACCTTCGTGCAAGTCGAATTGGAATACGCGCGACGGATTAGGAGGATCTTTGGCGAATTCGGTGATCAACTGGTCATTTTCAAAGAGGGCGCCGTTAAATCCGCGTGCCAGGAACAAGCGTTGACCATTCTCCAGGCTCCACAAACATCCGCGGCTGCCCTGGGACACCGCGAGCCACTTTCCGTCCGCCGAAAAAACAGAAGTTCGGGCCGATCCAACCAGGCTTTCCGGTAACTTCAGCCTGCCGGACAACTTATTGTCGGCGGTGCTCAACAAGGCCACCTCCCCGCTATTTTGCTCGCCGGCATAGATTTCCCCGTAAACCGCAAACGCCGGATTCTTGAATGCCTGGGTAATCTTCCTCGTCTTCAGGTCAACGATTCCCACGGGATAAGCGGCGGCCGGACGCATGAGCAAGGCATCGCGGTTTTCCGTGCTGGAGAGCCATCCCTCAGCCTGTACTTTGAAATCATCCAGCTTCTCACCGGAAGGAAATTTCAGGCGCACCAGTCTCATATCGTTCCCGCCGGCGTATTGGAGCCCATCGAACTCGTCCGGGCCAACAAAGGTGAAGGATATCTTGCCCAATTCATGAATACGCCAGGAAAGTTTTGCTTCCGTCCTCTCTTTCAAGTCATAGGCCACGAATGAATCTGAATGTCCCGCGATGAAGTAACGATCATCCGGAGAAAATTTCATATCGAAGATGCGGATCTTCTCGCCGGACAGGCGCGCAAGATAGTAACGGTACCAGTCCAGGTACCTGGTAAAAATATAAAATTTCTTGCGCTCAAGAAGAACGGTATTGGTTGCAACATCCACCAATTTGAGACCGAACCCGTCATCAATGCAGCCGAGATAATCCCCGTTGGGTGAGAGCTCTGACTGGAAACACTCCGGGATGGTTACCTGGTATATGGACGCCCGTTTCCCGCTGGCCACGTCCCATTTTTCAACCCTAAGCTCCTTGTCATAAAAAACCACGGAGCGCGAGTCAGGTGAAAACCGCGCCGTGTGAGCGTCAAAGGCGTCAATCCGGAACAAATTGGCCAGCGGCTCCCGCGAGGCGACAAAAATACTGCTCTGGTCCTGGGCCAGAAGGTACTTGCCGTCGGGGCTGAATTCAATACCAAAGAGATCACTGCGAAGCTGCGACTGGAGCGTCACTTTTCGTATAAGTCCCGGCAGGTCAGCTTTTGACAGGGTGGCATATTTGGTGCTGGCGATGATTGTCTTTTGCCATGCCGCGAACTCGCCTGCTTCCGCTGGGCGCGTCGCGATGCAGTTCTGCGCCAGAGGCCGCTCCGTTTTCAACATCTCGCGCAGGCGTTTCCCGTTTGGATTGGTGGTGCCGAAAAACTCAGACCAGAAATTTCCCGGTTTGCCTTTGGTCTGAAAAAGCCGGTCAAAGAATGCAATGCCTTTTTCCGGATCGTATCCGGCGCGCACCAAGGCATAGAACGCGATGCGATCGGCGATGACCTGCTCTTCGGCTTCGCGTTGTTCGTCATACATGTGCTTGATTTTTCTGGCGTTGTCCTCGAAATCTTTCCAGTGCCTGAGGACATCAGCGCGGTCACCCAGACTGGTGACGCCCATTTGCCGGAAAAAATCGGAAAAGCGGAGCACCACGTGATGGTCGACCATGTGTCCCATCTCGTGGCCCAGAAGCGCCGCCAACTCATCTTCATTTTGCACGAACGCAATCATTCGACGATGGATGAAGATGCGCCCGCCGACCAGTCCAAAAGAGTTGAGCTCGGGTGAGTCTATGATGACGAACCGGTAGTGCGTGCTGGAAGGAGGAAGCTGCGCCTGGAGCCGGTCCGCGACTCTCTGCAGATAATGATCCGCATCCTCAACTACATTGAAGTTGCCGCGGATCTCCTTCTCCATTACCTCGCCGAGCCATTCTTCCTGTTGCTCAGTGAAGAGGTTGTGTCCGGAGGCGCTCTTCAGCCCTCCCGGCATGCCACATGGACCGGCTGTGGGAGCACTGGTTTGTGCGAAAACAGAGCCACAAGTTAACCATAGAAACAGGCTCAGAAGTGAGTGGCTTCGCAAAAATGACATAGACGTCACCGTGAAGTGTCGCCTAGTGTACTCGAAACCAAATTGAGGCGTCCATAGGTATTTCGCTTTAGGCGGGCGCTCCATGCTTTCCCCGGTCTTTCTAACCCTCTCGACAAGCGGAGAAAAGGGGTCAGCCTGAACTGCGGCAGTGTTTCTGCCGCGAAGGCGATGTGCACTGTCCGGAGTTGCCTGCCGGACGAAGGACCGAGTTCACACTGTCCTGAATGGGCGCGGAATAATCGCGCAGTTCAGGCTGTCCCCTTCCCGTATGCGCTGCGGCCTCGCGCGAGCCAGCAGAGTATGACGATTACCCTCGCGGTAGCTTGCGCTTCACTCCCGGACTTGTGTGACGTGCGAGCGGTCCTGCCTGGCCCACGCGCAGCGGCAGCGGAGCAGGTCCCTCCGCCGCCAACCCCGCGGCGTTCGGGATGGTGTCTCGTGGGGGTGGACCTATCGCGGTATGGAGATTGCAGTGAGACAAATGTATCCACTGCCGTGAATCAGGCGGCTTGAGCAGCCTCTTCAATGTATTGCTCCAACTCCCGTTTCACAACCCGAGTTCAAGCTCGTGATAGGTCAAAACTCCACATGACCCCATCCCGAACCCCTGCGGAGCGGAGGCGAGCAGGGTGAGGGACCTGCCCCGCTGCGGCTGCGCGCGAGCCAGCAGAGTATGAGGATTACCCTCGCGGTAGCTTGCGCTTCACTCCCGAACTTGTGTGACGTGCGAGCGGTCCTGCCTGGCCCGCGCGCAGCGGCAGCGGAGCAGGTCCCTCCGCCGCCAACCCCGCGGCGTTCGGGATGGTGTCTCGTGGGGGTGGACCTATCGCGGTATGGAGACGGAAGTGATAGGCCTCCTGGGTAAACCATCGTGGGTTGAGTCTTGTGGCAAGTCCTTCGGAACACCAAGACCGAATTGCACAGAATATATCTATCGGAACTCATTCGCCCCACTCATCCCTGAGTATCGTTCCGTGAGCTTTGATAGCAGCGGGCGCCTGCGGGAGACTTACATATATTCATCGCCGTAGCTGGGCTGGAGTAGCGCTGGTTGGACCTTCTCGCTGGCTTCATGCGTGTCTTCAACTCTTGTCCGTGAAAGAGTAGCGCGTTACAAAGGAAAGTGATTTAATGCCGGGTGACCAAGGCCGCACGCTCAGAAAACCGGTAAGCGATGAAGAAATACAAATTCAAGACGAAAATCGAAGCGGGTGATGGCGGAGGGGCTTATGTGCTTTTTCCGTATCCTACCGAGAAGGAATTCGCCACCAAAGGGAAGGTGCCTGTAAAAGCAACCTTCAACGCGGTGCCGTACACCGGCTCACTGATCAAGTACGGCCATCCCCTTCATATTCTGGGAGTGCCGAAAGCCATACGCGAGCAAATTGGGAAAGGCCCGGGCGATACGATTGAAGTCGTTGTTTGGAGAGACGAAGAAGTAAGAACCCTCGAAGTGCCCGCTCAATTTGAAAAGTTGATCAAGAAAGAAGGGTTGCTTTCAGTTTTTGAGAGACTAAGCTACACACACCGCAAGGAGTACTGCCGCTGGATTGCCGACGCCAAGAAAGAAGAAACACGATTGAAGCGATTGGGGAAAGCTATTGAAATGCTCAAGAAGGGAATAAGCACCCCTGGCTAGATGAGGTCACGCCAATTGGAGTATGAATGTGTGCGGTTGGCGTGCCTTTATGGCTTGGCTTGGATCATGGGCCGGCCTCCCGGTACCCAGACTTTCTACACGACTCGACATTCCCTGCGTTTCCCTCCGCGCATGAGTATCGTGAGAGATAGAAAAAGCGAGCCGCCTGGGGCGCTCCTGAGCGGTCAGTGGCCGGCGTTCTTAACGGTCGAATCTGCCGTCTTCAGCGCTTCCAGCCTCCGCTGGGCCATGGAGTATGACGTGCCCGGATATTCCATTTTGGGTTTCTCGACCCGGCTGTACATGGCGCGAGCCGCCTGGTTTTCGCCGTATTGCTCGGCGATTTTGGCAAACCCAAACCAGACTTCTGAATCCGGCTCTTCCATTTCTCCTGCTTCTATGGTCTTAAGAAGTAACTCGCGGGCCTGGCTGGTCTTGCCGGTCTCCGCGTAAAGGCAGGCCAGAGTGTGCAGGATGTGGGAGTTTGCATTTTTGGTCAGATCATTGGCCCGCCGCGCCGTGTCGATGGCGTCCTGATCGGGCGGAGTTGGGACCAGCAGCGCATCCCAAGCGTAACTGTTCATGTCACTTTCTGTCGCTTTCCCGCGATCGATCAGGGTTTTCATGAGTTCCCGCGATTTTTCAAACTGGTTATGATAGGCCGCCAGCCGCGACGCGGAGCGTATGTACTCCGGATCATCCGGGTGTTTTTGCAGCCGCGACTGCAGCAGCTTGTCCCAATCCTCGAGCTGCTTCAAGCCGGCATATGCCTGTTCCGCGAAACGGAACGCAACATAAGAATCCGGTGCTGATGTCATCAGCTTCTGCGCCACGTCCAGCAGTTCGGTCCAGCGTTGCTGAGCAGCGTAGGCATATGCCAGTACCAGGTTCAGCCTCCGGCGCTCATCATCGCTCCTGGCTGCGTCACGGGCGCTGATCAAACCGGACAGGTATTCGCCTTTGAGTTCTTTCGAGGGCACCAGAACCAGGGAGGCTGTGCGTATTGCAGTCTCATCGCCTTCCTGGCCTTTGGTCCAGAAGTGCGGGAAGGGCTGGCCGGAAAGAGGATCGTCGCCCTCACTGATGTGGATTCTTTCGCGAGCCCAGTCCAGCCACTTGCGTGCATGCGCAAGATCCTTGTTCTGCAAGAACGCCAGGGCTTCCCAGCCGAGTTCCTCAGTGAGGGCAGTGGGAGAGAAAGCATACGCCACCAGCTTCCATTGCCCGTCTTCACGGACGACATATGCTTGCTGGGCCGACGCTCCAGGACTCTCCATGGTGATCTTGTAGCCCAGATCGTCGTCACCTTCGAGCGAGTAGCGAACATTGGAAAGAACAATATCGACAAGCGTTTCCAGCGGGACCCCGGTTGATCCGAGCTTGACCCGCACTTCCGACATCGAGCGCTGGAGCGCTGCCTCATCGGAAAAGTCCGACTGCGCCAAGGCAAACTTGTTCAATATCGGCTTGAAGTCATCAAGTTTGCTGTTGCGGCTGAAGAACAGCACAAACAGGCGCTGCATCACGCTGCGGGGATCGGCGGGATCTATTTTGATCTGCTCGTAAGGCCTGGTTTTCCCGAGGATCGCCACCGACGCCGCGATTTGGCTTTCATTGGGCTGGCCATGGCTGCCGGCAGCGTCCAGCTGGGCTGTGTCGGCGTACCTCCGGACCCGCATCAATAATGCACCGGCGCTGACGAGGGCCTTGCTGCGCCCCTGTTCTTCAGTAGTGATCTCAAGAGATTTTTTGATGGCTGCATCCGGGCCCTGATCGGCAGCGATGGCCGCCAGCATCAGGCCCTTTCGCACATCGGTGGTGGGCAAGTCCGCCACTGCTGCCAGCAGGCCTTTGTAGTCGTGCGCGTACCAGAGGTCATAGAGTACGTTGTCCTCGAATCTGTTCATGTAGTCCTTGTCGAGCTTTTTCAACTCCTTGAACTCGGCGATGGCTTCTCGCAGATGCGCTTTCTGGGAGTACCTTTCGCCGTCCGCGTCAGACTCCAGCAAGATCGCCAGGTTGGTACGCAACTCTTTGTCTTTCGGGTCGAGTTCCCTGGCTTTGCGGTAAGCTGCGATGGCGCCATTGTAGTCAAATCCTTTCTTGAAGCGCCGGCCGATCAGGTCATGCTGCAGAATCCACCCGAGTGTACTGAAAGCGAGCGATGACGAGGGCTCAAGCACGGTAGCTTCTTTGGCAACCGCGCGAGCGCGCTCCGCCAATCCTGCGGTTAGCAGAGCGTCCGCCAGTTGAATCTCGTGTATGGCTTCCTTCGGACGCTGAGCTGCAAGCTGACGGTACGCTGCCAGGGCCTCCTTGATCTTGCCGGCAGAAAGCAGGGAGTTTCCAACATGGTCAAAGCTGATGAAAATAGGGTCCGCGCTACGCCCTTTCAGGACCGCATCGCGCAATTGCCTGGCTTCATCAACCGTAAGCCGCGATTTGCCGCTGTCCAGCCTCAGCACGGCCTGCACTATCGTGCCGTCAGGATTGGAGATGAACTTTTGAGTAAGTTGCGCACTACCAATCTTTTCCTCTTTGTCCGAAGGCAAAGCGCGCAATTTAAATCCCGCCGGGGCAAGGATCTTATAGTCCCATTCCGTGGTGAAGGGCGTGATCAGCCAGTCCACGGTACGAGGCGTGGGTTCGCCGGCATCCGACTGGTCTTTATTCGCCTCTTCCTTGGTCTTGAAATACGCGGGAAAGCTGCCAAAGAGGTCTTCCACCCGGATCGCCATCGCCGCCGTTTTGAGATCCGTGCTGCCCCGGGCTCCTTTCGTCACGTAAGTAACAGCCAGCGGCTTGTCGACATCGGCAAGATCGCCGTGATCGAGTGAGATCAGCGAATCGGCAAGGTAATAGTCTTTTACGTATTGCTCACCGTTTTCCCGGGCTTTCTTCGGATCTCCGTTATAAAACTCGCGATCGTTGGCTTCCTGGGGACCGGTCTGTTCGTCTGTCTCCACGATTCTTGCCGGACCATACTCGGCCAGAGTGAACTCGCGTATTTCCCGATGCACGTTCTGCGCCGAAGTGAGTTCGGGAATCTTCTTGAGGGTTGTAGTCTTCTCGTCCACCACCAGCGCCCAGCGTCCATAGTCCATGAGCGGGAGGTCGCCGGCGCGCGAGTAGTTTGCGGTGGCATCAATCCACATCTCCGCATCGGAACCTGAGGCGGGCACATAGACGATGGCATGGTCGAACATGCCCATGCCTGGCAAGTTGGTGTTGATGTCCTGTCCGGGGCCGGAATCGAGCAACGCCAGGTTGGCGGGAATTCCGGCAGCTCGAAGCATAGACACCAATAGCAAGGCTTTGTCTTTGCAGTCACCATATTTCCGCTTGAGAGTTTCCGCGGGAAACTGCGGCACCAGACCGGACTCGCCGAACTCTATTCCCGTATAACGCACACTCTTGTGGAGGGCGGCCACCATGCGGCGGATCACTTCATTGCGGGTGCCTTGCTTCACGTTGATCCGGGCTAGGACAGGCTGCACGTCCGCCAGACGCATTTTGCTGTTCGACAGCCGCGCATATTCGAGAGCCACCTGCTCCCAGGTTGTGCCGGTGCCGAATTCGATCTCCGGGCGAACCACCACGTCCGCGGGTACATGAGTCGGAAGTTCCGTGTAAGCCTCCAACCGGCCGTTTTCGATAGTGATAGTCTCCACACCATTTTCGAGGGACGTCGTAACGCTGGCGCGGGGAAGGAGGTGCAGGACATAGTGCAGCGGCAGCGCCTCCGCATGGGAGAGCACGATACGCGTTCGCGCCACCGGAACACTCATGTTCAACCAGCGCCGCTCGGCGATCCCTGCGGCAAAGAACACTTGCGTGTCTCGAATCGTGACCTCCTCCTCCACGATCGCCCCGACTGCGACCGCCGGCAGCGGCCCGCCGTAAGCTCGCTGGTCGCTGTAAACTTCCGGCGAGTTTTCGTGCACTGGGACGTCATTCAGAGTCTTCGGGTCAAGCAAATGGACGGAACCATCCGCCGTGATAACTCTAGCCTTGATCTCTGGCTTGGATTGACGCCAAGGCTCCCACTGCCCAGTGGTTTCAGCCCAGCCTTTGACGCCTTCCTCGCTCTCGATGCGGTAAATCGTGTGGCGTGTTTCGACCTCTTTGCCCTGCGCATCGAAGCTGAAAGACTGTTCGTTGATAAGCACTGTCACAGGGGAATCCTTGTCCGCTTGAATGGCCGCTGCGGCCTGGCGCAGGGCCTCCGGGCTAACGGAAAAGGCGGGACTGTCCCACGGGCCGGAAGCTCTGAGAGGCAACGCCAGAAAGACAGTGAGAGTCAGTAATAGGAAGCGCCGGGCTGCGGGGAAAAAGGAAGTAGGTATCGACACGGTCGGACCTCGAATTAAGGGTAGTTATTTGTACCTTCCTTGGCACAATAAGACAAGATGTTGGGGGCCGCAATCCAAGATTCTGGCTACCCTCCTACAGCGCTTTGCCTCCCACCATTCGGAGTATGGAAAAACCGGCCCAGCAAGCGAGCCACGCCTTTGGCTCCACCGCCCAAATAAAGGAACAAGGAGAAGATACCGAGGGAGTTGCCCAGATACTATTGAACGCGGGAAATAATTTCACTCTTGGAGAGGTCATGAGAATCCGCCGCGACGCCTCCTTCATTTCGAGTGTGCTTCTTACGATCGGCCTAGCTGCCTTGGTTCCGTGGTATTTGAGCTTTCTCTCCACCTGGCGCCGGCAGTATCTTGAATTTTCAGACACGGTGCACGTAATCAACTTCTATCTGCCCATGGGGTTTGCTGGCCTGGCATTGGTCTTGGTTGGTCTGATCGTCATCTGGACAGGCTATGTGCAGAGGGTCCGGTGGGCGTGGTTTGTCATGTTCGTTATCGTATGGGTTTACGCATTCCCAGTATTATTCATGCTGCCGATGTTAAGCGTTCACTCCCACACAGAATTGGTCTTGGACGCCGTAAAGCATACTGGTTTTAGCAGAGATTTCTTGAAAGGGCCTCTTGAATTTCTGCTGTTGGTCGTCGCTCTATTCTTGCCAGTCAGATCATTCTTCCGAAAAGGGAAAGAAGGGACAAGGAGACCGGGGACAACCTAGCGTTCTACCACCCTGAAGTTCCCTTCCGGGCGCTCGGCTGCCAGGCGGACCACCTGTCTTGATTCGCGGGTTGGACGCGCGGCTTCGTAGTCCAGGAATTCGCGCAGCACGCAGGATGCATCGCGGTAGCCCTGGACGATCACCGGCCCGATGATCTCACCGTCAAAATCCAGGGCCGCGGCGGTCAACGGCTTTTTCGGCGCGATACTGAACGATTTAACGTAACGATAGTGCTGCTCGCCGATCTTCAGTTCCACCTGTTCCGGTCTGACGCCCAACTCCGTAGCCTGGATCGAACACAACTGATTGACGTTGTTCAGCAGCGCGATATCCGTCTTGAAGTTCTTGGATACCAGGAGGTCCACGGCGTGGACGCCGACGTCGAGAAAGGTCTTGATCTCGACGGAGTCGTCTTCTCCGTCGAGCGGCGACATCATGATGAGAAAAAGGACGTCGGCGCCGAGGCGCAGCGCGGGCAGGATAGGCTCATTGGTCATGACGCCGCCGTCCGTCCACAGGCGGCCTTCCATGGGCACGGCTTCATACGCAAAGGTCAACGACGACGACGCCACCGCCGCCTGCACCAGGTCCTGCGGCTGTTCAAACTCGCGCAAAATAAAATCCGCCCGCGCGCCCGGATCGTTGGCCAGGACCTCAACGGGCGCGTTGCAGAAATAGCGGGCGACTCCGTGGCTCAGGTCGGTGGCGGTCATCACCACGCGAATGGCGGAGTCTCTCAGGTCTTTCTCCGGAATGCGGTCACGCAGAAACTTAGTGCGTTCGAAGTTGGCAAACAATCCGGTACGCAACGGCAGACGCAGAAACCTGTGGCTCAGCCGGCTCAGCGGCTCCCGCAGGATCCGGTACAGCATGAAGCCCAGACAAATCGTGGCGATGGCCGTTACCGGCGCGCTCAGATCAACCTGGCTGAGCCCGATCATGGGCGTATGCAAGTGAGCAAAGTTCAGGAACAAAACAATAAAGCCCCACACCAGCACGTTCGCGCCGAGCGAAACCCATGCCTTGCGACGGTCAGGGTACCAGGTGCGTCCCTGGACGAGGTTCAGCGCCATAAAACCGACATAGGACAGCTTGTCGGCGAAAAACAGAATGGCTACGCCCGCGGCGCCCAGCGCAAACCAGGTAAGTTTGGGACCATGCGTGTGGAAGTAGATGCCGCGCTCTTCCAGCCACACCCGCACAAAGTTGCCCAGTCCGGCGGACGCGGTCACCAGGCCGGCGAGAGTAAAAATGTAACGCGACCAGTCAATTCCCAGAGTGGCCGGTGTGCAATCCATCCAGGCCTTGACCAGGGGTTCGGCCCGGCCCACCACACCCTCGGCGTGCGCGGCAAAAGACGCGGCGTTAATGCTGCCAATGGATGTAGCCGCCAGGATATGCGTGGGCACCTCGGCGTCCTGAAAGGCCATCAGCGCACCGGCTTCATAGGCCCCGCGCGCGCCACCGCCGGAAAGCACGACACCAATGCGCGAGGTAAACGCCGCCGGCCGTTTTCCGGCGGCACTCTGGGCGCGAAACTGCGCGCGCAGCTCGCCCAGCTCGGCCATGGTGGCGGCAATGCGCTCTTTGGATTTGGCGCGGAACATCTGTGGCCAGAATACCCCAGTTGGGGAAGGCGATGCAGGAAAACGCCTGTACCTTGCTGAGAATGATAAGGCTGATTTTCAAGTCCCTTTGCCGTCTGCTTGTCTTATGCAAAAAGCCGCGTCCTTCGCGGTACAATCGTCCTGACTTCATGCCGGTTTCTGCCAAGCCCGTCCGCAAGAAACGCAGGAAAGCGCCCGTCCCCATTAATCCCAACACCGGTGAACCGTATTCCCAGGGCACGCTCAAAATGCGTCTGCTCAAACGGCTGAAGTGTACCGTCAAGTATGAAAAACTGGCGTGGGCTTCGGGCGCACAACTGGTTGCCGGAGTGGACGAAGTCGGCCGCGGCTGCCTCTTCGGCCCGGTCGTTGCCGCGGCGGTGATCCTGAAACCTGACTATCGCATCCGCGGCCTGCGCGACTCCAAGCTCATAGACCAGAACGCGCGGGAAACCTTGGCCGAGCGCATCAAGGAACACTGCATTGCTTATGCCGTGGCCGCTGTGGATGTCGCCCGCATTGACCAGTTGAATATCTATCACGCTTCTCTGCTGGCCATGCGCAACGCCGTCGCCGAGCTTGCTCCCGCGCCGGACCATCTGCTGGTTGACGCCGTTCCCCTGGCCTGGGAATGCCCGCAAACCAACATCATTCATGGCGACGCGCTTTCAGCTTCCATCGCCGCGGCTTCCATCATCGCCAAAGTAGCGCGCGACGCCATGATGCGCCTCTGGGACCCCGTCTATCCGCAGTACGACCTGGCTTCCAACAAAGGCTATCGCTCGCCGAAACATCTGGCAGCGCTGAAGGAACATGGCCCCACACCGCTGCACCGTCTCTCGTTCGCTCCCGTATGGATGTGCGCGACGCCGCAGGAAGCGTTCGCGTTTATGGATGAAGAGAGCAATTAGCAAATAGCACTCAGCATTCAGCCCCGCAACATCATCGCGCGATCCAAGATAAAACCTTTGAAACACAGAGGAACAGAGGAAACGGAGGATATCGGAGTGTTCCAGATCAGTTCTCCTCTGTTTACTCCTTTCCTCTGTGTCAAAGGTGTTGCGGGGCTGAATGCTGATTGCTGAGTGCTGCGTCCCGCCCGCAAGAATCCATCTTTCCCCCGATCTACCAATGTCCACCGAAAATTTCGCCAGGAAGCCTCGTAACCTTTTGGCCCTTCCGGCGGATTAGATAAGTAGAAGAGGACATGGGTTCCCGGGGAGCGCAAGTTTGAACGCTGTTGCCAATCTAACCGAATTGAACGGAGAGCGGCTTCTGATTGAAGCGGCCCAGAACGATCCGGGCCGGTTCGCGGAGCTGTATGAGAGCAACTTTAACCGTGTCTATGCGTTTGTGGCGCGGCGCGTGGGCGACCGCGACGTGGCGGAAGATATCACCGCGGAGGTCTTCCATGAAGCGCTACGTAACCTGGGCCGCTTTCAATGGCGCGGCGTGCCGTTCGCGGCGTGGCTGCTGCGGATCGCGGCCAACGCGCTGGCCGATCGCTGGCAGCACGCGGCCAGGCATCCTGAAATCCAGGCCGACGCGCTGCATGAAGCTTTTTATGAAAACCAGGCCGCACCCGGCTCGGACGGCGAACTGGAACGGCGGGCCATGCTCTTTCAACTAGTGGACCGCCTGCCGGACGACCAGCGCCTGGTGGTGTTGCGGCGCTTCGTGGACCAGAAGAGTGTCCGCGAGATTGCCCAGGAACTGGGCCGCAGTGAAGGAGCAGTGAAGCAGTTGCAATTCCGCGCGCTGGAAACGCTGCGCGACTCAGTGAGGGAAAAGCCATGACTAACGCTGCCGTTTTCGACGTACTCGATCAGGCCATCGGCCAACTCATCGCGAGACCAGGCGCAAGGCCTGCCGCCGGCGCCGATCTGGCTGAGCTTCTCCAGATCGCAGCCGACCTGCGGCAACTTCCGCGGACGGAATTCAAGGCCCGGCTCGGCGTCGAACTGGAATGGGCCGCTGCAGGGCGAACGGTTTCCAACGGCTCGCGCACGCCCGCGGCGAAAGAAGCCCGGCTGGAGTTCCTGCCCGGACTTCTGGGACGAGGTTTCGGAATCTATCCTGTCCGTCGCGCCAACTTCGCGGCGTCGCTGGCGCTGCACGCGGCCCTGGTGGCCTGTTTCGCGCTGGGGTTGCTGACCATCAAGAACATACCGCGAGTAGATCAACCGAGACTTGTCACCGCAGTGGACTCTATTGTCTTGCCTCCCGGCTCCTTAGCGCCTCGGGGCGGCGGCGGCGGGGGCAGCAATGACCCGAAGGCGGCTTCCCAAGGCGAACTGCCGCGCACCGCAAGGGAGCAGCTTACGCCGCCAACAGTCATAGAGCCGCGCAAATCCAGGTTGCCGGAGGAAGCCACGATAGTTGCGCCGGATTTGAATGTGCCCGCACCGAAACAAATGGGCGATACGCTTTCCAGATTGACGACACTCTCCGACGGCACAGGAAGCGCCAATGGCGTTGGCAGTGGCGATCACGGCGGGGTCGGCCCCGGACATGGCCCCGGACACGGCCCTGGCTCTGACGGCAACTGGGGTGATGGTTCGTACCGGACTGGCAACGGCGTTATCGCGCCCCGAGCGCTCTACAGTCCGGAGCCGGAATTCTCCGAGGAAGCGCGGAAAGTCAAGCACCAGGGGACGGTCGTGCTGTGGGCGGTGATCGGCACGGACGGCCGCCCGCACAACATCCGCGTCGAGCAGTCGCTCGGCATGGGTCTGGACGAAAAAGCCCTGGAAGCCGTGCGCACATGGCGCTTCGAACCGGGCACAAAAGACGGTCGTCCGGTGTCAGTACAAATGAACATCGTAGTTAACTTTCACCTGTACTAAGGGGTGTAGGTGGTCCGGCGGCGGCTTGCAACTATCCCCGGTTGTTGCAGGCCGCCGCTCGACGTAGCACTCAGCAGTCAGCACTCAGCATTCAGCCCCTGCAACATCCATGTGTGGTCCGGAGTCAAACCTTTGAAACACAGAGGAACAGAGGAAACGGAGGACCCGAGAATTACCTGACCAATCCTCCTCTGTTTACTCCTTTCCTCTGTGTTTCAAAGGTTCTCTTGCACCATACCTTGATGTTTCGGGGCTGAATGCTGAGTGCTGATTGCTGACTGCTCCAACCCCCCGTTGTAAGATAATTGCTTGTGCCTGAACTTCGTAAAGACCCGATCACCGGCCGGTGGGTGATCATCTCCACCGACCGCGCCAAGCGTCCCGGCGATTTTTCCCGCGAGACCGCCGTTGTCAAGGGCGCGGCTTTCTGTCCTTTCTGTCCGGGAAATGAAAGCAAGACGCCGCCGGAAATCCTGGCCTACCGTCCCTCCGAAAACGGGCGCGATGGCGCCGGCTGGAACCTGCGCGTGGTGCCCAACAAGTTTCCCGCTTTGGGAATTGAAGGCGACCTGGACCGCCAGGCGGACGGCATGTTCGATAAAATGAACGGCATTGGCGCGCACGAAGTGGTGATCGAGACGCCCAACCACATGGAAACCCTGGCCACCATGCCCCTCAAGCGCCTGGAAGACGTGCTCTGGGCCTTCCGCGACCGCATTCTTGATCTCAAGCGGGACCACCGCTTCAAGTACATTCTGGTTTTCAAGAACCACGGCGAGGCCGCCGGCGCGTCGCTGGAGCACCCGCATTCCCAGTTGATCGCCCTGCCTATTCTGCCCAAGCAGGTAGTGGAAGAACTGGAAGGCGCCAAGCGCTATTTCGCCAACAAGGAACGCTGCATTTACTGCGACATTCTCCGCCAGGAACTGGCGAACCCCGTGCGCGTGGCGGCTGAGAACCAGGACTTCGTGGTCCTGGCGCCCTACGCTCCGCGCTTCCCGTTTGAAACCTGGATCCTGCCCAAGGTGCACCAGTCGGCGTTTGAGGATTCGCCTTCACATCTTTACGAAAACCTCGCCCGCATCCTGCGCACCCTGCTGACCAAGTCCGTCCATGTGCTCGGCAATCCGGCTTATAACCTGGTTCTGCACACTTCCCCGATTGAAGACACCACCAACGACTACTATCACTGGCATCTGGAAATCATCCCCAAACTGACCAAGACCGCCGGATTTGAATGGGGAACGGGTTTCTACATCAATCCCACCCCGCCGGAAGAAGCGGCGAAGTTTCTGCGCGAAGCGAATGTGGAAGAGGGAAAAGATCTGGTGGTTGGGTAAGCCGTTATCTCTTTGCGGCAAGGGACCCCTTGGCCGTCAGACTGACTGGACGGCAGGGATCCCTCGCTGTGCTTCGTTGCTTTGAAATGCTCTCTTAGCGAAGGCCGCCGGCGACCAACAAGGTCTCGCCGGTGATCCACGCCGCGTCCGAGGAGGCAAAGAAGACGGCAGCCGGAGCAACATCTTCCGGCTGGCCAATGCGGCCGAGCGGAGTCTGAGCTTCCAACTGTTTGCGAAATTCGCCAGTGGAGAATCCTCCGGCAATCACGCCTTCCGTCTCGACCATGCCCGGATTGATGGCGTTCACGCGGATATTGCGCGGGCCAAGCTCTTTGGCCAGTGTTCTGGTCACGGCGTCCACGGCCCCTTTGGTGGCGGTGTAGACCGAGGTATTGGGCGGCGTAACGGAGCTGGCCGCCGAACCGATGTTGATGATGCTGCCGCCTGCGGGCCCAAAATACTTTGCGGCTTCCTTCGAAGCGAGCACCAGCCCCATGACGTTCAGGTCAAAATGTTTGTGGAAATGCTCTTCCGTCACGCCGTCAATCGGGGAGAACTCATAGACGCCGGCGTTGTTGACCAGAATATCGAGCGTGCCGAATGCCTTCTTGGTCTCGGCAAACAGGCGCTCGATCTCTTTCTTTTTTGCGACATTGGCTTGTACGGCAACGGCTTTGCCGCCATGGGCCGTGATTTCCGCTACGACGCGGTCGGCGCCTTCCTTGCTCGAAGCGTAATTCACAACGACAGCCGCGCCCTCAGCCGCCAGATGCTTCGCGATGGAGGCGCCGATCCCCTTGGAAGCGCCGGTAACCAGTGCAACCTTGCCTGAAAGTTTCTTGGACATGATGAAGTTTTTCTCCTGCGGTAAACTAGTTGTGTACCGGTCAGTAAAGATGTGGCAGGGGAAGCGAAGGATTCAGGAATTATTTACCGTAAGGTATGAAAATGCTGCATCATTAAGGAAGCATGAAAAGCACGAAGATCATGAAGAAAAAGAAGCCCTCCCGGCCCATGGGACGCCCGCGGGCTTTTGATGCAGACCGGGCCCTGGACCGGGCGTTGCACATTTTTTGGCGCAAAGGCTATGAAGGAGCTACCCTGTCCGATTTGACCAAGGCCATGGGTATCAACCGGCCCAGCCTTTATGCGGCCTTTGGGGACAAGGAGACCCTCTTCCGCAAGGCGCTCGACCGGTACTCTGAGGGGCCGGCGTCTTACCCGTTTGAAGCGCTGAAAGAAGCAATCGCGCGGACGGCTATCGAGAAACTGCTGCGCCGCGCCGCCGAGGTGCAGACCAACCCGTCCACTCCCGGATGCCTCACCGTCCACGGCGCGCTGGCATGCGGCGACACCTCAACAGCCATTCGCAAGGAACTCATCTTGCGCCGGGAAAGAGGCGAAGCCGCAATCTTTCAGCGACTCAAGCGCGCACAATCCGAGGGTGATCTCCCACCTCGCTCCAATCCCAACGATCTGGCCCGCTACTTTACGACAGTCATTCACGGAATGGCCGTGCAGGCAGCCAGTGGCGCCAGCCGCAGTGAACTGGAGCGGGTAATTCAAACGGCCTTGCGAGTCTGGCCGAAGTAAGCCGGGCCCGTGTCCGCGGCCCCGTGTCTGCGGCCCACGTACCCTCGATTTTTGCACTTGAAACCGGTAATCTACTGTTCCCCGCAGTTAAAATTGAGCCGGTACCCTGCGAGACCAGACGATGCCCCTTTCCCTGAGCCAGCGCGCCGCGCGCACCGTGCAATCGGAGATCCGGGTGATGTCCGTGGAGTGCGAGAAGGCCAAGGGCATCAACCTGGCCCAGGGCGTCTGCGACACGGAAGTGCCTGCGGCCGTTCGAGAAGGCGCGCACGCTGCCATGGACGGCGGCGTCAACAGCTACACCCGCGCCGAAGGTCTGGCGCCGGTGCGGCAAGCCATTGCCGAAAAGATGCTGCGCTTCAACGGCTTGCAGTGCGATCCGGAGACTGAGGTCATCGTCCATTCCGGCTCGACCGGGGCTTTTTACTCGGCATGCCTGGCGCTGCTGAATCCGGGCGACGAAGTCATTCTCTTTGAACCTTATTATGGTTACCACCTGAACACGCTGGCTGCGGTGGAAGCAGTTCCATCGTACGTAACGCTGCAGGCGCCCGACTGGACTTTCACTCCCGAAAACCTGGCGGCCGCGGTGTCCCCGCGAACGCGCGCTATTGTGCTCAACTCTCCCGCGAACCCTTCGGGTAAGGTTTTCACCCGGCGGGAAATGGAGTGGATTGCCGAGTTCGCCAGGCGGCACGATCTGTTCGTCTTCACCGACGAGATCTACGAATACTTTATCTATGAAGGCCGGCACATCAGCATCGCCACGCTGCCCGGCATGCGCGAGCGGACCATCACCATGTCCGGCTATTCCAAGACCTTCAGCATTACCGGATGGCGGATCGGCTACAGCGTGGCTGACCAGAAATGGACGCAGGCCATGGCCTATTTCCATGACCTGGTATATGTCTGCGCGCCGGCGCCCTTGCAGATGGGCGTGGCGGAAGGCATCCTGAAATTGCCGCAGAGTTTCTATCAGGAAATTTCCAAAGAGTACGTGCGGAAGCGCGACATGCTGTGCAACACGCTGAAGGAAGTGGGCCTGACGCCGTCGGTGCCCAAAGGCGCTTATTACGTGCTGGCCGATGCCTCCGCTCTTCCCGGCAAGCCGAGCAAAGAAAAGGCCATGGCGCTCCTGCGCCAGACCGGAGTGGCCACGGTGGCCGGCAGCGCTTTCTATCACGCTACGGGCGGAGAGAATCTTCTGCGGTTCTGCTACGCCAAGACCGATGCCGAACTGGAAGAAGCCTGTCGCCGTCTCGAGCGGCTGCGGAAGAACAGCGACACCCCAGCGGCCGCGAAGCAACCAGCACCATCACTCAGGGTTGACGCGCCGCCCAGCTTTCACGTGGTCATCGAAGGCCGTGACGCCAAGGCCTATTGGTTGCACGTAGCGCTGAAGGCCAACGC
Organism: Verrucomicrobiia bacterium; assembly: GCA_035567035.1. Classification (GTDB taxonomy): domain Bacteria; phylum Acidobacteriota; class Terriglobia; order Terriglobales; family Acidobacteriaceae; genus Angelobacter. Next base: position 12,194 of record DATMPO010000011.1, on the reverse strand, counting down.
GTCACTCGAACAGTTAGACACCTTCTTGCGCGAAACCTGGCTTGAATGCTGCGGACACCAGAGTGCGTTCATCATTGAGGGCCGCCGCTACTCCTCGCAGCCGATGACCGACGTGGGCGAGTCCGGCATGGACGTTCTGGTTGGCCAGGTGCTGGCGCCGGGCGCCAGATTCTTCTATGAGTATGACTTCGGCAGCACAACCGAGCTCACCCTGACAACGGCGGCCAGGCTCGAACCGCAGGAACAGCCGGCGTCCGTACAACTCCTGGCCAGGAATGAAATACCGCGCGTGGTCTGCGAGAACTGCGGCGGTTCGACGATGGCCACCGTGGTTTGCTCCAATTGCGCCTGGAAAGGCAAAGGCTGGTTGTGCGAAAAGTGCATCGCCACGCATGAGTGCCGTCCGGAGACGCTTTTGCCGGTCGTGAACTCGCCCCGCGTGGGAGTGTGTACTTATGGTGGACAGATCCAGCCAGTCCGTTAGGGCGGCTGCGCTTCCAGAAACTATAATCCCCAGTAATGAATTTTTCCGGGCTTCTCCTTGGGTTAACCGAACAGGGCTCAACGGTCCAAAGCGCGGGCGGCGATCCCGCCATCTCCGGCTTGCACTACGACTCGCGGAAGATACAACCGGGCTGGGCGTTTGTGGCTTGGAAGGGCGAAAGCACTGACGGCAATCGCTACATTGATGCAGCTCTGAAGAACGGCGCCGTGGCGGTGGTGACGGACTCGGCCACCGAGCAGCCACGCCCCGGCGTGGCCTGGGCGGTGGTCCCGCACGGACGCAAAGCTCTGGCCCAGGCCAGCGCGAACTTCTACGGACGCCCGGCGGAAAAACTCAAGATCACCGGCGTCACCGGGACCAACGGTAAAACAACGACCAGCTTTCTCATTGAATCCATCCTGAATCATTGTGGGAGACGGTCCGCATTGATCGGCACCATTGAACATCACGTGGCCGGAAAAGTTCTGCCCGCGCCGCACACCACGCCGGAGTCCCTGGAGTTGAACCAGATGTTTGCCGCAGCGCTCGCGGCCGGTGCGACCGATGTGGTGATGGAGGTTTCCTCCCACGCCCTGGAGCAGGGACGCGTATGGGGCGTCCCGTATGATGTGGCAGTGTTCACCAACCTGACCCGCGACCATCTGGACTATCACAAAGACATGGAGAGTTACTTTGCGGCAAAGGCCATGCTGTTTCACGGTAGCGGGGCGTTTCATGATGGCAGAACCAGGCCGCCGCGAGCAGCCGTCATCAACATCGACGACCAGTACGGGCGCGCGCTCCTGGCTTCCAAGCCGGCCTGCGAACAGGTGATCAGTTACGGAATCAGCACCGGTGAATTCCATGCCCGCAATGTTGATCTTCAGCCCACCGGCACGCGCTTTGATCTGGTTACGGCGGCGGAGACCGTCAGCGTCAGTTCCTCTCTCATTGGAAAGATCAATGTCTACAATCTTCTCGCTGCCGCTGCCGCTACCTGGGCACGAGGTTGCGCGCTCGAACAAATTGCCGAGGCTGCCAGCCGGTTCAAGCAGGTCCCGGGCCGCTTTGAGCGTGTGGATTGTGGGCAGCCGTTCACGGTTGTGGTGGATTACGCACACACGGACGACGCGCTACGCAATCTGACTTCCATTGCCCGCGAGTTTGTGCGGCGCGCCGGAGGCCAGGGACGCGTGATTACCGTTTTCGGTTGTGGCGGTGACCGCGATCGGACAAAGCGTCCTTTGATGGGCAAAGCTGCCGGACAAGGCAGTGATTTCGTTGTTTTGACCGCAGATAACCCCCGAAGTGAAGATCCCATGGCGATCATCCAGGATTCTCTGCCGGGCCTTCAGCCAAGCGGCGTCCGCTATGTCGTGGAGCCCGACCGAAAAAAAGCGATTGGCATTGCGCTTGCAAATGCCAAGACCGGTGACATGGTCCTGATCGCGGGCAAAGGGCATGAGAAGACCCAAACCACCCGCGAAGGCGTGTTTCCCTTTGATGACGTCCAGGTCGCGACCGAAGCGTTGCAGCAGATGGGCCACGCGCAGCAGCTTTCGGGGGAAAAACCCGGAGAAAAACGATGAAGCTGCCGCTGTGGCGGGTTGCCGAGTTTACCGGAGCAAAAGGAGAGTTTGACCAGGACCTGGTGGCCATGGGCTATTCCATTGATTCGCGAACCCTGGACCCCGGCGATCTGTTCATTGCGATCAAAGGCGACCGCTTCGATGGTCAGGATTTTGTCCCGGCCGCGCTGGCCAAAGACGCGGTGGCCGCGATTGTGCAGCGCGATTACAAGAACACCGCAGGCGCCAGACCGTTGTTGTACGTCGAAGACACGCTTCAAGCATTGCAGGCGCTGGGCGCGGCCGCGCGCAGGCTTTGGGGCAAGCCGCTCATTGCGGTCACCGGGTCGGTGGGTAAGACCACGACCAAGGAGATTCTGGCACATCTGCTGGCGCAGCGTTTTCGCGTGATGAAGAGCACGGGCAATCTCAACAATCATATCGGGCTGCCCCTGCAGTTGCTGAAGCTGGAAGCCGAACACGAGGTTGCCGTCGTCGAAATGGGAATGAACCATGCGGGAGAAATTCGCGCGTTGTCCAGGCTCGCCCATCACGACGTGGCGATTGTGACGTGTGTGGCCCCGGCGCACCTGGAGTTTTTCCGTTCCGTGGCGGACATTGCGCGGGCCAAATACGAGATCATCGAAGGCCTGCACACCGGGGGCGTGGCTGTCCTCAACGCGGATGACGAGTACGTTTCGCAGTTCGGCAGGGACTTCAAGGGCACAGTCGTGACCTTCGGTATCCGGAAGCCGGCGGACGTGAGCGCGCAGGCAGTCCGGCTGAACGGAATCGAAGGTTCAAGTTTCGAGCTGGTTGCCGGTGGCGTGCGTGAGCCTGTTTCGCTGCCGCTGGTGGGCGAACACAATATCTACAACGCTCTGGCTGCGGCCGCGGCGGCGCTCGAACGCGGTGTGCCGCCATCGCAGCTTGCAGCGGCACTCGCCACGGTGCAGCCCGGTGATAAACGGGGCCAGGTGATGGAATTGGCCGGAGTCACCATCATTAATGACTGCTACAATTCGAATCCGACTGCATTGAAAGCCATGATCGACGTCCTGGCCGGCATGGAAGCACAACGGCGGATTCTGATTGCAGGAGAGATGCTCGAATTGGGGCCGGCTTCAGAAACGCTCCATCGCGAATGTGGCCGTCACGCGGCGGAAAAGAGAATTGACGTAGTGATCGGTGTCCGCGGCATGGGAAAAGCGCTGGCCGAGGAAGCAGGCGCTGCCGGCACTGCATCCTACTTTATGGAAACCGCTGAAGAAGCAGGCGCATGGCTGGCGCGCGAAGTGCGTCCCGGTGATGCGGTGTTGCTGAAGGGCTCACGGGGCGTGAAGCTGGAGCGCGCACTGGAAGCCTTGCAGGGGAAAGTGGAGCGCTAAGGTGCCCGAAAGCTCCATTTAGTGGACATGCGGGTCCAATTCACAAGGAGGAATATTGCTCTACTGGCTCCTGTATCAAAAACTGTTCGCCCACTTTCCTCCTTTTCGTATTTTCCGTTACGTAACGTTCCGCACGGCGTTTGCCAGCCTTACGGCGTTGTTTATGGGACTGATCATCGGGCCGGCGATCATTCGCAAGTTGCGCGAATTTCAGATTGGCCAGTACATTCGCGAGGACGGCCCCCAGGCGCACCAGAAAAAAGCAGGCACGCCCACCATGGGCGGCGTCCTGATCATCATTGCCATTATTATCCCCACGCTTCTATGGGCGGACCTCGCGAATCCTTTTATCTGGCTGGTCATTTTTTCGACCCTGGCGTTCGGGGCCATCGGATTTACGGACGACTATCTGAAGGTCGTCAACCGGCGCAACCTGGGGCTGACGGCCAAAATGAAACTCGTGCTGCAGTTTGCCGCGGCCGCGATCATTTGTTGTGCGCTCGTGCTGCTCAGCGGGACCAAGCAATACTCCACGCAGCTCATGGTGCCGTTCTTCAAGCACTTCCGCCCGGATTTTGTGATTGAGGCCCTCCGCCATTCGCCGCATCTCTGGCCGCTGGCTTTCCTGCCTTTTGCCGTCATCGTGATGCTGGTGATTGTGTTCTCCAGCAACGCGGTCAACCTGACCGACGGCCTGGACGGTCTGGCCATCGGCTGCACGGTGATCGCGGCCGGCGCGCTCACTTTCCTCACCTACCTGAGCGGGCATGCCGTCTTCGCCGAGTATCTCGAACTCCAGCGCATGCCCCAGGTCGCCGAGCTGACGATCTTCTGCGGCGCCATGGTCGGCGCCAGCATCGGCTTCCTCTGGTACAACGCGCACCCGGCGGAAATCTTTATGGGCGACGTTGGCTCCCTGGCCCTCGGAGGCGCCATCAGCACTGTGGCGGTCATCATTAAACAGGAGTTGCTGCTGCCGTTCGTCGGCGGGATTTTTGTGATTGAAGGCCTGTCGGTGATCCTGCAGGTTGGTTCCTACAAGCTGCGCAAGAAACGCATCTTCAAAATGGCGCCCTTGCACCATCACTTCGAGCTGCTGGGATGGTCGGAATCCAAAATCATTATCCGCTTCTGGATTCTGGCCCTGATTTTTGCTTTGTTCGCGCTGACAACGCTGAAGCTGCGGTAGCGGGAAGGGTTCACCACTGATTTTCACTGATGACACCGATCGGAATAGAAGTCGCCAGATACAAAGAAGAGGGAAAGCTAACTGCTCGTCAGATCAGTGTGATCAGTGCCATCTGTGTCATCAGTGGTAAGGTTTTTGCCTGGGGCTTTCGCGCGTCAATCGTGGGACAATGGGAACGGACATGGACTTAAAGAACAAGCGGGTGCTGGTAGTCGGCTTGGGCAGGTCAGGAGTGGCTTCAGCTTTTTTCCTGCAGGAGCGAGGCGCCCGCGTTACGGTTTCCGATTCCAAGACCGAATCCCAGTTACAGAGTGAAATCGCCGCCTTGCTGGACCGCGGCGTTTCCATTGAAACCGGACAGCACGGCGAACGCACCTTCCGCGACCAGGACCTGATCGTCGTCAGTCCCGGTGTTCCTTCCGACCAGCCGCAACTGCAGCATGCGCGCACACTGGGGATCCCGGTGATCGGCGAAGTGGAACTTGCATCCCGGTTTCTTCAAGGGAAAATCATTGCGATTACCGGCTCCAACGGTAAGACCACAACTACCACTCTGGTAGGCGAGATTCTCTCGAAGAGCGGGAAGAAAACGCTGGTTGGCGGAAATATCGGCACGCCGGTAATCTCGCTGGTGGAAAAGTCCACGCCGGAGAGCTACGTGGTGCTGGAGATTTCCAGTTTTCAGCTGGAAACCATTCAGCAATTTCGCCCGTGGATCGCCGTGGTCCTGAACATTACTCCCGACCATCTGGACCGTCACCATACGTTCCAGGCTTATGTGGAGGCGAAAGCGCGGATTTTTGAAAACCAGCAGATAGATGACTTCGCCGTGATGAACGCCGACGATCCTACCTGCGCCGCCTTGCTCAAGATCAACAGCCCCCTCTACTGGTTCAGCCGCAAACGGGAACTGGAGACCGGCGCGCATCTCAACAAGAAAGACGAGATTGTTTTCTCCATAGAAGGCGAAGAGATGCCGGTCCTTCCGCGCGCAGAGATCCACCTGAAAGGCGCACACAATCTGGAAAACGTCCTGGCAGCGGTGTGCGTCGGAATGCTCACCGGCTGCACGCCGGAACAGGTCCGCAAGGCCGTGGCGGAGTTCCGCGGCGTGGAGCACCGCCTGGAGCCTGTCGCCACCATCAACGGCATTTCTTTCTTCAACGACTCCAAGGCCACCAACGTTGATGCCACGCTGAAAGCGCTGGAATCGTTCCCGGGGAAGGTACACATCATTCTCGGCGGAAAAGACAAAGGCAGCGACTATACCGTCCTCAACCCGCTGCTGCGCGAGCGGGCCAAACGCGCTTACTTGATCGGCGCCGCCGCGGAGAAGATTGGCGCGCAGATACAGGGCGCGGCTCCGCTTGTCTTCTCCGGCACGCTCGAGCGCGCCGTGCGCCAGGCGTTTGAGTCCGCCACATCCGGAGACATTGTCCTGCTGGCGCCGGCCTGCGCCAGCTTTGACCAGTTTGACAACTACGAACACCGCGGCCGCGTGTTCAAAGAGCTGGTCCACTCTCTGGTCCCGGTCACCACGGGAGACAGGGCTTAAGTGGCCAAGCGCATTGGTGTTGATAAATGGATGTTTGCCGCGACCGTGTTGCTGGTGGTGTTCGGCGTGGTCATGGTCTTCAGCGCGTCGGCCATGATGGCCAGCGAGCGCTTCGGTTCCGCGTACCACTTTTTGTTCCGCCAACTCGCCTGGGCGGTCACCGGTCTGATCGCTATGGCCGTGACCATGAACGTTGACTATCGCCGCTGGAAACGCTCCGCGGTGGTTTTCACTGTTCTGGGCGTCACCACGCTGCTGCTGGTCGCCGTGCTGTTTCTTGACCAATCGCACAACGCGCACCGCTGGATCCGCTTCGGTTCCATCATTTCCCTTCAGCCCTCCGAACTGGCCAAGCCGGCGCTGATCCTCTTTCTGGCTTTCTTTCTCGAAGGACGGATCCGGAGCATGGATGACTGGCGTCACACGCTGCTCCCCGCGGTGCTCCCGGCCGCGCTGTTTGCCGTTTTGATCATCAAGGAGCCCGATCTGGGCACTGCGCTTGTGTGTCTGGCCATCACCGCCGCTGTGTTGTACGTTGCCGGCATGCGGGCCAGGTATTTCTTCTACGGCCTGGTGCCCGTTGTTCCGGTGCTTTGCTATCTGTTGTTCTTCGTTCCGTTTCGGCTGGCGCGCATCGTCGTCTTTTTTCATCCGGAACGCGACCCGCAGGGGATCGGCTTCCATATCAGCCAGTCGCTCATCGCCGTGGGCACCGGAGGGATTACCGGCCTGGGACTGATGGAAGGCAAGCAGAAGCTCTTCTTTCTTCCTGAACCGCACACCGACTTCATCTACGCGGTGGCCGCGGAGGAGTTTGGGATGATCGGCGCCATTTTGATTGCAGCGCTGTTTTTCGTTTTCATCTGGCGCGGATTCCGCGCCGCGCTGCGTACGCGCGATCTCTTTGGCCGGTATCTCGCCATCGGGATTACCACCATGATCGTGGTACAAGCCTTCTTTAATATGAGCGTGGTGCTGGCGCTCCTGCCGACCAAAGGCATTCCGTTGCCGTTCATTTCGTACGGCGGATCGTCACTCTTCGTAATGCTGGCCAGCGTAGGCGTGCTGCTGAACGTGAGCCAGCAGGCGGAGTGAGCTGGATGGTCAACGATTGGCCAGACTTTTAATGTCGCCGAGACCCAGCAGTTTTTCGTCCGCGGTAACCAGCGTCAAGCCGAGAACCTGGGCGGTTGCCGCAAGAAAACGGTCGGCGGGGTCGGCGTGCATCTGCAGTCTATGTGCAGCAATCACGATCTCATGGCTGAGCGGAGTTTCCTTTGTGTTGGCGGTTGCGTCGGAAAACCAAGTATCCAAGTCTCCCTGCAGCGTTATACGTCCTTTGCGTGCGAGTAGCAGCGCTTCCCACGTACTGACCGGCGACAGCCACAGCTCATTTTCCGGAAGGTTGAGCTCCCGGGCAGTCCTCGGCCCCAGGCGTTTTGGTTCCATGACGCTCCACAGCCAGATATGCGTGTCGAGCAGAAGTTTCAATCGCGCATCGCTTCAATGTCATCCAGATCTATGACCGGAGAAATAATGTCACCCACAATCTCGCCTCGGCCCTTCATGCATCCCAACCAGTTCTTGCGGTCTTTGGGTGGCGATGGAGGAACGATCTCGGCAATCGGCTTGCCGAAGCGCGTGACACGGATGGGCCGCTTCGTCTTGCTGACCTGCTGGAGCAACGCGAGGCACTTGGCCTTGAATTCAGAAATGGAAATCTCTTGCATGACCATTAAAGTATACTATGGTCAAAGAAAATGGTCAAATACCAGGGAAGCGGCCAGATCTTGCGTAGACTGGGCGTGGAGCGTAACGATCTGATGCGAGTCCTAATCGCGGGCGGCGGTACGGGCGGGCACGTGATCCCGGCCCTGGCCATCGGGCGCGAATTACAGAAGCGCTACGGCGCGGAAGTCCTGTTCGTAGGCACGGCGCGCGGAATTGAAAACCGCCTGGTCCCGCAAGCCGGCTTTGGCCTGATGCTCATCAAAGTCGGCGCGCTCAAGAACGTAAGCCTGCTCACCCGGCTGCGGACCCTGTTCGACCTCCCGCTCGCCATCCTTCACGCGCGGAAAATCATTCGGGCCTTTGGGCCGCAAGTGGTGGTCGGAGTAGGCGGATACGCCTCCGGCCCGGCGATGGCCGCGGCCATCCTCGCGCGAATTCCCACTCTGGCCTTCGAGCCGAACTATGTTCCCGGATTCGCCAACCGCGTCGTCGGGCGATGGGTCTCGGCCGCGGCGGTGCATTTTCCGGAGACCGCGCGCTATTTTCGCAACCCGCAGGTTACAGGCGTAGCGGTGCGTCCTGAATTTTTTGCGGCGGCTCCGCGTTCCAACGCCGCCCAGCCAACGTTGCTGGTCTTTGGCGGCAGCCAGGGCGCGCACGCCATCAATCAGGCTGTGACGGCGGCGATTGCCGGGGTGCAAGACAAGGTACATGGCCTTCACGTGGTCCATCAGACCGGCGAGCGCGACTATAATGACGTTCAGGCAGCGTACCAGCGCGCAGGAACTTCGGCGGAAGTTTCCGCTTTCATTGACAACATGCCGCAGGCCTTCGCCCAGGCGGACCTGCTGGTGTGCCGGTCCGGCGCCAGCACCGTGGCCGAGATCACCGCCGCGGGGAAACCGGCCATCTTCATTCCGTTTCCGCGCGCGGCGGACGACCATCAGCAGCGCAATGCGGAAGCCGTGGCGGCGGCGGGCGCGGCGATCGTCATTCCAGAAACGGAACTCACGCCCGAACGGCTGGCACAAATAATTCCGGAGCTGCTGAACGACCCCGCGCGTTTGCATCAAATGTCACGGAAAGCGCAGGCGCTGTCCCACAAAGACGCCGCCGGCGAAATCGCATGGATGGTAGCGGCGCTGGCGGAAAAGCGTTAGCCGCGGCGGAATAAGAAATCATGTTTGCAAAGATCCAGCGTATACATTTCGTAGGCGTGGGCGGCATCGGCATGAGCGGCATTGCCGAAGTTCTGCTTACGCTCGGATACAAAGTGTCCGGATCGGACCTGAAACATTCCGCGGTCACCGAACGTCTGGCGGACCTGGGTGCCATCATCTTTGAAGGCCACCGCGCGGAAAACGTCACCGGCGCGGAAGTCGTGGTGACCAGTTCGGCCATTGCCCGCGACAACGCTGAAGTCACGGCCGCGCGCGCGCAGCATATTCCGGTGATCCAGCGCGCGGAGATGCTTGCGGAACTCATGCGTCTCAAATACGGAATCGCCATTGCCGGCATGCATGGCAAGACCACCACTACCAGCATGGTCGCGGCGGTGCTGGCGGCCGGCGGGCTTGATCCCACAGTTGTAGTCGGCGGACGCGTGGACGCGCTCGGTTCCAACGCGCGTCTGGGCAAGTCGCAGTATCTGGTCGCCGAAGCCGACGAGAGCGACCGTTCATTCCTCAAGCTTTCCCCAATTCTCTCCGTGGTCACCAACATTGACCGCGAGCACATGGACTGTTATCGCGACATGGCGGACGTGGAGCAGGCGTTCGTGGATTTCATGGACCGCGTTCCCTTTTACGGAATGCTGGTCCTGTGCCATGACGACCCCCGTCTGCGCGGTCTGCTGCCGCGTCTCACCCGCCGCGTCCTGACGTACGGCGTGCGGGAAGGCTCCGACTTTCGCGTCATGCACAGCGAGATCGAGTGCACCAGCGCCAACCGGCACTACTCGCACTTCGTGGTCGAGTATCGCGGCAAATCGCTCGGAGATTTTCATCTTCAGGTTCCGGGCCATCACAACGTGCTGAACGCTACGGCCGCGGTCGCCGTCGGCGTGGGGTTGGACATTTCTCCCGACAGCATCCGCCAGGCGCTGGAAAACTTCCGCGGCGTGGACCGCCGTTTCCAGCTCAAGGGCACGGCCGGCGACGTCAGCGTGATTGACGACTACGGCCATCATCCCACTGAGATTCGCGCCACGCTCGCCGCGGCGCGCCAGTGCGGCTTCAAGCGCGTGCACGTCATCTTTCAGCCGCACCGTTATACCCGCACCCGCGACCTGCTTGAAGACTTCGCCACCGCATTCTCCGACGCCGACACCGTCAGCGTGCTCGATATCTACGCCGCCAGCGAGGCGCCCATCGCGGGCATCACCGGCGAGCGCCTGGCCGCGACCGTCTTTGTTCCGCTCAGCGGAAAGCCCGCGCAGTACGCGGCGTCTTTTGACGACGCAGTGCGCCAGGTCGTTTCCGCCGCCGACAGCGGAGACATGGTGCTCACACTCGGCGCGGGAAGCGTGTCGCAGTTAGCGCCGGCGATATTGGAAGGTCTCCGGGCGAAACATGAGTCGGCTGCGTAGGCTGCGCCAACGCAATTTCCCGGACCTTGGGTCATTTTGTTATCATCCGTTCTGTTTTGAGCGAGCCTGAGAGCCTTCTTTCCGGAATCCGGGTCATCGACTGCGGGACGTATATCGCCGGTCCCGCGGCGGCGACCATCCTGTCCGACTTCGGCGCCGAAGTCATCAAGATCGAGCGTCCGCCGCACGGCGATCCTTTCCGTTATCTCTCGATGATGCCGGGCATGCCGTTGTCCGAACATCTCTTCTGCTGGGTCCTCGACGGCCGCAATCGCAAAAGCGTTGCGCTGAACCTGGAAGACGACGCCGCGCGCGCGGCGCTGCTGAGACTGGTGCGCACTGCCGACGTATTCATCACCAACTACCAGCCGGCGCTGGTAAAGAAATTCCGCGTGGGCTATGAAGACTTGCAGCCGCTGAACCCTGGCCTGATCTACGCTCACGTCACCGGCTATGGCCACACCGGCGACGACGTGGACGAGCCCGGCTACGACCAGACGGCCTACTGGGCGCGCTCCGGTCTGATGCACTCCATGCACAACTCCGATGGCGAACCCTGCCGCGCGCCCACCGGTTTTGGCGACCATCCCACGGCCATGACGCTGTTTGCCGCCATCATGCTGGGGCTCTACCGCAGAACGGTCGCCGGCCAGGGCAGCAAGGTCTCGACCTCGCTGATGGCCAATGGCGCATGGTCCAATGCCAGCTTTATTCAAGCCGCGCTGCTGGGAGCGAAGTTTTTCCCGCGTACCAGACGCAAGACTGTAGCTAATCCTCTGGTCAACCATTACGTCACCCGCGATCAGAAGCGTTTCCTCACCTGCTGCCTGGACCCCAAAAAAGACTGGCCCAATCTCTGTCGCGCACTCTCGCGCGAAGACCTGATCGAAGACGAACGCTTTCGCACTCCCGCGCTGCGCCAGGCCAACTCCACCGCGCTGGTGGAAACGATCGACGAGATTGTCGCCGCCAAAGACATGGCGGACTGGGACCGGATCTTCCGTCGCCACAGCCTGACCTGGGCGCCGGTGCAGAGCCACGAAGAGGTCGCACAGGACCGTCAGATGGAAGCCAACGGCGTGTTCGACGAAATCGCACCAGGCATGCGGACCGTCACCAGCCCCCTGGAGATTGACGGAGTGAAGAAAATCAAACCCGGCATGGCGCCGAAAGTCGGCGCGCATACCCGGGAGGTCCTGCGCAGCCTGGACTACAGCGACCAGGAAATCGCCGACCTGCTGCACCGCGGCGCGGCCTTGGACGGAAGCGACAACCCTTAGTCCGAATCGCCGCGATCGCCGTGATCGGAAAACCAAAGCTGCTTTTCCTCCCAGCTCCCAATATCTAAAGAGCTGAGCGGATTCTGCCTCTCCGATGACGGCGATGACGGCGATCACGCGCGATCACGGCGATTTTCTAATTCCCTGCTAACAGGGAAAAAAACAGGGGAGAACGCGACCGTTTTGATGCTCCAGACATGCAAAACCTCGATTCCACGGGCCTTTCGTGAACCTTTTTCCCGGACAGAGTCACTTCGTAACAGGGAGCGAACAGGGGAGTAACAGGGGAGGATCAGGGGAGGAACAGGGGGCATCGCACGTGATCGCCTTGATCGCACGTCATCCCACCCCAACACGCGAAAACCGCGCGTGTCGGGGACCCCGGTGATCGCCGCGATCGGAAAACCATACC
>DATMPO010000010.1:0-15458 GCA_035567035.1 Verrucomicrobiia bacterium | reverse complement strand
GTATTCGTCGATCACCGCGGCCACCGGCACCTTGGCATCTGCAAGGCCGTCATCGACGCGCACCACCTTCCCCTTGCAGCGCACGCGAATGCTTTCGGTGAGGGTTATTTCAGGAGGAAGAGTCAGGGTGAACTCGATCGCCAAGCCGGCGTTTAGCGGCGCATCGAGAAAGAAGCAGATACCACGTGCGCTCACGTCCCGGGTCTGTGCGGGGAGCGCAACGGTAGTCTCGCCAGCATAATTCACCGACACAGGCAAGCGTAGCGCAAACCGACGAGTGGCACGTTTTTCGGCCTGCTGGACTTCCACGTCCATCCGGGGAGACCCTTAAACCCCTGTAAGCATGTAACTTCGTGAGCAACCTGTCAAGCGGAACTTAGGATGGGCATCGCTTGGCTCGTCTTTTTTGCTCCTGATGTAATCTGTTAGTGATGGTTTTTGTCCTCGACAATTACGATTCCTTCACCTACAACCTGGTGCAATACCTGGGCGAGCTCGGCGAGAAAGTGGAAGTGCGGCGCAACAACCAGGTCACGCTGGGCGAAATCGACGCTCTCGCGCCCAGCCACATCGTTATTTCTCCGGGACCGTGTACACCGCAGGAAGCGGGCATCAGCATTGATCTGGTACGGCATTCCGCGGGGAAGCGTCCGCTGCTCGGCGTGTGCCTGGGACATCAGGCCATTGGCGCCGCATTCGGCGGCCGCGTGGTCCGCGCCCGCAAGATCATGCACGGCAAGGTCAGCCAGATTGCACACGACGGCAAAACCATCTTTCAGCATGCTCCCGATCCCATGACCGCTACCCGGTACCACTCGCTCGTGGTGTCCGAAGAAGGGCTTCCGCGGGAGCTCGCCGTCAGCGCTACAACCCGTGAATCGGACGGGACCCGCGTAATCATGGGACTGCGGCACCGGCATTTCCCGGTGGAGGGCGTGCAGTTTCATCCGGAAAGCGTGCTTACCGATTCCGGCAAGTTGTTGCTCAAGAACTTCCTGGCTCTTTAGCCGGGCGGGGCAGGATTGGTATTACTTTCACGCGGTGTTTTACGTTAGAATCAGCGCGATTGAGCAGGAGGCCAGCCATGATAAACCCGCCGCCGGAACAGCGTTCTGTCAGGCGTTTCCCTCTGGATCTGCCGCTCTGTGTGAAGTTTTCCGCCATAGACAGGGAGGACGCAGCTTGCCGCACGCGCGACGTCAGTTCGCGGGGAGTGTTCTTTTACGCCAGCTCCGATATGGCCAAAGACTCCGCGGTCGAATTCGTGATGACCTTGCCCCGGGAAATCACCCTTGCCGGCCCGATTCGCGTCCATTGCCAGGGGAAAATCGTTCGCGTGGACCAGTCCAACGGCCATCGTGGTGTGGCTGTGGCCATTGACAAATACGATTTTGTACACAAGGAGTAAGCCGGTCTTCCGGCAATTGGTCCATGCAGCTAACCATTCTGGGAGTTTCGCGCCTGGCGAGCGTGGCCGTGTTGTTTCCTTTGTCTTTCTTCTGGGCCGCCTGCGCACAAACGGCGCCGCCAGTCGGCGAATTGTTCCCCATTGAAACGGACGCTCGCGGTCCGGCAGTGCTGGCCGGGACGGGCATGGCTGTCGGTAATGGTTCCCAGCTTGCCGCTGGGGAATTTCCAGCACTGTTGCGGCTCGCGCGTGGCGGCCAGGTGCGGATTTGTCCGCAGAGTGGTCTCAGCGTCAACACCGTCCCCGGGAATGACGGACTTCTTCTTTCCATGAACACTGGCGGGGTGGAGATCAACTACGCGTTACGCGACTTTGCCGATACGCTGGTTACGCCGGACTTCAGAGTCCTGCTGGCCGGGCCCGGAACTTTTCACTTTGCTGTGGGTGTGAACGGCCGGGGCGACACCTGTATCAAACCGATGGCCGGGAACACAGCGCGAGTCATTGTCTCGGAGATGTTTGGGAGCGGGACTTATCAGGTCAAAGAAGATGAGGCCATTGTCTTTGTGGACGGCAAACTCGGCGGGCGGGCCAGTCTTACCGCGGAGTGCGGGTGCCCCGCTGCCATCTCCCCCGCGCTGCGCGCATCCGATCAGCCGGCCAGCCAGCCGGCAGTGCAAGGAGACAAACCGGCGTCTGCCAGGATTGGGGTGGGCACGCCGTTTGTGTTCAGCGCTCGCGGCGCCTCGCCGCCGTACACCGTTGCCAGGGTCAATCTCTCTTCATTACCGAATGTATTTTCTTTGCAAGAAAAGGTCCAACCGGGCGTTCTAGAGGAAAGGCCGCCCGAAGTGTCTGTAAAGAGCGACGAAAAGACCGCGGAAAAGCCGGATCAAAAGGAAGAAAAGAAAGAAAAGAAGAAGAAAAAGGGCTTTTTCGGGCGGGTTTTTGGCGCGATATTCGGCGGTTGAGGGCTTTTTTAATGGCCGGAAGTTCAGTAGACTATAGATAGGCGGATTGTCCCCAATTCGTGTGTTTTTTGGAAACCTTCGGGCGTTAACGGCGTCTATATTTGGGAAGAGCTTTTTTGATGGACAATAACAAACACAGCCCTCAGGGTAGGCCGCCGACGGACCAATCCACGGCGGTCAAGTTTTCTAAGGAGCAGGCTGCGGTGCCCTCCATTCTGAGTGGAGCTTATGGCACGCAGGAGTCGCACCCGGAGAACTTTCTGCTCTCGTTCTTGACCCATGTGGTGCTTTTGCTGCTGCTGTTTGGCGCGATCCGGCTGGCATCCGCCGTGGCGCCCAAGGTTGCCGCTACGCCGCGCGATTTTATCACCCTCAGCGCTGCGGACCTCTATCACGTCGGCAAGCATGGCAACAACGCAGGCGGCGGTGGCGATTCCAGTAAGTTGCAGGCCTCCAAAGGCACGCCTCCGAAAGCCGCGATGCATCAATATACTCCGCCGCAAGTCCTGCCACCGCGCGAAAGCAAACTCCAAGTGGAGCCGACGGTCATTGCCGACCTCAAGATCCCGCAGTCGAACCAGGTGGGCGATCCGTTATCCAAGCTCCTGGCTGCCTCGAATGGAAGCGGTGTTGGCGGCGGCCTGGGCAACGGGAGTGGCGGCGGCGTTGGTCCTGGACGAGGTCCGGGTGTTGGTCCCGGCGTGTTTCGTTGCTGCGGATCGGGTGTAAACGCTCCCAAGCCTCTCTACACTCCGGAGCCGGAGTTCTCGGAAGAAGCGCGCAAGGCCAAGTATCAGGGTGTGGTGGTACTTGAAGTCATTGTGGGAACGGATGGCCGCGTGCACAATCCGCGTGTGGTCCGCTCTCTCGGCATGGGACTAGATGAAAAGGCCAGAGAGGGAGTGCTGACCTGGAAATTCGATCCCGCCACCAAAGACGGGCGTCCGGTGGCGGTCCAAATGAACGTTGAGGTCGCTTTCAACCTGTATTGACATCGCAGGCTGCCTTCTCAAAAGCGATCTCTTAGCAACCAAAAGGGGGGATCAGTCGCTGGCTTGCTCAAGCTGGCCTTGTTCCACCTTCTCCTGGCAGGCAATGCAGTAGCGTGTCCAGGGGACAGCCTCCAGCCGCTTGGCATTGATCTCATTGCCGCAACTTGCGCAGTCGCCAAAGCCGCCTTCGCGGATCCGCAGCAGCGCGGTTTCCACCATCTGCAGCAGCTGGCGATCATTGTTGCTCTGGGAGAACAAGAATTCCTTGGTATAGGAACTGGCAGCGCGGTCCGCTATGTCCTGCGCGACCTCCTGATCGGCGATGCGGCCGTCTTCTTCGGTGCGGCTCACCGTCTTGCGCAAGCTCTGCTGACGCTCTTCCAGACGTTTTCTAAAGGTCTCTAGCTTCTTCTTTTCCATGGTCATTGATAAACCATCAATCTTAGACGGCATCCCCAACAACCGTCAAATACAACACGGTGCGGATCTTTAAAATTCTGGCTCCCTTACTGCAATAAAAGAAGCGGCCCTTTCGGGCCGCTCAATTAAAGAGGCTAAGGAGGAAGGGAAGTGTTCAGAGAAGGCAATGCAAGCTGAGTGTCAAGGCAAACCGCCTGGACGCTGAGAAGTCGAAACGCATGGGTAGAAGGGACAAAGTCATTTGTGTTCCAGTTTTACGGCCTCTTTGGTTGGCCTTTCTAGTGCAACTCATAAGCCAAAGGGAAGAAAAGCCCTGAGGAAAATAGCTAGGGAATTCCTCTAAGCTATTTATTTGCTTATATTTATGGAATCTCCAGCAAGGTCTAAAGAGTATATGCGACAACTGCGCGACTGCCGCAACGAGCCTTTCAAAATGGAACATCCATTCCATTTTTATGATGCACTGTGCTCACTGTGGGCGTTTCTTGTGCTCCTCCATCAACTTGAGCTTGTTGAGCAGGGCTTTGTAGCTGACTCTCAGGATCTTGGCAGCTTCCCGGCGGTTCCAGCGCGTTTGCGCCAGGACACGCTCAATGGCCTCCCGCTCTGCCTGCATCGCGGCCCGGCGGCCGATTTCCAGCAGAGAAGGCATTTCAAATTCGGCGTTTGTCCCGTCGGCATTGACCGCGGAGCTGGAGAGCGCTTCTCCGTTGGCGGCCGGCGTGGAAATGGAAGTCACGATGGGTTTGTGAGTGGACAGCTCACGAATGATCTGCGCTTCGTTCCCCACAATCACATACCGCTTGACTAGGTTTTCCAGTTCCCGGATGTTGCCCGGCCACGCGTACTCCATCATGCGGGAGAGAGCGAACTCGCTGAACTTGGGCGGCTGTTTGCGATAGTGTTCACTGTATTTTCCCAGGAAGTACTCCAGGAACACCGGGACCTCTTCCCGGCGGTCGCGTAGCGGGGGAATGTGAATGGTCACCACATTCAGCCGATAAAACAGGTCTTCGCGAAATACACCGTCTTCGACCGCGCGCTCCAGCTGCTTGTTCGTCGCTGCGAGCACGCGGACATCTACCTGTACGTCACGCTTTCCACCCAGGCGTGAAAACTCATGGTCTTGCAGGACGTGCAGGAGTTTCGCCTGCAGCGCCGGATGCATCTCGCTGACCTCGTCCAGAAAGATGGTCCCTCCATTTGCCTGCTCGAATTTTCCCAGTTTTTGTCGGGTTGCGCCTGTAAACGCGCCCGGCTCGTAGCCGAACAATTCACTTTCCAGAAGCTCGTGCGGGATGGCTGCGCAGTTGACTTTGACGAAGGGCCGGTCTCCCCGCGATGATTCCGAATGGATCATGCGCGCCACCACTTCTTTTCCGGTGCCGCTCTCGCCGCGTACCAACACAGTGGCCGTCGTGTCGGCCACCTGCTCAATCGTCATCTTGATTTCCATCATTTTTGGGCTTGCGCCGAAAAGCATGGTGAAATCGTCTTGCCGGCGGACTTGTTCACGAAACTGCGTGACTTGACCGTAAAGCCGCTGGTTGTCAAACACCCTGGCGATCCGGAGGTCGAGGTCCGCGGCATCCACCGGCTTGCTGAGGTAGTCGTCCGCGCCCAGTTTAGAAGCCTTAAAGACAGTTTCCGGGTCTTTATCGGCGGAGAGAACAACAATCGCGGCGGAAGGCTTGATTTGTTTCAACCTCTGCAGGAGCTCCGGGCCGTTCATGGTTTCCATCGCCAGGTCTATCAGTGCCAATCCCGGGTCCACAGTGCGGAATACCCGAAGCGCTTCCTGACCGGTGGAAGCAACGCTTACCTCGAAATTGCGGCGGGAAAGATGCGATGCCAGGTATTTTGCTATGGCCGCGTCCTCATCCACGATCAGCACGCGAGTCTTTGGGTCCATCGCGATCTCCGGGGCCTGAAGCTCCGTTGCCCTGGGGACCAGGTCCCTCGCCAAGGAAACGGGCGGACTACTCTCGATTGGCCAGAAATATCTGCATAGATTGTAACTCTGATTCCACTTTCAGGTACCTGGATGCCTAACCAGCCGGATAACGGCCGCCGAGCAGCCCGGATCTTTTCGCTACAAAAGAATGCCGGATTGATGCATAGTGGATTCTTATCATGCGAAAGACAGCCCTTTTATTCCTGGTTTGGTGCTTGGTTGCTTCTGCCGCGCCGAACCCTGATGTCCATCCGCCGGTGGCGGACCACATCATTGTCTTGAAGTCGGAGCGCATCATGCGGCTTTATTCGCATGACAAGCTGGTTAGGGAATACCACGTGGCCCTGGGCAAGGCGCCGGTGGGCGCGAAACACAAGCGAGGTGACTTCAAGACCCCTGAGGGTTCGTACATCATTGATCTCAAGAACCCCCACAGCCAGTTTCATTTGTCGCTGCACGTTTCGTATCCAGACGCCAAAGACCGCGAGCGCGCGCGGCGGCAGGGCGTGGACCCCGGCGGGGCCATCATGATTCACGGTCTTCCGGCCCAGTATGCATGGCTTGGGGCGCTGCACCGCCAGCACGACTGGACCTACGGCTGTATCGCGGTCACGAACCCGGAGATTGAGGAAATCTGGTCTTTGGTGCCGGTGGGAACGAAGATTGAGATCAGGCCATAAGGCGGCGCCAGCGAAACCTAGCCGTGGGCCATCATCGGCAGGCGCGCCGCACCGATCAATCCGGCATCGCTACCGAGCATGGCTTGCGTGATGATGGTACGCGGGCCGGCAGGCGCTTCTTCACCCACGATGTTGCCATCTTCTGTCTCGCGCGCATTCTCCGCCGGCGCCGTAGCTTTGTATATATATGACCGCAGGCGAACTTCTTCGAGCATCGCCGGAGCAAACGCGTCCCACGCGCTGGCTACGCCTCCGCCGATCACGTATATGGGCAGGTTGAAAATGTTGATAAGGTCGGCCACCAGCATTCCCAGCGACTTGCCGGCGCGCCGGAAAATCTGCCGCGCGGCTTCATCTCCCTGCAGGGCCAGTTGGTAAACGGCTTTGGCGCTGAATTCCGGGTCTTCGCTCATCGCTCGCGCCAGTTCCGGCGCCTTTCCGCTAGCAATAGCCTCCATAGCCATGCGCTTGATGGCCGAAGCGGAAGCATACTGTTCCACGCAGCCATGGCTCCCGCATCCGCACAGAACGCCTTCCGGCTCAACGGTCACGTGGCCCAGTTCCGCGGCCATGCCGGTCATGCCGTGCCAGATCCGGCCTTGCAGCACGATACCGCCGCCAATGCCCGTACCCATGGTGATCATGCACATGTCTTCGACCGCGCTGGCCGCGCCCAGCCACTTTTCGCCCAGCGCCGCTGCGTTGCCGTCATTCTCCAGGATCACCGGCGTCCCGAGCCGGCGTTCGATCTCATTGCGCACAGGATAGTCATGCCATCCGGGCAGATTCGGAGAGGCGCGCAACATGCCGCTCTCCATGTCAATGATCCCTGGCACGCCGATCCCCATGCCGGCGAGCGCCCCGGCGGCTTTATGTCTTGCCGCGAGATCGCGAATGGCAATACACATCTCGTCAATCACGCGGTCGCGCCGCGCTACTTCGGTGCCCAGCGTGATCTTCTCGAGTACCTTGCCGCTGCTGTGCACGGCCGCAATCCGCAGGTTGGTGCCGCCCAGGTCAACGCCGATCGCGAATTTCGCCATGTGTGATTCGACTCCCGATTGCCGCCGGTGTGGCGCCCTGAAAGTCTACCGAAAACCCGGCGCGGTTTGAAGAATTCCGCCGAAGCGGTTATCTTCTTGCTCATGCAGATTCGAGACAAAGTCGTGGTGGTTACCGGGGGAGCAAACGGAATCGGCCGTTCCTTATGCTACAAGTTCGCTGCTGAAGGCGCGCGCATGGTGGTGGTGGCCGACGTGGACGAAGAGAACGGGATGAAGATTTCCCAGGACCTGATTGAAGGCAAGTCCGCATTTGTCAGCTGCAACGTCGCCGATGAAGACCAGGTCAGCTTTCTGGTGGACACGGTCACCGAAGTCGCCGGGCAAGTGGACATCTTCTGTTCCAACGCCGGCATTGGCGTTGCCGGGGGGCCGGACGCGGAAGACGATGACTGGCAACGCAGCTGGGAAGTCAACGTGATGTCCCACATTTACGCGGCGCGCGCCGTACTGCCCCAGATGCTGGAGCGCAAGGAAGGCTACCTTGTGCAGACCATATCCGCGGCCGGCCTGCTCACGCAGATCGGCAGCGCACCCTACTCCGTCACCAAACACGCGGCCATGGGCTTTGCCGAATGGCTGGCGGTAACGTACGGCGACCAGGGAATCCGCGTCTCCGCGCTGTGCCCGCAGGGCGTTCGCACGAACATGCTGCTGAACGCGGAGTTCGGCGGCGGAAAATTCCTCCTGGAAGGCGCGCTCGAACCGGGACAAGTGTCGGCCGAAGTCGTCAAAGCGATCAACGAAGAGCGGTTTCTTGTCCTGCCCCATCCCGAAGTCGCCAAATACTTCCAGAACAAAGCCAACGACTACGAGCGCTGGCTGCGGGGCATGAGAAAACTGCAAGCCAGCATGATGCCGCTGAAAGCGCAGTAGTCTTTTTGTGTTCAATCCGTTTTGGTTTACTCCCGAGCGGAAGCGAGGGATCCCTATGGCCGCGTGGCTCGCCAGGGACACCTCGCTAGCTTTGAAAGCAAACGTCGCTATAGGGTTCCCTCACTTCGTTCGGGATGTGCGGCTAGCGCTGGCATTTCGGACAATAATGCGTCCCTCTTCCAGCCGCCACGATCTTTTTGACCGGAGTCTTACAGACGCGACACGGTTGGCCTTCGCGTCCATAGACGCAATGCTGGATCTGGAAGAATCCCTCTTCGCCATCGGCGTCCACATAATCGGAGATAGAAGACCCGCCCGCGGCAATCGCCGCCTTCAGTACCCGGCGCAGGGCTGCGTGCAGTTTAGTCAGCTCCGCCGCTGACAGTGAGTGCGCGCGGCGCCGGGGACGGATTCCTGCGCGAAACAGGCTCTCATCAGCATAGATATTGCCGACACCATGCAGCAGCTTCTGGTTGAGTAACGCCGCTTTGATAAATGCTTTGCTCTTATGGAACAGCGCGACGAATTCTTCCAGCTCTATGGTCAACGGCTCGGCGCCTGGTCCCAGGAACCCGCCAGCGCGGACTTCGAGCCGGCCAAAACGCCGGGGATCAACAAACCGTAACTCGCGTCCGGAGGCAAGTTTGGCGATCAGGTGGGTGTGCTTTGGAATCTCCACTTCAGGAGAGGCGACGATCATCCGTCCAGTCATGCCCAGGTGCACGATCCACTGACGGGTCTCGCTTTCCGCCTTCAGGTCGAACACAATGTGCTTGCCGACGCGGCGCACGCGCTCAATGCGCGCGCCCTCGATTGTTCGAGCAATCGCGGCCGCGGGTGACTTGAGCGGCTCTTTCTTCCGGCCAATCCAGACCGAATCGATGCGGTCGCCCTGAACGCGCCGGTTCAGGCCATTGGCAATGGTTTCAACCTCGGGAAGTTCGGGCACGATGGGCTACTTCTTCTTGCCCTTTGCGGGCACAGTAACCGGCGGTTTACGAAAAGGAACGATAGCGCCCTGGCTAGGATCAGCATGGCCCTGCCCGGCGCAGACCGCAACTTCCTGCTGCACAAAGCGCACAAAGTCCTGCATCTGGCGGTTCATCTCTTCCATGCGCTCGCGCATTTGCAGAATGATGGCCATGCCCGCGATGTTCACCCCCAGGTCGCGGGCGAGCGCCAGAATAAACTCCAGCCGCTGCAAGTCTTCTTCCGTGTAGAGCCGCGTGTTGCCGTCCGTGCGGGAAGGTTTCAGCAGGCCTTCGCGTTCATACAGCCGCAACGTTTGCGGATGGATGCCGTACAACTCCGCCACCGAGGAGATCATGTATGCGCCTTTGGATTTGCGTTTTGCGGTCATGCGCCATTCCGTTTCATGGCATACACGCAATGATCATATCCCCGCCAGAAAACAATTCGCTCGCAACTCATTCCGTTCTTCTCCGCCACTTTTCGCGACCGCTGGTTCTCCGGCCGAATCATTGAAATCACGCGATCAACGCCGAGCCGGCCAAAGGCGTAGTCCATGCACGCACGTGCCGCTTCCGTTGCGTACCCCTTGCCCCAGAGATCACGCCGGACCAGGTAGCCGACCTCAATTTCCTTCTCGCCTTCGACGTCCTGCACCATGCAGCCGCAGTCCCCGATGAATTCGCCTGAGTCTTTCAGGACCATGGCCCACTTGCCGAAACCATCCTGCTGGTACCGCTTCAGATTGCGTTGGATCCAGTCTTCCGCTCCCTGGCGGACTAGAGGAGCGGGATAGAACTCCATCGCAACCGGATCACTGACAATCGGCGCCAGCGCATCCAGGTCAGCCAGCGTGTACCGGCGCAGCTGCAGCCGCTCCGTTTCCAGGACCAGCCCTTCGACCATCACACCTTCACCCATCACACCTCACCAATCACACCTCAGCAATCACACCTCAGCGATCACACCTCAGCGATCACACCTCACCCATCACACCTCACCCATCACACCTTCGCCCACAGTTCTTGTCTCGGATCTTCGGGATTCAGTTTCTGCAATTCCTGCCACAGCTCGCGCACTTTCAGGTCGCGGGCCTCCGGGACCACGATCTTGATCTCCACAATCTGGTCGCCGCGATGGCCGTCCCGAGTGGCGGAGGGCACTCCTTTCTCCCGCAAACGCAGCTTCTGTCCACTCTGCGTCCCCGGAGGGACCTTCAACTGTGAACGCCCATCAATAGTCGGGACTTCGATCTTGGTGCCGAGCGCTGCTTCCATCGCGGTGATGGGCACGGTCACGTGGACGTCGTCGCCGTCACGGCGGAAGACGGGGTGCTCTCCAACCCGCATGATGATGTACAGATCACCTGTCGTACCGCCATTCGTTCCGGCGTTGCCTTTGCCGGCGATGCGTATACGCTGGCCGTCGCGGGTGCCGGGTTTTACCCGGACTTCCAGCGGCTCCGTGC
Source organism: Verrucomicrobiia bacterium (assembly GCA_035567035.1). Classification (GTDB taxonomy): domain Bacteria; phylum Acidobacteriota; class Terriglobia; order Terriglobales; family Acidobacteriaceae; genus Angelobacter. The sequence goes on along the minus strand of DATMPO010000010.1, from coordinate 4,659 downwards.
GCGTGACGACTCCTTCGCCGTGGCAGTTGGGACAGATGTTCTGGGCCTTGCCCGTCCCGTGGCAGCGCGGACACTCCATGTTGAACTTCATGCGCCCGCCGGTCTGCGTGACATGTCCACTGCCGCCGCACTCGGGACACGTTCCCACCGCGCCTACCGTGCCTTGGCCTTTGCAGTTGTCGCACGTATCCTGGCGCGTGATGCTGATGCGCATCACGGTCCCGCGGATGGCGTCCCAAAAACCGATGTTGACCTGATACTCCAGGTCGGTGCCGCGCTCCGGCTCATGGTCGATTTCGCCGCCGCGGCCGCCGGTGAAAATGCTGGAGAAGATGTCGCGAAAGCCGCCGCCACTGCCGCTCCGCTGCTTGCCGCCGCCACTGAAGCCGGAAAAATCAAAGCCGCCAAAATCAAACGGCACGCCCTCGCCGGTGCCACCGCCGGGCGGCGGGCCGCCGCTGCCTCCTCCGCCGCGCGCATAGGCTTCCGCGGTGGCGGGATCAATGTTGTCGGAATAAAAACCGACCTGGTCGTAGATCTTGCGCTTCTTGGGATCGCTCAGGACATCATTGGCTTCCGAGAGTTCCTTGAACTTTTCTTCCGCCTTCTTGTCATTGGGATTGACGTCAGGATGGTACTTTCGGGCGAGCTTGCGAAAAGCCTTGCGGATGTCATCCTTCGAGGCCGTTTTCTTGACGCCGAGGACGCCGTAATAGTCTTTTTTCTGCGGTGCTGTGGCCATAGCCCTACCAGATTAATCTGTCAGCTGTGCTTACTTTGCGGCAGGGACGGTAGACACCTGCAAGCCCTCTTCCGGATGCTGGTAACTGTAAGTGACGATCCCAGTTTCCGTCGCCGGGGCGCTAAACTTCACCGCAGTGGCGCGCGTGGCACGCCTCACTGCTTTGTCTCCGCGGGTGGCACTTTTGTCGCTTGCCAGGCCACGACTTGCCACTTGCCGTTGCGCTTGAGGAACGTGCCGGTGTTGCGATAGTACGTGGCCTGCGTCTTGCCGTTGTCCTGGGTGCTCATGATCAGGCGGAAATTCACCACAGCCATGTTGCCGTAAGGATGGACGGTAAAATCATCCGCGGCAAACGTCGCGGTCGGCTCGTTCGTCGCGCGAACGCCGATATTCGTGAGAATGTCCGCCTTGGTGACGGTCACGCCGGCGGAGCGCGTATAGATCACGTCGTCGGCGAAAAAGTTGTCGAAAGTCTGCTTCTCGCCTTTGGGAACCGCGGCCAGAAAGTCGCGGACCTGTTGCGTGATCTGCTGGACAGTGGCCGAGTCCTGCGTGCTGACGGAAGTCGCGGCAGACTGGGCCGGAGCCGTGGACGTTATCGTCATCATTGGCAAAAGGGCCGCTACGGCAAACATGCGCAGGCCCCGGCGTTTCATGTATTTCATGCACTCTCCGATTACGATCGTTTGCTTACGCCGCTCCGACTTCCTGGATCAGAAATGTCGAGCCCGGCTCCATCGCCGTTGCGCGGTCTACGAGTTCTTGCGCGGCCTCCAGCGTGTACAGCCCGGGCACGGCAATCCAGTTGGCCAGTTCGGTCAAACTCTCCGTCACCTTGACTACGAGATACTGTTTCACCTTGGGTCCCTTTTCTTTTCGATTCGCGCCCCTTCAGTGTCGCCCCTCCGGGGCTCGATCTTTAATTGATGGTCACCCAGGCCTCACGGCCTGGGCTATGCTATTTCGCGCCTCCGGCGCTGGATCGTCGAGAACTCAAATCAAGCCTTTCCCAACCAATTTCTTTTCGACCCATCTTTCCTGATCAGCGTTCATCTGCGTACATCAGCGGCAAGGGCTGTTTTACTTCTTTTTACTTCTTGTCTTCCACGTCCACGTATTCGGCGTCAATCACGCCTTCGTCTTTCTTCTTTTCCTGCTGGCCGCCTGCGGAGGCTGCGCCGTCACCGTCGGCGGCTGCTCCGTCTCCGGATGCGCCGGCTGGCGGCTGTTGCGCTTTGTACATGGCTTCCGCCAGCTTGTGCGAAGCCTGGGTCAGCCGCTCGCGGGCGGAGTTCATGATCGCCGCGTCGGTGCCCTCCAGCGCTTTCTTGGCGTCCGTCAGGGCGGATTCCACGCTGGTCTTTTCATCGCCGGAGATCTTGTCGGCATTTTCTTTCAACATCTTCTCGATGTTGTAGATCATGCCGTCAAGCTGGTTGCGCGCTTCAATCTCTTCGCGCTTGGCCTTGTCTTCCGCCGAATGGGCGTCCGCTTCCTTCGCCATGCGGTCCACTTCTTCCTTGCTCAAGCCGGAAGACGACGTAATGGTGATCTTCTGGTCTTTGTTCGTGGCCCGGTCTTTCGCCGTGACGTTGAGGATTCCGTTGGCGTCGATGTCAAACGTGACCTCAATCTGCGGCACGCCGCGCGGGGCCGGCGGCAGGCCGGTCAGGTGGAACTTGCCCAGCGTACGGTCATCTTTCGCCAGAGGACGTTCGCCCTGCAACACGTGGACTTCAACCGAAGTCTGGCTGTCCGCCGCGGTGGAGAAAGTCTCCGTCTTGCGCGTCGGGATGGTGGTGTTGCGCGGGATCATCGGAGTGGCCACGCCGCCCAGCGTTTCAATCGCCAGAGTCAGCGGAGTCACGTCCAGCAGCAGCAGGTCTTTCACGTCGCCCGCCAGCACGCCGGCCTGTACCGCGGCGCCGATCGCAACGACTTCGTCGGGATTAACGCCCTTGTGCGGCTCTTTGCCGAACAGGTCTTTCACCAGGGCCTGAATCCGGGGCATGCGGGTCTGTCCGCCGACCAATACCACTTCGTCAATGTCCTTGGCTTCCACGCCTGCGTCTTTCAGCGCCTGTTTGCAGGGATTCACCGAGCGCTGGATGATGTCTTCAATCATCTGCTCCAGTTTGGCCCGAGTGAGTTTCTTCACCAGGTGTTTAGGACCGCCGGCGTCCGCCGTGATGAACGGCAGATTGATCTCGGTTTCCATGGTGGTGGAGAGCTCGATCTTGGCTTTTTCCGCGGCATCGCGCAGACGCTGCAGCGCCATTTCATTGCCCTTGGAACGCAGGTCCAGGCCTTCGTCTTTCTTGAATTCATCCACGAGCCAGTCCACGATGCGCTGGTCAATGTTGTCACCACCCAGGTGCGTGTCGCCGTTGGTGGACTTGACTTCGATCACGCCTTCGCCGACTTCCAGAATGGAGACGTCAAACGTGCCGCCGCCAAAGTCATAGACCGCGATGGTTTCGTCCTTCTTCTTGTCCAGTCCGTACGCCAGAGCGGCCGCGGTGGGCTCGTTGACGATGCGTTTTACGTCCAGACCGGCAATCTTGCCGGCGTCCTTCGTCGCCTGGCGCTGCGAGTCATTGAAATACGCCGGGACCGTAATCACCGCTTCGGTCACCGTTTGTCCCAGATAGTTTTCCGCCGCTTTCTTGAGCTTCTGGAGAATCATCGCCGAAATCTCCGGCGGGGTGTACTGTTTGCCCTGGGCCATCACCGATACGTTGTCGCCCTGGCGCGCTACTTTGTAAGGCACCATCTTCATTTCTTCGTTGACTTCGTCATACCGGCGACCCATGAAGCGCTTGATGGAGTAAATCGTGTTCTCCGGGTTGGTAATCGCCTGGCGCTTGGCCACCTGGCCGACCAGACGCTCCCCCGCTTTGGTGAACGCAACCACCGACGGCGTGGTGCGCCCGCCTTCTTCGTTCTCAATGACCTTGGGCTCGCCGCCCTCCATAACCGCGACGACCGAGTTCGTGGTCCCCAGGTCAATTCCAATAATCTTGCCCATTGTCGTGCTCCCTTCTAATATAAGTGCTTTAAAATCAATATAATAACATCAGGCGCAGATTTATTATGATACTTGAGTGACTTGTTGTCAACTATTAGATGGAGGAAAGAAGACGGTGGTTGCAGGAGTTTTGTGGGAGGATCGATCAAAAGCCGAGGGTCCGGTGCTCAGGATGACCGAGTTAGTCTTTTCTTGCACCCAGCGTTTTGGATAGACCTTCAGAATACTCAGATAGCCCTAGCCGGTTAGAGAAGGACTGGCCACAGGCGACCAGGCTTGGGTCAAACGCGACTCCAACCGTTGCTTGACTTCGGCAGACACAAACGCCGCGCGCAGGGCTTCTCGGTTGCATTTCAACAAGTCGTCCCGGCCCCAGGAAAAGGCTTCTTCCAGTTGGCGGTACTCCCGCATCAGGTTGGTGTCACTGATCATCCGGCAATCGGTGTTGATGCCGAGCGAGACGCCTTCACGATAGAGCCGGTCCACGGGATGGTCTTTGATGGTCCCGCAAATACTGGTCTGCACGTTGCTGGTGGGGCAGACTTCCAGATGGATATTTTCCTGCTTCAGCCATTGGACGAGTTTGGGATCTTCCGAACTGCGTACGCCGTGGCCAACACGAGAAGGCTTGAGCAAACGCAGCGTTTCCCAGACGCTCTCCGGGCCGGCGCCTTCTCCGGCGTGGGCGGTCACGAAAAAACCATGGTCATGAGCGTAGTCGTAGGCGGCCTTGTGAGGCGCCAGCGGGTGAGCAATTTCATCACCGGCGATATCCAATGCGACCACCTTGGTACCGTTAAAGGCCTCGAGCAGGCTCGCCGTTTGCAGGCTTTGCTCCCTCGTATAGTGCCGCAAGGTGCAGAGGATTACCCGGACTTCAATGCCG
>DATMPO010000009.1:0-5444 GCA_035567035.1 Verrucomicrobiia bacterium | reverse complement strand
CGCGCAGCGGTCCCAGACACAGCCTTGCTGCGCGACTGGCAGGCAGGACACTCCGCGATGTGCTTGTCTACCGCAGCCCTTTCCGCCGGAGCCAGTTCTTCGTCCACGCGTGCACGCAAGATTTCATCAGTTGGGCAGTTCATAACGCCTCCGATTCTTTTTCCCCAAAAAGCTCGAGATAACATTTTTCAAAGGACGCTTCCGCTCGCATCAGCATTGTTCCCACGGATCCGGGTGACAGATCCAGCTCCTCCGCTAATTCCCGGTAGGAATGTCCGGCGGCGCGCAACACCAACAGTTGGGCCCACTGCGGTTTCAGCTTCGCCAGAACGGCGCGGACGCGCTGTTGCTTTTCCGCGCGCAGCAGAAGTTGCAACCCGTTGTCGTTCGGGCTACTTGAAGCCGCAGTGGCACTTGCTTCCCGCTCCAGACGGTCATGGCGCGTCCGGGCGCGAAGGGCGTCGATGCCAAGATTCATAGCAGTGCGGTAAAGCCATCCGGGCACATTCTGACTGGCGGAGGGTGGCAGCACCGTGGAATACAGGCGCAGAAACGCTTCGTTGGCCAACTCTTCCGCGCGGCCGCAGTCGCCGAGCATGCGGCGCAAAATCCCGACAATACTTGGGTAGGTACTCAGAAAGAGCTCATCGAAGGCCTGGGGTGAAATCGACCGGGAGGTTGCGCCGGGCTCTTGCATAGTTGGTTTGGACGCCTGAATCTCTTGAATTACGCCCTCTAACACCGCCGCCTCCCGCTCTCTTCATCAGTTATACGCCCACCTCGGCAGGTTTGTGACACCAGGCATGCCGGCGGGCCGGCAGCGAACGTGATCTGTGATTCTGACCCGTGAAAAGCAAGTGCGCGGTGGCCAGCGCCGAGTGAAATGGATCCGTGGTAGACCCTCACCTCGAAGAGATGATCCGTGAAAAGATCGCCTCTGGTTCTTGTAGCTCTGCCAGCGAGGTCGTCCGTGAGCAGTTACGCCTCCTGGAGCAAGCGGATGAGTTCCCCGCCCTGGAACTACAGAAACTGCGTGAGGACATACGCGAAGGCCTTGATAGCTGCAAGAAATCAAACGTGCCGCTCGCCAGAGGACCTTAAAGAAGAGTGCGAAATAAGGTCCCAATTCCTTGTCAGCCCTCGCGCAAGAGCGAATTTGATCGAGATTAGAGCTACATTGCTGATGACAGTGTGGCAAACACACACGCGTTTATCGACAAACGCTACGAAATGCTGCAAGTGCTGGGCAGTCAGCCAGTTCGGTGTGGCGCCGCGAAGAATTGGCTCCGGGTATGCGAAGTTTTTCCGTTCGGCCGCTACGTCATTTTCTACCACGTGGTCACAAACGCGATTGAAATTGTCCGCGTACTGCTTGGCGGTCGCGACACCGAGAGTATTTTTGAGGGTCACACAAAACACTCTGATCCGAGTTCGTGATGCGAGTGACATCCGTCTGAAACGGTGGAAGAATTCTTCGTCGCGGGCCGACCTGCCGGATTGATTTAGCGTTCGTCGCCGAACATTTTTATGTCTTCGGGGCCTTCGTTCAGGGGCAGGATGTCGCGGCCCTGAACCAACTGGCGCACTTGTTCGACGATATCCGGATTGGCCAGCGTGGTGATGTCGCCGGTGTCCATGTGATTGGAGATAGCGGCGAGCACGCGGCGCATGATCTTGCCGGAGCGCGTTTTGGGCATATCGGGGACGATGTGGATGCGCTTCGGACGCGCGATTTTGCCGATCATGGTCTCAATGGTTGACGTGACCTTTTCCAGGATGGCTTTCTTCGGCAGAACACCCGGCTTCAGTGAAATGTAAATCTCCGGCACCCGCCCCTTCACTTCGTCGACGACGGGAACGACAGCGGCTTCCGCAATTTCGTGAATCGTCAGGCAAGCCGACTCCAGTTCTTTCGTGCCGAGGCGGTGGCCGGCAACGTTGATGACATCATCGACGCGCCCAAGGATGCGATAATAACCGTCCGGTGGAAGCACGGCGCCATCGGCGGCGTAGTAAGGCCAGTCGCGCCAGTCCTTACTCTGCGGATTTTTGTTGTATTTTTTGTAGTAGTTGCTGACGAAGCGGTGCGGATCGCCCCAAATCGTCTGCATGATTCCTGGCCACGGATTGCGAATGCAGATGTTGCCCGCGGCGTGGTCAGCGGTGACCAGCTCGTTTCCCTCCTCGTCCCAGATGACCGGATAAATTCCCAGGCAAGCAGGACCTGCGCTGCCCGGTTTCATCGGATCAAGAGCCGGCTTGGTGGTGCAGAGGAAGCCGCCCGTTTCAGTTTGCCACCACGTGTCGACGATGACCGCTTCGCCCTTGCCAACCACCTCGTAATACCAGCGCCACACTTCCGGCTCGATGGGCTCGCCGACCGTGGTCATGTGCTTGAATCGGTAGGTGTGCTTTTTCGGTTCGTCCGCTCCGGCCTTACGCAGCATGCGAATCGCTGTGGGTGAGGTGTGAAAGATGTTCACATCCAGACGCTCGGCAATGCGCCATGGCCGCCCGGCATCAGGGAATTGCGGCACGCCTTCGTAGAGCACACTGGTGGCTGCCAGGGCCAGCGGTCCGTAGACGATATAGGAGTGGCCGGTAATCCAGCCGATGTCTGCCATGCACCAATAAACGTCCTCGGGATGAATGTCCTGGTAGAACTTTGCCGTGCCGGTGACGTATGCCAGATAGCCGCCGGTGCGATGTTGACAGCCCTTGGGCTTGCCGGTAGTGCCGCTGGTGTACATGAGGAAGAGTGGATCTTCCGCGTCCATGGAAACGGGTTCCACAACGCGATTGGAAAAGTCTTTCAGCAGGTCATTGATGAAAAAGTCGCGTTCCATGATCATCGGCGCATCGGAAGAATAGCGGTGCGGATAGCGCTTCCACACCACGACTTTGTCAATATGCTGGCCTTCTTTTTTGGCGGTTTGCACCGCGAGGTCGGCGCTAGCTTTGTGATCCACCCAGCGGCCGTTGCGGTGGTAACCGTCGACGTAGATGAGTACGCGGCTGCCAGAATCGGCGGCACGCAGGCCGCAGGCTTCTCCAGAAAAGCCGCCGAAGACCACCGAATGGATTACGCCCAGGCGCGCGCAGGCCAGCATAGTGATGGGCAATTCCGGGATCATGGGCATGTGGATGGTGACGCGGTCGCCTTTCTGCAGGCCGGCAAATTCGCGCAATATCGCCGCGACTTCATTCACGCGCCGGTACAGTTCCTGATACGTGATCACCACGTGGTGCTCGTCTTCCGGTTCGGGAACGAAGATGAGCGCAGCCTTGTTCTTGTACTTGGCCAGGTGCCGGTCCACGCAGTTGTAGCAGGCATTCAGTTTGCCGCCGACGAACCACTTCCAGAATGGCGGATGATCGCTGTCTAAAGTGGTGTGCCAGTATTGGTCCCAGTGCAAAAGTTCCGCGTACTCGCGGAAGCATTCCGGGAAATTCTTCTCGCTAAACCGGTCGACGATACTCGGATCGTTGAGGTTCGCTTGTGCGATGAAGCGGGCAGGCGGGCGAAGATACGCTTCTTCCTTCCAGTGCACGGCGATCTGCGCTTCAGTCAAGCCGTGCTTCTTGGTTTGGGTCTTCTTCTCAGCGTGCTTTTTTTCGACGGTTGCCACGATACTCACTCCCTGGCAAGATCCAAAGCTGCCACTGCCGTAAGGTAAGCAGGCGAAAACGTCGAATCCCGCCAAACGCCTGCCTCACCCAAGGCAAGAATCATGCTACCAGGAGAGTTGTGCCGTCAATCGGCGGTGGGTTAAGGTTGTTTGGCCTGGTTGTACTCGTCCCAGATCAGGGTGCCGTGCGTTTCCTTCAGGAGCAGGCTTCCCGTCACCAAGGTGATGGCGGCCACGATCACGGGATAGTACAGACCAGCGTAAATGTTGCCCGTACGCGCGCAAAGCGTCAGGCCAATCAGCGGCAACAAACCTCCAAAGACGCCGTTGCCAATGTGATAGGGAAGGGACAGCGAGGTGTAACGAATTCTCGCAGGGAATGCCTCGACGAGATACGCGGCAATTGGCCCGTAAATCATACAGACGAACATCACCTGGATGAAGACCAGAAGAACTAGCAAGGGGATGTTTGGGTTGGCCGCTTCCTTTGCGGGGACTTGCTGGCCGGCTGCGTCGATGGTCATGGGAGTGAGGCTAATGGCGCCGGTGACTTTGTTGGTGGTCGACCGCACAGTGACAACGTTGTTTCCCGTGGCGGCTTGCATCTGCTTGTAGATCGGGATATAGGAGACGATGGAGAGAAGGCAGGCCGCCATCATCAGCCACTTCCTGCCCACGCGATCAGAGAGCGCGCCGAAAAGCGTGAAGAAGGGCATGGCAAGGAGCAAAGCGATGGCCACGATAATATAGCCAGTCCGTGCATTGATCTTCAGGACCGCCTGAAGGTAGAACAACGCGTAGAACTGACCCGTGTACCAGATCACGCCCTGGCCGGCGGTTGCGCCGAACAAGGAGATCAATACCCGTTTCAGGTTCGGCCACACGGTGAAAGCTTCCGTCAACGGCTTTGCGGACGTCATGCCCGCCGCTTTGATGCGGGAAAAGATGGGGGATTCACGCATCTTCAGGCGGATATAAAGGGAAATGCTGACCAAGATAACGGACAGCAGGAAGGGAACGCGCCAGCCCCAGTCGGCAAGTTGTTCCTTGGTCATGGCTGATTGCGTGCCCAGGACCACGAGGATGGAGACGAAAAACCCAAGTGAGGCGGTGATCTGGATGAAACTGGTGTAAAAGCCACGCTTATTGTCGGGTACATGTTCGGCGACGTAAACCGCAGCGCCGCCGTATTCGCCGCCCAGCGCAAGGCCCTGCAGGACGCGAATCAAAAGCAGGGCAATGGGAGCAAACCATCCCGCAGTCTTATATGTTGGCAGCAAGCCAATGAGGGCAGTCGCTCCGCCCATAATGCTCAGCGTGACGAGGAACGCATACTTGCGGCCTACCAGGTCGCCAATCCTCCCGAAGAAGAGCGCGCCGAATGGCCTGACAATGAAGCCGACGGCGAAGGTGGAGAGATAGGCGATGAGGGCCAGGGTGTCATTTCCGGGAGGGTAGAACTTCGGTGAAAGGTAAACCGCCAAGCTGCCGAAAATATAGAAGTCGTACCACTCGATCATGGTGCCCACGGACGAGGCCATAATCACTCGCCAGATTCCGTATTCGGCGCCACCGGGTGTGAGTACGGCAGCTTGAGTCGCCATGAAACCCCGTTTTCAGTGTGGATTCAGAAGACCATCACAGGCCGCCGGACCATTCGAGCCCTCAAGTTCCGGGCCATGGCGCTAACCCAAAATGGAGTGAAGAACTTCACCGTTCATATATTCGGCAGTCGTGAAAGTCAAGTTGCAGGATCGCTACTGAGGAGTTTCAGATGAGCGGATCGCACAAGCCAAAAGCGTTATTTCCGCGGCT
>DATMPO010000008.1:0-51289 GCA_035567035.1 Verrucomicrobiia bacterium | reverse complement strand
ATGGAAGTCATGCCAGAACTGGCGGTCGACGTAGGGAAACGTGTCGAGGCGAAAGCCATCGAGCGCGCCGGTCTCCGCCCACCACATTGCGTTCTGGCGGAGGAATTGCGAGGTCACTGGATCATCGGTACCCATATCCGGGAGCACGTCGACAAACCATCCCTCCACCACGTTCCGCCATTCCCGCGGCGAGGCATGAGGATCAGTGAGATCCTGAAAGTCGGCATTTGACGTTAAGTGATGCTCGCGGGTCCCATGAAGCCAATGGGTTGTCGGCGGGTCTGCCACCCAGGGATTGGTTGGGCCAACGTGGTTGGGAACGATGTCCAGTACAACCTTGAGTCCCGACTGATGTGCCGCCTTCACCAGCGAACGATATTCATGCAGTGTGCCGAAATGTTCTTCGACCGCATATAAATCTGTTGCTCCGTACCCGTGATAGTCGCGACCGGTGTGGTCGTCGTTGTTGTAAATGGGCGTGATCCAGATCGTGGTTACGCCCAGGTCCGTCAGATACGGCAAATGCTCTTGAATGCCGCGCAGGTCGCCTCCATGATAGGCGCGCGGGTCGGCGCGGTCACACGTACCCGAGGCAGGAAAATTGTTTGCCGGATCGCCGTCGGCAAAACGGTCCGGCATGATGAGGTAGATCACGTCATCCGGACCAAAACCGTTGAAGCCTTGATTTCCACTGGCCTTTTCTGCCGCGGGATTTCGTCTTTCCAGTCTCCAGTCGGCCGTCCGGCCTCCGTGTGGTGTGGTTACCCGGAGAGCTACACGTCCCGGGGCGGCAGTCCTGGCGACATCCAGCCAAACGAAGAGGTAGTGTCCGTTGCGGCCCGGCATTGTTTTGCGAATGCGGATGCCTGGGGCGGTGGTTGAAACTCTGGCGTACTCCAGATTCTTACCTGTGAGCATCAGCATGGGATTCGGCAAGCCAATCCACCAGTTGGGAGGCTCGATCTTGCCGACGACCGGCGTTGCTCCGGCAGTCCGCTGAGCACTTGCACTCAACACAAATGCGAGGACAAGCGCAGCGTAACTCAACCAACAGCGCTTGCCCCCGCATGACCCTTGAATCACCATCGCTCCGTGCCGATCATTTCAATTCACTAGAAAGTGAACCGGAATGCGAACTGAATTTGCCGTTCCGAGAACTGCCGTGTGCTGTTGATACGGCCAAAGTTACTTCCGTCGTTCAAGTTCGGATCGGGATTCACGTATTGCGGGTGATTGAGGAGGTTGAACGCCTCCGCTCGGAACTGCATCTTCACCCGTTCTGTAAGACTGAAGTTTTTGAACAGCGAGGCATCCCAAGTTCCGTAGTCTGGCCCGTAGAAGTGGTTGCGTCCCAGTGTACCGGGACGAGTAAACTTGCCGGCGCCATTGGTCGGGGGGGCGACAAGAGCGCCCGGTGCGGCGGTGATCCATTGCCGGAGCGGTTGCGTCCCGTTGATTACCAGTTGCGAAGACCCGGTGGAAACCGCACCGAGAATATCCGGACGCACTCCGTTGATGGTGATATCAAACGGCGTACCTGTTCCCAGCGAGACGATGTTGTTGATCTGCCAACCGCCAAGAGCATTATTCATGGCCCCGGACCAATTCGATCCCCACTGCTTTCCGCGGCCAAACGGGAGCTCATACATTACCGTACCGACGAAGGCATGGCGCTGGTCGGTATCGGAGTTGCCCTTGTTCTGGCTCAGCAGGACGCGGCCGGTGGAATCCACGAAAATTGGGCTGTTGCCGTTGATGCTGAACGCGCCGTTGGAATTGTCGGTTGCGTGCGACCAGGTATACGCGACGGTATATTGCCAGCCCTGGCTGAAGCGCCGAACCAACGATGTCTGCAAGCCGCTGTAGTGCGATGTTCCAAAAGCGCCGCCGGCCGTCACGTTCAGTCCGCGTCCGGGAAACAGCAGGGAATTGCTAGCCAGTTGCTGGTTGGTGTAGTTAAACCAGGTCATGAGATGGTCTGCCTTGGTGCCGACCCAGGCGACGTTGAGCGCGGTGTTGTGCCAGAGTTCCTGCCCGATCTGCAAATTGACCTGTTGAATGGTGGAGGTTGGGTTGTTGGGAAAGAGCGCGATCACGGACGTGTTGGTTGGATTCGCATCGTTGACTGCGCCAGCTACGGGCACGGGCAATGCCTGAGTGGCGAGAGCATTATTGTTGTTGTTGGCCGGCCCCTGGCCAGACAAGGTGACGCGCGCTCCAGTGCTGGCGGTGAGAGTGGTTACTCCGCTGAAATCAGGATTCGAGCTTAACTGATTCCCCACGCCTCCGCGATCGAGAAAATAGAAGATGCCGTACCCGCCGCGTAGCACGGTACTGCCATGGCCCCGCAGATCGTAGGCGAAGCCGATACGTGGCGCAAAGTTTTTCTTGTCCGTGTTTACCAGGCTGCGGGAATTGCCATTGACGCCCGCGCGCCGGAGTGTGCCCGTGGTGACGTCAAAGTTTGACCAGCGATTGTTCAGCTCGTAAGGCGGAGTATATAAATCGTAGCGCAAGCCTAGATTGAAGGTGAGACGTGGCGAGACCCTCCAGTCATCCTGGCCAAAGTAGCCGGTCTCCCAGCTTCTGGTGTCTACGGTATTCGGCACCGAGACGGAGTAATTGTCAATGAAACCAGCCAGCAACTCCGACACTTCGTAGCCGGTGAAATCCCCGGTTCCGGGGCCTATATTGAAAAACCCTTTGCCGCGGAAATCGGAGATAAAGAAGCTGACGTCGCGCCGGATGATGTTGGCGCCAAAGCGGAAGCTATGGTTTCCATGTACCCAGGAAAGCGTGTCTGTGTACTGGTAGCTTGACTGCGGGACGATGAACGGACCGCCATCGCCGCTGAACTCGATCTCAGTATTAAACCCTCCGATGAGCGGAGTGCCGCCAAGTTGAGGCGAGCGGTTGGCGTTCACAATACCCAGATTCTGCGCCTGGGGAATATTGCTGAAAGGATTGATAAAGCCATAGAACGGCCGCGAGTACCCGAATCGAAAGTCGTTCACCAGGCTGCTGCCGAAACTGTGGACCTCGCCTGCGGCCACTCCTCGCGGGTGATTGTCATTGGCCCCGGAGCCGAACCCGGAGGAAAGCGTACCAAGCCTGGGCGTTAAGTTAAATACATCCTGTCCATAGCTGTAACGGGCAAAAGCCGTGTCTTTGCTCGTGATGTTGTAGTCCAGCTTGCCGTCGAAGTCATTGAACTGACGGATCTCGCGCCGTTGCGCCCGAAAGTTATGGAGGATACCCGGCAGGTTGGGTTCCGGAAACGCTTTGAGATATTTCTGCCCTGCAGCGTTGATCTGGCCAGAAGGAATCATGTTTCCTGAGAATGGAGCACAAGTCAGCGGATTATAAATGGCGCCATTCACCGGCACGACCGCACCACAACCGGTCAGTGCCGCCGGAGTGGTGGTAAGGCCCGTTCCCAGCAGTTCAGAAAAGTCACCGTTATTGCGCATCTTGTCGGTGGGCACAGTAGCGAACTCGGGGTTCAAAGGACGGTCCTGCCGCAGGCCCTGGTAATCGGCAAAAATGAACAGCTTGTTTTTGAGTATAGGCATCCCGATCGTTCCGCCAAACTGGTTGCGCTTGAACGGCGCCTTAATTATGGGCGTGCCGACCGGGTTGAAATATGAGTTGTTACCGTCAAATGCGCTATTACGCACGAACCAGAAAGCCGAGCCGTGGATCCCGTTGGTGCCTGATTTGAGTGAAGTCTGGACAATTCCGCCGCCGGCGCGTCCGAACTCTGCCGGAGCAACCGACGTGCTGATGCGAAATTCCTGGATGGCTTCCGCGGGTGGGAAGAAGTTGATGCTGTTTACCAGCGATTCATTGTTGTCCACGCCGTCCAGGAGAAAGTTATTGGCTTGAGGCCGCAGACCGTTCACTGACAGCGCCGCCCCGCCGGTTTCGCCGTTGCGGAAGGTCTCTACGTTATTGCCTACGCCGCTCGCCTGGTCACCGTAGTCGCCGCGCGTTACCCCCGGCGTGAGCAGAGCGAGTTGGGTGAAATTGCGGCCATTCAGAGGAAGTTCCGTCACCTGCCGCCCCTGGATCACCTCGCCCGTAGACGAAGTTTCGGTATCAATCAGCGGTACGGCCCCGGAGACGTCGACGGTTTCACTCGCCGCACCGACTTCGAGGCGGAAATTTACTTCCTTCACCTGGGACACTTCCAGCGTAAATTCGGCGGTGGCCGCCTTGAATCCAGCCTGCTGGACTGCCGCTTTGTAGTGGCCGCGCTGCACTACGTCGAAATCGTAGGCACCCTGCGCGTTGGTCGTGGCGGTCTGCACGCGGGCCGTGTCCGGATTAGTAAGGGTGACGGTTGCTCCTGAAAGTATGGCGCCTTGCGGATCGGTCACCGTGCCGCGCACCCGGCCTGAGTCCGTCTGGGCGAACAGCAGGCCTGGCAGCAGGAGTAAGAATGACAGGAACATCTGGATCGATCTGCGAACATAGTTCGCGGTGTTGTGATTGCTCTGTGCCGGCATGTTTCCTTCCTTGGTAGAGGCTTGGTTTTTGAAGGCTTGGGGCGTTTCGCAAGAGCCCTGAAGAGACGGCAGGAGTGGGAACCCATCCTGGTCTCTGTGAACTCCTTAAGGACTACTAGTCCGCAGCAAGCCCGTTTGCTTTCCTCTACGACCTTGCAGATTCAACTTTGTATCATCTCCGGGACTTATTTGAAAAATTTATTTTCAAGATTTGCTTTCCTGTTGGCCGGCCTCAGCCAGCCTGGCGCGCAGTAAGAGATTGCGGGGTCCCTGCACCTATGCTCAAATTGCCTGTACGCCGATGCTGAAGGAGGATTCTGCTGAGAATGCAATTCATCCGTTTGGGATTTTCGCTGTTGGTACTTGCGGGCTGCACCGCGATTGCGGCCTCCCAGGTGAAAACTACGATTGATCACAATACCGGAAGCGCGGCTACCACAGCATTTAAATTCAAGAACGTGCCGTCCCCGGTCAAAGACAACGCAGCGGCCGGAGCGAAATTGAAGGTGGTGGTGGGCATCGCAGACCCAGGCAGCGGAGGTTTGAAAGCGCTGACCGACGGTGTTCTGCCCGAGGATGAGGACGACCCGTCGTCCAATTTCTTTTTTGGCGCAGGCAGTGATGGCGGACGGTTCCTGCTGGACCTGGGCGTTCCCATTGATATCGCGCAAGTCAACACCTATTCATGGCATGCGGACACGCGCGGGCCCCAGGTCTACAACCTGTTTGCCAGCGACGGCGAAGATCCCAGGTTCAATCCAGCACCCGACAGTCATACGGACCCGGCAACCTGCGGCTGGAAATTGATTGCCACCGTTGATACCCACCCGGCGGACGGAGAGAGCGGAGGCCAGTACGGCGTGAGCATTACGGATGCCGGCGGCGTGCTCGGGAAGTTCCGTTACCTGCTGTTTGATTCCATTCCCACGGAATACGACGATCCGTGGGGAAATACTTTTTTCAGCGAAGTGAACGTGATTGCGAAGCCGCGATAGCGCGGCTTTCGCCGTCGCGTTTTGCCTGCAATCATTTATTTATTGCGCTTGGTTCAGAGTGTCATACAGCGGCTGTACGGGTCGCACTTCTCCGGCTTCGTTGGTTGCGGTGATGGCCAGAATGCGGATTCTCGGATTGTCGGGCAACGTCAAAGTTCTGGCGTTGGCGGGCAAATCAATCGGATAGGCAAACAGGTACGAGTAGGTGTAGGCTTCGAAATTGCCGTCGGGTCCGTGCACGTGCGACGCAAACCACGCAACGTCGTCACGCTTGATGAAGCCAGGCGTGATCTTGCCGCTGAAATCCATGATCGTCCGCATTCTCGGTGGAGCGCCGGGGGGAGGAGCAGGAGCCCCCGGACGCAACGGTATCGGTTCCTGACGCGTGCTCCAGGATCGGGTGTCCCACTGGCCGATTTTGCCCGTCCAGTCCTGGATGGTCAGCTCCACGGGCCGGCCGCCGAGAATGAAAGTGCCCTTTTGATCGCCGATGGCAGCGGCCAGCAGGTAGAGCCGGGCGAACTTTCCCACCGGCAGCGTGATGGTCTGGCCCTGGGCACTGACGGCGTTCGGCTTACCGGCAGCGGCAAGATGGAAACGAATGCCGGCATATTCGATTGCGGTTGGCAGCATCTCCGCGGGTAATGCTTTACCTTGCGGGGCGGTCGGTTCGTCCAGAAGGCAATCGAAACAGCCACCTGAAGGCTTATCTTCAAAACTTGCAACGGAGGTATCGTAGGTCAGCGTCAAGGGATGCGATTGCGGTGCGGGAACTTTTTTCGCGGCCGGACCAAGTTTCAAGGCAAACGTGTGGAGCTGATAGGGCGTGAAGGAGGCCACCAACCCTCCTTTGGCCGTTCTGGCCGCGCCTACGGACATTTCCTGGCCATTCACTTCACGCGCGCTGACCACCGGGGCCGCAAATGTGAGATGCACATCCGGCGCCGCCCGGCCATCAACCTCAACGAGTCGAACAATGATCTCGTCGCCCTGCTCGGCTCTCTTAAGCGCCAGCAAACGCACCCGGCTGTTGCTGACTTTCAGCAGAGAGAGTTCTTTCCCCAGCGCGCCCTCATGCTTGGTACTTGCGAAAGCAATCAGAGGCTGGTTGAGACGGTACGCCTGCCAGTCGGTCTGCGCCTGACGCCAATCGCCTGCATGGCCCGCCAGTCCGTAGATAAATTCGTGGTGGCCCCAGTCTTGCGTCAGCTGGTCACTGTAGGCCCGGCCGTTTCCCGTACCCAGGCCGGGAGTATATATAAGGGTGAGGCGCAGGGTGTTGTCGTCCGGTTTGTCGGAACCATATTTGCAATCGGAGAGGACGGTAACGCCAAAGTCGCCGCCCTTATCGGTCAGATCGAACCACTGATGAGAGGCGACCTCAAATTTCTTTTCGTCGTTGTTGCCCCGCTGAATCGTGCCTACGTCCCAGTTGTAGGTGGCCTGAGGATTGGTCGTAGTCAAGGGGAAAACCGCTTTGAGCGCGTCTTCCCTGGTCTTCCAGTCAACGGCATTCAGGAATTCCACGCGGTTGCCGGCGTCGCCGGCGGACAAGCGGATGGTCTGAACGAATTTTGAGTCTTCGGTCTCGCGTTCAATTTGCAGTGCGACGCGCACCGGGCCATTTTCCACGATGTGTACCTTCGCCGGTCCCTGTACGTAGCCTCGTGGCGGCTTCTTCTGGTCTTCCCAATCCATGTTCCAGGCGGGCCAATCGTGGGGTCTCTCAGTCTGCAGGGCCAGACGCAACGGGGCCGCGAGCAATTCCTTGCTGATCGACTTGTCAAAGATGCTGCTCACGTCGCCATTCTGGTCCACAGTGATCTTGTAACGCGAATTTTCCAGAGAAGATTCGGAAACTTTCAGTTCCGAAATGGACGCTGCACTGGTGGTGGGTTGAATGTCATAGACCGTGTAGCCAACCGACGGGGCCCTTGCCAGAAAAAGGACCTTGTTGCCCGCGACCTGTGCCGGCACCTCTTTTCCATCAGGGCCGGAGACCCGCGCGCCGCCCGCGGCATTGGGAAGATATACTGCGGCTTCCACCACGTCTTCGCGAGCAATATTGAGCGGATTGTAAACAACTATGGGAGTGCCCTGCGCCTGTGTATCAAGGCCGGAGGCGACCGCAGCCGTCGCGCTTTTGAGGACGCCGGCGAACTGGTTCAGAGCGATAACATCGTCATTCCACGCGTAGTTGTAGGACTGCGCGGTCGCGGTGCCCGCCATGATGTCATGAAACTGTCCGCCTAGAACGAGCATCCAGGCATCGTTGAGGCGCTGCAGCGGATAAGGACGTCCGCCGAGCCATTCGGCCATGACCGAACTTTTTTCGGCGGCATCGGCCAGCAACTCGTTCTTCCGGTTCCAGCGCTTCTGATACGCCTCCGACGACAGCGACCCGGCAGAGTGGTTGGTCAACTCCAGTTCGCCTTTGTAGTGCGGCAGTCGCGCAGTCTGGCCGGGCTTTATATCGAGAAACATCTGGTCGGCGGCGGCGGAAACCACATGCACCGGACCATCGCCAACCGGCACCGGACCAACAAGGCCGGCCGGAGGTTGTTGCTGCTGGCTAAAGCGCGCTGCGGGAAGGGTCGCCGGCTTCTTGTTAATGATGGCTTCCAGAAGCTTCACCGATGATTCGCGCGGCGCGCCACCGATATCGCCGGTCCCATAATAATGATATTCAGTGAACAGTCCGCTCACTTGTCCATTGCGCTGAACGCGCGCTGCCCAATCACCCTGATATCTCCGGAAGTCGCGCTGTTGCTGGTCTTGCGGTCCCGTTGAAGAATCCGGCAGCGCGGGCAGCGGCTTGCTTAAGTCCGTGGTGATGTCCGCGCTGTAACTTCCGGGATTAAATGCGGCAACGACACTCCGGCCATCGGGGCCGTCCCATATTCCCACGTTGAAAGGCGTGCCAACGGGCGTGCGCTCCGGCGAATCAGGACCGCCTGCGGGCGCCGATGATCCCCAAGTCAGCTTTTGCGTGGAAAAGCCTTTGATCCCTGAATGCGCCAGAATGCTCGGCAGGGAAGCGGGGAAACCAAAACAGTCGGGCAGCATGTATTCGGCGCTGGCCTTTCCGAAGTCGTGACGAAAATATTCATTGCCATAGAGGACCTGCCGGAAGATCGACTCCGCGGACGGTGAATTCACGTCGCTCTCTTCGATCGAAGACCCGGCAGGGAACCAGCGTCCGGCCGCTACGTACTGTTTCAACTGCTGGTAGTCCGCGGGATAGTATTCCTTCATCAAGCGGTAACGATTGGCGCCGCTGAAATTGAAAATGTAATGCGGGTACCGTTGAAACAGCGCAAAGTTGCTGCGCATGGTCTTGGAGAGGTACTCCTGAATCACCTGGGGGTACTCCCATCGCCACTCGGTATCAAGATGGGCATAGCCGACCACGTAGAGAGTCGGCTGCTTCATCAGGTCGGAGGCCGAAGACGCGACCTTTGCTTTGGCCGGTGATTGGCGTTTTTGATTCTGCGGACAAGCAGGAACAGCCAGGCAGATCATCAGTAGACACAAATGTTTCGACAGTCGCAGCATAGGCCCCTCTCCAGCAATGTTTGAATCTGGCTGTCGCGCGCGTCCGCGGGCCGGCGCAACAGATCAGACCGTGACTTCCAGCTCTTCGGCAAAGAATGATATCAGCCCGCCCGGATCGCTGGCCTGCAACAAGCGGCTGCGGAACGTCTCATCCATGAGCTTCCTCGCCAGCCGTGAAAACACCTGCATCTGCGCACCGCCGGGATCGGACTCGCGCGCGGCGAGCAGAATCACTATTTCGACAGGCAGACCATCCAGTGATCCCCACTCCACGGGTTTCTTCAGCTTCAATACGCCAACCGAGCTGGCATTCACGGCGCTGGTCTTGGCATGGGGAATTGCAAATCCGTGCCCCAGGCCGGTTGAATACAGCTCTTCACGGGCCCAGATGTCCTGCTCGAGACGATCGGGATCATCGGTGCGCCCCTCCACGTAAAATGCGTCAACAACTTCGCGGATGGCCTCTTCTTTGCTTTCGCTTTCGCTCCGCAGGAGGACCAGTTCACGATCGAAGAGAGTGTGCCGCGAACCGGTTGGTTCGCAGGAGTTCAGCAGGGCATCGACTTCGGACACTTCCCGGCACTCAAGGGCCCGCGCAAGCAGCTTCCGGCATTCGACCGCGGAAAGCCGTGATATGCGTTCCTTGATGAGAGGAATATCGGGCCCCGCGGCGCTGATCTCATCCAGGCCCAGACCCAGCAGGAGCGGCAGATAGCGCAGTTCGCCGGCCATCTCGCCGCACATGCCAACCCATTTTCCCGCGCGATGTACTTCGTCAACAATGTGTTTTAGGAACCTGAGAAACGAAGGCCGCCGTACGTCCGAAAGGGCGGCGACACTGGGATTACCCCGGTCCACCGCCAGGAAATACTGGTTCAGATCGTTGGTGCCGATGCTGAAGAAGTCCAGCTCGCTGGAGAGTTGATCGAGAATGAAGGCCACGGAAGGCACTTCGATCATGGCGCCCAGAGGCATCGCCGGATCATACGCAATGCCCTCGCGCGTCAATTCGTCTCGCACCAGCGCGAGTTCCTTCTTCATCCAGCGCACTTCTTCGAGAGAAGAGACCATCGGAATCATCATCTGGACGCGCCCGCCTGCCGACGCTCGGACAATGGCGCGAAGCTGCGTCCGGACCAGCTTCAGATGGTCCGGGTAAACGCGCACTCCGCGATATCCTAGAAATGGATTGCTCTCGGCCGGAAGATTCAGGTATCCCACCTGTTTGTCGCCGCCGACATCGAGAGTTCGGATGATTACCGGCTTCTCCTGAGCGGCGCGGACGATCTCCGCATAAACTTCAAACTGCTCTTGCTCTGATGGGGCAGTCTCGCGGTCCAGGAAAAGCATTTCCGTGCGGAATAGTCCGATTCCGTCCGCGCCATTGCCGAAAGTCGCGCTCAACTCGTCCGCCGAAGCAATATTTGCGGCAACTTCGATGGCGTGGCCGTCGGTGGTAACGGCCGGTTTGTTTGCGTAGCTCGCCAGCGTGACTTCCCGCCTTCGCGATGCTCTGCTCTGAAGCTGATAGAACTTTCTGACCGCAAGCCTGGAGCGCCGAATCAGGAACCCCCGGTCCGCATCAATAATTACGTGCTCGCCCGCTTCGAGGACACTCGTTGGTTCCTGGACTCCGACCAGAGTCGGTATTCCCAGAGACCGCGCCAGGATCACCGTGTGCGAGGTAATCCCCGCCGTTTTCAGGACCAGGCCCTTGAGCAATGTTCGGTCAAGCGAAAGCAACTGTTGCGGCGGCAGATTGTCGGCAACCAGAACCGAGGGTCCATTGAGCTGAACACGAGATGGCCGTTTCGCGCCGTATATTTCTTCCAGTAACTCGAAGCAGATCTCCTGGATGTCCAGCGCGCGCTCGCGAATATAAAGGTTGTCCGACCGGCGGAGCGTCTCGCCGAAAAACTGGCTTGCTTCCACGATTGCCTGGCCCGCCGAGCGGCCCTGCGTGATTCGTTCCATGATGCTGCTCGCAAGCGAAATATCCCCAAGGATGGCCAGATGCGCCTGCAACACCCCGATTTCCGTGGCGGAGGTTCGGCGCTCGAGCATGCCATGGATGCGCTCCCTGACCGCGGCCAGAGCGCGGCCTACCCGTTGCTGTTCCGTGCCCTGATCAGCAGGGGATTCACTGCTCAATTCGGCGGGGATGGCAAGGCCTCCAAACATCACCACAGCGCCTTCGGCGATGCCGCGGCTGACGGGAGTGCCGGCACAGATCTCCACCCCGGCGGAGCGCAGCGGCCGGGGCACGTTCCTGGAAGGCTGGCCACGCAGCAGGTCCTGAAGCGGAG
Source organism: Verrucomicrobiia bacterium (assembly GCA_035567035.1). Classification (GTDB taxonomy): domain Bacteria; phylum Acidobacteriota; class Terriglobia; order Terriglobales; family Acidobacteriaceae; genus Angelobacter. The sequence goes on along the minus strand of DATMPO010000008.1, from coordinate 39,925 downwards.
CGTCGCAACGGGGAAGCTCGTGGACAGCGAAACGCTGGAGCACGGAACGGGCCATGGTTTCGTCGGCGCCACTTACATGAACATTGCATTCGTCATTGAATCTGATGTCAGCGGCAATGATTGAAAGCACGCTCTTGAGATTGGCGGTTGAGCCGCTACGCAAGTTGGTGAGAGCGCAGTTGGAAAGAAACCCGCTGGCCAGGTTGGCCATCTGGCTGGCGGGCCTGGCGTGCAAGCCATGGCGCAACGGACAGGAGAATGTGAACTCTAAGGCCATACTCACGTTGTGCATCGCAATTTCAGTTTCCGAGTTTGTCGAAAATAGCCCGGGTATTCTTGATCGCATCCCGTAATGGGACCTCGATTACTTTCAAGTCCTTGAAGCGCTCGCGACCTTCTACGTTGATATCTACGGCGAAGATTGCAGCGTGCGCCTCAGCAATGTCGCTTTCAGACAATGGATTCTCAATGCCCAGTGCCCCCTGAGTTTCCACTTTGATCTCGTGCCCCATGTCCTTGGCGGTTTTCTCGAGCCGCGCAGCGGCCATGTAAGTATGCGCGATGCCGGTGGGACATGCGGTAACCGCGACAATCTTCATTCGATCTCCTTTATGTTGTAGCCGCTTTCGGCTTTGAGAAACCCCTGACTACAGTCATGCACACGGCGGTTACGAGCGTTCCCGCAAGGATTGCCGCTACATAAGCGAGCCGATGGTCTACTACCGGCAGCACGATAGGGCCCCCATGAGGGGCATGGTCTCCGACTCCGCCGATCATCGCAATCACGGAAGCGACCATGGAGCCGAGCACGATACAGGGAATGACACGAATGGGGTCAGCGGCGGCAAAAGGTATGGCGCCCTCAGTGATGCCGATCAGTCCCATGGCCAGCGCGGCGGACCCGGCTTCCCGCTCCTCTTCGGTCCAGAGTTTCCGGCGCACAAAAGTTGCCAGGCCGAGTCCCAGGGGAGGAGTGCAGATGGCAGCGGCACACGCTCCCATGATGCGGAAGTCGCCCTGCGCGATCATGCCGGCGCCGAAGAAAAACGCGGTCTTGTTGATCGGTCCACCCATGTCGAAGGCGATCATGGCGCCCAGAACCAGCGCGAGCAGGACACTGCTGCCGGTGTTCATGCTCTGGAGCATCGCGGTGGCAGCGAGCATCAGGTTCGCGATGGGGATGCCAAGTACCTTCAGCATGATGATCCCAATGGCCGCTGATGACAGAATGGGGATGATCAGAATCGGCATGATCGGCCGAATGTAGACAGGGACGGGAATCTTCTTGATGCCCTGAACGATGTATCCTGCCAGCAATCCCGCCAGCAAGGCGCCCAGGAAACCCGCGCTGACCTTGGGATTCGGAACCGCAAGGTAGTCGCCGAGGTGGCCGGACAGATAGCCTCCGACGAAACCCGGCACCAGCCCCGGTCTTCCGGCTATGGAATAGGCAATGTAGCCGGCGAGCACCGACAGCATCAGTGAAAAGGAAGTGGAGCCGATATCCAGAATAAGCTTGAGGGTAGGGGAGTGGGAAAAGTCCGGCCCAGTAGACGTCATGGGCGCAAAGGCAATGGCCGTGGCGATCAGGATGCCCCCGCAGGCAATGAAGGGTATCGCGTATGAAACACCCGTTAGAAGGTGTTGCCGCAGCTTATGGAGTTTTTCAATCATGCGGTCGGTTTCACCCCGAACCATAGTACAAGACGTGCAAGGCGGCGGCATATCAATCGCCCGCCCCTTACCTCCTGGAAAATAATCACTCCCAAGTCACAGGGAAAGAGGATCGCCGGAAGTCCAGGCCTGCGCCGCTACGCGATTGACAAGGGCCATTGAGTCTCGTATGCTTCGCCTTCACTGGTCACCTCATGAACTCAATTCACCTAACCCACAAAGTCCTTTCCACCGGCGACATCGTGGTCATCGGCCTCTATTTCTGCATCGTGTTCGCCATTGGATTCTATTTTTCGCGCCGGGAACGCACCTCCAAGGATTACTTCCTCGCCGGCCGTAACGTTGGATGGTTTGCGATTGGCGCGTCGCTATTCGTTTCCAACATCTCCACGGAGCATTTCATCGGGCTTGCGGGTTCCGGGGCGTCCTCCGGGCTTGCCGTCGGACACTTCGAATGGCTGGCTTGCTTCATGTTGCTGATCCTGGGCTGGGTATTCGTGCCGTTCTATCTTCGCTCCAATGTTTTTACCATGCCGGAATTTCTGGAGCGGCGTTTCAACCGCTCCTGCGCAACGTATCTGGCGAGCATCTCGGTTATCGCGTACATCTTTACAAAAATTTCGGTGCATTTGTATGCGGCTGCGGTCGTGCTGGAACGCGTCGTGGGATGGAGTCCCATGACCACCGCGGTCATCCTTGTGCTGGCGACCGGGATTTATACCATAGCCGGCGGGTTGGCGGCGGTGATCTATACCGACCTGGTGCAGACGCTCATTCTGGTCTTCGGGGCCATCGTGCTGACAGTCCTTGGATTACATGAAGCCGGCGGAGTTGCCGGGTTGCGCGCCGCCCTGCCTCCGGATTACTTTCACATGATCAAGCCGGCCAGTGACTCTGCTTTTCCGTGGACGGGAATATTCTTCGGCGCCCCGATTCTGGGGATCTGGTATTGGTGTACCGACCAGGTGATGGTCCAGCGGGTGCTCTCCGCCAAGAGCGAGGGGCACGCAAAAGCCGCCACAATATTCGCCGGCTTCCTGAAGATATTGCCGGTCTTCATTCTTGTTCTGCCCGGCCTGATTGCGTTGGCGCTCTACCGTGATCTGTTCAAATTCGGGGCGGACGGCCAGGTCCTGAACGGCGACATCGCCTATCCCACGCTGATTGTGAACCTCCTGCCGAGCGGGTTGGTCGGACTGATGATTGCCGCTCTCCTGGCAGCTTTGATGGGAGCGATGAGCTCCGTATTCAACTCGGCGTCCACGCTGGTGACCCTGGATTTCTACAAGAAGTATCGTCCTGCTGCGTCTGAAAAAAGTCTCGTCAATTTTGGCCGCTTTGCCACTGCCGGCATGGTCCTGCTTGGCCTGCTCTGGGTCCCTTTCATTCACCTCATCAACGGCCAGCTTTACATCTACTTGCAGAGTGTGCAGGCCTACATCAGTCCTCCCATTGCCGCTTGTTTCATTTTTGGCATTCTCTGGCCGCGGTTAAATGGAACAGGGGCGCTCGCATCGCTGCTGACCGGCTTTGGCCTTGGCGCCGTCCGCTTTGGGATGGAGTTAAAACAAAACGCCGCCGGCGGACACTACTTCACCTCGCCGGCCGCGGCGTGGCTGGTCAACATGAACTTCCTCCATTATGCGATCTTCATGTTCGTGGTGTGCTCCGCGGTGCTAATGGCGGTCAGTCTGGCAACTCCGGCGCCTGACCGAAAGAAACTGGCAGGCCTGACGTTTGCCACGGTGACGGAAAGGCTCGATCTTCAACCGGCTGGCGCATTGGGCACGCAGCCGGCCTATAAGCCGTCCGCGGAAACCACCAGGGAGCATCGCATCAACGTTGCGTTCAGCTTGCTGTTGGCGCTGACAGTAGTGGGATTATGGATCTACTTCCGCTAGCTTTATGACCATCCACAGCCTTCGGCCGAGAATTGCGTACCAGTCAGCAGTTAGCACGCTGGCGCCCGCCGGAGCTCGCGGAGTTCTCCAGCGCTGGACAAAGGGCAAGCCCCTGGTTGTCACGGATATTTACGTTCCGTACCGGTTATACAGGATCGTCATCGAAGACCGCGGCCGCCAGAGCAGCCGGTATTGGGCGGTGGACGCGACTGCTGGAACGCTCGATCCATATGAATTTGCGTGTCCGCCTCCGCAAGAAGACTTTGTGGAGATTGAAACACGCAATTTTCTGCCCGCTGGACTCGTACAGAGCGAAGCCGCCACGCTCGCGATCGGAAAAATCCGGCGGTTGATATTCTCCACCGGATTCTTCCGCCTTGTCAGGCCGGTCATCACTGCTGAATTAGTCCAACCGGAGTTCTTCGTTCCTTATTGGGTGGCTTTTTATGGCAACGAGCAAAACATGACGCTCACGGTGCTCAATGCAGTCCGCCTGACCATAGAGGGCGGTAAGGTCAGACAACTAATAAGGACCTGGCTGCAGGACGGCTCGGCGAACTCGCTCATGGCCCAATCTGCAACCCCGAGAGTTCCATCCTGAGAGTTGCCGCAGGCTGCGGCCCTGTCGCCCAATTCCGGCAATTGTGCCCGACCTGCCTCAGACCGGGACTGCCGTTTTGGCCATCTCCAGAGTCACGCGCCGTTTCTGACGATACGCCATATTAGCCATATGCCCGGCGATAGCCGAGCGGTAGCCAATCTCCACCGGCGCGTTCGGTTGTTTGCGCGAGCGCACACAGTCTATGAAATTGGCCATGTGATTCTGGTCCGGGGTCTCGCCGGCGAGCGCAGCTTCACCGCGCCGATTCACCTTTTCGGGATAGTAATGAAGTGAAGACGCCGAGTGGCCGGTCACCATGTCGGTGACGCCAGTGAGGTGTTCGATGGTCCCGTCGCTGCCCAGGAAATGTTCACCCAGGCCGTAGTGGCTGTTGTTGAAAGTAGAACGCCAGGTGACAGTCAGATCGTTGGGGAAGTCGAGCGTCACGGCGATAGTGTCCGGAACTTCGCGGCCGTCTTTTTCTGAAAACACGCCGCCCGACATGTACGCGGCTTCCGGCAGTGGCAGATCGAGCGCTGTCATTATCCACGCGCTCTGGTGCACCATGTTTTCCGTGACGTTCCCGCCGGAGAATTCCCAAAACAGGCGCCAGTTCATAAACTTGTACCCATCAAACGGGCGCACGGCACGGTCGCTGAGAAATGCGCCCCAGCTTACGTTTTGTGCGCTGCAATCCGGCTGGACTGGGCGCACCCATTGGCCGACTCCGTGGGGAGTGTTGCGGCTCATCCAGGATTCGACCTGGGTAATCTTGCCCGCGATCCCCTGCTTGATCCATTTCCTGGTATCAGCCAGGGCGCCGGAGCTTTCATGCTGCAGTCCAACCTGCACAACGCGATCGGATTTTTTTGCTGCCGCGAGGCACTGCTCCGCCTCAGGAATCGACCAGGTCAAGGTCTTTTCGATGTACAGGTCCTTGCTCGCCGCCAGCGTGTCGAGAAAGTGCGGTGCGTGGAGATGGAGCGGGCTGGCGACGATCACCGCGTCAATATCCTTCATGTCGAGAAGGCGGCGGTGATCATCCAGCGTCTGTATTCCCGGCGCCAGCCGTATGGCTTCGTCGCGGCGGCGCGAGTAGATATCAGCGATCGCCACAAGTTGAGCGTTGGGAATTGCCAGCACCTGCTTGAGAAGCTCCTGTCCGCGCCCGCCGACGCCGATCATCCCCACGCGCACACGGTCACTTGCTCCCAGCGCCCGAGACGTTGGATGAATCAGCAGGGCCGCCGTTCCTAATGCGGCGTTCTTCACAAAATCACGCCTTCCCATTGCATCGCCGGCCATTTTGTCATGTCCTCCCTTTAAAGGAATTCGTTTATGGACCAGGAACCGCGCTTTCGCGAGCCCTCATGGTACAGCACTCCGTTCTTTTGGAGCTGTTGTTTTCCACGAACGTGCCAGATTCGCGGGAACCAATTCTACATGCCCGGCAAAAATCCTGCGTGGTCTCGTTGGCCGCGGAAATCGGAAAGTGGCAGGTACTATTCGGGAATGACTTCAATGGCGCTGAGGGAGGGGTAGTTCGTCGCGGGAGTGAAATAGATCTCGAGTTTGCCCTGAGCGGTGGGTTCAATATGCGGGAAGGTCTTCACCAAAGGCCCGGTGCCGGCTTCCTGGAAAATATCAAATTTCTTCAAGATTACGGAGCCGTTGCAGGAAACGTCGAACACCCGGCTGCCCACACCGCCGGCCGCGCCGCTTTGAACGGAGAACCAGTGCTCCAGAAAATAAAGTTTGAGCGTATATTTCCCGCCGGTGGCGACAGGGACCACATAATGGAAATGCCCAAAACGATGCCAGTCGTAAATACCGCCATCGGGGATTTTCGATAGATCGCCCGCAAAGCGAGTGACGCGGCCGCCGAAAAAGTAGCGGTCCGGCACCCACACATTCCCGTTGGCATCCCCGTAAAGCGAAGGTCCGGCGGTGACCCGGATGGGAAGCATGCGATGGGGCGTGCCGGGCAGGATTTCAACGGCATTCAAGAACGATTCGGCCGTACCGAAGTCCAGATGAATCATTCCATCGCTCTGGGGACTGACGTCAAGGTACACTTTTGTAGTTGCAATATCGTTTCCACCAGCATCGTCCACCACATCCACGTTGTTGACCGGTCCGCCATTGATGGAAAAGGTCACTGCGCGGCTGCCGTCAGGAAACCCAGACGTTTCTGCGAACAAAAGATGGACTTCGTACGTTCCGGGCGGCATCGGATAATTGCAATGAAAGGCGCCGTGCCTCCCGGTAGAGAAGAGTTGGGCATCTTCTGTCCCCTGGATTGCGTGACCGGCCACAGAGAACGAACTTCCTCCGGAGCAGAACCGGTCCTTCTCCCATGTAAACCCGCTGCGGTCCACATAGGACGCGCGATCGTTCCCGGCCATGGCGCGCAAGGCCTTTCCGGAAAGCGAGGCTGGAGCAATTGCAGCCTGGGTTTGCGCCCGACTTTCACTGTCTACCGTACGCTTCGATCTATACCACGCAAGAGCGGTCAGCACGCAGGCGGAAACCGCAATGACGGTAGACACTTTCAAAATCCCCGCCGACAACTTGAGGGCCCTTCCGGATTTGCCTTGGTGTGTTCCGCCGCTTTCCGGAACGCGTGTCGCCAGGGGTGTCGCCTGGTCGCCTGACGCCGGCTGGGCGAAACCGTTCCCCTGTAGCGGAGCGCCATCCAGAGACTGGTCGGCATGACCGTTATTGGGATCTACTAGGACCGGTGAATCCATCTCGCTCTTATGAAGGAATTTGGGCGTGTAGTGTCCCGAGGGCAGGCAAATATGGACCGCGTGTCCCGCTCCGGCGCTGCGATAGTAGTCTTCCAGTCTCTTGCGAAGGGCATGCGCCGTGACCCGCACGATCGTATCCACCTGCGGATCAAAATCCTCCGACCGCCCCAGGGCCTGAACGGCAATGCTGTACTCCTTGACTTCGTCGATCGCTCCCTCGAAGTACTTTTCGCACACAAAGCTCAGGAGTCGAACAAGGTTGTTCGTTCGCCCAAGCACCCCGGACGTTAAAACCGACTCTAATTCGGCCCGCTCGGCTTCAAATTTGTTGGTCGCGGATTGCAAGCACTTGTCCCTTCAGAAATGGTCTTTCGACTCTCAATCCACAGATTTGCCAAGGGAAGTATAACCCAATTCGGCGAAGGCTGAACGACACGAAACCCCTTGCGCCTCTTGCAGTTAGGCAGAAAAACTCTGTTAGAAGCCGGTTTCTTGTCTTGTCCTTGCCAGCGGCCGGCGGGCGAATAAGAGATGCCGGCGGCACTCCTGACTCCCGAAGGGCCTCCATTTTATAGCTGCCGCGCCCAGGATTCTAACTGTTAATTCACCGTTAGTAACTTCCTTATGCGAGAATAACGCGGTTTACTCATTGGACTAAAGAGTGTGGTGTTTTACCGGGTTCGTGGATGGGTCACCGCTGCTGATGGCTACCGGCTTGAACGGACCACATTCCAAAAACTGCGATCAGACAACTAAATAATAGAGGAGCCTCCAAGATGAGACAGGCCTATCGTTCCCCGCTATCCTGCAGCGCGCGTTCTGTGAAGATGGTGCACCGGACCCTGATGTTTCTCGCCGCGACATGGTTATTGGCTATGTCCGTAGAATTGGCTGGGGCCCAGGACATCTATGGGCGAATCTCCGGCACTGTTATCGATCAATCGGGCGCCGCGGTAATCAACGCTAAAGTCACCATCACCAATCAGGATACACGGCTGAGTCGCACCGCCAAGACCGACGACCGGGGATTCTACGTGGCTCCGGAGTTAGCGGCCGGCCTTTACGCGGTGACCGTCGAGGTAAAAGGCTTCAAGACGCTGACCAAGGATGGCAACGATCTGCCGGCCGGTGGGCGCGTCACGGTGGACCTGACTCTGCAAATCGGCGACATCTCGGAAAAAGTGGAAGTGACCACGACGGGCGAAACCGTCAACACCATCTCCGGTGAGATTTCGCGGACCATCGATTCGCAGCAGGTACAGCATCTGGCCCTGAACGAGCGGAATTACGCACAATTGGTTTCTTTCATCCCCGGCGCCGTGCTGACGGCCTTTGATCAGACCGCGTTGACGACAGGAATGTCCACCACCGGCACGAGCGTCAACGGCATGCGTGCTGACGGCAACCTGTTTACCGTGGATGGGGGTTTCAACCTGGATTCCGGCTCCAACGCCACGCAGCTCGATAACGTGGGCATCGATTTTATCCGTGAAATCTCCGTGCAAAGCTCGAATTTCTCCGCGGAATATGGGCGCAATGATGGCGCGTCGGTCAATGTAGTCACCAAGAGCGGCGGGGACAAATTTCACGGGACTCTCTTCGAATACGTCCGCAACGACATCTTTAACGCCGCGAACGCCGGGGCCAAGCTGAATGCTGCGCCAGGGACACCCTCGAACCTGATTAAGGGCCCCTACCGTTTCAACGATTTCGGCTGGAGCCTGGGCGGACCCATCAAGCGGGGCAAGTTGTTCTTTTTTGCCGGTGAGGAATGGAAAGTTATTCGTCTATCCGCAGCGCCGCAAAACCTGACTCTTCCCACCACCGCAGAACTTACCGGCAACTTCAGCGCCGTTAGTAAGGTTCTTACGCTGCCGGCGAACGCCCCTGCCGGATGCACCATCACAGCTAATGTGATGTCGCCGCAGTGCATCACACCCAACGGACAGGCGATTGCCAACGTCTACGCCCTGATGCAGAAGCAGGCGTCCTCTTTCACTAATCTCGACAAGAGTGCCAATGCGACCTTTCAGCCCTACGATCCGCAGAACTGGCGCGAGGACATCATCCGCGTCGACTATCAGATTAAAGACAACCAGAGCATGTATTTCCGCTATCTTCACGATAACCTCAACCTGATCGACGCTTTTGGGACCTTCGCGCCGGGCGGCACTCTGCCGACCTCGCCCACCAACCGCATTCGCCCAGGGTACGGCTATCAGGGCGGCTATGTGTGGACAATTTCCCCGCATCTGCTTAACGAAGCTAAACTCAACGTGTCCTGGAATAAACAGAGAATTCCTCCGACCGGGACCAATTGGCAGGATGCCACTTACGGCTTCAATATTCCCCTGCCGTTTGCTAACGCCGGCAGATTTCCGAATGGCATACCGCACGTTACGTTCTCGGGGATTGCGGGCAACTTCCCGACAGCGGCGCCGTCGCAGTTTACGGGGCCGTTTTTCTCCTTGCTCGCGCCCACCACGGATATCTCGCCTTCGGACAACCTGGTCTGGCAGACCGGCAGGCACACCTTGAAGTTCGGCGTCCTATACGCCCGCAACCGGAAGGACCAGAATTCACGTCCGAATTCTCCCAACGGCGCGATCAACTTCGCCACGGGTGGCAATCCCAACACGACCGGTGACCCTTTCGCCGACGCGCTATTGGGGAATTTCTCGTCTTTTTCACAACAATCCGCCGACCCAATCGGCCACTTCCGCTTCAACGACAGCGAAGCCTATGTCAGCGACAGCTGGAAAATCACGCGCAAACTGAATCTGGAATTGGGCCTTCGTTTTCAACATATAGGGCCGACGTACACCCAGGGCAACAACATGGTGAACTTCGACCCATCTCAGTTCAAGGGGTGCACAACCGCGGTTAGCGCGAACAATGTTCCTACCAGCACGTGCCTTGACCAGGGATTTAACATCGACGGCTTGGTGCGTCCGGGTGCCGTGCCATCCGACCAGTTGGGCAGGGTGCCCAATGGCAACAGCGCCTTCGTGACGGCTGTCCCGGCCACTGGGGAGCGCGGCTTGTTCAAAGCGGAAAACCTGTTCGCGCCGCGTCTCGGATTCTCCTGGTCGCCGTTCAGCGGTGACAAAACCGTTCTGCGCGGCGGTTTTGGCATGTTCTATGACAAGCCGGAAGGTAACGTCTGGTTCGGCCAGCCTGGTGTTGTTCCATTTTTGCAGGCAGCCAGCTTTTCGAACTCCAATTTGTCCAATCCTTCCGCAGGCACGGCAGGCGCCGCTACCATCTTCGGTCTGAGCGCTGTTGATCCGAACTTTGTGGTTGCCCGGACCATGCAATATAGCTTGAGCATCCAGCATGAATTGCCCTATGGTGTGCTCCTGGAATCAGCGTATGTAGGAAATCTGGCGCGACACCTGGTGCGTCAGCCCAACATCAATGTGCCGACTTTCGCGGTTGCCGATGCCGTTCCCGCGAACACCAGAACCAACACGATCCGCCCATTCCTGGGTTACACGGATATCACGCAATTTCGCAGCGACGGCAACTCCAACTACAACGCCCTGCAGCTTTCGGCGTCCAAACGCAAAGGCAATCTGGTGGCCACCGTCAGCTACACCTATGCGAAGGCCCTGGGCCAAGTCAGCGGAATTAATGACAATCCCGAACCGGAATGCCCGTTCACCTGCCTGCTCGGCAATGGACAGACTGTCAGCTGGCGCCAGTTTTATTATGGCCCGCTGGGGTTTGACCGGCGCCAGGCTTTCGTTGCTACCTACACGTACAGCCTCCCGTTCTTCAAGAGCCAGAGAGGTGTCACAGGCCAGACTCTGGGCGGCTGGGAGTTCAGCGGGGTGACCCGTGCGCAATCCGGCCAACCGCTCACGGTCTCTGGTACCTCATCGGTGGGCATTGGTGGTACGGGTTTCTTTCGCCGCGCCAGTGTTGGCCCAGGGGCACTGAATGATTTGTCTGCGCCTGCCTGCCAGGGAAGGGTTTGCTGGTTTAATCCACTTGCTTTCATCTCGCCGTCGGCTACCTCTGCAGGCAATGCGCCTGTCGGAAACATCACTGGTCCCGGCTACTATAACTGGGACATGTCATTGCGTAAGAATTTCCGCTTACCTAAAGAAGGTACGAACCTCATGTTACAGGCGGATGCGTTCAACGTTTTCAACCGGACCAATTGGCAAAACCCCGGAACCGGCATAGGCAGCGGACTGGGGATAATCACCGGCTCCAACCCGGCGCGCCAGTTGCAGTTCGGCGCCAGGTTCGGATTCTGAACTCTCTCTCAGGGAGTCGACCGCAAGCTTGCGGTCGACTCCCTGAGCAGTGCCCGCTTACGACGCTCGAGAACTGCAGCCAGTGAACGAAGCATATCCGTGTGTGACCAGAAACAGAAACTACTTTTATGATGATTGAGTCCCGGTGCTATCTCCTGAAATCTGTCTTTTGCGTTGTCATTCTTGCTCTTTTCCTTACTCATCCTTGCTTAGCGCAGGTTGCACCACTAATCGCCAATATCGATGCGCGTCAAAACACTAACCTGGATGGCGCCTGGCACGTGATCGTCGACCCCTTTGATGTCGGACAACTGGATTATCGTGCCCGGCCGCTGAAGAACAACAACGCGTTTTTCAAGGACTACAAACCGCAATCGAAGTCTGAGCTGGTCGAATACGATTTCGATCATTCCGGCCAGCTTAATGTCCCCGGCGACTGGAATACCCAGCGTGAGTCGCTTCTTTTCTATGAAGGCACTGTCTGGTATAAGCAGACTTTTGACTATCCGAAAGCGGGCCAGGCAAGAGTGTTCGTGCATTTCGGAGCGGCCAACTATCATGCGGATGTCTACCTGAATGGCGAGGCGCTGGGCCACCATGAAGGCGGCTTCACACCCTTTGATTTTGAAATCACCGGGCGCGTCCGGCCGCAGGGCAATTTCCTCGTAGTCCGGGTCAATGACACTCGTGAGCGTGACCAGGTGCCCGCTCTTACTTCCGACTGGTGGAACTACGGCGGGATCACCCGTCCCGTGACGCTGGTCGAGGTGCCGCAAACGTTTATTCAAGATTACGCCGTTCAGCTCGACAAGGGATCAATGCGAAGCGTCAAGGGCTGGGTGCAACTGAACGGACCGAAGCTGCAGCAGCGCGTCACCATTCAAATTCCGGAAGCGGGACTCAGCAAGGTGTTCCAGACAGACGCCAACGGACGCGCCGACGTTTCCTTTGACGCGGACCTGGATCTGTGGTCGCCGGACAAACCGCGGCTCTACAAGGTTGAGATTGCCGGCGAGACCGACCGCGTAGCCGATAGCATTGGATTTCGCTCGATAGAAACCAAGGGCACGGATATCCTGCTCAACGGAGCGCCCATCTTTTTGCGGGGAATCAATCTTCACGAAGAGGCGCCCCTGCGGCCCGGCCGCGCGTGGAGCGACGACGATGCACGGACGCTCCTGGGATGGGCAAAAGAGCTGGGCTGCAACTTCGTCCGGCTGGCGCACTACCCGCATAACGAAGCCATGCTGCGCATGGCCGATCAAATGGGAGTGCTGGTCTGGGCGGAGGTGCCGGTTTACTGGAACATCCAATGGGAAAACCTCCAAACCCTGCGCAACGCAGAGAATCAGCTAAAGGAGATGATTGCCCGGGACCACAATCGCGCTGCTCTGATCATTTACTCCGTTGCCAATGAGACTCCCGTCAGCGATGCGCGGAACCGCTTCCTGCGGCAGCTGATTCAAGATGCCCATTCTCTCGATCGGACACGTCTGGTTTCGGCCGCCCTTCAGGACCACGAAGACCGTCAAGGAGACCGCATCAGGATCAGCATTCAGGACCCCATCGCAAACGACCTTGACGTGCTGGGGAACAATGAATACATTGGCTGGTATACGCACAGCCCCGCGGACGCGGATTTCATCGACTGGACTTCAAAGTACGATAAGCCGCTCATCATGAGCGAATTCGGGGGCGACGCGCGCTTCGGGTATCATGGCGATACGCTCACTCGCTGGACCGAGGAGTATCAGGAGAATCTTTACCAGCGCCAGATTGCGATGCTGAAACGCATTCCATTTCTGCGCGGAACTACGCCGTGGATTCTCAAAGACTTTCGCAGTCCGCGACGCACGCTGCCCGGTATTGAGGATTACTTCAATCGAAAAGGTCTGGTAACCGAACATGGAGAGAAAAAGAAGGCTTTCTTTGTGCTGCAGAAGTTTTATCGGGAAGTGGAGAGCGCGCAAGCGCGTTAGAACGGCACGGACACTCAGGTTCCAGGCGGCGATCGTCGTCCTGGTCGCCGTATGCGGCTTTACCCAATCCGCTGCCACCTCTCCGGACCAGACCGAACGACGGATCGAGTCCATTCTCAGCCAGATGACAATGGAAGAGAAGATTGACCTGCTGGGAGGGGTCGACGGTTTTTACGTGCGCGGTGTCCCCAGGCTCGGCGTGCCACGCTTCACGATGGCGGACGGACCTCTGGGAGTGCGCAACTACGGGCCGGCTACAGCGATGGCTGGTGGAATCGCCCTTGCGGCAACCTGGAATCCCATGCTGGCCGAGCAGGCTGGGACCGAAATCGGCAGAGACGCCCGGGCCAAGGGTGTTCATTTTCTTCTCGGGCCGGGAGTAAACATCTATCGTGCGCCCATGAACGGCCGCAATTTTGAATACTTCGGCGAAGATCCCTTTCTGGCTTCACGCATCGCGGTCGGCTACATCCAGGGAGTGCAAAGCCAGGGCGTCAGCGCCACGGTCAAGCATTTCATGGGAAACAATTCGGAGTTCGACCGCCACAATACCGACACGTTCATGGACGAACGCACCATGCGCGAGATCTACCTGCCGGTGTTCGAAGCGGCGGTCAAAGAAGCGCACGTCGGGGCCATCATGGACTCGTACAACCTGACCAACGGCGAGCACATGTCCCAGAACTCCCACCTGAACTCGGAGGTGGCGAAAAAAGAGTGGGGTTTCAACGGCATCATGATGTCAGACTGGACTTCCACCTACGACGCTGTCGCCGCGGCCAACGGCGGCCTCGATCTGGAAATGCCGGCCGGCAAGTTCCTGAACCGGGAGAACCTTCTTCCGGCCATTCAGCAAGGCAAGGTTTCTGTGGCGACGATTGATGATAAGGTCCGCCGCATCCTGCGCGTGGCCGCGCACTTCGGCTGGCTCGACCATGAACAAACAGACCTGTCGGTCCCTCGCTACAACCAGCAAGGGCGGCAGGTGGCGCTGGAGGCGGCGCGCGAGAGCATGGTGCTGCTCAAGAATGAAGGCCAGCTGCTCCCGCTCAGCAAGGGCAACATCAAATCGATCGCGGTCATCGGGCCGGACGCTTATCCCGCGGTCCCTGTCGGAGGCGGCAGCGCCCGCGTGCAGCCCTTTGCGCCTGTCAGCTTTCTTCAGGGCCTGGGTAATTATCTGGGGACTGCCGTGCCCGTGTACGGCGCGCGCGGAATACCGACTTTGGACGAGATGGCGAAGGCCACGAATTTTTCCAACGCGGCCACTAACGGCCAACCGGGTCTGAGGGCCGAATACTTTGAGAGCACGGACTTGTCAGGAGTTCCGGCATTGACGCGCACCGAACCGTACGTAAGTTTCGGTTCAACACCGGGCCGGGCCTTTCCCGAGAAGACGCTCTCGGACCGCTGGACCGGTTACTACGTTCCGCAGCGTGCGGGCTTGTACGACGTTTTTGTGGAATCAACTGGAGAAGACGGAGGCTTCTATCGTCTCTATGTGGACGGCGAGTTGGTCTTCGACAACTGGAGCGTCACCACCGCCCTCATGAATTCGACCAGCCTTCAGCTTGCAGCGTCAACGCACAAGTTTGTTCTTGAGCATCATGGCCGTTCCGGATGGCTGGGGGCGAAGTTGAGGATGGGAATCATCCTGCACGATGGTGTCGTAGACGAACCCGCGAAGCTGCTGGCCGCCAAAGCCGACGTGGTGATCGTGCCGGTCGGCTTCGATCCGGAGACGGAGAGCGAAGGCGCCGACCGCACTTTCCGCCTGCCGCCCGGACAGGAGCAGCTCATTCAGGAGATGCATGCGGCCAATAAGAACGTCGTAGTCGTCATCACGAGCGGTGGCGGCGTGGACATGAATTCCTGGATTGACCGCGTTCCGGCTGTTTTGCAGGCTTGGTATCCGGGACAGGAAGGAGGCGTGGCGTTGGCGGAAATCCTCTTCGGAGAAGTGGATCCGTCCGGACGCTTGCCCATCTCGCTGGAACGGCGATGGGAAGACAATCCAGTTCACGAAAGTTATTATCCCCCTTCCGGCACCAAGCGCGTTGCATACAAAGAAGGCGTCTTCATGGGATATCGCGGCTATGAGCATACTGACAAGAAGCCTCTCTTTGCCTTTGGCTTCGGTCTTTCCTACACCACATTTACCTATCGAAATCTGTCAGTAACGAAAACGGGGGACGCCGCTTCACCGTCTGCTCAGGTGTCATTCGATTTGACCAATACCGGCCGGCGAACCGGCGCGGAAGTGGCGCAGGTGTATGTGCGAGAGACGCACCCCAGACAGGCGGGATCCGTGAAGGAGCTAAAAGGCTTTGTGAAGGTGAGCTTGCGTCCGGGGGAGACGCGGAGGATGACGATCACACTCAATCCGCGGGCGTTTTCGTATTACGATACCAGCTCGAAGGGATGGAGAATCGAGCCAGGCGAATTTGAAGTGCTCGTGGGCCGCTCCTCAGATCAGGTGGAACTCAAGGGCAAGCTGACAATGGCTCAGTAGCCTCGAGTCCGGAGTTACCCAATTGCTTTAGCCTTTGTTTCCGCTGCCAGCGCGGAGAAAAAACGGCCGGCCAGCATGCTCGCGGTGGCTTGCAACATGCGCTGACCAACACTGGCCAGCATGCCGCCCACGTTCACTTCGCCGGTGTATTTGATGAGCGTGCCGCCATCTTGCTCCTCCAGGTCCAGGCTGCCAGTTCCTTTCACGAACCCGGGTTGCGCCTTGCCTTCCACCACCAGCTTGTAATGCGACGGCGGCCTTACTTCTTCCATAAAGACTGTGGCCGTAAAAACCGCCTTGATGGTCCCCACTCCCGCGGAAAGCCTGGCCTTGTATTGATTGTCTCCCGTCTTCTCAAGCTCCTCGCAGCCAGGAATGCATTTCTGCAAAACATTCGGGTCCGTCAGCGCCGCAAAGACGCTGTCTCGCGCTGACTGGAGTGTGTGAGAACCCTCTATCTTCATGGTGTGTTTTGGTGCTTGGGTACCTTAGACGCTTAAAAGTCCAATTACCGGATTCAGAGTTACCCAATCCAAAATTATTTTCCCGCCCTGGAGACGGCTGCATCCAGTGCGCGCCGCGTGTAAGCTTCCGCGAGATGCTTGCGATATTCTGCCGACGCAAACAAGTCCGCGTTGGCTTCGACGCCATCTGCTGCGTGGGCAGCTGCCGCGCTCAGGGATTTACCGTCGAGTGCGGAGCCTTTCAGAGCGTTCTCAACGCCTTTGGCTTTATAAGGCTTGGCCGAGACTCCGGTAACTCCAACCCCCGCGGACTGGCATTTGCCGGAGCCGTCTTTGGTAAGACTAACGGCCACACCAACCACCGCGAATCCTGACGCGGGATGCCGGAACTTTGCATAGGACTGTCCAACCTTCCCTTTCGGAACGGCAAAGCGAATCTCGCGCAGAATTTCACCCGGTTTAAGGGCGGTCGTAAGCAGTTCGACGAAAAAGTCTTCTGCTTTAATGACCCGCTCGCCTTTACCGCCAGCCACGACCAGTTCAGCGTCCAGAGCGAGAATCGCGGCAGGCCAGTCGGCCGCCGGATCGGCATGGGCCAGGCTTCCACCGATGGTTCCCCGGTTGCGTACTTGTACGTCGCCCAGGTGCGTCGCCGTTTCCGGCAGCAGCGGGCAGATGCGACGGAGTAGGTCTGATGACTCGATCTGATAATGCGTGGTCAGGGCGCCAATGCGGACGTGGCCGCCTTCCTCGCGTATGTAAGACAGGTCCTTGATCTTGCTGATGTCAATCAGCACGCCCGGCTGCATCAGGCGCAGCTTCATGGCGGGAATCAGGCTGTGTCCGCCGGCCAGGAGCTTGGCGTCGTCTTTATGTTTGGCCAGGAGAGACAGAGCGTCGTCAAGGCTTTTTGCGGCGATGTAATCAAACTGTGCTGGAATCATGATGGTCCTCGCTTATGCGGCCCCGGCTGATTTCTTATTGATGATCCGCCAGACGTCCTCCGGCTTGATCGGCATGTCCATGTGGCGCACGCCGAAAGGCGACAGCGCGTCAATCACCGCGGACACAACGGCCGGAGTAGCGCCAATGGTCCCGGCTTCGCCCACGCCTTTGACGCCCATCGGGTTCACCGGGCTGGGCGTTTCCGTGCGGTCCAGTTCCATCCAGGGAACCATTTCGGCCCGCGGCACCGCGTAATCCATCAGCGTGCCGCTCACCAGTTGGCCCTGGTCGTCGTACACCACCTCTTCGTACAGCGCCTGGCCGATGGCCTGCACAATCCCCCCATGCACCTGGCCGTGGACCAGCAGAGGATTGATGACCTTGCCGCAATCGTCCACGGCAATGTACCGCTGGAAGTGGATTTCCCCGGTGTCGCGGTCTATTTCCACGACTGCGATGTGTGAGCCGAAGGGGAAAGTGAAATTCTTAGGTTCAAAGAACGATGTTGCCGAGAGTCCCGGTTCCATGTCCGGCGGCAGATTTCTCGCCAGGTGAGCGGCGAGAGCGACTTCCTGGATAGTGATGCTCTTGTTTTCGCCTTTGACCTGGGCGCTGAATTTGCCGTCCTGGAATGTCACCGGAGCGGACCCGGCTTCCAGGATGTGCGCCGCCAGTTTGGTGGCTTTCTCGTTTAGCTTCTCGAGCGCCATATAGACGGCGGTCCCGCCGACGGCCGTTCCCCGGCTGCCGAACGTGCCGATGCCGTATTGCACAATAGCGGTATCGCCATGAATTACTGTGACGTCGTTGATATTCACGCCCAGGTGGTCGCCGGCGAGTTGAGCAAATGAGGTTTCCTGTCCTTGACCGTGCGGGGAACAGCCGGTAAGGATGGTGACTTTTGCCGTGGGCTCAATCCTGACGGTGGCGCTTTCCCAGCCTCCGGCAGGGGCCGCCGCCGACGGGCCGATGGCGCAGATTTCAACATAGGTTGACACGCCAATTCCCACAATGCGTCCTTCGTTGCGTGCGCGCTTTTGGTCCTCGCGCAACTTGGGATAGTTGGCCATATCGAGCGCTTTCTTCAGCGTCAGCTCGTAGTCGCCGCTGTCGTAGAACAATCCCGTCGCGGTCTTGAACGGCTTGTCGCCGCCAAACGGAGCAGGGAAATTCTTGCGACGGACGGCAACGGCGTCCAGGCCGAGTTCCGCCGCTACCAGATCCATCGCGCGCTCCACGACGTACGTTGCTTCCGGGCGGCCGGCGCCGCGATAGGCGTCTGTGGCTACCTTATTCGTGAATACGCCGGTGGCGTTCATCTGGATAGCGGGAATTTTGTAGCAGCCGGAAAGCATCAGGCCGGTCAGCGTCGGAATGGCCGGCGTGAGCAGTTGGAAGTACGCGCCCATATCGGCGTAGACGTTGTAGCGGAGGCCGGTGATGGTGCCGTCTTTTTTGCAGCCGACTTCTATATAACCCGTCTGGCCGCGGCCATGGATTGTCGCCTGCATGTTCTCGCGGCGCGTTTCAATCCACTTTACCGGTCGGTCGAGCTCCATGGAGATCCAGCCCATCAGCGCTTCTTCCGCATAGACATTGAGCTTGGAGCCGAAGCCGCCGCCGACTTCCGGCGCGATCAGCCGCAATTTGTTCTCGGGCATGCCCAGCATAATGGCGATTTGTGTGCGCGCCAGGTGGGGAATCTGCGTGGATGTCCAAAGTGTCAGTTCCTGTTCGCCGGGATAGTATCGGGCGAGGACGCCGCGCGGTTCCATGGCGACGGGCGCCAGTCTCCGGTGCAATATCTTCTGCTTGACGATCTTGTCGGCGGACTTCAACGCCGCTTCGATATCGCCTTCGCCCGCGGTCAGAGTGTAGGCGATGTTCGTGCCGAATTTTTCGTGAATCACCGGGCCGCCCTGGGCCGCTTTTTCTTCATTGAGTACTACGGGCAGTTCTTCGTACTCTACCTGGATCAAATCCACGGCGTCGCGCGCGGCGTATTTGTTTTCTGCCACGACCACAGCAATAGGCTGGCCGACAAAACAGACTTTGTTCGTAGCCAGCACGCGGTAGTCAGGAACTTTCAGGCCGGGCAGCGCCGCGGCGCAGGGCACCGGGCCAATGGCTCCTGACGCCTCCAATCCCGTAAAGACAGCCAGCACTCCCGGGGCCCTGCGGGCCGCGCCCACGTCGAGGCTCTTGATGTGCGCATGTGCGTAAATGGAGCGCAGAAAGGCGGCATGCGCCGTGTCCGGCAATTTGATGTCATCGACATAGTGCGCCAGACCCTGGATCAGCCGGGGGTCTTCGGTGCGCTTCACGCTCTTGCCTACGTATTTCTCCGCCATGGGACCTCCGCTGGAGTTATCGCGCGACTGCCGGTTTGGATTTCATTTTTTTGGCGGCGCACTGCACCGCCTGGACAATGTGCTGATAACCGGTGCAGCGGCAGAGGTTGCCCTCCAGGCCGTGCCGGATTTGCTCGTCTGTAGGATCGGGGTTTCTCTCCAGGAGCTGGGCCGCCGCCACGATCATGCCGGGCGTGCAGTATCCGCACTGCAATCCATGGTGCTCCCAGAAGCCTTGCTGGACCGGATGCAATTCTCCGTTCTGCGCCAGACCTTCAATGGTCGTGACCGTACCGCCATTCGCCTGTACGGCCAGCAGGGTGCAGGACTTTATCGCCTGGCCGTCCAACAGCACCGTGCAGGCGCCGCACAAGGAGGTCTCACAACCGATGTGCGTCCCGGTAAGGCCGAGAGCATCGCGCAAGTAGTGCACCAGCAGCAGGCGTGATTCAATTTCGCTTCGGTGAGTAACGCCATTCACCGTGACATTGATTGTCTTCATGGACCATCTTCTCCAGCAGCATGTCTTATTTCAAAAATCCGGAATCAAGAATCCGGAAACCAGAAACCTCGAAAATCTTAAAGCAACCGTGAAGATTAGGCCATAGGGCCAGGAGCGAATCCGGGTGGGTGTGTAGCATCCGGGCGATTGCACCATTTGTTATGCAACTTGTTATGGAACCACGGGAAGTGGGTGAGCGTGGCGCTCACCCATACTTGCAGGCAGCTCACTTGGCTGCGGGGATGTAGACCCTGTCCTGTGTTGCCAGCTCCGCGTGTGGCACTTCGGTTTCCACTTTGATGTGCCGGAGTTCGCCTTTCTCGCCGGCCTTAATAAGGAACGTGAGCCTGAACTGGTGGCGCAACCGCTCTGCGAACTCATCGAGGAAAGGCCCGAAGGAGATCGGCGTCTGGACACCCTGGAAGTAGGATTCTGCTCCGGTAGCGTCCGCAAGCTGCGACAGGTTCGACTGGCCAAAATTCACCCGCCAAAAAGTGTGGCCGAAATGGCCGGCGCGCGAGGCATAGATCGAATAGACCTGTACTCCGGCCCTTTGCGTGTGGTCAATGGTTTCTGCAAGGTAAGTGTCGCTTGGGCCAGGCTCCAGTTCGTCAATGCCGGAAGTGACCATGAATATTTCGTGCCTGCGCGGCGTCGGTGGCCAGCGCTTGATCAGGTCGGTAACCGACAAATAGGGGCTGGACATGCTGCCGCCCGAACCCAAAGTAAGGCGCAGCGCTTTCGCGGCCTGCGCATGGTCCGCAGTGGGGTCCTGACGGACATCTACAGTGCCGTTCCGCATGTAACCCACGCCAATGGCGGTGGTTGCAGGTTGCGCATTGATGAATTTGCGGAGATCGTCCAACTGCAGTCCAACGCTGGGATCGGTGGCGTCGTCGATGAGCAGAAACAGTTCCAGGCCCGCGTCGCTGCCTTGGAGCGGCACCCAGTCAGTGACTTGCAGCCGGTCCTTGCCTTGAAGGACCCGGACGTCCTCTTTATAGACGACCGGAACTTCCTTGCCGTGTTTGGCCTCCACGGTGACCACAAGACTTACCGGGACCGTCCCCGCTGTCTGTTGAGACCATCCTGTCCCCAACACCAGCGTGAATGCCAATAAGCACCAGAGATTGCGGTTCCTCATAGAAGTTCCTCCTCAAAGTCATTGGATGCTGGGAGTGGCTCAAATGAGCCTGAATCTTGGGGACATGTGTTGGCGGGAAAGAGGAGCGCCTTCTGCAAGCAAGCATTCCGGGCCGGTTGTGACTACCGGCCCGCTTTCCACTGCCAGTCGTGGTATTGTTTCCGCAATTCTGTCTTGAGCAACTTTCCTGTGGACGTATGCGGTAGCTCGGCCACGAAGACGAAATCGTCGGGAAGCTGCCACTTGGCGAATTTCGCGGCGAGAAAAATGCGCAATTCTTCCGGTGCGGCGCTGGTCCCGTTCTTGAGACTCACCACCGCCAGCGGACGTTCCTGCCACTTAGGATGCGGCGCGGCGATCACCGCTGCTTCGCGGACAGCGGGATGGCTCATGAGCGCGTTCTCCAGATCGGTGGAGCTGATCCATTCGCCGCCGGACTTGATCATGTCTTTGCTGCGGTCGACGATCTTGATGCAGCCTGTGGCGTCCATGGTAGCGACGTCCCCGGTGCGAAACCAGCCATCCGCCGTCCAGCGATCGCGCGTTTCCGGCGCGTTCAGATAACTGCCGGCCACCCACGGCCCTCGGACTTCCAGTTCACCGGCAGTCTTGCCGTCTTGTGGCGCTTCGCCTTCCGGAGTGTTGATGCGGGTGTCCACGAAAGGCAGCGGCCAGCCTTGCTTGGTGCGCACTTCGTATTGGCGGTCCTCCGACCATTCCCGCATGGCAGGCCGCAAGCGGCTGATCGTGGCGGTCGGAGAAGTTTCCGTCATGCCCCAGAGCTGTATCATGTGAAATCCGTGGCGATCGAGTCCGCGCATCAGGGCCTCGGGCGGCGCGGTCCCGCCGCACATGATCCGGACGTCCTGCGCCGGCTTCCAGTGGCTGCCACGCTGGTCCATGAGCGCCAGCACCGTGAGCCAGATCGTCGGGACGGCACAAGTGAGAGTGACACCTTCGCGTTCGATGAGATCAAGCAGACTTTCTGCGTCAAGATATTGTCCGGGAAAGACCAGCTTGGCGCCGGTCATCATGGCGCAGTAGGGAAATCCCCAGGCATTGGCGTGAAACATGGAAGAGCCAACCAGCACGGTGTCGTTGTGCGACACACCCGCCACATCCACCGCCGTCTGGGCCAGAGTGTGCAGTACCAGCGCGCGGTGCGAGTAAAGCACACCTTTAGGGTTGCCGGTAGTGCCGGACGTAAAACACATGGCCGCGCCATCCTGTTCGCTCAGGCTGCGAAACACAAAGTTTCCGCTGGCCTGGGCCAGCCACTGATCGTAGTCTTCGTACGGCGCAGCGGAAGAAGTCTGACTGTGGCGCACCACAAAAATGCGTTCGAAGTTGACACGAGACTTGAACTTTTCGAGCACCGGCGCCAGACAATCATCCACGATCAGGAAACGGTCCCCGGCGTGGTTCGCGATGTATGCAATTTCTTCCGGATGCAGCCGCAGGTTCAACGGATGGAGCACGCCGCCGGCGGCGGGAATTCCGAAGTAGGCTTCAAGATGAACATGATGGTTCCACATGAGCGTGGCCACACGGTCGCCGCGTTTCAGCCCGGCGCCGGTGAGGCACTCGGCCAGCCGGCGCGCTTGCTGATAGAACCGCGAAACCGTATGGCGATGGAGGGAGCGGTCCTGCATCCGGGAGACGATCTCTGTGTCGCCAAAGTACTTTCCCGCGCGCTCCAGGATCGCCGTGAGCGTCAGCGGGTAGTCCATCATCGTGTGCATGTTTTGAGGAGCCTCTTCTTGCGCTGGCATTCTATACCGATGATCCGGTTTTTCTTTTCTCTCATGGCTGTGCCTTTTGACATTCACTGGGGGAATGGCCTCAAGCAGGGCAAATTTGGCTGAGTGCTTCCACCTGAGGCAACCCTAAACGCTTAATTAACATCGCGTTAATATAGATTTTATTCTAATATTTGTATTTATTTGCCATCAAAAACTACAGATTATTAAATACATCTTGCCTTCCCCGGGACGGAAGACGATCTAAGTACCTGTCCTTTCAAGCAAACCAAAAACAGAACTGAAGTGGAACGAAGGTTGCTATGGGATTCTGGTTCTCTCTGCAGAATCGCCACCGGCCGCGAAGCCTGTAGAGAGCCAATCACGAAGGAGGACTTGAAATAAATGCGCATGCGCATCCCCCAAAGCTCTTTGAAGTCCCTGTTGCTGGGCTTCCTGCTTTTTCTTTACCCCGGCCTGGCTTTCAGCCAGCACTACGTACAGACCAACCTGGTTTCCAATGTTGCTGGCCGCGCGCCCGTGACCGATCCCAATCTACAGAATGCATGGGGACTGGTGCACAGCCCGACGAGTCCATTCTGGATTTCCAACAACGCGGGCGGCACTTCAACTCTTTATTCGATCGACGCGACTGGTGCGGCGCACATTGTTCCGATCAACGCCCCGGCCGACTTCGTCGCCGTTCCCAATGCTCCCAGCCAGCCGGCTCCGGGATCTCCAACGGGAGTCATGTTCAACGGCAGCGCCACCGACTTTCTGCTGGCTCCAGGCCAGCACGCCTTCTTTCTGTTTGTCACCGAAGACGGAACCGTACAGGGCTGGAACCCGAACGTAAATGTGTTGAGTTCCGTGATCAAAGTTGACCACTCGCAAAAGCCCACTCCGGCGAACGGCGCCGTGTATAAAGGAGCGACCATCGTAGAGGTGAACGGCAAGCGATTCATCCTTGCCGCCAACTTCCGTAGCGCTCACATCGATGTCTTTGACACCAACTTCACCCCGGTGGATCTGGACGATGACGCCTTTAGCGATGACGACATCCCCAATGGCTTTGCTCCGTTCAACGTGCAGGCCATTGGCCCCAACGTGGTTGTAACCTATGCCCGGCAGGACGCAGCCCGGCACGATCCTGTGGGCGGTACGGGCTTCGGTTTCGTTGATGTCTTCAGTCCCAGTGGACGACTCCGCGCGCACCTCCAGCACGGTCCATGGTTCAACGCGCCATGGGGCGCTGTGCTGGCTCCCGGCGACTTTGGCGAGTTCAGCCATGCGCTGTTGATCGGCAATTTCCGCGGGGGAACAATTGCGGCTTTCAATCCCATTACCGGACGCTTCCTGGGAAACGTTCTTAACCCTGATGGCTCGACTCTGAACATCGACGGACTCTGGACCCTGGAGTTCGGCAACAGCGATGGGAGCAGGAACGCCGCCGGACTCCTTAAATCCAACGCTGGTTCGGCACTGACACTGTTTTTTACCGCAGGAACCGACGGGGAAAAGAACGGTCTCTTCGGCACGCTGACCCCCGTTGCTGCTGAATTCGGCGACGACGACGAGCAGTAACAGAGTCCCAACTTGAAATGAAGTGCCAAGCGGCGGAGAACAGATGGCGAGTCTCCGCCGTTTTTGTTCTTTACGGAGATCGTGCTAGCGGAGGTCCGAGGTCGAGAGTCGCGGCGTGCCCGCCGCTGCGTCAGGGAGTTGGGTGCCCGGAACGTTGCTCTTGGCATAGGCCGAGATTCGATGATGCAATACTGTGCGATCAAACGGCTTGCTCAGGTGAGTATCGGCCCCCGCCTGATAGGCGATTTGAATGTCCCGGGAATCCTTGTGGTTCGAGAGAATGATGACATACGGTGCAGGAGAGAAGGTCGCTGAGCGGATCCACTTGCACAACTCAATTCCACTCAGTTTGGGCATTTCCCAGTCGAGAATGCAGACATGAATGCCGCCGGCCTGCAGCAGAGCGCGGGCCTGCTCGCCGTCCTGGGCGGAAACCGCCTGGTATCCCCAGTTGGTCAGAGAAGCTTCCATAAGTCTGAGGGACACAGGTTCGTCTTCTGCAATGAGCACTTTCAGTCTTGCCATCTGGAATGACCGCTGGACTGGTTATCGGCAGGCTGCGTAGAAAACTTCATCCGGGCCGTGTTGAGGTACAACGTGCGTCGTGCAATCGTCCCAGAAATGCCGGCCGGCGCACTGAATCCGCGCGGTCCGGTGAGAGCGGTGCTTTACTTGTTCCCGAGGACCAGCTTGGCGATGGTTTGCAGCTGCATGTTGGAAGTGCCTTCGTAGATCTTGCCGATCTTGGCGTCGCGATAATACTTTTCGACGGGATAATCTTTTGTGAAGCCGTAGCCGCCGTAAATTTCCACGCACAGCGACGCCACGCGCTCGGCCACTTGCGAAGCGAACAGCTTGGTCATGGCGGCTTCTTTCACAAAGTTCATCCCCGCATCTTTCATGCGGGCGGCGTTATAGACCATCATGCGCACGGCCTCGATCTCCGTGGCCATCTGCGCAATCTGGAATTGAATGCCCTGAAACTCGGCAAGGCTCTTGCCGAACTGTTTGCGCTCCTGGGCGTATTTCGCCGCATATTCCCACGCTCCGCGCGCCAGACCGAGCATCTGCGCGCCAATGCCAATGCGTCCTTCATTCAGCGTTTCGATAGCGATCTTGTAGCCTTTGCCTACCTCGCCCAGGACGTTTTCCCTGGGCACACGGCAGTCTTCCATAATCAATTCGCAGGTGCTGGACGCGCGGATGCCCAGCTTGTCTTCCTTTTTTCCGACGCTGAATCCAGGAAAGCCTTTTTCTACGATAAACGCCGTAATGCCCTTGTATCCGGCGGAAGGATCAACCGTGGCCAGCATAATCAAGATACCGGCTTCCTTACCGTTGGTGATCCAGAGCTTGCGGCCGTTCAGAACGTACTCGCTGCCTTTCAGGTCCGCGCGGGTCTGCAGGGCAAACGCGTCCGAGCCTGAACCCGCTTCGCTGAGCGCGTAAGCGCCGACAGTGTTGCTGGTCATTCTGGGCAAGTAGCGTTTCTTCTGGTCGTCGGTAGTCCAGCGCAGCAAGGCATTGTTGACCAGCGTGTTCTGCACGTCCACGATCACGCCGGCTGAGGGATCAACACGCGAGATCTCTTCCACCGCCAGAATGGACTCGAAGAAGGTACCTCCAGCGCCGCCGTACTGTTCCGGGACTTCAATTCCCATGAATCCGAGCTGAAAGAACTGTTTGATGATTTCGTGCTCGAAGGCGCCTTTCTCGTCCATTTCCCGGACTTTGGGACGGATGCTCTGGTCGGCAAACCGGCGAACGTTGTCGCGAAACAACAGTTCGTCTTCCGTGAGGGCGACGAGCGGCTGCCGCAGCGGGGCGATCTGTTCAGAAACGGCCATAAGCATCCTTTAGCAGAAAGATAGCAAACGAAAAATTGTATCACCGGCGATGAACCCTATCATCAGGACATGGATCGCGAAAATGCCTAATCGTCCGCATTTGACTCAATCCCTCGAGAGATTTCTAATCTCTAACATTATGCGCGTAGCCTTTCTAGGACTAGGAATTATGGGACGGCCCATGGCCACGAACCTGGCCAAAGCCGGACACGAAGTCACCGTCTGGAACCGCAGCGCCGGCCAAGCAGTGCCCGGCGCCAAAGCCGCCGCTACTCCAGCTGAGGCGGTCAAGGGCAAAGAGGCGGTGTGGGTCTGCGTCTCAGACACCAAAGCTGTCGAACAGGTCCTTTTCGGCCCCAAAGGCGCCGCGGCGGCGCTCGAAAAGGGAACTGTTGTCGCCGATTCCAGTACCATCTCTCCCTCCGCGAGCGTGCAGTTTGCCAAAAAGCTCCGCGAGCAAGGGTGCGATTTTCTGGACGCTCCGGTCACCGGCTCGAAAGTCGCGGCGGAAGGCGGTACCCTGATCTTCATGATTGGCGGCAACGCGACGACCATCGAAAGAGTCCAACCATTGTTGAAGTCCATGGCCAAACACGTCATTCACATGGGTGACAACGGCAAAGGACTATCCGCCAAGCTGGCCCAGAACATGAACATCGTCTTCATCTATGAAGGCCTTTGCGAAAGCCTTACTCTGGCCAGGAAGCTGGGCGTGGCGCCGGAAAAAATGTTTGAGCTGATCAGCGCATCCATGATCCGCTCCGGCGTTGCCGAGTATAAGCAACCATTCATCCTCAAGAAGGATTACACGCCAAACTTTCCTCTGAGACTCATGCACAAGGACATCCACCTGATGCTGGACGCCGGCAAGGAAAACGGCGTTGATCTTCCCGGCTTGGCCAAGATTGACGAAATCTACGAAGAAGCCAAACGCCGCGGCCTGGACGACCTGGACTATGCCGCGACTATCACCCTGTTGGAAGAGCGGGCCGGGCTAAAGTAATTCCGCAATCAGCCCTTAGCGACCATGCGCCGTATTGTCGCCGGCTCATTGAGCTGGTGCCGACGATGTCTGTGTGGTTGCTTTCCGGGTCTTCTTGGCTGCGGGAGTATTGTCCACAATGACCTTCTTTAGCGGCTGCTGCTTCTGAGCGGCAGCGTTGGCGTGGACTAATTGCGCTTCCAGGGAAACGGCGCTTTGCTCGATATAGCCGGACAGGCTCTGCCGGACTTTGTCCAGGGCGCTTGCGTCGGCTGACAGAGGCTCATATTCTTCGTCCTGGCCGTAGCTACCCGCGGCTTCCACCAGGGAATTCAGGAACTCATAAACCACGTTGAGGTTGTGATACAGCTTAAAAGTCTGGGAGACGCTGGCCGGCGCGTCTTGTACTTCGTTGATCAGGCTGGGGATGGCAGTCCGGATGTTCCGCTGCAACGAGTTTGCGACTTGCTCCATTTGCTGCCTTTGCGAGCTGTCGGTCTTCCATTTTTCAATGTGGAGCCTGCCAATGTCCGCATTGGTCGCTTGAGCAACCCGTTGAATTTCAGAGATGATGGGGCTGAGCTCCGGCGGCAGCGGTCGTGCCGGTGCCGCGGTTGAACGCGTCGCCGTCTGTGCCGCAACACCCAACACAAAGAAAAGCAGGATGCTTCCTCTCAGGGCACTCCTCATTCTGTCCTCCTGCAAAATAAGTTAGATGAGTATAGTCGGGCAAGAGTTTGGTTGAGAGCTGCCATTTTTTGCGCCCAGACGGCGCCCGAGAAATTGATTAAACATAGGCCCCGCGCAGACGATCTGCACAGGGCCTGGTCATCGTAAGCACTGATTCACCGGTGTTTGATGAAGCTTCCGGTTTGCAGTTCGGCCATGGCCTGGCGCAACTGTTCTTGCGTGTTCATTACAATCGGGCCGTACCACGCAACCGGCTCTTCGATCGGCTTACCCGATACCAGCAGGAAACGGATGCCCTCGTCGCCGGCCTGCACCGCGATCTCGTCGCCGCGGTCGAAGAGCACCAGCGAGTGATTGCCGGCATCGTAGACAGGCAGCGCGTCCGGTTTCGCGGCCTGCTCCGTCAGGACCGCGCGCGGTTCCGAGGAGTCGCGGAACGTGCCGGAGCCCGCGAACACGTAGGCAAAGGCGTTGCGTGTAGTCTCGACTTTCAGCCGCTTCCGCTTTCCCGGCGCAACGGATATATCGAGATAATTCGGATCAGCGGCCACGCCTTCCACCGGCCCCTTCTTGCCCCAGAACTCACCGCAGATAACGCGCACGCGGGTGCCGTCATCATCGGTGACCTCGGGGATCGCGCTCGCCGGAATGTCCTGGTAGCGTGGATCGGTCATTTTCAGCGTGGCCGGCAGGTTGGCCCACAACTGGAATCCGTGCATGCGGCCTTGTTTGTCGCCCTTCGGCATTTCCTGATGGAGAATGCCGCTGCCGGCCGTCATCCATTGCACGTCGCCGGCCGTCATTTTGCCCTTGTTGCCCAGGCTGTCACCGTGCTCCACAGAACCCGCGAGCACGTACGTGATCGTCTCGATCCCGCGGTGTGGATGCCAGGGAAATCCCGCCAGATAGTCTTTCGGGTTGTCGTTGCGAAAATCATCGAGCAGCAAAAAAGGATCGAAGTCCTTCGTCTTGCCGAAGCCGAACGCCCGCTGCAACTTCACGCCGGCGCCTTCGATCGTGGGCTTCGGTTGGATAATCTGTTGAACTGGTCGGAGTGACATAACTCCCTCTTTTCTGCGCCAGGCAGCACACCGCTTAGATGTCTGCCTGGCGGCGAATGATTCAGGCCTTCACGAACTGGACGTCAAGCGTGATGGTAACGTCGTCGCCAACGAGAATTCCACCGGTCTCCAGCGCGGCGTTCCATGTCAGGCCGAAGTCCTTGCGGTTGATCTTCGTAGTGGCCGACAGTCCCACACGCGTATTTCCCCAGGGGTCCTTGCCGGGCGCGGTTGGTCCTTCTACATTGAACACCACATTCCGGGTCACACCGTGGATAGTCAGGTCGCCCGCGACCGCCAGCTCTCCGTTGCTGACCCGGCTTACGCGAGTAGACTTGAGGGACAGCGTGGGGAACTTCTCGACATCGAAAAAGTCGGCGCTCTTGAGATGCGTATCGCGCTGGGCTTCGCGCGTGTTGACGGATGCGGCCTCGACCGTGGCCTCCAGGCGGGACCTGGTCAGATCGGATTCGTCCAGGGCCAAGACACCGTTGATTCCGGTGAATTGGCCTTTTACGTTGGAAATCATCATGTGTTTGACCTTGAACTCGGCCACGGAGTGGACCGGGTCGATGTTCCAGGTGGAGATGGTGGAGGCTGTGGCGGCCGCGGTGGCCGCGGTTTGCGGACTAGCGAGTGTGCTCATGGTAAGTTCCTTTCTACGCTATTAGATTCGTTACACCGATAATCGTTGTAACAAATATGTGTTCCAAAAAATAGACTCACAACACCTGGCTCCGGCAAATGCGCAGCAGTTCCGTCAAGGTCCGCAGGCGCTTCGGCCCCAAGTGACCTAATTGAGCGCGATGGGCGGCCAGTATCGGGTCGTCGAGCCGCGCCAGGACTTTGAGGCCCTCCGGTGTGATACGGGCCATCACTGTCCGCCGGTCCTTGGTTTCGCGGCATCGCGAGATCAGGCCGCGCTTTTCCAGGCGGTCGAGCAGACGGGTGACATCCGGGTCGCGCGTAATCATGCGGTTGGCGATCTCGCCACAGGGCAGCCCCGCAGGCGATCCGCGCAGGATTCGCAGCACGTTGTATTGCGTTGACGAGACGTTCTCCGTCTTGATGAGCTTGACCAGGCCGCGGGACAGCATATCGGTGGTTCGAATCATCTCCAGGAACGCCATCTCCTCGGGACAGGCCGGCCGCCGGAGCTTTTTCCCGGACTGGTTGGCCTTTGCCATGTAACAACGATACTCGTTATCACGAATATTGTCAAGACGGAGGGTGCACCCGGGAAGCGATCCAGGACCGCCGGGCAACACAACGACCTACACCTGCGCCGGGGCGGCAACGCGTGCAAACAGTGGGCGCGCGGGGATCGTGACCTCGGCCTCCTGGAGCGAGGAAGGAGCGGTGGAAAATCCGGAGCACCAGGCCTGCCCGGGATTACTTGCGTCGCTTTGAAGGCAACCTCCATAAGCTACCCACAAGACGAGCCACGTCCAAGCCTCTGGCCCACGTCAAGTGATTGTTTATCGCTCGGTAAACTCGCCTGGCTGACTTCTGAATCTATGACCGGGTTCCGTTGTTCAACGCAAGACAAGTTACACTTCAAAGCTCTCGTGACCAAAACCGTGCTTGCAACACCAGTGCTGGAATACTGGTTGATGATGGGTAAGTGACTGATAGCGATAGGCTAAGCGCGACATCCAGTCCAACACGAGCTTCCCTTAAAATGACTAATTATTCCTGTTGCCTTTGACAGCGTTTTCGTGTTCAATCAGTACCGCTTTCCTCCAGCACCAGTAGAGTTTTTTAAGCCGAAACAACAAAGTTGTCTGTGACCGGTCCGCGCGCACCAGTGGCGCCGGGCCACAGGAGAACTTCAGTGCGGCTGCGGGCATTACTCACGATTCCGTTCGTAGTGGCGCTTGCAGCGGCCAGTACAGGTGCGCAATCATCATCGCCCGCCGCTTTGCGCAAAATCGGAGAGCTGGAACTCCAGATCCAGGGCATCTCGGCGACAGTACAGCCTGCCAATCCAACTATTCCCAAGAACACTGCTGCTGGAGTGAAGATAGTTGTAAGTACGCCGTCTGGGACGCTAACTTCAGCCGACGTCGCGAAATTTCTCGGCGGAAGCTTTGAAGTGCATGGTGAGCTTTCCGGTCCCGGACTTACGGGCACAATTACGTTGCCGTTCATTGATCCGAACGGCGGCAGCGCGCCTATTGTAGATCCGCTCCTGCTGCCGATTCCCGCATTGTCCGAAGCGGGCGACTATACCCTGAGCAATCTGCGCATCACGGTGAATCAAAAACCGGCCATGGATGTTTCCCCCTCCACCATTCCGGTCAAGGTAATTGACCAGGTACTGATTACATCGGTAGAGACCCGCGCTCTGACCCTGGACGAAATCAGGAAACTGGGAATTGTTCTGGGCAGCGGCGATTTTCTTGGATTCCAATTCACCATTGGCCTGGCCCTGCAGTCCAATGCCACGACGATTACTTTCCCGGTAGTCTTCGGGCCCAACGGCGTACCGATTCCACAGCCACTCACTCCCCCGGCTGCACCGCCGCGCGGCAGTGTAGATGTTCCGATCCCGACCCTTGTCCCTGTGCTCTTGAGCCTGCTGGACAAAAACGGCAACCCGATCCCCGAACCAAAGCTCCCCAACGGCAGTGCCGCTCCGGTGAGGATACCCGGCGTTCTGGTGATTCCCGGTGATATTGGTTTCCTGAAGCAGTTCTTCTCGGCGCAATTATTTGTAGCCAACGGTTCGCCCGGCGGCTCCGGGCTGGTGGTGCACAGCGTGACCGGCACTATTCACCTGCCTCAGGCGGCGGATGGGATTCCGGCGGACGCGCCGCTGAGCCTGCCGGACCTCAAAGCCGGGCCGCAGGCGACGACGAAGCCGGTACGGGGTGTAGGCCCCGACGGCCAGACCGGCACAGCCGATGACGTCGATACGCTCAACCCTGGCGACCAGGCGGAAGCCGAGTTTATTATTCGCGGCGACAAAGAAGGCTTCCAGCCCATCAGCTTCGACATCACGGGAACACTCGAGGGCCTGGTTACCGGGCCCGTGACGGTCAAAGGAAACACGGTAGGCGGGGTACTGGTTCGAAATCCGTTTTTCGATCTGACGTTTGCCGTGCCCGCAGTGGTGCGGGCGAGCGAGCAGTTCAAGGTTTTCGTTACGGTCAAGAATATCGGCCAGTCGACCGCGAACCTGCTCAAGCTCACCATAGACTCTTCCCAGTTGAGTGGGGCCATACTGTTAAGCGATCCGACCCAGACCATTGACACGATCGCTGGCGGCGGTTCCAAGACCCTCACTTACTTATTCAAGAGCCAGCGTACCGGCCAGGTATTCGCCAGCTATCTGCACTTTGACACCAACGACGGCTCGACCGGCGAACTCAAGTTCACGCTGGGGGTCGGGGAGCGGGGCATACCGTTGTCGCCGGATACGCTGGTGCTGCCGGCCTCGGTCGCTAATCTGCCGGATTCGGTGGTGAGTGCCGCCATGCGGGTTCTGGGCGAGGGCTGGAGTATCGCGAATGCACCCGCCGGAACTCTGCCGGCCAACGTGATTCGCACCAACAAAGCCGTTGTGACGCAAAAAGCACTGGCGCTCGCCGAAGCCGGTTTACGAGTTGAACTTGGCCAGCCGCTGGGCGATGCTCTGCGTGACGTGATGGCCGACTTCTATGGCGGCAACCCGCTGGATCCAGGGTTCGATCAAATGCTGCGGCAGACCGATGCAGGCCGTGACTTCCAGCGCGCCATCGGTGCGGCGCTGGTCCAGCCAGTCTCCGATGCGGGCGGCGTGTTGAATTATCAGCAGACCCTCTCGCAGGTCTTCGCTTCCGGACAGGACTTCGTGTCTTTTGCGGTGTCCAGCGGTTCCGCGGCGCCTCCTGTCGTGTTCAGCCTGACCAATGGAACCGGCAACGTATCCCAGACTCTTGGACAACCTAATCAGTTGAGTAATGTTCCCGGATTCGTCCAGGTTCCGATCGGCAACAGCGATGCCTCTCCGCTGCTGGCCCTTCTGACCGCGCCGGTGTCGTCTCCGTATTCACTAATGCTCACGGGAACGGGCCCCGGCACGATGGACGTGGCCGTGACGATGCCTCACGGGGACGGTAATTTCATCCGCGGGCAGCTCGCAGGAGTGCCGCTTGCGCCGGGCAGCAAAGCGCGCATCGTAATGGACTTTGGTCAGCCCGACCGGCTGGTGCTGGAGCAGGACACCAATAACGATGGCACGTTTGCTACCCAGCAGCCGTTGAGCACCAGCATCATCGTGGCATCCGGGCCGCAGTTTGTTTCCGCGACACTGATTGACGGGGCCACCTTGCCAGGTGCGAGCCCCTTGGGTGTCCAGATGGCCTTGCTGTTTGACCGCATTGTGGATAGCACCACCTCCGGCGGCCCGGGAAATTATCAAATCCCATCGAATGCCGTGCAGGAAGCCCGGCCGCAACTTTCCGGGAGGATTGTTGTAGCCAACCTGCTGGCTCCGGAAGGCCCGTATGTGCCGACATCGGTCACTGTGAGCGGGATTGCCGATGGGCGCGGAGTATCAGGCCCCAGCGCAACGCAGCCCTTGCAATCTCGTTTGCAGGACCCCGGCGCGGTGGTTTCCGGACGCGTCTTCAACCCGGACGGCACGCCGCTGCCCACTGCAATCATCACTTATTCCGGCGTGCGGCCGCTGCAGCCGGGTGAAAGTTGTGGTGACCTGGATCCTCCGCCCATGGTCGGCTATGCAAATTTTGTGGTGAACTCCGACGGCCGCTATGAGATCCGGTACGTCCATCAAGACCAGTGCGGATTTCCATTTTCCATTTCCACGCAGGACCCCAATACCGGCGGATTGCGCCAGGTCAACAGTTTTGTGCGGACGGCGGGAGAACACCAGAACATCGATTTACCGCTTTTTGGCCGCGGTGGAGTGAATGGCACGGTACGGGACCTCAACGGCGCGCCGGCGCCTGGAACCACGGTAGTTGTTCTGAGCGGGACAGACACACAGATTGGCGCCCAGACCATCACCGACGGCAACGGGTTTTATTCCGTCTCCGGGATCACGGTAGGACAAGTGAGCGTACAGGCAGTGAAAGGCACCAGCCTGGGCCGGAGTGCGGGAACCATAGGACGGGCGGGAAGCACAACGACGATCGACGTGACGCTGGATAGCGGGGCCGTGACCGTCTCGGGAGCTCTCAACAAACTGGAGAATGGAGTGACCACCCCCATTCCCAACTGGCCGGTGGTGTACGAACTGCGTGATCCGTCGAGAATCGATCCAATACCAGTGGGTGTTGCGAATACCGATCTCAATGGGAATTTTACGATCACCAACGTGCCGGTGGGCAACTTCATCCTCATTTCCCATCTCAACACGCGGGACTTCGCCCAGATCACCGGCTTTGCCGAGACCGGCAAAGACCTTCCCCATCAAAACCTCACCATCGTCGTCAATTCGACCACTTTTGGGACGGTCAACGGAAAAGTGAGTTTCCCGGACGGCTCTGCGGCGGGCGGCGTGGTTGTTTTTAGCACCCAGGGAGGAGTGCTGAGCAACCCGGACGGGACTTACTCGCTGCCGGGATTCGCGATTCAGCCCAGCAGCCAGATGGTAACGGCAGCGACCCGGGACGGGTTGCGGTCAGCATCGGCATCCGTGCTGGTCAACCAGCCGAGCCAGGTGGTGAACGGGGTCGATATAACGCTTTCGGGTATCGGCACGGCCCAGTTCACCGTGCTGGATGCCAAAGGGAAACCTGTGCCCGGGCAAACGGTCGGCTTTGGTTGCCCGTTTGACTGCGGCTGTCTTGGGCAAACTACCGGAGTGGACGGGGTCGTCAAATTCACTGGGATGTCAGTTGGGAAAATTTCCGTTGTCGCCGTCTCTGCTTCTTCTGGTACTTCGGATCTTGCCACGGGAACGGCTTCGATTCCCAGAGACGGCGCCACTGGTTTTGGCGTACTGCGGTTTAATGGAAGCGGCGCCGTGACGGGTAATGTTCTGGACCCGGATAAAAGGCCGGCTTTCGGTGCAGACATTGGCCTGACCTCGAATGTCTTTGATGAGTCAAGCTGTTCTCTTCAGTCCACTCAATCGCAGCACGTGCAGACCGATACTTCCGGTAATTTCAAGTTTTCCAACGTGCTGGTTGGTAGCGTGGGAGTGGCGGCGTCGCAGATTTTCTTCCCCACGCAGGTAGGAGCAAGAGGAACAATCTCCAGCGCCGGACAGACGGTCAATTTCAATTTGCAGCTGGTCAATACCATTTCCGGAAGGTTTTCCGGCAATGTATTCCTGCCCGATGGGGCCGTCCGCGCGGGGGCCGGAGTGCAGATTACCGCCAACGGTCCGCTGCCGGATGTCACCGTTCAGACCGACGCCAACAGCCAGTTTGCCTTCGCCAAGATATTTCCCCAGGGCACTTATACGGTAACCGTGCGCGATCCGGTCAGCGGCGGATTGGCCCAGGAGAATGTGTTCCTTCCCTCCGCGCAAGACGTGACACACGACTTCCGGCTGAAGGGCCGAGGGACGGTGAACGTGCAGGTGGTGGACGGGTCCAACAACCCTGTCCCTAACGCCTCCGTGACACTGACGGAGAACTCATTCCCCAACGAGCGACTGGAAAGCACCATCCAGCCTTCCGATCAGGGTACAACCACGTTCCAGCAAGTCTTCGAAGGGCCTCTCTCAGTCGTGGCCTCGGACACTTTTGGGCGAGGCGGCCGAACCTCTTCCGTGCTCGTCCATCCTGGAGATACGGTCAACGTTGTTGTGCAACTGTCGAGTACGGGCACGGTCCAAGGCCATTTCCTGATGCCGGATAAGACGACGCCGATTCCTTTCGGCGGGGTGAGCCTGTTTGCCAATGGACGCCAGATTGGGTCCGTGACCACTCAGGGCACCGGCGATCCGGGCGCTTTCAGCTTTAACTTTGTGCCCGCCGGACCGGTACGGCTGCAGGCGCAGGACCCTTTGACTGCCCGCATCGGCAACGCCGCCGGTACTATCAGCACCGATGGCCAGGTACTGGTGCTCGACGTGGTCGCCCAGGGACTCGGCACGGTGCGGGGAGCAGTCACCAGCGAAGGCGCACTCCAGGCTGGCGCGAATGTCGATATTTTCTCCGGCGCTTATCACGCGGTGACCTCGTCCGATTCCACGGGCCATTACATGATCTCCGGAGTGCCGGAAGGGCACATCGTGGTGAATGCCAGTCTGCAGAATGGTTTCCTGCTGGGCGGAGCGTCGGGGACGATGTCCGGGGACGGAACCACGGTCAATATTGATGTGGCATTGCGTGGCTCGGGTGGAATCACCGGCCAGGTGGTGCAGGCCGATGGAAAGACCCCAGCGACTTCTTCCCTGGTCACAGTACAGGTGGGCGGGCAAGGCGGTGGAACGCTCACTGATACCACCGACACGAGCGGGAACTTCGGCTTTCCCCAGGTGCCGGAGGGAACGGCCATCCTCAACGTTTCGGTTCTGGGAAGCATTGATCAGGCTCAGTCGAGCGTTACCGTGGTGGGCGGCTCGACCGTCCAGACCACCGTCCGGCTCAATGGTGTAGGCTCGATCACCGGCCACACCCTGGATTCGAACGGGAGCCCGATCTCCGGGCATTTATTCCTTTCCGGGACCGGGGCCTTCCCGTACAGCTTCGTTTTTGACAGCAATCCCGATGGCAGCTTCTCTGTCCCGCAAGTCCTGGCCGGAACGTTTACCGCCAGTTTGAGCGCGCAGTCGGGAGCGTTCACGCTGTATGGGTCGACCTCATCCAGTGTTGTGCCCAACCAGAACACTGCCATTCAGGTGCAGGTGCAACCGAGCGGCACGGTGCGCGGGACGGTCTTGCGCTCAGACGGGACTACGGCAGCCGCCGGCTCCAGCGTGACTCTGAGCCTGGCGCGCGGAGGATCGGTTGTTGTCCAGGCGCAGACCGACGGCACATTCAAAGCTGATGGCGTTCCGTTGGGAGACTTCTCGGTACGCATCAGCGATCCGGTCAGCACTGGGCAAGCGCTGATTCAGGGGCAGACGCTGGCGACCAACGGCCAGACGGTCGATCTCGGCAATATCGTTTTGAACGATACCGCGTTGGCCGTGGTGTCAATCACTCCCGCGGATGGTTCGACCGGTGTGCCAACGAACCAGAGCATCAAGATTACGTTCACGGACGCATTGCAATCGTTGGCGGGTATTTCGTTCACCGCCAACGGCAATGGATTGTTCCTCACCGGCAGTCTGTCCACCGACGGGAAACTGGCGACCTTCACGGGAACCCTGCCGGATGATTCCGCGATCACGGCCACCGTCAGCACCGATGTCAGCGACATCTTCGGACGCCACCCCGCGCAAGCAATTATTGCGGTCTTCCAGACTGTGGACCTCACTCCGCCGGGCGTGGCCTCGGTTGTGCCTGTCGCGGGGAGCATTCAGGTGGCGAGCAGTGCCACCATTACGGTGAACTTTAATGAAGCGCTCGCTCCCACCAGCAATCCCACGAGCTTCGTTGCTGTGACCGGGCCGCTGGGCCCGGTTGCGGGCACCGCCGTGTTCACCAGCCCGACACAAGCGATCTTCACGCCAGCAGCACCGTTGCCTGCCAACGCCACATTTACCGTCACCATCAACGGCGAAACTGATCCCACCGGGAACGTGCAGACGGTGGCGTACACATCCTTATTCTCCACAGTGGACACTGTCCCGCCGGTCTTGCAGTTGCTATCGCCCGCCACTGGAGGGTTTGTTACCACATCACAGCCGGCGATTTCGATATCGGTGAGTGACAACCTGACCGGCGTGAACGCCGCGAGCGAAACGCTATCCATCGATGGTCAGGTGGTGACGCCACAGCGGTCACCTAATCAGATTCAGTTCACACCGTCGGCGCCCCTGACTCAGGGGCCGCATACCATCGCGGCCACTGCCGCGGACAATGTCGGCAACGTCGGAAATCTGCCGGCTGCGTCCTTTATCGTTGATTCGGTGCCTCCCAGCGCGGCCCAGATTACAAGTCTCTCGAACGGACAGGTGATCGCAGGGACAATTCAATTGACCGCTGCCGCGACTGATGCTGGCTCGGGTGTCGCCCGGATTGATGTACTGGTAGACGGCGGCGTGCTGCTCACCTTGACGCCGCCCGGTTTCCAGACATCCTTCAACACTGTTTCCCTCAGTGAAGGTCCGCATACTCTCAGCGCCCGTGCCATTGACGCCGCCGGAAACATCGGCCCGGTTGGCGCCGGTGTTCAAGTAATCGTTGACAACCAAAAGCTGGTGGTCACCATTACTTCTCCAGCGCCCAATACGTTCTTCCGGAACAGCGTCACCGTGGCAGCCTCGGTGTCCGAGATTGTCCAGCAAGTTCAGTTCACTCTAGGTTCGCAGACCGTTACAGTAAACGCGGCGCCCTATCAGGCTACGTTCAATCTTGCTTCGGTGCCGGATGGCCAGCAGATCGTCACCGTGAACGCCACTGGATTCGGGACGGAAACGGCGTCCACGACCGTCGGCATTAACGTGAAGCAGACGCCGCCACCCGCGCCCGCTGCAGCCCTCATTAATGCCGAGCCGCCCACCAGTGGATCCTCGCTGGTGCATGGAAGCGCCAAAGCAGTGGAAGCCGGCGATCAGGTCCAGATCACCAACACTAGCAGCTCGGCCGTGGTCACAACCAACGCGGCGGCCGATGGTTCGTTTGCGGCAAACATTGCCGCTACGGCCGGCGATGTGCTTTCCCTGGTGGCCGTGGATATTGTCGGAAACCACAGCCCAGCTAC
Organism: Verrucomicrobiia bacterium; assembly: GCA_035567035.1. Taxonomy (GTDB): domain Bacteria; phylum Acidobacteriota; class Terriglobia; order Terriglobales; family Acidobacteriaceae; genus Angelobacter. The sequence goes on along the minus strand of DATMPO010000008.1, from coordinate 1,163 downwards.
CACAGTGGTCGTGCGCCGCACGGCTTCGCTGCCGCCGGTCGCTTCGATTCAGCCCGCGGATGGTTCAACCAACATTCCAGTGAATGGAGTGGTGGTGGTACGCTTTGCGGCCCCTGTACAACCTACGTCGGTAGTGAATGGCACAGTCACCCTGTTCCAGGGCGGCGCCGCGGTGAGTGGCAGTCTCGGTTTGTCCAATGACGGCTTGTCGGTGACCTTCACTCCAGCCCAGGCCCTCACCGGCCTGACGGTCTACACCGTGAAGGTAGAGGACGCGGCTTCCAACGGCACGACCATCTTGTTCCAGAGCTCTTTCACCACCGCCCAGGTCAGAGACACCACGCCGCCCACAGTGCTGCGCGTGAGTCCGGACAACAATGCAGGTGGCGTGCCGCTGAATGCACCTTATGTTGTGCAGTTCAGCAAGCCGATGAACCCGTCCACCTTCAACACTGGCGATTTTTCGATTCGTGACAACAACTTTAGTCAATTCCTGAGTGGCACGATCCAGGTGGATTCCACCGGTACCGTTGCTTCCTTCGTTCCGCAATCAACCTGGAACGCGGGGCACTCGTTTACTGTGTTCTTGAATTGGTTTAACTCCAATCTGACGGACACAGCAGGCAATGCGCTGGGCGGCAGAATCTTTAACTTCAGCACCGCTTTCACTGCAGACAACACGCCGCCACACCTGGTGCAAGTCAGTCCGGTGGATCAGGCGACGAGCGTTCCGACGAACGCGCTCATCGATGTTTTGTTCAGCAAGACAGTTGATACTGCTACCGCCCAAAATGGCGTGCAGGTGTCTACGGGTGGCCAGCCAGTTGCCGGCGTAGTTGCGTTCTCCAATGGCAACCAACGCCTGACCTTTACTCCCGGCCCCGCGCTGCTGGCGAACACCGCCTACACCATCACTATTACTTCCGCAGTCACCGATGTCGCCGGAAACGCCCTGGATAATCCTAGGACTTTCATCTTCCAGACCGGAACAGTTTCTGACACCGCCCCGCCGAGCGTGGTGTTGGTGGATCCTGGGAATGGAGCGGGGGGAGTAGAGACCAATGCGTTGGTGCGGTTGGAGTTCAGCGAGCGGATCGATCCGGTGTCGGTGAACAACGGGACGGTGCAGGTGTGGCCGAGCAATACGGGGGTACCGATCGCGG
>DATMPO010000007.1:0-20412 GCA_035567035.1 Verrucomicrobiia bacterium | reverse complement strand
TTGCTATGAGCAAGACCGCAATTACCTCGCCTGAACTCGCGCCGCCGGTCGGCCCATTTTCCCAGGCAGTCAAAATCGATGGTTTCCTCTTCTTCAGCGGACAGGTCGCCCAAGACCCGGCCACTGGCAAGGTGGTCGAGGGGGGCATTGTGCTCGAGACGGAGCGCGTCTTCCAAAACCTATCGGCGGTTCTGAAGGCGGCCAGCAAGAGTTTTGATGATGTCGTGTGCGCCCGTGTGTTTCTCACGAACATGACTGACTTCGCCGCGATGAATGGCATCTACGCAAAGTATTTCAGTCAGCCCTTTCCCGCCCGCACGACGATTGGGGCCGCCGCGCTACCGCTTGGGGCCTGCGTCGAGATCGATCTCGTTGTCAAGGCCTGAGGCGGCGCATGGAGGTCGATCTCATGAAGTACGCATTTCAAATCGTCGATTTTTTCATTCGGCGTTACGCGCGGGTTCTTCTTTTGGCGCTTTTCTTGACGCCTTTCCAGGCGCACCCCGCTGCGGCAGATTCGGTCCTCAAAGTCCCATTTGAATACGCCGACGACAGGAATTCCATCCTGCTTCCTGCCCGAATCAATGACAAACCAGCCGTTCTAATTCTCGATACTGGTGCTGCTCGCACTGTGCTTTGTCCAGAAGTCGCCGGGATTGACCGAAAAGAGCTTGTTCCAAGCCAAACAGCTGAGGGCGGTGGCAGGTTCATCGATGATGCTGTTGGCCGTGAAGTTGCCCTTCAAGTAGGCAATGTGAAATGGGAAAAGCGCAGGGTTGCCGTGATGGATCTGTCGCAGGTTCTTTCCGCTTACCATCAGAAAGTCGACGGAGTCTTGGGCATGGATTTCCTGAGCGACTTCAGCTTGGTCACGATCAATACCAAAGACCAAATCCTCACGCTAACCCGCCAAGGCCCCACTCTTGCCGACAAGCCCACCTCAGGAAATCTGCGCAAGCTTACCTTTGAGGGCGGAGGTGAGCAGTATGTTTTAAATGGCGCGAAGCTCCCCAGAATCTCGGCAGATGCAATCTGTTTAAATACCGCCGATCTGTCCCATACAATCTGCATTACTCTCTTCGAGACCGTCCTCATTTCTAAAGGCAAGCCAATCGACAGCCGCAAAAAGGACTTGGTCAGCAAATGGTCGGAAGACATTCCCTTGGTCGGGAAAATCCTCAAACAGCAGGATGCTATCGCATCACTTAAACCGCTTGCTTACGCTTTGATTGCACCCAGGGACGGGAAATGCCTCCATCTCCGGGAGCAGCTGACGCTGCTTTGGTCCGCTGATCCGGCTGATACCAAGAAAATCGGCCAGATGGGCTTTGGGCCACCAATGCAATTGTCAGAGCCAATCGTTGATGTCCAGTATCGAGCCCTAAGCGCTCCGGCAGAACGTTTGATCGGCAAGATCCTGCTGCAAATCCTCTATGTCCAGGACGGTGGAGAGTGGATGACCCTTGGGGCCTTCGTCATTGTCTCAAAGCCAAACGGGGACTATGAGTTCTATCTCGTTCCGCGCGATCTTCTTGACCAAATCGTGACTTGAGAAAGGGAAATCTGCAAAGCCATGAATCTGCGACGTCAAGCGAAGAAGCCCTTTGCCCGAACCGAGAGACCGAAAGCGTCAACGCCAGAAGAACGGGAGCACCATGAAAAAACCGCTCAAGAAGCCAGGAGCATACAGAAAAGGCGCGACATCGGGGCCATTTCGCGCCTATTCGGAGAACCAGCAGGTTGGCAGCAGACTGACTGGCGGAGGGAGAGGGATTCGAACCCCCGATACCCTTTCGGGTATAGCGGTTTTCAAGTTGAGCCGTTTTGCGGGCGTGAGCGAGGCAACCGCCGGGCGGGAGTCCGCAGGCGAAATCCTGAGCGGAGTCGAAGGAACAGGCGACAAATGGCGGAGGGAGAGGGATTCGAACCCCCGATACCCTTTCGGGTATAGCGGTTTTCAAGACCGCCTGTTTCAACCGCTCACACATCCCTCCGCGTGAGGGATATTGAAAGTTTATCAGCACCATGGAAACCGAGCACTCGGGAAAGCGGGCATTCCAGAAGCAGGGCGCCCTGGCGGGCGCCCGGTTCAGGTTTTATGGAAGCCACTTTCTATTGAACAGTCAGAGTGAAGGTTGTGCTCCTGGTTGCGGAGGACGACGTGGCTGTTACTGTGACCGTAGACGTGCCGAGAGGCGTCCCGGGGACCGTCACGGGCGGCGGCGTGCTGTGCCCACCGCAGGCAACCAGCCCGAGCAGCAGGGCCATGAAGGCCAGCTTGCACACGGCCGCGGCCGCTTTCCGGTTCGTCTCCGGCGTCTTCCTGCTCGTGTTTTTGCGCTTACCGAGCAGCACGATGCCGATCAGTCCCAGGCCCGTAAACGGCAGGCACGCTGCGTAGAACGTCCCCGGGCGCTCCGGGGCAGAGACGGACGCGCCTAGATGCGTCGTGGTCGCGGTTGTAGTGATCGTGACCGTTACGTCCGTGGGGCTGCTCCCCGGAGGCACGGTCTGCGGCGAGAACGCGCAGGCTGACAGCGCGGGGAGGCCGGAGCAGCTGAACGTCAGAGCATTTACGATCGCCGGAGTTGGCGTGACGGTGATGTGCTCCGTCACCGACTGGCCGGCAGTCACGGACACTGAAGCGGCGGTCGGGGTCAGGTTGAACGGGGTGCAGCTCAGCGCGCATTTGGGGACCTGCAGCGTGTAGTTGCTCCCGGACGGAACCGTGCTGATGTCATTCACCACAATTGAATACTGGGTCCCGGCGGTCACGCTGAGACCGAACGACTGAACAGAGCTGCTCGCGCCGGGATCTGCGGCGAAGTTCGTACTGGGATTGGCGGGAACAAACGCCGGGGAGAAAGCCGCTTCATAGAGATTGATTCCATTCGGGGACTTGAGGACCGCGGTCATACATCCGGTTTGGCATGCGGTAAACGTGTAGGAATCAAAAGCTCTGCTCACGGAATCGAAGAGTCCGGGATTAGGTTTTGAGGCTCCGCACACGCTCCCCACACCGTTGCGGAAGAGCCGTCCGGTCTGTGTCCCGGTGGCCGTGGTCACGCCGGAAGCGGGCGCCGGCGTGGTGCCCAGGTTGTTGGTGAAGCTCACGATGGATCCCGTGGGAACAGTGAAGTCCAGCGCTCGCGTGGAACCTCCGTTGTAGGCCAGGGTCAGTGTGAAATCAATCACTGCGCCGCAAGCGAGATTGTTGGCCAGCGTGAAGGTAAGCGGAGTCAGATTATTGCCGCCGATGGCGCCGGCCGCCACGTCGGCGTACGCGCTGGTATTCGGCAATGTCATGACTACTCCCGGTGTGGAAGACGTCAGCGTGGCCGTAATTCCTGTGGCCGCCAGCAGTCCGCCGGCGTTGGTCAGCTGTATCGTAACCAGGCCGGCTTCCCCGGCGTCGAGCGCACCATCGCCGTCGCCGGGGTTTTCCTGCGCGGTGACCACATTCAGTTCCAGATTGGGTCCGCCGGGGATGCCCAGAGAACTCACTGCCTCGAAAGCCATTACAATGCCGGCGCCAAAATCAACGGCGCTTCCCGCGGCTGGGACCACGGCTGTGGTGGTCAGCGCGGTCCGTATCTGGGTCTGGGTCAGAGCGGGGTTGGCGGATTTGAGCAGCGCCGCGATCGCAGCCGCATGGGGCGCCGCTGCCGATGTGCCGTAGAACGGATTCAATCCCGACCCGCTGGGCAACGTCGTGGACACGCCATCGGCCCCGGTAATGTCCGGCTTGGGCCGTACGGTGCCGCCCCCACTCGCAAAGGTGAAAGAACCGGGCGTAATGGCCGAGCCATCGGCGTTGAAGAAGACGCGGCGACTACCGTCTGAAGTAAATGGTTCCACCGAATTCGCGGTTGTGAATGGACCAGGGAATGGCCCGGCCGGCGCGACGCCGTTGAACGCTGCCGCAGCCGGTGTGGCCGCCACGGAAAAGATGCCTGTCCCCGAAGCCGCCGAGTGGCCGTGGGTTTGTCCTCTGGTATTAATGCTCAGATTGCCGCGCAGAGTATTAATGGCAAAGGCCACGGACTTCGATGCAGCCGTTTTAAATACAACCAGGCGGTCTCCTGTCACCAGGAAAGGCGGGTTGACTTGTTCGTACGGATTCTGCGTCCCGTTCTGGGTGTTCGTGGACGATGCTTTCACAACTCCCGTGGAGTCAACTACGAACAAATCGTAATCGTTGCCGGAAGCACCCTGGGGGTCTGCCCAGTTGAGCGTATAGGCAAAACCAGAGAAGACGATGATGTCGCCGTTAAGGGGACTGCTTACAGTGCCAAAATTGTGGATCGTGCCGGTTTTGGTGCCGAGGGAGGGGGGGAAGGTGAAAGCGGGCGAACCGGCGTCGTTAAAATCTCCTTCAAAATAACCGGCGGTGTTGTTATCCACGTTGCCTTCATTGCCCGCGGAAGAGAAGTAAAGCGCTCCGGCGGCGGTAACGGTGGTGACGGCCTGGGCCACGATGCCGTCCTGAAAAACGGGCTCGTCAAAGTAAAAGACGTCATCCAGAATAATGTCGCAATGCGAGACCGACTGGAGGTTCAGGATGTTCTGGGCAAAGCTGGCCTCGCCGTTGTCCGCCGTGGCAAAGAACAGGCTGGCGCCGGGCGCCAGGTCGTAGACGATCTCCATTATGGCCGTGCCCTCGTCTGCGCCGAACCCCAGCGGAACATCCTGCACGATGGTGAGACATGGTCCTCCCGGACCGGGACACGTCGGAGGCAGATCGCCCGTAGCCTGGGCCGAGGTGGCGGCGCCGGTGGCATTGGCGCTGTCGGACAGAACGCCGATCTTCAGGCCCGCCCCGGTAACGCCGAACGCGCCGCGCGCGTCAAACGCCCTGTGCGTGAGGTCTCCTTCCGTGTCCACGCTGCCCGATCCAATCCTCGGCGTACCTGGTATGCCGGACGCCAGTATCGCCGCCAGTTGTTTGCGGATTCTCGCCGCCCGCTGGGCAAAGCCGGGACGCATCCCGGGCTTCAGCAGCGGGCTCGCCTTCAATCCGCTCCACGTCCCTGCCGTGGCGTAACCCGCTTTGGGGGCAATGAAAATAACGTCCGCTGAGGCGGCAATGCTTTCCACCTGGTGAGGCGGCACGATGGCGCGAATGCTGTGGAAATTCGCGTTGCTGTACAGGACCACGGCGCCGGCGGCGCTGAGTTGTTTCAGCAGCGCGTCGGTGACGTTCGCCGTGATGTCTACGACCAGATTGTCGTTCTGGTCCACATCAACGCCGGTGTGCAGGAATGGCACGCCAGGCGCCGCGGGCTGCCCGCGCATCATCCTGATCGTATAAAGAAGGTTGGAATCAATCTTCTGCTGCGCCGGCGTGCGCGAACTCTTTTCCTGTTCCAGCGCCACGATCTGCTGTGCCGCGAATGCGTTCGCGTCCTGCCCGGTGGACGGATGGGTAGCCTGCTCCGGCGTTACTCTGGGGCGAAACTTGTGCAACTGGATATCGGTGCCGTTATCGCGCATAACCTGCGCGCGGAGTGAAATAGTTGCTGTAATGAGTAGCGCAAGAACAATGGCCACAGATGAACGGAAGTGCGTCATGAAATGCCTCGCTTTATAAAGGAGCCGAACAAAGCCCATCTTTCTTCGCGGGGACGAAGACGGCTGAGCCCCAGCGTAAATGCCCGCTATATTTACACCATTTGTTTCCTCTTTCGCAAGGAACAATATATTAGGAATTGTTAGCAGGATATTGAGAAACAGCTAGAACAATACTTAGGGGTTTGCCATGGCCTTGAGTACCCTTCCGTCTGCTCCGAACTATGAATTACATTTACTTGAAGGATTTGGACTGCTGTAATTTCAAATACTGGAGCCAACTATGAAGAAACGGATTTTCGCCCTCGTGATCGTCAATCTCCTCCTGCTGGCAGTCTGTTTCTCCCAATCGACTCTCGACAAGATCCTGGGAAGAGCGCAGTCCAGTTCTCTCAGTAACGATAAGATCACTGCCGGCCTGAAAGAAGCCCTGAAAGTGAGCACCAGCAACGCCGTCGCGTCCACGGGACGGGTAGACGGCTATTTCAAGAACGCCGCCATCAAAATCCTGCTGCCGCCCAGGCTTCAGAGCGTAGGCAGAGGCATGCGGATGATGGGCATGGGACAGCAAGTAGACGATCTGGAACTGGGAATGAACCGCGCCGCCGAACAAGCCGCGCCCTCCGCCAGGCAGATCTTCATTAACGCGCTTACCAGGATGACCTTCTCGGACGCGCGCCAGATCCTCTCCGGCAATGACACCGCCGCAACGGATTTCTTCAAGCGCACCAGCACCGAGGAGTTGACCGCTACCTTTACACCGGTCGTCCACCGGGAAATGCAGAATGTCGGCGTAGTCAAGCAGTACGATACCTTCATGGAGAACCCCATGGCCGCCAGACTGGGCGGAAGCCAAAGCCTCAATCTGGACAAGTATGTAGTAGGCAAAGCACTGGACGGACTCTTCTACACGATTGGCCAGGAAGAGAAGAAGATCCGCAAAGACCCGGCCGCGCGAATCACTCCACTGCTAAAAGAGGTCTTCGGAAAGAGACAGTAAACGACACTAAACAAAGTTGCGGAGTCTCTTCCGCAACGGTCGCACCGACTGCTTCTAGACTTCAACAAAAAAGAGGCCCGCGGGTAGCGGGCCTCTTGTCTTTGGGTGATGGGTTAGAGGGTTAGTGGTTGTCGTCGTCGAGCACCGCGATCATCGAGTACCCTGTGCCGTTGACGAACACCAGACCACGGACCCGGATGTTCATGCCTGGAGTCGGCGTTACCTTCAGGGTCGCTCCGTTGGCAAAGGTCACAGGCAGGCTGGTCACGCCGCTGAGCGTTCCGAACGCGGACGTGGGGCTGACGTTGAGCGTGAAACCAGACGTGGTAGGCGCCGGCGAAGCCGCCACCGTACCCAGCAGGGCCTGCTCGCGCAGTTTCACTTTTGTCGCCAGGAGCGGCGCGGTGTTGTTGCCGGCATCGGCTTCAATACGCTGGCCTTTGCCAATGTGGGTCGCGTCAAATGGCGGCGCCGTCACGTTGAGCTTGTCCGTCCGTACGCTGAACACCGTGCTGGAGTTGACCGCGACGTCCACCGTGACCGGCGATTCGGACGTGCCCGTCGAATCCATCTGGTGAATGATGGTGATCTTGCTCAGCGGACTGTCCAGTGCGGAAATGACGCCTTCGACTTCCTCGCCGTTGTGGTCGCCTTCCCGCTCCACCTTGATCGCGAGACTGGTCCCATCGGGCCTGGTCACGGCGTCCACCTCAACAATGTCTCCCACTTTCAGGTCGGCGAGCGCAGTAAGCCCGCCGCGGAACCTGGTGTTGCTGTCGGTGGCAAAGATGATAGTGGTGGAGTGGGTCTGGATGGTGAAGTTCGGAGCAGTGATATTGGTAACGCTGCCGTGAGCGTCCTCGATTTCGCCGTCGTTATTGTCTTCGTTGTTCTCGTCCGCCGCCACGGTGGAGGTGCTTACCTTGAACGTGGGCGTCACGGTTGCGTTGCTGCCGCTGATGGTGATCGAGTTCGGCAGATCAATGTCGAAATTGATGAACAGCGGAGTGCTCCCGACCATGATGTTCGGGCTGAAAGTGAGGTTCACTGTGCTGGAGGCAAGCGTTGCGTTCAGTTTGGTTGCCACTCCGCCGACGATCGCCACCACTTTCGGATTGGAGACCGTCATGGTCGCGCCGCTGTAGGTCCCCGGCGGAATATGGGACAGCGAGAGCGGTTCAAACGTTCCCGCTTCATGCGTAAATTCAACTTCGGCGGACCCGCTGAGCAGGTTCGCCGTATTGGCGGTGCCGCCCGTGCCGGTCAGGGTGATGGAGCTGATAGTCAGCTCAAACTTGACGATCTGGTCATTGACAGCGTCTCCGGTCTGCAGCATGGCCATCGTACCGGTCATCTGCACCGGGGTCATGCCGGCGCTGCCGCAACCGATCACGAGCAAAGTAAGCGCCAGCACAATCAGGGGAAACACAAAAGATCTCTTCATAATCATAGGGCCCTCCGGAATTCAGGATCATTACAACGTAGAAATTCGGACTACAGCATGGATGCAAAGCGTACGACGGCAGCCCGGTTGGATGACACTAACGCAAGACGAAGTTACCCGGGCTTTTGGTACATGGGTCAAATCCGTATCGGGACAATGTACGGATTCAGCGTCTGCATACACCCAGACACACGCATGCGGTACGGCACGCTTCGCCGACGGGTTAACTGCATTTTTCTTGCCAGGAAAAGGCTGCCGTCCAAAGCGTTTTGTTTTCAAGGGATAAGGGAGTGATGGCAATAAACGATTGGCGCGCCGCAGAGTAGAGTCGACAGGGCGGGCTGTAACCTTTGCACGATTTGCCGGGATCAAACTAGCTTGGCCGCCGGTGGATCGTATTACGCGAAACGCTCTAGAACAGTCTCGCACCTTCTAATTTCAGCAGCTTCTCTTTGACTTCCAGGCCGCCACCGTAACCGGTGAGCGTGCCGTTGGCGCCGACAACCCGGTGACAAGGTACGACAATCGCCACGGGATTGCGATGATTGGCCTGGCCCACAGCGCGGAAGGCTCGCGGACGGCCGACTTTTTCGGCCAGCTCCGCGTAACAGCAGGTCTGGCCATAAGGAATCTCGCACAGCGCGTTCCAGCATTTCTTCTGGAAGTCGGTTCCTATGAGGTCCAGGTCGAAACTGAATTCGCGCAAGTCACCGCGGAAATAAGCGCGCAGTTGATCTTCATAGGTACGGAGCTCCGCGGAAAATTCAACCCATACTTCATTTTTTGCGGGTTGAGGCAATTCGCCGCGATGAAACAGCAGATAGCGCAATCCGCGCGGCGTGGCCCCGATGAGCAACGTTCCGACCGGAGATTCAATGAGCGAGTATTGGACAGTCTCAATCGCGGACATGAGGAAATCCTATCAGTCTCTTCCACTCAATTCTGCGGCGGGACTTCGATGCTCCCCGTCGCCGTGCCAATCAGATTGGTTTGCCGGTCCCATACTCCCATCTTGAGGGTGTACTTGCCGGGAGCAAGGTTTATTTTTTCCGGAAACAGCAGGCGGCCGGCCATGATCCGGGCGTAGGTTTCAGGTTTCAGGGCAGTCGTGAGGGTCTGCTTCTGGCTCGCCACGATTTTGCCTTTGGCGTCAAACGCCAGCGTGACAAAGTCAACCTTGGCGTGGTGCAAGCCGTCTTCGGGAACCTGGAACAGGATGGAGCGCGGGTCAACGCCAAAGTTGATGACCACGGCCGGCTCCTCCTTGGTGGGCGGAACTGGCTGGGCGGCAAAGGCCACCGCGGTCGCGGTCGGCGCCTCCAGGGAGAGCGATCCTATAAAATCGCGTTCCGCCTTTTTGTCGTCGCTTCCGGTTGTGCCGGCGGCCGCCGTAGCAAAGTATCCCCTGCGATTTCGCACCTGCAGGCCTTTCTGGACCACGCGAACTTCGATCTTGCGGAACTTCCCGTCCCAGCGTTTATCTTCCGGATAGTAACCAAGGGTGTAATAAGCCGAACCGTCCTCGACGCTCAGCGCGATGGCGTGGTCAATGTCATTGCGGTTGTAGAAGGCCCGGCCTCCGGTCTCCTTGGCGATCTCACTCATCACGTCGTGGGAGTTCTGCAAATCCGCGCTGGCTTTGGACATCGTGGACGCCATGGCCGCTCCCGGATTTCGTGAGTTGGGGACGCGCACACTGGCATCCGGCATGAGACTGCCCACCAGGCCACGCGAGTCCACCGGGTAGACCGCAACCTGAGCGTCGGTGAGGCTGGTGGCCGCATCGCGGACCTGGTCGGCATACTGGCGCTGACTCACAAAAGGGTCCCGGAGATCAGTGTCCGGAGCAATATAGAAAGGAAAGGCCCCGGAGAGCCAGACCAAGTTCTTGCGTCCGGGAAACCCGGCCACGTGGTGGGCCAGCATCTTCAGGGCTTCCACGGTTACGCCGACCCGCACGTCCATCAGGAAGGAATCCTGCTCTGCCTGAAAATCTTTGAGGGATTGCGCCATGTCCGCCAGCGCTGGATCGCTGGAATCCAGCGCAAGCTGCGTGTCAGGTTGCGTACCAGGGTCCGGATTCAGCAGGGACGTATGGTTGGCGATCCTTTTGACGGCTTGCTGTAACAGTGCGGGATCGGTCGTAAAGTCCTGCACCAGGCGCAAGCGGCTTCCCAGCGTAAAAATGGCCACGTTGCGCCGCGGGCCTACGCTCTGCAGATACTTCACCAGTTGCTGCCTCAAGTAGGCCTGGTCTCTTAACTGGGTGTTCAGTGCATCTATCAGCAGGATAGTGGGAGGTCCGTCGTCGGGGTTAAACTGCGGAATGTTGGTAAAGACCCCCGGGGGCAACACAAGCTTTTGGGCCGCGCTCTCTTTGCCCTGAGGGACGGGATCGCGCGATCCAAAAGCCCGGATGACTTGCGCGTGTCCATTTTCCAGGATTTCAAAATCGGACGGCTTCAATCCCGTGACCGCCTTGCCTGAATGATCGGTGACGACCGCATCCACGACCACCAGGCGCGTAGTCACCTTCAACGCCGGCGCCGTTGGCAATTGCTGGGCTTGCGCCGCAGGAACCTGCGTTTGCGCCGGGGCCGGAGGCGTAGACTGCTGGCCGGTGTCCTGGGCTCCCAGTAAGATCGTACCGGCAAGCAGGAACAAGCTGGATGATTGAATGAGGCCTTGATAAATCGGCGGCATGGACTTCCCTCCAATTGCCACCAACATTCTATCTATAAGGGTTGGAGGTTTACGGTTTTTTGTCCACTACGGCCATGGGGTGGATCTGGTCCACGGGAACGAATTCCGTAGGATAGATGCCGGTATAGCAGGAAGTGCAAAACGTGGGCGTCTCGGCCTCGCCACACGCGTCGCGCATACCCTTGATGGAGAGGTACGCCAGGGAATCGGCGCCGATGTATTCGCGGATTTGTTCCACCGACTTGTTGGCTGCAATCAGTTGGCTTTTTTCCGGCGTGTCCACTCCGTAGTAGCACGGCGAGATGGTGGGTGGACACGAGATGCGCAAATGCACCTCTTTGGCCCCGGCATCGCGGACCATGCGGACAATCTTCCTGCTGGTGGTGCCGCGGACGATGGAATCGTCAATCAGAATCACGCGCTGGCCAGCCAAAAGGCTGCGCACCGGGTTGAGTTTCAGCTTCACGCCAAAATCGCGCACTCGCTGCTCGGGCTCAATAAAGGTACGGCCCACATAGTGGTTGCGAATCAGGCCAAAGCGGAACGGCAGGCCGGATTCCGAGGCATACCCCAGGGCGGCGGTCACGCCGGAGTCAGGGACCGGCACAACCAGATCAGCCGCAACCGGCGATTCCTTCGCGAGTTGACGGCCCAGGGCCTCGCGGCTCACGCCAACCGAGCGGCCAAAAATCACGCTATCAGGACGGGAAAAATAAACATGCTCAAAGATGCAATGAGACTGCTTCATTGCCGCGGCAAAGAACCGGGACGACGTGCCTTCCGGACCGACCACTACCATCTCTCCCGGCTTGACTTCGCGTTCATACTCCGCACCGATAATGTCAAAAGCGCAGGTCTCAGAGGCAAAGACCATGGTGTCACGGTCCGCGCCGCCGCCGTTGCGGATGCGGCCCATGCACAGCGGACGGAAGCCGCGCGGGTCGCGCACGGCAAACACGCGGTCGCGCGTCATGATCACCAGGGAAAATGCGCCTTCGAGGCGGCGAAGCGCGTCACAGACCGCTTCCGGCAACGTGTGCTCTTTGGATTGCGCGATCAGATGGACGATGACTTCCGTATCGCTGGTGGTTTGAAAGATGGAGCCCGCGGCTTCCAGCCGGTTGCGAATGTCCCAGGCGTTGACCAGATTGCCGTTATGGGCCAGCGCGATCATGCCTTTGTTGCAGTCCACCATGATGGGCTGGGCGTTGAGCAGCGCCGAGTCTCCGGTGGTGGAGTAGCGATTATGGCCAATCGCGATGCTGCCCCGGATCTTCTCCAGGACCTCTTCCGTAAAAATATCGGCGACCAGTCCCATGGAACGATGGACGCGCAGGCCTTCGCCGTTGGAAGACGCGATTCCGGCGGACTCCTGTCCGCGATGCTGCAACTGATGCAGCCCGAGGTACGCCAGCGTGGATGCTTCGGGGTGATTGTGGACCGCCACCACGCCGCAATATTCCTTGAGTTTGTCGAAAGCCATGTCGGTTAAGCCTCGGCCTGCAGGGCGCCAACCAGAGCGCCTTCCCAGACTTTTTTCAACTCAGACACGGAAGCGGCGACGGCAGTGTTGCCATCTATCTTGATCGTCAGTTTTTCAGGTACGGTGCGCCCGATCCGGTCTGCTCTTATGCCCCATTCTACCGCGATTTGTTGGATGCTCGCGGAATTTCCCGGGTCGCAGGTCATCAGCACCCGGCTGGCGTCTTCTCCGAAAAGAATGGTTTCCGGGAACAGGCCTTTTGCGTGGACTTCTACTGCGGCCCCAACACCCGCAACAAAGGCCGATTCGGCGAGGGCCACGGACAGCCCACCGTCCGAACAGTCGTGCGCGGAGTCAATCAGCTGTTTCTGGATCAGCGCGCGAAGGCATTTTTGCAAAGCTACTTCGCCCGCAAGGTCCAGGGCAGGAGGAACGCCCCAGACTGTGCCCAGGATTTCTTTGGCGTACTCGGACGAGCCAAGCTCGGCTTCCGCTCTGGCCGCGTTGCCCGGCTGCCCGCCGGTGAGCAGCAAAACGTCGCGGCCCGGCTGGCGGAAATGGAAGGTCATGGCGCGGGTTGCGTCTTCCAGAACGCCGACCACTCCCAGCACCGGCGTGGGATAAATGCCTTCGCCGAGCGTCTCGTTGTACAGACTCACGTTGCCGCCGGTAATGGGTGTCGCCAGCGCTTCACAAGCTTCTTTCAGACCGTCCACCACCTGTGAGAACTGCCACATGATGTGCGACTTTTCCGGGTTGCCGAAATTCAGGCAGTTCGTTGCCGCCACCGGAGTTGCTCCGGTACAGGAAACGTTTCGCGCAGCTTCCGCGACCGCGTGCATGGCGCCGAGTTTCGGACCAAGCCAGCACCAGCGGCCATTGCCATCGAGGGCCATGGCCAGCGCGCGCGACGTGCCTTTAACGCGCATGACGCCTGCGTCCGCGCCGGGACCTTCCACGGTGTTGGTCTGCACCATGGTGTCGTATTGCTCGAAGATCCAGCGCTTGGAACAGATATTCGGCGAGGCCAGCAGGCGTTTGAGTTCCGCGGTGAAATCACCCGTGCTCTTGAGTTGTACGCCAGCGGGTTTCGTTCGCGATACCGGAGCCTGCCACGGCTCCATGGGACGGTGATAGAGAGGAGCGTCGTCGGTCAGCGCGGTGTTAGGGATGTCCGCGACCAGAGTGCCATGTTCCCGCACGCGCAGGCGGTTGCCGCTGGTAACGCGGCCGATCGTCACCGCGTCGAGTCCCCATTTCTCGAACACGCGGAATACTTCCTGCTCGCGGCCGCTCTCTGCTACCAGAAGCATGCGCTCCTGCGATTCGCTCAGCATGATCTCGTAAGCGTTCATGCCGGTCTCACGCTGCGGCACCAGATCCAGCTCGATTTCGATACCCACACCGCCGCGTCCGCCCATCTCGCAGGTGGAACAGGTCAGCCCGGCCGCGCCCATATCCTGTATGCCGACCACGGCCCCGGTCTGCATGGCTTCGACACAAGCTTCCAGCAGAAGTTTTTCCAGAAACGGATCGCCCACCTGCACATTGGGACGCTTCTGCTCGGACCCTTCGGTGAATTCCTCGCTGGCCATGGTGGCGCCGTGGATGCCGTCGCGCCCGGTCTTCGCGCCAACATAAATGACCGGATTACCTTCACCCGCGGCCTTGGCGTAGAAAATCTGGTCACGCCGCACCAGTCCCAGCGCAAAAGCGTTGACCAGCGGATTCTGGGAATAGCAGGGTTCAAATTTCGTCTCACCGCCCAGATTGGGGACGCCAAAACAATTTCCGTACGACGCAATCCCGCTGACTACGCCTTCCAGAACGGAATGGTTCTTGTGGACCGTCGCCTGATTCACTCCGTTACCGGGCGTAATCGGGCCGAAACGCAGCGAGTCCATCACCGCCAGAGGCCGCGCGCCCATGGTAAAAATGTCGCGCAGGATCCCGCCCACTCCGGTGGCCGCGCCCTGAAATGGCTCGATAAAAGAAGGATGATTGTGCGACTCGATCTTGAATGCGCAGGCCCAGCCGTCGCCGATGTCGATGATCCCGGCGTTTTCTCCCGGGCCTTGCACCACAAGCTTGCTGCGCGTCGGCAGGCGCTTCAGGTGAACGCGCGAAGACTTGTAAGAGCAGTGCTCGCTCCACATCACGCTGAAGATGCCCAACTCGGTCAGCGAAGGTTCGCGGCCCAGAGCGTTCTTGATCTTTTCGTATTCTTCCGGCGTGATGCCGTGGTCTTCAATAACAGCGGGCGTGATCGGAGCGGCGTGGGTGGTGGACATGTACTGTTATTTTCGCACACGTGTAAAGACGCAGGGTTCATTCGCTGCGGTGCGTCATAAATATCCATTACACTGATTTGCAATGAAGTCCATCATCATCGGCACGGCCGGCCACATCGACCACGGAAAAACGTCACTGGTCAAAGCCCTCACCGGAATCGATGCCGACCGCCTGGAAGAAGAAAAGCGCCGCGGCATCACCATTGACCTGGGGTTTGCCCATCTGGAGCTGGCTGCGGCGAGTGGTGAAAAGCTGCGGCTCGGTTTCATTGACGTTCCCGGGCACGAGCGGTTTGTGCGCAACATGCTTGCCGGCGTGGGTGGGATTGACCTGGTCCTGCTGGTGATCGCGGCCGATGAGTCCATCAAGCCGCAGACCCGCGAGCACTTTGAGATCTGCCGCCTGCTTTCCATTCCCCGCGGCATCACGGTCATTACCAAAGCCGACCTGGTGGACGAAGAAACCCTGAGCGTCGCGCGCATGGAGATAGAAGAATTCGTTCGCGGGTCTTTTCTTGATGCCGGAGGTTCGCCCATCGTGGCCGTCAGTGCGCGCACCGGCGCGGGGTTGGAAGAGTTGAAACGCGAAATCGCACGTCTGGCCCTTGATGTCCCGGCGCGTGAAACGGACGCGCTCTTCCGGCTGCCGATTGATCGCGTCTTCGTGATGAAGGGCTTCGGCACCGTAATTACCGGCACGCTAATCTCGGGGAAAATCAAGAAGGAAGAAGAAGTCGAGGTCTTCCCTTCGCGACGGCGCGGGCGCGTTCGCGGTGTGCAGGTCCATGGGGCCGCCAGCGAATCCGCCAGCGCGGGCCAGCGGACGGCGCTGAACCTGGCCGGCGTACAGACGGAAGACCTGGCGCGCGGCATGACCCTGGCCACGCCCGCGGTGTTCGAACCGACGCAACGCATTGCCGTCCACCTGTCGCTATTAAAAGACGCCAAGCCGCTGAAGAACCGGGCGCGCGTCCACCTGCATGCCTTTACCGCCGAGACGATCGCCGAAGTCGCCCTGCATGGAGCGAACGAACTGAAGCCCGGCGCCAGCGGCTTTGCCCAACTGCGTTCGGCGGAGCCTCTGCTGCTGCTGCCGGGAGACCGGATCATCTTGCGCCAGTTTTCGCCTGTCGTCACGATTGGCGGCGCTGTGGTGCTGGACGCGTTTCCCCTTGCACGTCAAAAGAAAGACGCCTTGCTGGCCACGCTCTCCATTTTTGCCGGCGGAAACCGCCAGGAAGCGCTGTTGGCGCGCATCGCGCGCCGGGGGCATGACGGGCTTGCTCTTCCCGCCATCGTTCGCGAAATGGGACTGAAAGAAGGCGTTCTCAAACCGCTTCTTGCCGACCTGTTGCAACGGAAACAAGTTCTGCAGACCGCGGACCGCGTCATTTCCGCAGAAGCGTTTGCAAAAACCCGGCAAGGCATTCTGGCCGCGCTGGATATTTTTCATAAATCCAACCCGCTGGTAGCGGGTATCAGCAAAGAGGAATTGCGGGAAAAGCTGGGACTCCATCAGACGGTCCTCGAAGCGGTACTCGCGCAACTGGCGGGCGAAAAGAAGGCCGAAGTCAGCGGCGAGCAAGTCCGCCTGGCCGGACGCGGCGTGGAACTGAAAGACGACGAAGCCAAAGCCAAGGAACAGATCGAAAAGGCCTTCTCCAGCGCGGGGCTCAAAGTGCCGCTGATGAAAGAAGTCCTGGCCAAACTTCCCGTGGACAGCGCCCGCGCGCAGAAGCTGGTCACGCTCCTGTTG
Organism: Verrucomicrobiia bacterium; assembly: GCA_035567035.1. Taxonomy (GTDB): domain Bacteria; phylum Acidobacteriota; class Terriglobia; order Terriglobales; family Acidobacteriaceae; genus Angelobacter. Next base: position 4,167 of record DATMPO010000007.1, on the reverse strand, counting down.
CGCGACCGCGTGCTGGTCAAACTGGCGGACGACCTGGTCTTCCACCAAAGCGCGCTCGAAAGCCTGCGGCAGACCATGGCCGGCTATAAGACCACGTCGGCCAAGATTGATGTGGGAAAATTCAAAGACCTGATCGGGGTGACGCGGAAATATGCCATTCCGCTGCTGGAGTATCTGGACCAGCAGCGCGTGACGCGCAGAGTGGGGGACGAGAGGATCATCCTGTAGCGGTTTTTTGCTTGTCCCGAGCGTAGCTTTCCTCATCCCGAGCGGAGCGAGGGATCCCTATGGCAGCCAGGATCAACGGGCGAGAAACGATGAGCGTGATGAAACTGGTACATTAATGACAGTTTCGTAGCTATAGCGATCCCTCGCTCCGCTCGGGATATAGAACAACTCGGGATATAGAAGAGATGCTTTCCATCCGCAACGCCACAGTTTCCGACGTTCCACTCATTCTGTCGTTCATCCGCAAACTTGCGGAGTATGAGCGCGAGCCCGATGCCGTAGCGGCCACGGAAGAAGATTTGCGGCGCGACGGATTCGGCCCCCAGCCGAAATATCGTTGCCTGATTGCCGAATGGGACAACGTTCCTGCCGGTTTCGCTTTTTACTTTTTCATCTATTCCACCTGGCAGGGCCGGCCCGGGTTTTATCTGGAAGACCTGTTCGTACTGCCGGAGATGCGGGGCAAGGGCATTGGTCTGGCGCTGTTGCAGCGGCTGGCGCAGATTGGCGTTCAAGAAAACTGCTACGGCATGCGCTGGCAGGTGCTTGACTGGAACGAGCCCGCCATCCGGTTTTACGACTCGCTGGGCGCGGCCAACATGAAGGGCTGGGACACCATGCGGCTGATGGGGCCGGCGTTTTTGCGTCTGGCGCGCGGCGAAAAGGCCTCGGCGCAGGAACTCCGCGAAGAGGCCGAAGGCGTCAAAAACGGTGTCAAGAATGAAGATTAGCAGCATCAAGATCATCGGCGCCGGTCTCGCCGGGTGCGAGGCTGCGTGGCAATGTGCGCGGCGGGGCGTGGACGTTGAGCTGTATGAGATGCGGCCGCTCAAGTCCACACCGGCACACCAGACGGACAAGTTTGCCGAACTGGTTTGCTCCAACTCGCTGAAATCGGAAAGCGAAAACACCGCGCCCTGGCTGCTGAAAGAAGAAATGCGCCGCACCGGGTCGCTGCTGATTCGGATTGCCCAGGAGACCAGCGTCCCCGCCGGCCACGCTCTGGCAGTGGACCGCGAAGTGTTCGCCGCTCGAGTTACTGAAACCATCTCCGCCGAGCCACGTATCAGGATCGTCCGCGAGGAAGCTACGCATATTGAAGAAGCAGACGGCATCACGGTCATCGCCACCGGCCCGCTGACTTCCGACGCCCTCTCCCAGGAAATTGCGCGGCTCTCCGGCAGCGACCATCTTTATTTTTATGACTCCATCAGCCCCATCGTGGAAGCCGATTCGATTGACAATTCCCGGGTGTATTTTGCCGCGCGTTACGGCAAGGGCGGCGCCGACTACATCAACTGTCCTTTCACCAAAGAGGAATATGACCGGTTTCTGGACGCGCTCATTGCCGCGCAGTCGGTAGGCGAGCACGATTGGGAAAAGCTGAATTACTTTGAAGGCTGTCTGCCGATCGAAGAAATCGCCCGCCGCGGCCGCGACACGCTGCGTTTTGGCCCCATGAAGCCGGTCGGCCTGGCTGATCCGAAGATCGGGAGACCGCCCTATGCCGTGGTGCAACTGCGGCAGGAAAACCTGCGCGCGGATTCCTACAACCTGGTCGGGTTTCAAAACCATTTGAAATTTGGCGACCAGGCACGAGTGCTCCGTCTGGTTCCCGGCCTGGAAAACGCAAAGTTCCTGCGCTATGGCCAGATCCATCGCAACACGTATATCAATGCGCCTGCGCTGCTGGCGGAGACACTCTGTCTCCAACAGCATCCCAACGTTTTCTTTGCCGGCCAGATTTCCGGCGTGGAGGGCTATACCGAATCCATCGCAACGGGAATGCTCGCCGGGTTGAACGTTGCCCGGGTCAGTCAGGGACTGGCAGCACTCGCTCCTCCGCGCCAGACTGCGCTGGGGTCTCTGGTCCATTACATCTGCCATGCGGAAGCCAAGAGCTTTCAGCCCGCTAACATCACGTTTGACCTGCTGCCGCAATTGGACGAGGCAACGCGCCGGCAGACTCGCGATAAAAAACTGCGCCACAAAATCGTTTGTGAAAAGGCCCTGGACGCATTAGCATCGTGGCTGCACGACACCGCGCTGGAGAATGCCCATGCCACTCTTGTCGGCCATTGACGCCGCTTCACCGGCCTTTGCGCGCATGAAGGCCATGTTGCTGCGTCCTTTCCGCGTCAAAACCTGGATCAAGATCGGATTCATTGGCTGGCTGGCCGGTGGAATCGCCAGTTCCGGGGGAAACTTCAACTATCGCACTCCATCCTTCCCAAGCGGAGGCGAAGGCGGCGGCGACACGTGGAAGAAGATATCGGACGCTATTCACTCCTTCCATCTGGCTGACTACATCTGGATCATCGTGGCCGCCGCAGTGGTGTTTCTGGCCATTTCCCTTGTCTTGACGTATCTGTTCTGCCGGTTTCGCTTCATTCTTTTCGACACGGTCATGTCCGGGAACGCAGCCATCGGCCGCGGGTGGCATCGCTACCGCGCACAGGCCAAGCGCTATTTCGGTTTTTGGGTCATTTACACGCTGGTCGGCTGGCTGCTGTTTATTGCCGTCGCGGGACTGCCGCTCTGGCGCGCTTACAAGAATGGTGTCTTTCGCAATGAGCCTTCTTTAACGCAGATCTTTGCCTTAATTGGCACCATCATTCTGGGCGCGGTTCTGTTGGCGCTGCTCGGCGCGATTATCACGACCTTCGCTAACGATTTCATCGTGCCGCTGCTCGCGCTTGACGATTTGCGGGTAGGGCACGCGTGGTTCACGCTGAAGGAGTGGATTGCGAAGGAACCACTGGCCTGGGCCGGCTACCTTGGTATGAAGCTGGTGTTTTCGATCGGATTCGCGATTGCCACTGGCATTGTTGCGGTGATCGTCATCGGGGTCCTGGCGATTCCCGCCGTTATCCTGCTTATTCTTGGCGTCGCTCTTTTCAAAAGCGCAGGCGCAGTGGCGGTCGTTATTGGAATCCTGCTGGCGGTGGTGCTCGGCCTGGCGTTTTTCGTCTTCTGCATGTTGTTTACGCTGTTCATTTCCGCGCCCGGGGTGGTGTTCTTCCAGTCCTACAGCCTGTATTTCCTGGGCGGGCGATACGCGAAGCTGGGCGCGCTGCTATGGCCAGGTCCGCCGCCAATGCAGCCTGCGTCGCCTAGAACCTGACTACGGGGTGAAATATTTACTAGACATGGACACGAATATCACTCCCGCCGAAAGCCAAATTGCTGCTTCCACATAGTGTACTGAGTTCCAATATGCGCTGGGAACAAAATAGATGACAGCCGCCTTGGCACCAAGATCTAGCAAAACCGCAATGCCCATGATTCGACCCTGGAAATGCTTTGTAATCACCAGCAGATAAATCACAAAACAACCTACAGCTAGATCAACCCACCCCAGGGGCCGAACGCTCGCATTTAAAACACCCGACACGATTACTGCAACCGCTAACACTAAGAATAAAGCACTTCCAAAAAGCGTGAATCCTCTCGTTCCGAAAACTTCTGTAGTGCTCATTTCAAAAGTAACCTCCGACTGTGCTTTAGAAGTGATCGACTCCTCCAACCAAGTTCGCACACTCACGGTTCGTTTTAATAGCCGGTCCTATTAGAGCAGCGCCAAACAAAGTATAGCCAGGCACAAACATCCAAGGTTGCTTTCTGCGCCTGGAGGGACTCCAGCGCCGCCGTTCTAAAATCCCATGAAATTGAACGTTGTTACAATTCCGGGCTACAACTCCGGGGTCACAATTCCGGGGTCACAATTCCTTGACCCGCCGATAGAGCGTGGTCTTGCCAATACCCAGCAGCGCGGCGGCCAGCAGCTTGTCGTCCTTGGTCGCGTTGAGCGCGTGACGAATCGCGCGCAGTTCTATGGATTCCAGCGTCTCGATCCGCAGCTTCTTCCTTAATTGGGACAGGAACGGTTGTTTCCGACCGCTCTTTTTGGAGCTCTTTGTGGGCTTTGACATGTTTTGA
>DATMPO010000006.1:0-21052 GCA_035567035.1 Verrucomicrobiia bacterium | reverse complement strand
CGGCCGCCGCATTGGACTGATCAACGACGCTGCCTGGGCTGATTTCGAGGCCAAGCAACACCGCGCACAGAAGCTGGCGGCGTTTCTCGAGAAGACTCGCGTGTCGGGCGAGTTGTTGGAAAAGATTGGCCGCGCGCAGCGAGAACGGATAACAGCCGCCACTCCGGAAATGCAGGATGTCGCGCCTGACGTTACTAACGGCAACTTGAGCAGCGCCATGGGCACAACGCTGGCGCAGTTCCTAAAGCGACCGGAGATCGTGATTGAGGATCTGGCTGGGGTCATTGCTGAAAGTTGCCCCGGGTACTTGGTCGAGATTGACGACCACACCGACGATTTGTCATTCCGAACCCCGCAGCAGCGGGGTGAGGAACCTGCTTTCCTTGACGCTATCGTGACTGCCGAGGGAAGGCAGATTCCTCGCTCCACTCGGAATGACAAGGAACCTGAGTCATTCTGCAACTTCCGTCTCTCCGCCGCTGCACGCAATGAAATGAAGGCCGTGGAAACGGAAATCAAGTACGCCGGCTATCTCGACCAGCAGCGCAAGTCCATTGAGCGTCTCAAGAAGTCCGAGCAGCGCGTTATCCCCGACTGGTTCGACTACGGCCAGGTCAGCGGCCTGTCTCGCGAAATGAACGAAAAACTCCAGCACGTCCGCCCACGGACTCTCGGCCAGGCTTCGCGCATTCCGGGCGTGACCCCGGCGGCGGTATCGCTGATTAATGTGTTTATTGAGATTCAAGGGAAACGGTTTGCTTCGACCGAGTCCCGTGCGTAGCTTTACGGCATGGGATAAATCCCGGCAGATCGTGCTTCCGGGATCGTGATGCGCGTGATGGCCGCGGCATTATGTTTGGCCATGCCAGCTTCGGCGGAGGCCACCGCGTGTTCAAAGGTGCTTCGGCCGGTCAATGCAACGTCAATTAGCAGAAACTTTCGCGGGCCTGATGAAACTCGTACACCGGCATAGGCATGTCCGGGGACGATGACCACGGTGGCTTCCATTCCCAGGTTCTCAAAAAGAGATGCATACATCACGGCAGCGTCAATACAGTTCGCGCTGCTCTCGCTCAGGCTTAATCCCGGCATGCGGACGCGCTCACTCAAGCCCTTATGGTCGCCCAAAGTATCCGAGCTCTTCACATAGGACATTCCCTGGTGTTTCACCGCCATGAAGATGGCGCGCGCTTCGCGATACGTTTCCTGTTCCTGCTGGCTGGGGTTTTTCCAGGGCTCATATCCCGGCAAACGGCGGTCCGGGGTGTATTCCTTGGCCTGGGCCAGGATGGCTTCCACGCGCGCGTCATGCGGAGTGACCCAGGAAGCTATAAAAGGCGCGTATTTGAAACCGCTGCCCCAGTACATGTCCTCGGAAGAGCGCAACCGGACTGGCATCGTGGCTTCGTAAACGCTGTGCCCGGACATGTCACTGATGGAGACCTGTGCCGTGGCGGCGATAATTTCGTGGTTCTGGTAGAAGCGCGGCAGAAACGCCGGGGCGAAGATCAACGTTTGAGTTGCGCCGGCGCCAATATCGGCAATCTGTATTTCCTGGTCGCTCCAGCCCACGATCTTTACTGCCATGCGCTCGCGCAAACCCGTCGTGCCAGGGTTCGAAACCGTCACTGAAACCACGCCCAGGCTGCGCGCCTCCCGCTTTTGTAGCGAGGCGTAATTAGCAAAGACCGGATAGATTTCGCCGTCCAGACCTGCCTGAATCTTGTACGTAGGTTCCACACGCGGACGCTGGTCGCGTTTCGCGGCGTCGCTGCGATCAGCCGCGACCTCCTCGGCACAAGCGGACGCCACCGGCCCCAGCAACAGGCCAGACAGCAGCACCGATTGTAGCGTTGAGCACAGTAGGTTCAAGTTAGATAGCCCCAGGACAGAAGCAAACACCGCTGGATCAAGGCTACAACACATCGGGCCGCATGGATCAGTGACCATAAGAACCAAAGGTGCTGAGCTAATGGTGCGTTTTCTGGAAAACTACATTCCGATAGGGTTCCCTCGCTGCCGCTCGGGACAGGGCGAAAGCCTACAGCGGAATATTCCCATGCTTCTTCGGCGGATTCTTGTCACGCTTGGTTTGCAGCATCTCCAGCGCGTCAATCAGCTTTTTGCGGGTCTCGCGCGGCTGGATGACTGCATCCACGTAACCGCGCTCCGCGGCGATGTAGGGGTTGGCGAAGCGGTCGCGGAACTCTTGTATTTTTTCCTGGCGCGCCCTGGCGATGATCTCTATTTTCTCCGCTTCTGACTTGGCGGCCGCCGCGGCGCGCTCCAGCTCGCGCTTATAGACGATATTTACCGCGCCTTCCGGACCCATCACGGCAATCTCCGCCGTGGGCCAGGCGTAGTTCACGTCCGTGCGGATGTGTTTGGATGACATAACGCAATAGGCGCCACCGTATGCTTTGCGCGTAATGACCGTAATCTTGGGCACCGTGGCTTCCGCATATGCAAACAGCAGCTTGGCTCCGTGCCGAATTATGCCGCCGTATTCCTGCTGCGTGCCGGGAAGGAAGCCGGGTACGTCTTCAAAAGTGATGAGCGGAATATTGAAAGCGTCGCAAAAGCGGACAAAGCGCGCGCCTTTGACGCTGGCGTTAATGTCCAGCACGCCGGCCAGGAATGCCGGCTGATTGGCGACTACTCCTACCGGACGTCCGTTCATCCGGGCGAAACCCACGGCGATATTCTTCGCGTAGTGCTCGTGGACTTCGAAAAAATAGCCATCGTCCACCACCCGAGTGATCACGTCTTTGATGTCATACGGCTGGTTGGATTCCGATGGGACAATAGTGTCCAGCCCAAGGTCCGCGCGGTCCACGGGATCGCTGCACTCACGGCGCGGCGGGTCATCCAGATTGTTGGATGGCACAAAGCTGAACAACTCGCGCACCATGGAGAGACACTCGGCGTCGTCATGCGCCTCAAAATGCGCCACGCCGGAGAGTTCATTGTGCGTCTCAGCGCCGCCCAGCTGTTCTTTCGTGACTTCTTCATGGGTCACGGTCTTGATCACGTCCGGCCCGGTCACAAACATGTACGAAGTGCGGTCCACCATGAAAACAAAGTCGGTAATCGCCGGCGAATACACCGCGCCGCCGGCGCACGGGCCCATGATGGCGGATATCTGCGGAATCACGCCGCTGGCCAGCGTGTTGCGCAGAAAGATGTCGGCATAACCGGCGAGCGACCGGACGCCCTCCTGTATCCGCGCACCGCCGGAGTCATTCAGCCCGATGACTGGAGCGCCCACTTTCATGGCCATGTCCATGATCTTTACGATCTTGCCGGCGTTGGCCTCCGAGAGCGATCCGCCGAACACGGTAAAGTCCTGGGCAAACACAAACACCAGCCGGCCTTCGATGCGCCCGTAGCCGGTGACAAAACCGTCGCCATAAGGCTTGTTTTCCTCCATGCCGAAGTCCGTGCAGTTGTGCGTGACCATCTTGTCGCATTCTTCGAAAGTGCCTTCGTCGAGGAGGAAGGCGATCCGCTCGCGGGCGGACATCTTGCCTTCTTTGTGCTGGCGCGCGCGGCGCTCTTCCCCGCCGCCGGCTTCGGCGAGCGAGTCCCGGCGCTTCAGTTCAGCGAGCTTATGTTCCAGGTCCATGGGAGGAATTATAGGGGAAAGCAAAATCTTTGCAGCATCGGAGGGCCAACCACAGGCGAAGTCTTGCCGGGGATGACGCGACGCAGGAAGGACCTCGGCGCGGGAGAGTTAGTTCGCCATCTGTCCCGGCTCCCATTTCCATTTCTTTTTCTTAGCGTCCCAAAAGACATTGGAGTCCATGAGCTCCGATTCCACGGCGCGGATCACAAAGACTGGGGGCTTGTTTTTCTTGAGCAGGATGCGTCCATTGGTGATGGTATCGAACGGAACGTTAATGAGCACGAATTTGGCTTTGGGCGTGGCGGAGCGCCAGCCTTCGGGCCCAGCCCCAAAAATCACCAGCAGCGCGTGGTTGCGCCGGGGATCGTTGGTGTTGAAAGACGAGCCGACCGTTGTATTGCCGAAGCCAAAGTACGAGCCAAATGGATCGGCGACCTGGTATTTGAATTCGTAGGAGTCCGGGATCGGTTCTTTGCTGTCGGCTACAATCGCCACGTCTTCCACTCCATCACCATCAAAGTCCGCAACGATCAGCGGAGTAGGGAACTTGACCGGCAGGGTGAAGCTCGGGCCAAATTGCTGCTTGATCAGAGCGGCAAGTTTTTCTGTTTCCCCGGGGACAATGCTCTGCGGGGGCTGGGACTGCGCTCCCGCCAAACCGAGCGCCATGAGAATAAACGTGGTGAGGTGCTTCATGAGCAAAGTCTATCCCTTCTAGCCCGGATTTAGGCAGGAATTGAAGACTGTATCCTGTTGGATAACAGGACATGACCCGGCGATTGAATTAAAACGCCGCGAAAAGCATCTTCCTGGCCGCAGTCTGCTTGGGAACAATGGCGCGGTTCAAGAAATCAACAAAAGGCGTCATGGCCTGGAAGCGGCGGGCCAGTTCCGGGACGAGCCGGGGCGAGGTCACGAGCTTCACATCCAAAGTGCATTCCAGGTACCACTGCTTTTGCCGCAACAGGCCCCCAGCCGGATGATCTGGCGGAAAGCCTTTGGGCATGCGTGAGAGCTGCTCGCCTTGCAGGTCACCAGCGACACTCCGCAGTTTTTTCTCGCGCAGGATTTGTTCCAGCTTCTCGTAATGCTCCTGAATCAACGTGCGATACGCCAGCAATTCCTCGCGTTCCGGCGAATAGACGCCGCCAAAGGCCACCAATTCTGTGGGAGTGAAATGCAGGTAGAACACCGCGCCCTCGCGCTTGACTGCCCTGTGGCTCGGGAAGATTGCCGCGATGTGCGTTTTGTACGGCGTCTTGTTGGGAGAAAAACGCGTGTCGCGATAGATCCGGTACACGGCTTTCTGCGGAGGCGTAACGTAGCCGGGCGCGAAGCAGGCAAGCTCGTGGTTCAGACATTCGACAAACTCCAGCATCGGCGTCTTAATGAGCGTTTCGTATTGCTCTTTCCGCGGCTGAAACCAATCGCGGCGGTTGTTGCGCTTCAGGCTGCGCAGGAAAGCGAGCGCGTCGGGAGAGAAACCGGGAAATGCTGATTTCATTTTAAGTAAAGTTGCCATTCTTCTGACTCAGCAGCAGATTTCAAAGCGCGGTTGCGGGTTTCAAGAAGTCTACTCAAATAACCGCGGAGGAACAGAACATCAGCAAGCGTTCCCAGCAGAGGCACTGGTGACCGAAACTCAAGTTTATCAACCATCAGCGTGCTCTGCTCTCGCTCCTGGAATTGGAAAGTGTGGTCATGCCTGAAATAGCGAAACGGACCTTTAACCATCGCATCTTGAAAATAACCTGGGCGGTCGAAAGCCGTGATCCTGACTCTCATGCGGAGCCATAACCCAAAATGTTTCGCGCGCCACTCTACTTCTTGCCCTTCGCCGATCAGACCAGCTGTAACTCCAGCAACGGCTTGTTCTTTGCTGAACGACACCGAGCGAACGTGAAAATCGATGCTGCGCGCAAGATCAAAACATCTTTCGATAGGAGCTTTGATCTCTGTCTGTAGGACAATTTCCGTGTTCTCACCTTTCGCACAAATCAAAATCTTGAAACACAGAGGAAAGGAGTAAACAGAGGAGAATTGAAAAGCGTTAAGAACCTCTGCTTACTCTGTTCCTCTGTGTTTCCAAGGTTTATCTGCGTGCATCAGCGCAAATCTGCGGCTAAGTAAGGCCTACCGCTTTCTCCGCAATCAACTTCTTCACGCGTTCCGCAAACTGCGCTACTGGTACCGTGCCTTCCGGCTGTTGCTGGCCGCGGACGCGGACGTTCACAGTCCCGGTTTCGGCTTCTTTTTCGCCGACCACGAGTAAGAACGGGACTTTCTGCATGGTATGTTCGCGGACTTTGGCGTTCATCTTTTCGTTGCGGTCATCGTGATGGACACGAATACCGGCGTCTCGCAACTGCTGCGTTACTTTCTTGCCGTACTCGGTGTGCTTTTCACTGATGGGAATCACCGCGACCTGCACCGGCGAGAGCCACACCGGAAAAGCCCCGGCATAGTGTTCGATCAAAATGCCGAAGAAGCGTTCCACGGAGCCAAATAACGCCCGATGCACCATGAGCGGCTGCTGGCGCGTGCCGTCTTCCGCTACATATTCCAGACCAAAGCGTTCCGGCAGATTGAAATCGAACTGAATGGTCGAGAGCTGCCAGAGCCGGCCAATGGCGTCCACTAGTTTTATGTCGATCTTAGGCCCATAGAACGCGGCTTCCCCGGGAATGGTCTTGTACGGAATCTTCAGGTTGTTCAGCACTTTATCCAGCGAGTTGCTGGCCAGGTTCCACATCTCGTCGCCGCCGACAAAACTCTTCTTGTCATTGGGGTCCCAGGTGCTCAGTTCCACAGAGTAATCGGTGAAGCCAAAAGTCTTGAGGACGGCCAAAGCAAAATCAATGCAGCCGACAATTTCATCTTCGATCTGCTGCGGCGTGCAGAAGATATGGGCGTCGTCCTGGGTAAAGCCCCGCACGCGCAGCAAGCCATGCATCACTCCGGAGCGTTCGTAGCGATACACCGTGCCCAGCTCACCGTAACGAACCGGCAGATCGCGATAGGACCGCAGCTTGTCGCGATAAATCAAAATATGCCCCGGACAATTCATGGGCTTCATGCGATAGCTGGCGTCGTCCAGTTCCATGGGCGTGAACATGTTTTGCGCGTAGTAGCCTTCGTGCCCGCTGGTCTGCCACAGGTTCACCCGGAAGACGTGCGGCGTAAAGACCAGGTCGTAACCGCGCTTGAGATATTCCTCGCGCATCCAGTCTTCCATCTCTTTGCGGATGAGCCCGCCCTTGGGATGCCAGAAGATTAACCCCGGCCCGGCCAGTTCCTGAATACTGAAAAGGTCAAGCTGCTGGCCCAGCACGCGATGATCGCGCTTCTTGGCTTCCTCCATCGCGTGCAGATGCTGCTCAAGGTCCTTCTTGGTGAAAAAGGCAGTCCCATAGATGCGCTGGAGCTGAGGGTTTTTCTCATCGCCCAGCCAGTACGCACCCGCGATGTTGAGCAGCTTGAACGCTTTGATCTTTCCGGTAGAGGGCACGTGCGGACCACGACAGAAGTCCACGAACTTGCCGTTGCGGTAGGTTGAAATCGGATCGCCCGGCTTGGTGAACTGTTCAATGAAGTGGACCTTCATGAAGTCACCTTCGGAACGAAAACGCTGCAGGCCTTCGTCGCGGGGAATGAATTCGCGTTCAAATTTCTCGTCCCGCGCCGCCACTTCCGCCATGCGCTTCTCGAGTTTCTCCAAATCCTCAGGCGTGAACGGAGTAGGCCGATAGAAGTCGTAGAAGAAGCCACTCTCAGTCGGCGGACCGTGGCCCAGTTTGGTCTCGGGAAAGAGTTCGAGGACGGCGGTCGCCAGCAAGTGCGCGGACGAGTGCCGGTAGACTTCCAGCGCCTCGGGGTCGCGTTCCGTCAGCAGACGCAGGTCAACATCCTGCTCCAGCGGCCTGGTGAGATCGGCGAACTGCCAGCCGTCCTGGTTTGCACTAGACCGCGAAACGCCGCTGGGCTTGATCTTCGCAACCAGTGCAGCGTCGGCCAGCCGCGGACTGATCGACTTGGCGATGTCCAAAGCAGTGGTGCCCTTGGGTACATCTTTCTTACTGCCATCAGGCAGCGTCACTTGTATTTGGTCTGACATGGAATCGTAATCTTTGAGTCTAGCGGACATCAAAAGCGAGGGTCAAACGCGCCCACTGGCAGTGTGCCTGATACAATCCGCAGCAGCGGCAACTCTTATGCTCAAGTACATTCTTTTCGTCGCCGGTTTTATGGCGTTCGTTACCGCGTTTTCTCTTCCCAGCATCAAGACCGGCGGTACGGACTACGTTCGCGGGTTTTGGTGTGCCTGGGTCGCGTTCAGGTACCCGTGGGACCATGATGGCCTGAGCATGCTGCATGACAACTCCTTGCGCTACTTTGCCTTGCTGCTCAGTGGATGGATCAATCCGCTTTTTCTTGTCGTCTGCGTGCTGCTCTGGACGAAACTGCGGCGATTGACCAGCGTTCTCATCGTTCTCCTGGTCCTCATGTTCCCGTGCTGCTGGGCTGTCTTCCATTACGAAAATGTAGCGCCGGTGGTGGGCTACTACGTGTGGGCGGCAAGCATGCTGCTCGTGGTTTTCTCCAGAACAATCGGGGACACCATGACGCGTAGCGCAGCGAAGTGAGGTTGCTGCTCAACCGCGCCTGTCCCTGAGTCCGCAACCGAGTCTGCACAACGAATGATCTGGTTCTACTGGATTTCCGGACTGCTGCTGGCGCTGACGTGGTTTGTTGTGGTCTTCCAATCCGCGCTCCACTTTTCCGAAATCACCGACATCACACGGCCTGAATGTGACCCTCCCGCAGGCGCCGCGGCGCCGTCGCTCACCGTGGTTGTGCCGGCGCGCAATGAAGAAGCCGACATTGGCGAAGCGCTGAGGTCGCTGCTACTTCTAAACCATCCTGACTTTACGGTCATCGCCGTCAACGATCGCTCGACCGACCGCACCGGTAAAATCATGGAGCAAGTCGCGGCCGCGGCTCCAGCGGGCCGGCTGCGCGTCCTGCATGTAAAACAATTGCCGCCGCGCTGGCTGGGCAAGACGCACGCCATGTGGCTGGCCGCGCAACAGGCCGCTACTGATTGGATTCTTTTCACCGATGGCGACTGCTTTTTCCATCCGGACTCGGTGGGCCGCGCGCTGCACTGCGCCACGCGGAACACTCTGGACCATCTGGTTCTATTTCCAACCACACAGGTCGCGAGCGAGCAGATGATGATTGCGCTCCCTGCGGTGATGTCCAACTTTGCTCTTCATCGCCATTGGAAAATCAGGGACCCGAAGTCCAGGGACCACATGGGCGTGGGCGCCTTTAATCTTGTCCGGCGCGAGGCCTATGTTGCCATTGGAGGCTACGAGAAGCTGCGTCTGGAAGTGGCCGATGACCTGAAGCTGGGAGAGGCCATCAAGAAAGCCGGATTGCGCCAGGACGTTGTCTTTGGCCACAACCTGGTGCGTCTGCGCTGGGCGGGCGGGGCCATCGCCGTTGTCCGGAACCTGGAGAAAAACCTGTTCGCTGTACTCCACTTCCGCCTCAGCCTGGTGCTGGCCGTCTGCATTGCAGTTCTCTTTCTTGCCGTTTGGCCGTTTCTTGGCCTGGTGTTGGCGCCGGGTTGGGCAAAGTGTAGCTTTGCTTTTGCCGTGGCCATGATCGCGGCCGCGTATTTTGGGGTTTCGCGGAACTTGAGAGTTTCACCGCTTCTCTTTCTGACTTGTCCCATCAGCGCCTTGCTCTTTGTCTTTGCCACGCTGCGTTCAGCGTTCGCGGCCTTAAGAGATGGAGCCATCACCTGGCGCGGAACGAAATACTCACTCGAGGAATTGCGCAAAGGGAGTTAGCCTTAATCCCGCGCCCGAAAGACGTACTTTTCCTGTTTTTTGAGGGAGAGCCTGTCCCAGAGACTGCGCTCCTCTTTGAGACCCAGTGCTCGCAGATGCGCGCAGACGTCCAGCGTGTGGTTCAAATGCATGGGATGCGCTTTCGTGGAGCCCGCGGGCACATCGAACATGAACCTTCCTCCGCGGCTTAGCAGCGAAGCCAGAAAGCTCAATTCTCCCGGCAGGTCCGGCAGGTGTTCGAGCACGTCGAAAGAGAAGACAGTGTCAAAACCCTGCTTTTGCGCCGCGGCGGCCAGGTCGTCTTTGGTCCGCGCAAATTCCACTGCCAGGCCGCGCTGCTGCGCCCGCCAGCGCGTAAAAGCCATGCTGGCGGCTTCCACGTCGTAATACGTGACCGCGTGGCCCAGGCGTGCCAGATCCAGCAGCAGTTCGCCATTGCCCGCGCCGTAGTCCAGGCAGCGCCCCCGCGCAAACTGCAAGACATAAAGATTCGAGCGGATGCGCCGGTGTTCCAGGTTGTATCCGGAGATCGCGAACATGTATAGCTCGGAGTTGTCGCGGTACCACTGGGCCATCTTTTCCGGATCGTCTTCGCCAGGCCGGGCCAGCTCCCAGTTCTGTGCCAGTTGCTGATTGCTGGTGAGCCACATTTGGCGGATTTTTTCTTCCGGATACCCGGTGAAGCCGGTAAGTTCGCCGAGCGCAGTTGCGACGTTCTGGATATTGTGTTGCTGCGCGCGGTGGACCATCCAGGCCGTAGCCAGTGCGGAAGCGAGCAGCAAGGCAATAGCCGCCAGAATGGATTCTAAGTCTTCATTTTGTCCGCGGCCGGAAAACCACAATAAAATCGCGCCCGACGCGGACACCGCGGCAGCCCACGCGAAAGAGTGCTTGCGGCAAATGACAATCGATAGATGCGCGGCCGCGATCACCATAGCGGCGGCCGGCAGGAATGGACATTTCCTGGTGAGCACAAGCGCGGCGGTCACCGCGAAGTCGGTGAACCAGTGATAAGCGGCCGCGTGGTCCGGACGCACCACGTTCCTGGCGAGCAGGTTGGCTGCGCTGAGCGCCGTAATCGCAAGCAGCAATACGATCCTGGCCCGTGGGCCAGAAGCGGCCACCATTCCAATAATCAGCGCCGCGCCCAGCACTCTCCAGCGTATACGGAACTGCCAGCGCGCCGGCTTTTCAGGATTCACGGTCAAGTGCAGGTAGGCTGGCGTGTAGGAAAGCGAAATCGCCAGCGCGGCCACGATCAAACAGAATGTAATCGCGCCGGATCTGTCAGGCGCGGACGCAGCGTGCAGGCAAGTCGCAGCCAGTCCGGCAAGGACCAACGCGCATCCTGCCGCCCAAACCTGACTGTGTCTCAGGAACTGCCGCTGTTCGGAGTAGTTCATCCAAGTGGGAATTGCGCTTCATCATAACGTACGCTGGTTGCCGGTCCCAGACCCGAATTTTGCGTTTACAATCGTCGCCATGCGACTGGCCAGCAAAGTTGCCATTGTGACCGGCGGTGCAAGCGGCATTGGACACGCCATCGCCATGGCGTTTGCTCGCGAGGGCGCCCAAGTGGTCATTTGCGGACGCGACCGGAAAAAACTGGATGCCGCGGCCAACGAAATTGGTCCCTCCTGTCTTGCGCTACAAGCCGACGTGAGTGAAGCAGCCGGCATCAGGAAGCTGCTGGACAGCACCGTGCAACGCTTTGGCCGCGTTAACGTGTTAGTCAATAACGCAGGGGTACTCCTGCCCGGGACCGCTGAATCGCTTACGGAAGCTGAGTGGGACCGGACATTTACCGTCAATGTCCGCGGTCTGTGGCTGCTTTCACGAGCCGTATTGACGCCGATGCGGCTGGCCGGTGGTGGCTCGATCATCAACATGGGCTCTGTGCTCAGCCTGGTGGGCGCCAGAAACCGCGTGGCTTACTCCGCTTCCAAAAGCGCGGTGCTGGGCATGACGCGCGCCATGGCCCTGGACCACGCGGCCGATAGGATCCGGGTTAACTGCATTTGTCCGGGGATGGTGGAAACTGAAATGGTCGCGCCTTTCATCGCGGATGAGGACGCCAAACGCCAGCGCGTTGCCATGCATCCCGTAGGCCGGCTTGGCCAGCCCGGCGATATGACCGGCGCCGCGGTCTTCCTGGCCAGCGACGAGTCTTCCTGGACCACCGGCGCGGCATTTCCCGTGGACGGCGGATACACGGCAATCTAGCCGCAAGCAAAAAAGCTGAAACACAGAGGAACGGGGTAAGCAGAGGATGGGACTGCCAAAATCGCTTTAGCTGACCCTTACCAATTTCTCGATTTCCTCCGTGTCCTCTGTTCCTCTGTGTTTCAAAGGTTTCTACTGCGCCGGTGCTGGTGGCGGCAGCGGCTTCTCTATCGGCTTGCGCGGGAACATCTGGTCGCGCTGCGCGGCCATGTACACAAACGACGCCACGATGACCGCCATCTGTTTCAAGTCGTCGGGCTGCAGGCGGTCGAAGACGTCCATGTTGGAGTGGTGCGTGCGCGAGTCGTAGTCCATGGGGTCCTGTATGAACTGGAACCCGGGAATGCCTACGGCGTCAAACGAGAGATGGTCCGTGCCGCCGGTATTGCGCATGGATAGAGTATTCATGCCCAGGTCGGCAAAGGGCTTCATCCAAGCTTCAAAGATGGGCTGTACGGCGGCGTTTTCCTGCATGTACACGCCGCGGATTTTTCCGGTGCCGTTGTCCACGTTGAAGTAAACGGAAACTTTAGCTTGCTCCCTGGTCTGTTCCGGAGTCATAGTCAGCGGCCCGTTTTCCCGCGAGCGTACCGGTGGGTCGCCCTTGCGCTCCGGATCCTTGTATTCCGGCCGGTTGCCGTAGTGATGAATCACGTACCACGATGAACCGAGCAGGCCCTGTTCTTCGCCCGTCCACAGGCCGATGCGAATGGTGCGCCGCGGCTTGATGTCCAGGGCTTTCAGAATACGCACTGCTTCCATCATCACCAGGGTCCCGGCGCCGTTGTCGGTGGCGCCGGTGCCTGCCTGCCATGAATCCAGATGCGCGCCCAGCATGACGACTTCGTCTTTTTTGTCGGTGCCCGGGATTTCGGCGATGGTGTCCCACTGGGTATCAGCGTCGTAGAAGGTGTTCTTGACGTTGAGTTCCAACTCTACGTCTTTTTTGTCGGCAAGAATGTGGGCGATGCGGTCAAAGTGTTCCGTGGCCAGAGTAAGCCAGGGAGTGCCCACCTTTTGTCCCGCTTTGTACGGGTTTCCCTGGACTCCCTGGACAAACACCGTCCCGCCGCCCAAAGGACCGCGGCTGCGGTCGAGCACGGCGAGAGGTTTTTCGTCGTCGAAGAACTTAGTTAACTGCCGTCCCAACCGCGCGCGCGCCGCGAAGTCGCGAAATTGCGGCGGGACCCCGCCGGGAATCGGGTATTGCGCGATCTCCGCAAGCTCCTTCTCGCTGTACCGTGCGGCTGGCGGATCCAGCGGCAGTTTCAGGTCCACATCGTCGCCATAGAGTACGATCTTGCCCGCGAGTTTGCCTTTGTATTTCTCCAGGTCCTTCGCAAAATCCTCCGGCGTAAGGCGGACCATCACGCGGACGACCTGGGCGTGGACCACGTCGCTGGTTCCCGGTGTCCAGACTTTGGGATATGCGATGAGCGTGGCGACATCGGGCGACGTCATGCGCACGTTGACGTACTCGTTCGACCAGCCGCGTCCGAAGGGGCCCCAGGGCTCGAGATGCGAATTGACCAGGCCGAATTCCGTCAGTTTGTCGCGTGTCCATTCGTTGGCGCGTTTCACGTTGGGCGAGCCGGTCACGCGCGGGCCAATTTCTTCAATCAGCCCGGTGGCAATGTCCATGATTTTGGAATTGCGGAACCCTTCGTATCGGATCTTGCTGATGGTCTCGAGATCAACTTTTTCCTGAGCGAAGGAAGTGGAACTGGCAAGCACAACGACGAAAAGCAAATACGCTATGGATGACGCTAACTGACGGCAAACTCTCATGGGGGCTCCTGTTTCGTGCAACATTTGGTTGGGCAGAGAAGTCTAACGCCGGTGAGAATTGAGGTCAATGGCCCCGTTTGACGGCACGACGCGGTTCGTTTTGTGTTTTACTGTGAAGAAGTCATGAAATCCCGTCTCTCGCGATTCTTGCTCACGTGTCTCTTGCTGGTTGGGTCGTCGTTCGGCCAGCAGTCTTCGCCTCTGAAATCCTCGAACCAGCTAATTGTCGTCATCACTCCAGATTGGTACTACGTGGAGGGATACCTTCAGCGCTATGAGCGGGCGGGACCGCGTACTCCGTGGAAGGCGGTGGGCAACTCGATCACCGTGGTTGTAGGTAAGAACGGACTTGGATGGGGAGCGGGAATTGTCCGTGCGGACGTGCATGCCGGCGATCCCATCAAGAAAGAAGGGGACGGTAAAGCCCCGGCGGGAATTTTCCGGCTCAGCACGGCGTTTGGCTACGCGCCGCAGGAAAAATCCGGCTGGACCATTCCCTATGTTCCGCTCACGCCAACTGTCGAATGCGTGGATGACACCAATTCAAAGTTCTACAACCGCGTCCTCGACCGCGGCACGGTTGCGCCCGACTGGAACAGCTCCGAGCACATGCTACGCGACGATGAACTCTATCGCTGGGGAATCGTAGTAGACCACAACACTCGCCCCACAAAACCCGGCGGCGGGTCATGCATCTTCGTGCATATCTGGCGCGGGCGCGGCCAGGGAACAGTCGGTTGCACGGCCATGCCGCAAGAGGAGTTGGAAGCGGTGCTAGCATGGCTGGATCCCAGGAAAGAGCCGCTGCTGGTGCAATTACCACTTCTGCAGTACCGGACTGTGAGAACGCGCTGGAAGCTGCCAGCGCCATTCATCAGGCTCGATTTCAAATGATGGAGTAAAAAAGAATCCCAGCGTAGAGACGTGGCACTGCCACGTCTCGCTTGCAGCCTCGGGAAAACTGTTGCTTTCCCAGAGAGTGACATGGCATTGCAATCGTGGGCGGAGAGGGTCGTGACGCAAACAGTTAGACGCGGCAGTGCCGCGTCTCTACGTTGAGATTTTCGCGTTGCTCAGATTTTCGCAGATCAGCGTCATCTGTGCGAATCAGTGGTGAGCTTCTTCTCGCGGAACGTCCGCACGAGTGTGACGCTGAACCCGCTCAGCGCCCCGAAGAATGCCACTGGCGCGGCTACCCGGTAGGTGAGTGTCATGTCCGGCAGAACATGGGTGAATGCCCGAATCCCCAGCAGCACAAAGCACAGGAAGGCCACCGACACAAAGAAACAGATCACGCCCGTGACCAGCCCGATTCCCGCGCTCAAGAAGAATTTGCCCATGGCAGCTGTTTTCCCGCTGTACGTTAGAATAACACTGTGAGTGAGATAGCCAACGCCGAGATGCGTACCGCGCAGGAAATCATCCGCGACGTGCGCGTGACCCAGGCGCCCAACGGGGTCTGCTACGCCTCGGCGGGCGAGAACGCGTTGCCGGCAATGGATCTGGAGCGCATGATCGGCGCCGTACCCCGCGCCATTGCCGCCGCGCTTGACCGCAAGGCGTTTTATTTTGTCCCGCTTACCGTGAGCGAAGGCGAGAAGACGCTCATCGCCGAGCACTTTGACAGCGCCCTGACGGACCGCGCGGTGTGTCATCGCAGTATTGAATCCGGGGATTCCCAGTGCGTGTTTATCTCCACACGCCTGCTGGAAGACCGGTTCTCCATAGCGTTTGAGTTTTACATCAACGTCGGGCACGCCTTTGTGGACGCAGCCGGAATTTCCCCGGATTTTGCCGACCTGGTCTGGGGCCAGGCCACCAGCGGCGTCCGCGGTGAAACCAGCCTGGACGCGTTCGAGTTTCGCAAGCAGGCCCTGGGTGACGGGTCCGGACGGGCGGATGAGAAAGCGCGCTCAGACTACACGGCCGCGGCATTTTCCGACACCATCGCCATTTACCTGCTTTCCCTGTGCCTGGACGTTGACTACTACGAGCTGCGCGAGCGCGAATACCCTCTGCTGGCGCCGCCCGCGCTCGCGGAGCGTTTGCACAAGGTCGCCGCGCTGTTTCCTCCCAATCCGGGATTTCCTTTTAATATTCTTTATCGCCGTCGCGGCTGATTCTCTTATCGCCCTGCTTTAGGTCTTCACCCGGTAACGCTCCGGCGCGAAATCTTTAGCTTGAAACCATCGCAGACCTGAAGTAGCTTTCCCACATATGAATATTGCCACCTACATGTCTCAGCTTGCCCAGCAGCTTGGGGCGGTTTACGTGCCCAAGTGCCAGACGTTTAAGGACCATTACCAGCAAAACCTGAAAGGCGCTGTTTTTGGGGTGCGCAAGGGATATCTCCTGACCCTGGCGTGCACCCAGACAGGCCGGACCAGAGGATTCGCCGTCATGGTACGGTATCCGAAGTCGACAACCGGCCCGCAGATTCAGGAAGCGCTGAAGAACCGTCCGGGCTTCAGCTCGTTCTTCGGGAAAAAGAGCGTCAAAGCGACGGAGGATGGCGTACTCATTACCTGGACCTTTTCCCTCACCAAAACCAAGCTGGAAGATGTAGTCAGCCTGGTGGACGCCGTCATTGAAGAAGTCGGCAAGTACGCGCCCGCGTTCGCCGGCAAGTGCGAAGATTGCAGCGTGGCTGAAGCGCGGGAAATCACATTGATGAACGGCCTGCCCGGCTATCACTGCTCTGCCTGCCAGATGCGGACTACCATGGAAAAACAGCGCGAAGCCGACGAATACAAAGCCCGGGACGCCAATTACGTGGTCGGTCTGGCTGCCGGACTGGTGGCGGCAGCGATAACCGGCAGCGCCTGGGGCTGGCTGATCAGCCTGCTGGAAGCGGACAGCGGAAAATGGTCGCCGAAGCTCCACATGTTTATGGCGGCCTTCATCAGTATTCCCATCTGCTGGCTGATGTTCAAGGCCATGGGTAAACGGGACCGCGCGGGACAGGTGTTGGCAGTCGTGCTGACGCTCGCGGCCAAATGGTGGGGCGACGCGATTTATTTCACGCACGTGGTCATGTATTTTCAGCATCTTGCTTTTAGCTGGCAACTTTTAGGATCCGTCGTGAAAACTTTTTTTGACTTCAAATTCTCCGATGGCATGCACATATTCGTTACCGTTGCGGACGTTCTACTCTCGTTCGCCGTACCCTGGATGCCCTGGGCCAAGTTGCCCGCTTTTGTACCGACGTTCCAGACCATCAACCCTGACGGCACTCTGACCCAGACGTTGACCCAGGGGGCGGGCGCACCGTGATTGCCCACCTCCGCGGGAGATTGCTCGCCAAGCATCCCAACCAGGCGGTGGTGGAAGCCGCGGGGGTCGGGTATGAAGTCAACATTACTATCCCCACTTTTTCCGCCCTGCCAGCGGTAGGGGCCGAGGTTGCAATCTTCGTTCACACGCACGTGCGTGAGGACGCGCTGGCGCTTTTTGGCTTCCTCAGGCCCGACGAAAAGCAGCTCTTTGAAAAACTTCTGAGCGTGAGCGGGATCGGGCCGAAGCTGGCCATCACCATCCTGAGCGGAATGGCGGCTGAAGCCATGGTGGCGGCCATCCAGGGCAACAATGTCGCGGCCCTGACCCGCATTCCCGGAATCGGAAAGAAAACCGCTGAGCGCATGGTGCTGGAGCTGCGGGACAAGCTGGACAGCTTCGGCGTGGCGCCCAGCGCCGCCGCCGTTTCTCCTGTGGAGGAAGATGTGATCTCGGCCCTGGTGAACCTTGGCTATCAGCGCGCGCTGGCGGAGAAGGCCATGGCCCGGCTGGGCAAGACCGAAGGCGAGTCTTTTGAGGTCCTGTTCCGCAGGGCAATGACCGGACTGTCCAAGTAGCCATTGTCGAACTGGGGTAACTGATTGCTGGGGTAACTGATTGCTGGGGTAACTGATTGACGACCGCGGCCAAAACGCTGTCCGGACCCGTTCCAAACAGAGCTACACTTGATGCTGCACCATGCTTCGACTGAGGTACATTGCGATTGCGGTCCTGCTTCTGGGCGCTTCTCTCCATGCGGGCGACAAGAAGAAGCAGGGGTTGATGGGCGTTAGAACGGACCAGACGGCGGACCTCGCGCCGGTGAAGATGGTCATGGCCGGCCAGAAGTGCGAAAACTGGTCGCTGGCCGCGGGCCTGGAAACCCTGCTGCAACAGCAGGGCGTTGGACTGGACCAGAAATTCTGGGTCACGCGCCTGAGCGGCAACGAGCTCTGTCGCCGTGATATTCCCACCATGGAATCTCTGGCTGACGCAGTGAACCAGGACCTTGTCCTCCCCGGCGGGCGCCACGTGCGATTGGAACTGGGCGCAGTCACGGGCGCCCCCACCGACATGGACGCGATCATTGCCGGCATCAAACAGCAGCGGCTCTTTCTCCTGTTGTGGAACGGACACACCTACTATCTCACCGGCGTCACCTATGACGAGTACATCGGCGGCAACGGAACGCGCATGTTCGACGTAAAAGAGCTGCGCCTGGCCGATACCTACCCTGAATACCCGGCCACAACTTTCCAGAAGGGCCGCGACAACATGAGCGAGATTGACGGCCTGCTGATGGTCAATGTGGTTCCGCAATAGCTGCTGTCTGCTATCCTGAACGCTACGGCGACCCCGCCCGGAGTTTTCTCTATTGATCGCACTCATCGTATCGAATCTTACGCATCGGCCTACGCGCTCGGCCCTCAGCATTCTGCTGATTGGCATACCCGTGACCCTGATGCTGACGCTGGTGGGCCTGAGCCAGGGGTTCGTCAACGATTCGGCGAGCCGCACCCGCGGAATCCGCGCTGACATCATCGTGCGCTCTTCCAGCGTGGGGACCCTGGCGATCAACAATATGCCGGAAAAACTGGTGGCCCGTTTGCAGCAGGTGCCGCATGTCGTGATGACCACCGGCATCGCCAGCCACCTGGTTTCCGGATGGACCATCGTCTCCGGCATTGACGTGGATGCATTTGAACGGATGAGCGGAGATTTCGTTTTTCGCGAAGGCCATTCTTTCCAGAAAGACGATGACATCATTCTCGATACGTTTTATGCGCGGCAGGCGCATGTCCACGCCGGCGGCAAACTGGCCCTGTTCAATCGCGAATGGAATGTGGCCGGAATCGTGGAGCCTGGAAAGCTTGCGCATCTCTTCCTTCCGCTGCGCGTGGTGCAGGAGTTGGACGGTACGCAGGGCAAGGTCGCCCAGATCTATCTCAAGCTGGATGATCCGGCCAATACCAACACGGTCGTGGACGAGCTGAAGAACCTCATCCCCGGCTACTACATTTTTTCCGTCGATGACCTTGTCTCCCTCACCTCGGTGGATAACGTTCCTTTTCTTCGTTCGTTCCTCGACGTGATCATCGGAGTTGCCGTGCTGATCGGCGCGGCCGTGGCTGCGCTTTCCATGTACATGGCCATCATGCAGCGGACGCGGGAAATCGGCATTTTAAAGTCGCTGGGTGCTTCGCGGTCCTGGATCGTCAAGATCATCCTGCTGGAAGCGCTCTTGCTCGGCCTGGGCGGCAGCATCCTGGGAATCGCGCTGAGCTTTGTGGGCCGATGGGCGCTGGCCCGGCTGGTTCCGGCGTCCTTACCCCAGGCCATTGTGCCCGGCTGGTGGCCGATTGCAGCCGCCATCGCCATGGGCGCGGCCGTGCTGGGCGCACTCTATCCGGGAATGGTCGCCGCGCGGCAGGACCCCATTGAAGCCCTGGCGTACGAATAACTTCGCACGCGGTCCCTCGGCAGCTCACTTCCCGATACAAAAGCTGCTGAAGATCAAATTCAGAATGTCATCGGTTGTTGTCTCGCCGGTGATGGCATCGAGGGGACGCAGCGCGCCATAGAGATCGAGCATGATCATCTCGTGGGGAATCTTGCGCTCCGCGGCATGAACTGCGGCGACCAGGCAGTTGAGTGATTCTTCCACCAGCCGCTGCTGGCGGACATTGGTCAGAAAGCCGGCTTCATGTTCGCTGCCTGACGCGCCGGACACTTCGCTGAGTATGGCTTCGCGAAGCTGCTCGATTCCGTCGCCGGTCAGCGCGGACGTTTTGTATATTTTGCTGCCGGCGATCTTCAAATCTCGCTGCCCCAGATCGCTCTTGTTCGCGACCACCAGCGCGCGACGGTTGCCGCAGGCTGCTATCAGATCTTGATCCTCGGTGGAAAACGCGCTTGAGCCGTCCACAACCACCAGTACCAGGTCGGCCTCACTCAACGCTTCGTACGATTTGCGAATGCCGATGCTCTCCGCTTCGTCGGTGGAACGGCGAATGCCCGCGGTGTCAATTAACTTAAGCGGAATGCCACCGAGAGCAACCGTTTCCGTCACCAGGTCGCGCGTGGTGCCTGGCGTGGAGGTCACAATGGCCCGCTCTCGTTCCACCAGCCGGTTGAACAGGCTGGATTTACCGACGTTCGGCCGGCCGACGATGGCCAGCGTGAAGCCTTCCTGCACGATCTTTCCATAAGCAAACGATGCCTGAAGCTGCTCCAACGGGGCCTGCACATGGGCGATCCGCTCCACAATCTGCTTTGCCGGAAGCACCGCGACGTCATCTTCCGCAAAGTCAATTCCTGCTTCCATCACGGCGATGAGTTCCACGAGCTGTTTCTTGATCGGCTGAAGGCGTTTTGATAACGCGCCTTCAAGCTGTTGCGCCGCGACCTTGGCCTGATACAGGGTCTGGGATTCAATCAGGTTGCGCACGGCTTCCGCCTGCGTCAGGTCCATGCGGCCGTTGAGGAAGGCGCGCATGGTGAACTCTCCCGGCTCCGCCATCCTGGCCCCCAGCTCCAGGGCCAGTTCAACCACATGCCGCAGTACAACCGGCGATCCGTGCGCGGAGATTTCGACTACGTCGTCCTGCGTGTACGAGTGGGGCCGGGCAAAATAAGTGACCACGGCTTCGTCCATGCGCTCTCCGGTTTGCGGCTCAAGCAACTCGGCGAACACCGCGCGGCCGGGCGCCAACTCATGCTTCAGACGCAGCATGGATTCGGCGATGCGTCGCGCTTCCGCGCCGGAGAGCCGCACCACGCCAATCCCGCCTCTGCCGGGGGGTGTAGCGATGGCAACGATGGTGTCGTCG
Organism: Verrucomicrobiia bacterium; assembly: GCA_035567035.1. Taxonomy (GTDB): domain Bacteria; phylum Acidobacteriota; class Terriglobia; order Terriglobales; family Acidobacteriaceae; genus Angelobacter. Next base: position 455 of record DATMPO010000006.1, on the reverse strand, counting down.
AGATTCATTTCATTGATTCGCAGAGGCAGATTCATTCTAGGCGAGAAGGAGACGATTCCGCGGGCCAGCGTATGGGAAAAGGGAGTCCGCCGATCAGTGTCATCCGCGGAAATCAGTGGTAAAGATGTTACCGGTGAGGCCGCGGCTGTTTGTAGTCCTTGGGATAGAGCACCACATAGCGCCTTCCGCCTTCGCCTTCGCTCTGGGTCACCAGGGACGCGTGCTCGTGGAAAGCCAGATGGATCATGCGGCGCTCGCGCGATGACATCGGCGCAAACGAAAATGGGACGCCGCTCTTGAGGACTTTCTCGGCGGCGACTTCGGCGGCCAGTTTGAGTTCCTGGTGCCGGGCCGCGCGGTATCCCCGGCAATCAAAACTGATTCTGTCGTAGTCTTCCGGATGAAGGTGCAGCGTTTCCAGGGTCAGGATTTCCAGCGATCGCAGCAGTTCGGCG
>DATMPO010000005.1:0-5293 GCA_035567035.1 Verrucomicrobiia bacterium | reverse complement strand
CAAGCCGCCGCAGCCGAGGACCTGGATGGTTTTTACCGGTCCATCCATCAGATCGTCGGCGAGCTGATACCGGCAAAGAACTTTTACATTGGCCTGTGGGACCCGGTTACGCAGAGGATCGCTCTGCCGTATTTTCGAGATGAAATCGCGCCTCTGCCGCCCGAGCCCCTGCAGCCGGGAAAGGGACTCACCGAGTACGTGCTGCGCACCGGACAGCCGCTGCTGGCCACTCCGGAGGTCATCCGGAAGCTCGCGGAAGCGGGAGAAATCCACCCGGTGGGCGACCCTTGCATGGTCTGGCTGGGAGTTCCGCTAAAGATTGGCAATACGGTAATCGGAGTGCTGGCAGTGCTGGCCCACGACGAAAACATCCGTTACGGCGAAGCGGAGAAGGACATACTGATTTTTGTCTCGCAGCATCTGGCCGGCGCGATACAGCGCAAACGCAATCAGGAAGCATTGCGCGAGTCGGAAGGCCGCTACCGCGGACTGGTGCAAAGCGCCGTCTACGGCATGTACCACTCCACCATGGAAGACCGCTTCGAATATGTGAACCAGGCGCTGGTCAAGATGCTGGGCTATGACAGTGAAGAAGAGCTGCTGTGCCTCAAGCTCTCGACCGATGTTTATGTCAATCCGGAAGTCAGAAAACGCCTGGTCGCGCAACACCAAACCACACGTGAGATTGCCTCCGGGGAGATGAGCTGGAAGCGAAAAGACGGCCAGGTGATTCAAGTCCGCGCGGCAGGCCGGTCCAGGACCAACGAGAGCGGTGGGACCATCGGCTTTGAAATGATCGTCGAAGACGTTACGGAACGCCGCAGCCTGGAAGAGCAGTTACGGCAATCGCAAAAAATGGAAGCCGTAGGCCGCCTGGCTGGTGGCATCGCACACGATTTCAACAATTTGCTTACCGTGGTCAAAGGCTACAGCGAACTCATGCTCCAGGACATGCAGGAGGAACATCCGCTTCGGCTGGACGTGCACGAGATCAAGAAAGCCGCGGACCGCGCAGTTGGGCTGACGCGCCAATTGCTCGCCTTCAGCCGCCGCCAGATGATGGAAGCCAGAGTGCTTGACCTGAACGCGGTCATCGTGAACATGGACAAGTTGCTGCGGCCTTTGCTCCGGGAAGACATCGAACAGGTTTTCGTGCTGCAACCGCACCTGGGCAGCATCAAGGCAGATCCGGGACAAATTGAGCAGGTGATCATGAACCTGGCCGTGAATTCCCGTGACGCCATGCCCAAAGGCGGCCGGCTCACGATCGAGACCAGCGAAGCGGATGTCCGGGAACATGCGGACATGGAACCCGGAAAGTACGTCATGCTGGCCGTCAGTGATACGGGCCTTGGCATGGATGAAAACACCCGGCGGCACGCCTTTGAACCGTTCTTCACTACCAAAGAAATAGGCAAAGGCACGGGGCTGGGACTGTCGACCGTATATGGCATTGTCAAGCAAAGCGGTGGCTATGTCTGGATCCATAGCGAACTGGGTCAGGGAACCACGTTCAAGATTTACCTGCCGCGAGTCGCCGCGTCCGCCGCGGCGCCGGTCAAGGTTGAAAGCGCGCCGATCATCGCCGCCGCCGCGGAAACCGTGTTGTTGGTTGAAGATGAAGACGCGGTGCGCGCGCTGGTCCGCGTCATGCTGGAGCGAAAAGGTTACACCGTACTGGACGCCAGGGACGGGGCCGAAGCCCTGAAGATCTGTGGCCAGCGTCCGGGAAAGATAGACCTGCTGATTACCGATGTGGTGCTGGAGCACATGAGCGGACGGGAACTGGCGGAAAAACTCGTCGGCCTGCGCCCGACGATGAAAACCCTGTACGTGTCAGGCTATACGGACGATGCCATTGTCCAGCACGGCGTGCTTACTTCCGATATTTCTTTTCTGCAAAAGCCGTTTGACGCCGACGCGCTGGTTGCAAAAGTCCAGCAGTTGCTGAAGAGTCCCAGCTAAAGCGGATTAACAGCTTTGCAACGTGTCACAGCGACTGTCTCGCGTTGCTCTCGGTTTCCAGCAGTGCGGCTTTGCGCTTGACGCCCCAGCGATATCCAGCGACCTTGCCGTTTTTCTGTACCACCCGATGGCAGGGGACGATCAGCGCCGCATGGTTGGAAGCGCAGGCGTTTGCTACAGCGCGCACCGCTTTGGGCTTGCCGAGCGTCCTGGCGATCTCGGTATAGCTGCGGGTTTCACCGTAAGGAATTTTTCGCAGCGCGTTCCATACCATCTGCTGGAAGGCCGTGCCTTGAATATCAAGCGGTACATCGAGAGATACACGCGAGCCGTTGATGAATTTCTGCAGGTTCCCGGCAATTTCTCCGAGAGCGCCCTGGTCGCGGAGAATCGTTGCGGCGTGAAACTCCCGCCGCAGGCGGTTCGTCAGCGCCATATCGCTGTCCCCGAACTGGACCGAGCAAACGCCCCGCGAAGTCGTAGCGATCAGCAGTTTCCCGAGTTCCGTGGGCACAATGGTGTAGCGAATTTCAAGTCCCGCGCCCTTGTGCCGGAATGCGGAAGGAGTCATGCCCAACTGCGCCGAACCGGCTTCATACGCGCGGCTGCTGGAACTATAACCCGCTTCGTAAACGGCGTCGGTGATGCGGGTTTCCGTCCGCAAAGCCTTCTTGAATTTGCCGGCGCGACGCGCCTGCTGGTACTCGCGCGGACTGATGCCCAGCACTCGCTTAAAAAGCCGCTGGAAATAAAAAGGGCTGACGCCAACACGCCGGGCCACTGCCTGCAGACTGAGAGTAGTGTCCGGATTCGCATCGATGAAGCGGCAGGCGTCTTCCACCTTCTTGAGCTGAAGATTGCGGCCGGAAGGCACGCAACGCCGGCACTCGCGATACCCCGCTTGCTGCGCTTCGTTGACGGAATTGAAAAATTCCACCTGTTCGCGCCGCGGTCTGCGGCTGGGGCAGGATGGCCGGCAGAAAATCCTGGTTGACCGGACGGCATACACGAACCGCCCGTCGGCCTTCACGTCACGGGCCAGCACCAACGCCCACTTTTTGTCTGCGTGGTTCACTTGGGTCAATACCATCATTTTATTCCTCCACGGTCTTCAGTTTAGGAACATATGCGGCAAAGCACTATCCAGACCTTGCTCTCAAAGTGAGGAAGCGTTGGATTGCTTGGCTCCGCTGCGTTTCAGGTGAAGCAGAGAAAACGCCTGTACCAGCAGGGCGCCCAGCAGTGCCAGCGAAAAAGCCATTCCCCAGGCGAGATGGGGCAGAGTTAGAGCGAGCGTCACGCAGAACACCGCCGGCGTAAACAGACCGGTGGTTACTCCCTTCAGGACAGTCACAGCGGCCAGGGACTGCTGGCGGTGCGTGAAGACCGCAAGAATCGTGGTGTAGGCGGGGAACATGGTAAGGATGCCGCTGGCGGTCGGGCCAAGAACTCTGGCCAACCCTGTGAGCACCAGAAGAATTACTGTCGCCGATCCCATTCTCCACCACAGTTCGTTTTTGGCCTCTTCCACGGTCTCCTGATGTGGTGCTCCCGGCGGAAATACCAGCAGAATTACCGCCAGAGCGAGGCAAACTACCAGAAACCATGCAACCGCACCGAGAGTGATCGGCAGCAGGAGCGCCGCGACCACGAAGTATGCGAGCCAGCCGAGAAGCGCACTCTTCCACCAGGATAACTTCACGCAAGCATACGCATAAGCAACCGTAAACGCCGCCCAGGCCAGCAGGCCAAGCAAACCGGCACGGGCCGCTTGAGACGCAAATTGCGGTCCTTGTTCGAGCGCCAAAAAGAGAAGTACCGGTCCGGAAGTTAAGGGAAGTCCCAGCAGCCAGCCGGCTACCGCGGGTCCCCACTTTCTTCCTGCGAGGGTAACCGCTGCAACCAGCAATGGGGCCAGAACAATCTTGAACAGCAGCACGCGATCCATTGTAAAGGCCGAGGAGAGAATGCGGCGATTCCGGTAGTCTTCAATGTAAGTTCATTCATACCTCAGCGCCACCATGGGATCTACTTTCGTGGCGCGGCCGCCGGGATGGGGCTTAGAAACGACGAGCCGCAGCGAATGCCATACACAATGCTGCGGTGAGAAAGAAGATGACGAAACACAGCCGCAACAGACTCCGCGGATAAAAGCGACTATGTTTCTCCCAAAGCCGGTTTAACTTGCCGGGGTACCACCCTAGGTAATCGAACTTCTCCGATTCCTCGAGGTGACTGTTAACATCTGACACCATCTTCCAAATCACACCACTGCTTGCGAATCCAAAAAATACAGCGAGAAAAAACAAAAATGAGTATGAAGCATGCATGATGAAACTCACTCAAATCCAAACAGATTGCACGTTGCAGCACTTGGGACTCAAGTCTCATAAAAGGGGCAAATTCAGGAGCCTGTCGGAGATAGAAATTTCTTGGACGAAGAATCAACAAGTTTACGGCGACTGCCATCTCTGTAAGTTATTGATTCTTCGTTCAAAAACACTTCTCTCCGACAGGCTCTCAGACTCAAGCCGGCCTATTGAACCGATACCTCAACGCTGACCTGCGTGTTCTCCCATCGCAGCATGAGCGTGGCGGAATTCATGGCCTGCTTGTCGAATGCGATGGTGAATTGCTCCACCGAGTCCTTGAGCGCGGATTTTTTAAAATCAACGCGCGCCAGGTCCTGGTCCTGGTTGTAGACGGTGCCCCACTGGCCAGTCTGTTTGTTGATGATGAGTTTCCATGTGCCTTCGGAGGGAAGCGTGTACAGCGTGTACTTTCCCGCGGGCACGATGGCGCCGCCAATATTCAGGTCGGCTTCCGTGGTGAGCGTGGTGGCTTCGTTCGCGCCGGTTCGCCAGACTCTACCGTACGGTACAAGGTCGCCGCCCATGGCCTTTCTGCCTCTCAGCGACGGCCGGCTGTATTCGATGGTGATTTTCTTCCCCTGAATCGTCACTTCCGCCGTTCCGGGAGGGCTGGGACGCTTGCTCTTGTCTGGCTGCTGGGCCGTGACGCTGAGGGCCAGCGCGAGAACCGAGACTCCGATGAGAAGACGTTGGTATGACATAAAGCTCCTTTTCTTAAATCGACCGATGGTAATTTTACCGCTTCGGCGCTCGCATGAGATTGAGCTTCGGACCTTGCATGGACATTTTTAATCTCCTGTTCAACCGGGCGTCCAGCGGTTGGTGATAAGCTACGATATGGCGACTGCGACCCCAGCTTCCCCATATACCTTAAGGACCATTCTGCGGCACCGGCCGTTCCGCGTTCTGTGGATTGCCCAGTTTGTCAGCATTTTCGGCGACTTTCTCGCGCTCTT
>DATMPO010000004.1:0-38519 GCA_035567035.1 Verrucomicrobiia bacterium | reverse complement strand
CACGCATTGGAACTGGCACGAATGGCGCTACGCGACAATGCAATCAAACTATATGGCAGCCTCGAGCCCCAAGAATCTGTCTCAAAATAAGACACCAATCATTAGAACTTTCAAATACTAGTCTTACACATACTTAACGCTTGACTTGCACCCCGCAGACTGCAAAACTCAGCTTGTCCAACTGGGTAGGTTGGGGGTGCAATTCTATTGGCAGACGTTAGATTACAAGAGGTTGAACCTCTTGAGAATGCCTTAGTCCCACGTTAAAGCCCCCAACAAGGACATTGATTCATCGCAAGAGAGCGTGCAAAGAAGATTTCAAACCTTGGTTCGCTGGCTTCCACTGCCGCCGGTCCAGGTGTTTAGGAATTCATAAGAGCTGTCGGCAGTCGTTGTAAGTTTTGGGTGGACCGCGGAAAGAAATCGCGGTAGGGCCGAACCTGTGGGTAGGGATCACTCTGAAATCCTGTCAGGCGCAAGACTTTTTTGTTAAGGACCTGGGTTCCGGGGTGACAGAAAAGGGGGCATCTCTCAATGGAATTCCAGGACAAGGTTCTGAAGTGCGTAGACTGCGGCTCAGACTTCATCTTCACTTCTGGTGAGCAACTCTTCTTCCACGATAAACAGTTCAAAAACGAACCCAAGCGCTGCAAAAACTGCAAAGGAAAACGAGCGCAAAACTTTGGCTTCCCGCAACGTAGCGGAGGAAACACCGAAAGGATAGAAACCAAAGCCATCTGCTCAGGGTGTCAGCGCGAAACAACGGTCCCGTTCAAGCCGACGCAAGGCCGGCCGGTGTTTTGTCGCGAGTGCTTCCAGCAAAGAAAGGGTTCGGCTGCCGCGTCGGCATAGCTGGTCTTTTCTTGAAAAGGGCAGGCCGCTGACCCTGTACATCGGATTGCTATAATGCCGTTGTGTCGGCATTTTTCGTGCAAAACTTTGGCTGCCGCGCGACGCAGGCGGATGGCGCCGCCATTGAGCGGCAGCTTACGGAACGGGGACTCAAGCGGGCCAATTCGCTCGCGAAAGCCGATCTGGTGGTACTGAACACCTGCACCGTCACCGCAGCCGCTGATCAAGACGCCCGGGCTGCCATTCGCCGCGCCCATCGCGCCAACCCGCACGCAAAGATTCTGGTAACTGGCTGTTATGCGCAACGAGCGCCGCAGGAAGTCGCCGGGTTGCCTGGCGTGACCTGGGTGATAGGCAACTCCCACAAGCACCAGGTTGCGGAGATTGCCGCGGGAGCAATGTCCAAGTCTGTCTCCTCCAGCTTTGTTTCATTGGAGAACCTGGCTCCGTCCACTCCGGCGCTTACCTTGGTCGGCGATATCTTTGCCCATACTGAGTTGGTCGCCGCGCCGGTCTTCGCCGCGGACGACATAGCAGAGAAAACCCGGCCCAATCTGAAAGTCCAGGACGGCTGCAACAACCGTTGCTCCTTCTGTATTATTCCCAGCGTTCGCGGCCGGAGCCGGTCCATGAAACTGGACCGCGTGCTGGAGGAAGCCAGTGCTTTGGTTTCCGCCGGATATCGCGAGATCGTGCTCAGTGGCATCAACCTGGGGCAGTGGGGACGGGATTTTGCTCCACAACTGCACTTTGAGCAACTGCTACGGGCACTACTGGAATACACAGACATCCAAAAAATCCGCATCAGCTCGGTTGAGCCTATGGACTGGAGCGATGAACTGATCGAACTTGTGGCGGGTTCACCACGAATTGCCAAGCACGCGCACGCTCCGCTGCAATCCGGCAGTGACCGCATTCTTCGTGCTATGCACCGCCGATATCGTCCATGGCATTACGCGGAAAAGATTCGCAAGATTCGTGACGCCATGCCGGATGCGGCCATCGGCGCTGACGTAATGACTGGCTTCCCCAGCGAGACGGACGATCTGTTCGAAGAGAGCTGCAGTTTCATCGAGCAACTGCCGTTTACCTACTTGCATGTTTTTACGTATTCATCCCGTCCTGGGACGCCGTCTGCCGCCCTGCCGGGCCAGCTGCCGGTGGAGATTGCGCGAGAACGCAATCGCGTTTTGCGAGCACTTGCCGCTCGCAAGAACCGGAGATTTCGGCAAAGCTTCATCGGCCACATCGTGGAGGTCATCACGCTACAGGCTGGCGGACCCGAGTGGACTGAGGCCCTGAGCGACAACTACCTGAACGTCCGCTTGTCGGGGCACCATGCCGCCAACCAGGTGTTGAAGGCTGACGTAACCGGGATCGGCGATGAGGATTTGGTGGCGGTGCTGCGATCAGAGGTTTGTACAGCCGCGGCCGTTGCGAACCTATAGAGACCCCAGCCGCCGCCAATCTGATGGAGGACCGCATGCTCGAGAGAATCGCCGATGGACGCACTGACCTGGTATTTGATTATGTGGCCCAAGGACATGCCGCTACCGAGAAGGATGCGAACGGAGTCTCCCTGATTCAACGTTGCGCCTACTATGGCGATGTGAGTGCTATCCGTTTCCTTCTGGCCAATGGTGAATCGCTCAGTTCGCTGGGAGCAGATTCAGGTTTGGGCGATGCCGCCTTTCACGGGCACTGGCGTCTGTGCGAATTCCTCATCGAGAGCGGCGCTGAGGTGAACCATGCTTCGCCGGACACGGGAGAAACTTCTCTTCACATAGCCCTCTGCAGTCATCAGAGGCCGGCCAGCGATCTGGTCGTCAAGGTCCTGCTGGCCCACGGCGCCGATCCGAATTGCCGGACCATGCCATCAATCGAAACGAGTGGATTCATGCGGGACGCGAGAACCCGAGGAGAAACTCCTCTGCATCGCGCCGCCGCCTTTGCCGATGAGAACACCATCCAGCTACTCCTTGATGCAGGCGCAAGCGTCGCCGCGAAAGACATGAATGGAGATTCCCCGTTGACATGGGCAAGCTGGTACGTGCGCCCGGCCCCGATTCTCAGGAAGCTTTGCTACGGGGAGTTCCGCATCAACCCGGAGAGACAGTCCATGGAACGCTACTTACTCGGACATCCGCACGATGGACGATGAAATGGCGCGGCAATCCAGTCGTGGCGCCATGCTATAATTTTCGGGTGTCGCCGTTCGCCTTACTTTTCCCATTTTTTGTGCGATTGAGCGCGTGATTTTTTCAGGAGGATCGCATCGATAAACGTTTTATTCGCATGAATGAGCGCATCCGCGCCAAGGAAATTCGGGTGATTGACGCGGACGGCAGCCAACTTGGTATTTTGACGCCGTACGACGCGCTCAAGAAGGCCCGCGAGCAAAGTCTTGATCTGGTAGAGATTTCAGCCACCGCAAACCCGCCGGTTTGCCGCATCATGGACTACGGCAAATTTCTCTACGAGCAGGAGAAGAAGGAGCGGGCGGCGAAAAAGAACCAGAAGCAGATCGTCCTTAAGGAAGTCAAGTTCAGCGTGAACGTGGACGAGCACGATTACGTCACCAAACGCAACCATGTGTTTCGTTTCCTGGCGGAGGGCGACAAGGTAAAGGCCAGCCTGCGCTTCCGCGGCCGCGAGATGGCCCACCAGAACCTGGGCCGCAACGTGCTGGAGCGACTGATTAAGGAAGTGGGCGAGAAAGGTATTGTGGAGTTCAGGCCGCGCATGGAAGGCAATACCATGCACGCGATCCTGGCCCCACCACGGCAAGTGCCGGGCGCCAAAAAACCGGAGAAACCGAAGCAACAGGCGGCACCGGCGAGCGGAACGCAGCCCGGGACAACGGGAAGCTAGAAACTCCGGGTACAGACTCAAAGAGACGAAATAGAACTATCAGGGATTCAGACAGCGGAGCATCGCGGTCTGCGAAATACCACTATGCCAAAAATGAAAACGCACAAAGGCGCCGCCAAACGCTTTAAGAAGACCGGCACTGGCAAAATCAAGCGTGGCAAAGCGTTCAAGCGCCACATCCTGACCTCAAAGGCGACCAAGCGCAAACGCCACCTGGATAGCGACACCCTGGTGAGCGATGCTGACGCTCCGAAGGTCCGGAGAATGATCCCGTACTCGTACTAGATTCGGGACAGAGTCTGGCCCGCCTGCGCAATCAGAGCCGAGGCCGGACCTGAAACAACAAGAGCGCGAAGAGGGCAAAATGAAATCCTTCCCTCCAGCCTCGATAACCGCCGGAACGTCCGGCACCGCACGTAAAAGGAGCAGCACATGCCTCGGGTAAAACGTGGTACGAAGCGCCGCCAGCGCCGCAAAAAAATATTAGAGCGCGCGAGTGGCTATTTCCTCACAAAATCAAAACTCCATCGCGCCGCCAAAGAGTCGGTGGAGCGCGGGCTGAAGTTTGCCTATTCCGGCCGCAAGCAGAAAAAGCGCCAGTATCGCGCGATCTGGATTGTGCGCATCGGCGCCGCAGCCCGGCCGCTGGGTATCAGCTATAACCAGTTCATCAGCGGTCTGAAAAAGGCGGGGATCGAACTGGACCGCAAGGTGCTGGCCGACATTGCTGCCAATGACGCCGCCGGTTTTGCCGCCCTGGCTGAAGCAGCCAAGAAAGCAAACGCAAAAGCGGCGTAAAAAAGCAATTAGCAATTGGCAAATAGCAATCAGCCAAACCGCTTCAACCACAGAGGACACGAAGTTTCACGAAGGAATTGTTCGGCAAGCGGCCTTTGTGTTCCTTCGTGTCCTTTTGTGGTTAGATAACTTGCGGCGGGTAGTTGACCTTGTGGCATAAGCCGCTCCGGCTGTGTTCCCTGTGAAGCGGGAAATTAACCGCAAGAGGTCGCGAACGAAGCTAAGAGAACGAAAATCCAGCGCCGCAGGCGCGGAATAGCCTAGCCCAGGCCGGAAGGCCTGGGTAGACAAGCGAAAGAGTCCAGCCCAGCGGGGCGGCACAGAAATGACCGCAGAGGCGAGGGCGCCTGTGCTCCACGAGTCTCGATGGCATACACCGTTCCCAAACTCGAAGATTACTCTCCCGCTGCGTTGGACAGCGCAGTCCGCGAACTACTCGCGGCTGTGCGCCAGGAAGCCGGCGCCGTCTCCAGTGAGAACGAATGGAAAGAGTTCCGCGACCGCTGGATGGCGCGCAAAAACGGTATTCTCACGCAAGTGAACGATCTCTGGTTGAAGGCTGCTCCCGGTCCGTCAAAACGCGATGTCGGCGCGCGCGTTAACCAACTCAAAGTTGAAGTCGAACAAACCGTCGATGCCGCGCAATCACGCGCGAGCGGCGCCGCATCCCACGCCCGCGTCGAATCTGATCGCCTCGATATCACCCTCCCCGGCATCCGCCGGCCCCTGGGCGCTGAACATCCGGTTATCAAGACCATGCATGAAGTCATCGGCGTTTTCCGTGCCATGGGATACTCCGTCGCCGAAGGGCCGGAAATTGAAACCGACTATTACAATTTTGAGTCTCTAAATTTTCCGCCCAACCATCCCGCGCGGGACACGCAGGACACCATCTTCATTGCCGGACAAGAAAAGAAGCAACAGCGCGACCGTCTTCTGTTGCGTACGCACACGTCTCCAGTACAGATCCACTCCATGGAGAAGCAGCCGCCGCCCATTCGCGTGGTGGTGCCGGGCAAAGTGCATCGCGCGGACACCGCCGACGCCACGCACTCGCCTATCTTCCATCAGGTGGAAGGTCTTGCGGTGGATACTAACATTACCTTCTGCGACCTGAAGGGCACGCTCGACCACGCCATGAAGGCGCTGTTCGGCTCCAGCGTCAAGACGCGGTTTTATCCTTCGTTCTTTCCTTTCACCGAACCGAGCGCCGACGTGCAGATTACCTGTTTCAAATGCGGCGGCAAAGGCTGCCGCCTGTGCAAGCAGAGTGGATGGATCGAGCTTCTTGGCTGCGGCATGGTTGACCCCAACGTCTTCAAATTTGTCGAAAGCAACGGCTACGACGCGAACAAGGTCAGCGGCTTCGCTTTTGGCATGGGCGTGGAGCGGATCACCATGCTGAAATACGGGATTGACGATATTCAGTTGTTTTATCAGGGGGATGTGAGGTTCCTGGAGCAGTTCGCCTGATTGAAGCTACTTGATTGCCGCGAATAAACACGAATCCGGAATTGGTTTTCATTTCGCGTTCATTCGCGTGCATTCGCGGCTAAAAAGATCAATTGCATGAGAGTTTCTCCCAACTGGCTTCGCGAGTTCGTTGACATCAAAGTCAGCGATCGCCAGCTCGCCGACGACCTCACCCTCGCCGGCATAGCGGTGGAGTCCCTGCGCGAGCAAGACGGCCAGACGCTGTTCGAAATGGAGATCGGCACAAACCGTCCGGATGCGATGTGTCACTACGGCGTAGCCCGCGAGTGTTCTGCCATCTATGACCTTGCGCTGAAGCCCATTGCTCCGGAGCTTCCCAAGGCCAAACCCGTGGCCGCGCCGTTCCCGCTGGAGATTCAAGACGCCAAGGGTTGCGCGCGCTATACCGCCCGCGTGGTCCGCAATGTGAAGATCGCGCCTTCGCCCGCTGCGATTCTCGACCGCCTCAAGATTGACGATCACGGCGGCGTAGGCAATGCGGTGGACGCCAGCAATTACACGCTGATGGAGATCGGACATCCCACGCACGCGTTCGATCTGGACAAGCTCGCCGGCGGCAAGATTATTGTCCGCCGCGCGCGGGCGGGAGAAACACTCAAGACGCTCGACGGTGTCGATCGCAAGCTCGACGCGGAAGATCTGATCATCGCCGACGCCGTCAGGCCCGTTGCCCTGGCCGGGATCATGGGTGGCCTGGACACGGCCATTTCAGCTTCCACCAAAAACATCTTGATCGAGTCCGCATGGTTCGATCCCGCCACGGTGCGCAAGACCGCGCGGCGTCTCGGCATGCACACCGATGCTTCCCACATCTTCGAGCGCGGCGCCGACTGGGGCGCAACCGTACTTGCCTGCAACCGCGTGGCAGAACTGGTCCTGCAAACGGCCGGCGGCGAGCTGGAAGGCGAGCCGGTGGACGTGGTCGCCCGACACGTGGTGCGCTACTCCGTGTGGTTACGCCACAAAGAAGTCCTGCGCTATCTGGGACAGGACATCCCGGTCGCGGGGATCACGCGCATCCTTAAGCGTCTTGGTTTTGCGCTCTACAACTCAGTCGAGGAAAGTTTGCTCCAGGGCTTGCCGGCGGCCCAAATCAAGACTCTGCGGAGCGAAGACTGGCAGGAGAAGGCGCGAGCCAAAGCCAAAGAAATGGGTATTGAGCTTCCCAACTGGCACGCCGATAAAGAGAACGATCTAATCGTTGACCTGCCAACCTGGCGGCTGGACATCGAACGCGAAATTGACCTGATCGAAGAAATCGCCCGCATCTACGGCTACAACAAGTTCGCCAACACGCTGCCTGCATTTTCCGGCGGCGTGGTCGCACTGCCCAACGCGGACAAACAGTCGAAAGTACGTTCCCTGCTGCTGGCCCTGGGATATAACGAAGCTATCTCGCCCACGTTCATTTCGCACTCCGACGCCACGGCGTTTTCCAGTTCGGCGGTTGTGCCCCTGGCCAACCCGCTGAGTGAAGAGCAGTCCGTGATGCGGACATCGCTGGTCCCCGGAATGCTCAACATGCTGGCCTGGAACCTGAACCGCGGAACTTCCGACGTGCGATTGTTCGAAATGGGGCACGTGTTCTCGGCGCCAGCCGAAGAAACTACCGTAGAAACCGCGATGCTGTGCCTGGGAGCGACCGGCAATGCCGTCGGCCCCAATGTGCATGGCCCGACCCGGGCGTATTCGTTTTTTGACCTCAAAGGTGACATTGAGGCCGCGCTGGAAGCCTTCGAAACAGGCAATCTGACGTTCGAAAAAACGGACCATTACCATCCCGGCCGCTCTGCGCGTGCCATGGCCGATGGCATTACCATAGCCGAATTCGGACAGGTCCATCCCGATCTGGCCGCGGCGCGCAAGTTGAAACAGGAAATCTACATCGCGGAGATCTATCTGGACCGGCTGCTCGCGCTACCTTTGCGTGTTCCGCGCTACCAGCCGCTCTCCAGGTTCCCGGCGGTGGACCGCGACTTCTCATTTACTTTTGCTGACGCCGTGAGCTTTGAACAGATTCACTCCGCGGCCAGCGCGCTCAACATTGCCGAACTCAAAAGCTTCACGCCGGCGGAGATCTTCCGCGGCGGCGCCGTTCCGGCAGGTAAATATTCCGTCCTGCTGCGCGCGCAGTTCCAGTCAGACGAACGCACTCTTCGTGACGACGAAGTCGCTCAGTGGTCCGCCCGGATTATCAAGGCGCTGGAAGGGATCGACGGAAGTTTACGTTCTCAATAAAATCATCGTCCATCTGCGTCATCAGTGGTATGGTTTTGACCCTCGCTTCTCAACTAGAAGCCGCAACGTTTGGAGGAAACCATTCTTTCGCGCAGAACATTCTTCAAAACTGCTGGAATCGGCGCCGCCGCTACGGCTGCCTCCGCGGGGCTTTCCAGAGAGCTGCTGGCCTGGGCGGAGCCGCAACGCGCGCCGCAGCCGGACGGCCCGATTCTGCTAAACAACAATGAAAATGCCTACGGAGCTTTTCCCAGCGTGCTCACAATGGGCAATCCACTTCAGGACGCCAACCGGTATCCGGACAATTACAGCGAGCGCCTCTCGGAGAAGCTGGCGGCGGCTTCGAAGGTGCCTCTCGAATGCGTAGTTACCGGTTGCGGTTCGACGGAGATCCTCCGCATGGCGGCGAATGCGTTCACCGGGCCGGGCAAGAAACTGGTCCTGGCAACGCCGACGTTTGAAGCTATTGGCCGCTATGCACGTACGGCCAGAGCCGGCGTTGTCGAGGTTCCGCTGGCGGCCAATTTCACCCACGACCTGGGCGCCATGCTTAAAGCCGCGGCCACTGACGCGGGGCTGGTCTATATATGCAATCCCAACAATCCCACGGGGAATCTCACGCCGCGCAGCGACATAGAAGACTTCATCAAGAAACTGCCAAGGAACGTCTACGCCCTTATCGACGAGGCTTACCACGACTTTGTGCCCGCCAGCCCGGACTACGCGTCATTTATCGATCGCCCTGTCGACGACGACCGCGTCATCGTCGCCCGCACATTCTCCAAGATCTATGGCATGGCCGGACTGAGACTTGGATACGGTATTGCCAGCAAGGCGACCGCCGCACTCCTGCAGGAACACCGACTCGAAGACACCCTCAACTCGCTGGTGACGCGGGCGGCACTCGTTGCGCTCGACGATGCAGCGGGACTTCGCCAGGCCCAGCAGCGCAACGCCGCTGACCGCGACGAATTCATGCGCCAGGTGGTCGCGCGCAAACTGAAAGCCATTTCTTCCACTACGAACTTTGTGATGGTGAATAGCAACCGGCCCGTTGGCAGCGTGATTGAGCACTTCAAAAGCAACAATATTCTCATTGGGCGCCCTTTCCCGCCGCTCGATACTTACGCGCGCATCTCTCTGGGCAAGCCGGACGAGATGAAATCATTCTGGCGGGTATGGGACCAACTGCCGAAGGCCCAGCAAACGGCCTGATCGGCAAAGGGAGAAACGGAGCGGTCCCCGCCCTGCCGACCTTTCCACACCTTTCTGCGCTATACTGCGCACGAGCCTACCTTAACCTGGAAGGGACCATTTCCCACGATGTCTGCGAAGGGTGTTCGCGAGCTGGAGAATGAAACCAACAAACTGGTCGCCAGCGAAGATTTTCCCGCGCTGGAAGAAAAAATCTACAAAGCGATTGAACTGCTGAAAGCCGCCCGCGAAGCCCGGGCCGTGGCCGAACGCGATGCCGGCCGACTCCGGGAGCAACTGGAACAGCGGGAAGAGGAGTTGGAAACACTGCGGTCGGAAGCGGTGTCACTTCGTAAAGAACGCCAGGAAGTGCGCGCGCGTGTGGAAAGATTGCTGAAACAGATTGACGTGATGGTGACGGAAAGCTGAGTGGCGATGGTCCCGCACAACGTGACCACCACGCAATTTGAACATTGCGTGTTAATTCACCAAACCCATCCGGTAACCATAAGGGAAACCCGCAGATTTCTCTTGACCTGGACCCTAATCGCACGATAATCGAACGAGCAGGAGTTTGTTTTTCAAGGAGACCAGGTTGGCCACACAAACAACAGCAGCGCCGGTGCGGGTGGAGATTTACGATCAGGCTTATAACCTTCGCGGTACGGACGCCGCGTACATCCTGAAGCTGGCGGAATTTGTGGATGCGAAGATGCGCACCGTGGCCGAACAGACATCCACCGTCGACTCTCTCCGCCTGGCCGTATTGGCCGCCCTGAACATCGCCGACGAATATCACGTCCTGCGCAAAAAATACGAAACTCTGGCGGTCGAATATCGCAAACGCGCGGGCCAGCTCTCCGGCGCCCTGGATGAAGTCCTGGAAGAAGGTCGCCGCATCGGATGAACGAGCATCGGGTTCCGCCAGCCGAAATTGCCAAAGGCTGCTTAATCCGGTCCCGATGGCGGTATCAATCGGGCTGTGGAAAAACAAAGTCTTGACCTCTCTTGCCATCCACCCGGCTTTTCTTTAGCATCGGGGAGAAACCGGCCTGCAATGCAGGTGACGGACGGTAACCGTTAATTGAACCGATATTCAATTGAACCGGGGACTTGACTCGTTTTATTAAGGCTCGGTGTGCAAGGTTCCGCCAGTACGGAAATGCCTAAAGAGCCGCGGCGGGTTCCCAAACGTCTACCGACGGGTTCATTTACGGCCCGCCCGCACGGCTACGTGGGTCGGCTTTTCATTGGATTGGGTAATTGGTTAAGTTGGTAATTGGGTAATTTGCTTGGCCCGTTTTTCAATTATCCACTTACCAGATTACGCAATTACCCAATGGTTGACTCTCCCGCTCATCGCAATCTTGTCGTACCCGCGGACGCATCCGGCCAGCGCCTGGACTCCTGGCTCGTCTCACAGCTTCCCGAGATCAGCCGAGTTCGGGTCCAGCAACTGATTGAGCAAAAGAAAGTCACTGTGAATGGCTCCGCGCCCAAGCCTTCACTGAAGCTCCATGGCGGTGAGCAGGTCGTGGTCACGGGTGAAGTGGAACTGGCGCCCCTGCGGGCTTTCGCGGAAGATATTCCCCTGGATATTGTCTATGAAGACCAGAGCATGGCAGTCGTAAACAAGCCGGCCGGAATGGTTGTCCACGTGGGTTCCGGCAAGGACGGCGCGGGAAGCAAAGGCACACTGGTCAACGCGCTGCTGCACCGCTTTCGCCACCTGTCACAGGTTGGCGGAGAGTTCCGGCCCGGCATTGTCCACCGCCTGGACAAAGAAACCAGCGGGCTGCTGGTGGTCGCCAAGACGGACAATGCGCACCGCAAGCTGGCGCAGCAATTCTCCCGGCGCGAAGTCAGGAAAACCTACGTTGCTCTGGTCCATGGCGGGATGAAAAAACCGCAAGGCACCGTTGCCGCGCCCATCAGCCGCGACCTGGTGCGCCGCGCCCGCATGACCACGCGTCGCAGCGACGGCCGCGAGGCTGTGACCCGTTGGAAGCTGCTGAAAGAAATCAACGGCCCCTACGGAAAGTTTTCCCTGCTGGAAGTGAAAATCGAGACCGGCAGGACGCACCAGATTCGCGTCCATCTTGCCGCGCTGGGGCATCCGGTGGTGGGCGATACGCTGTATGGAGCGCCGCGTGAGATATCGGCCGTGACCAAAGGTGTTGAACCTCCAATAACTTTGGCAAGAAACTTTCTGCACGCCGCCGCCATCCAACTGAAAAAACCAGATGAAAACACGCTCCTTTCGTTGGAACAGCCTTTGCCCGCCGAATTGGAGAGTTTCCTCCGCCAAATCGGCGGATAGAGAAAGAACATTCCAGACTATAATGAAGCCAATGAGATTTCCTGCCACTTTTCTGATGGTCCTGGTGGTCCTGCTCTTTTGTGGCTCGGCACTGGCGCAGACGCAGCCTGCACCGGCGTCCGCCCCGTCTTCGCCTGCAGGTGCTGGACAATCCAAGACGGGTGCTTCTTCGGATGATCCAAAACCCGACGACCAGATCAGTACGACCCGTGTCATCCGCAACGAAGTAAACCTGATCTTTACGGTTACTGACAAGCACGGAAAATTCATCAAGGACTTGCAGCTAAACCAGTTCAAAGTTCTGGACAACAACAGGCCGCCGCAGGTATTAAAGGTGGAGTCACAAACGGACCTGCCGCTCCGCGTGGGACTGCTCATAGACGCCAGCAATTCCATCCGCGACCGGTTCCTCTTTGAGCAGCAGGCGGCGGTTGAGTTTTTGCAACAGACGCTCCGCCCGCAGACGGACAAGGCGTTTGTGATCGCCTTTGACGAAATCCCGGAAGTGACCCAGCCCTTTACCAACGATCAGGACAAACTTACCAAGGGAATCAAGATCATTCGTCCCGGCGGGGGGACGGCGCTGTGGGACGCGGTCTATACGGCCTGCAAGGACCAGTTGATAAAACAACAGCAGAAGGAAGCGATCGACGTGCGCAACGTCATCGTTCTGGTCTCTGACGGCGACGACAACCAGAGCCGCGTTCTGCGGCAAGAAGCCATTGAAATGGCCCAGCGGGCCAACGTGATTGTCTACAGCATCAGCACCAACCTGAGCAATATTCAGGACACCGGAGACAAAAACCTCAAGTTCCTGGCGGAAGCCACCGGCGGACGCGCTTTTTTTCCGTTCAAGCTTCAGGATCTGGCTGACGATTTTAATGCCATTCAGGGAGAGCTTCGCAGCCAGTACTCCATGTATTACAAGCCGGAGAGTCTGGTGGCGAATGGCCAGTTCCACTCAATCCAGATTTCGGCCCTGGACAAGAAGCTCAAAGTACGCGCCAAGAAGGGCTACTTCGCTCCCAAATAAGATTGGCGCGTTCAGTTGCTGGGCGCGTAATAGCCTTTGCGGGCCTGGACCTTCAAACCAGTCTTGGATTTGACTTCGATTTTGCGGAACGTGCCATCGCGCTTGTCGTTGTCCGGCGTGTAGCCAATGTAGTATTCGCTGCGCAATTCATCGGAGATCTGCCGGAAAGCGTCTCCGATCTTGTCCACACGGTTCACCACAATGGCCCGGCCTCCGGTTTGTTCCGCCAGTTGGTGCATATCGCCGAAGTTTGAGCCGTACTGGGGATCGCTGATGAGCAGAACGTAACAGATCGCGTCAGCCCGCTGCGCGGCCTCAATGGCGTCCTTCAGCTTCAGCCGGCTGCCTTCATCTACGCCGTCGGTCAGGATGACCATGGCTTTGCGCCCTACCTGTTTACTAAGAACTTCGTCCGCGGCCAGGTAGACACCGTCAAATAATATCGTTCCTTTGGGATGCGAGATCGGGACCGGGCCCTGCCCCAGGCCGGGAATGCCGCCGCTGCCGCCGCCCACGTTGATCCTGGCTTTCTCCAGGCCCGCGCGCAACAAGCGGCCATCTGAAGTAAGGTCCTGCAAAAGGTCCACGCTGATGTCAAAGCTGATGACAAACGCCAGGTCCTTCTCGCTGATCACCTGACGCAGGAAATCAGCCGCGACCACTTTCTCGGTGGGGAGCATCCGTTGCATACTGCCGCTGCTGTCTATGAGCAGGCCGAGCGTCAGCGGCTGGTTTGACTCCATGGAAAAATACTTGATGGTCTGGGGCTTGCCCCCCTCAAAAACCTCAAATGCATCCTTGGTCAGATTTGGAACCAGGGCCCCGTGATGGTCCTTTACCGTGAAGAAAACACTGACCACGTTGACGTTCTTGCGGAACGTCGCGGTATCCTGGTTCTGGGGGGCCGCATTAGGATCCTGGCAGAGGCCGGCGGCCGGCAAAAACACCGCGAGCAAGGCTACGCTGACAATTGGGATTCGCATATGGTGTTGGATGCTGCCTTTCGCTCTCCCGCAACCGTTGGAAATCGATTAATATCTATTGTAGAGGGTTTCCCCGGCATTTTGCGGTGGCTCCGGCTTTTACGGGAGGGACACATGTTTGGCTTTGGCTCCGGTACAAGAACGCTGTTATGGACGGTGGCCCTGGCTTGCCTTCCGGCCCTCGGGCAGCAGGACATTCCCGACGCTCCCAAGCCTAAAGTGCCCGTGCAGCAATTCCCTGCAGACACGCCTCCCGCGCCGAAGAATGTCCACCCTGACCAGCCGCCCACCGATACGGCGACCACTCCTCAGAATCCGCCGAGTGCAGGGCAACCCGCCCAACCGGCAAGCCAGGATGTTGCTACTGGCCCCGACGCGATTAAGACGCTCATCGTCAAGGTTAATTTTGTAGAGATTCCTGTAACGGTCAAATACCCAAATGGCCGTCTGGTGGAAGGCCTTACCCAGCGTGACTTCGCGGTCTTTGAGGACGGCCAGCCGCAAAAGCTCAGCTACTTCAGTAGCCAGCCGTTCCCTCTTACCGTCGCGGTGGTCGTGGACACGGAGTTGAATCCGGAGACGATGAAGAAGATCAACGAGAGCCTCAAAGGTCTGATTGGAGCATTCAGCGAATTTGACGAGGTGGCGCTCTACCGCTACGGCAGCACGGTGCAGGAAATTGAGAGTTTCACCGGCGCCGCCCTGGTCGGCGATTCCACCCTGCAGAGAATCAAACGTCCGGGGCGCTCCAGTGCACCAGCCGCGGCCGGCGGGACCATTAACAACGTCCCCATGATTAACGGCCATCCGGCGGACCCTGGCATGAGCAATCCTTCGTATTCCACCCCGGCCAAAGAACAGCATGTTCTCAATGACGCCGTTTTGCGGGCGGCCAACGATCTGGCCCGGCACTCCAGCGAGATGCTGCGGCGCTCCGGTCAAGTGCGGCGTAACATTGTTTTCGTGATCAGCGACGGGCGTGAAAGCGGCAGCACGGCGTCCTATGACGAGGTCCGCAGAGTGCTTCTGGCCAGGAATATCGCGGTATACGGCATTGGCGTGGATACTGCCGCCATCCCCATCTACGACCGGCTCAACCGCATACGCATTCCGGGCATGGGATACGGAGACCTTCTGCCGCGGTACGCGGTCGAAACCGGCGGCCAGATGTATTCCGCTTTCAGCCGGGAAGCCATTGAGCAGGCCTACACCAGGCTCACCGTGGATGCTAAGAACCAGTACACCCTGGGATTTAACACCCGGGGAACGCCGGCCAGCAATTGTCACGAGCTGGTTGTGAACGTCCACCGCCCGGACCTCGTGATACAGTCAAGGCCAAATTATTGCCCGCTGCCTCCACAACGGCAGTGATTGGAACTTTCGTAACTTTCGAAAGCAGTACAAGCATTCGGGCCCAAGGCACTTTGAGCGATTGCTGTTGCCTCAGTTTTAGTGTGTTGTGATATAAGAAACCTTTCGTGTAAACAAAGGACGTTGGGCCCCCCCTTCGTGCGGAACCCATACACGGGACCCTGCGCACGAGCCGAACGTGAGGACTGACTTTTGAGCTTTATCAATTTTGCGGCCCGGGAAATTAACTGCAAGATCGTCTATTATGGCGCCGGTCTTGGCGGCAAGACGACGAATCTGCAGTATATTTTCAACAAGACGGCCGATAAACAGAAGAGCAAGATGATCTCTCTGGCCACGGAGACGGACCGTACACTTTTCTTCGATTTCCTTCCGCTGGATCTGGGGACTGTGCGTGGCTTCAAGACCCGGTTCCACCTTTATACCGTCCCGGGCCAGGTGTTCTACGATGCCAGCCGCAAGCTGATACTGCGCGGCGTGGATGGAGTGGTTTTTGTGGCGGACTCGCAGGAGGAGCGCCTGGACGCCAACCTTGAGGCCCACGAAAACCTGATAGAGAACCTGAAAGAGCACGGATACGATTTCAGCAAGATCCCCTACGTCCTTCAGCTCAACAAGCGCGACCTGCCAACAGCGCTGCCCGTCGCCGACCTGAAACGAGAACTGGTCAAGAAGGGCGAACCAGCCTTTGAGGCTGTGGCTTTTCAGGGTGCGGGTGTCTTTGAAACCCTCAAGGAAGTCGCCCGGCAGGTGCTGCAGGAACTGAAGAAGGGATAACTGTAATCCGGGGCCTGCCATCCTCTCGCTCACCCCAGGAATAGCCTCTCAAGTCGGCAGTATCCGTCGCAGGATTTAGCACTTTGGTTACTACAAGAAGGCCAACCACCTTCGTTTCTATTGGCGCATCTCACGTCATGCTAAGATGCAATCACACTCCGGGAAAAGAAATCCGATGTCAAAAAATATGTTCCGTACTGTGTCCTTTCTTGTCCTGCTAGCTGCAGGGATTGCCTTCACCATGGTCCTGTTTGCCCGGCACGGGCAGTTAATCTCGCAAACCAATCCGGCGGCGCCGACCGCCTCTGCCGCCAGCAGTTCTAAGCCGGCCGCGCAACAGACTCTGCCTCCGGGTACGGTTGCGTATGCGGCCAAGGCGAGTACTTCTGCGCTCACGATCGCGCGTCTGTACCTCACTGAATCGTCTTACATGACCGCGCCGGAACTCGAAGCCGCCATCCGCAAAGCGAATGACGAAAAGGCGGCTTTCCGCAAAGGAGACACGGTCCTTGTGCCCGGCATCGAAACCCAGCCGGTTGTGGAAAAGAGCCGGCCATTTCCCAAAGACGGCGAGGTCCGGGCGATCTACCTCACGGGCACCAGCGCCACCAGCGCACGCGGCATCAATCTGGTGCGTCGCTGGCGCGCCAGCGGCGGCAACGCTGTGGTGTTTGACGTGAAGGACACTGACGGCACCATCAATATCCCGTTCACTAACCCTTTGGCGCGCAAGCTGAAGAACTATCCCATCAGCAATCTGCCCAAATACGTGCGCTTCCTGCACTCTCTGGAGATGCACGCCATCGCCCGCCAGGCGCTTTTCCGCGATGACAACATCGCGCGCAACCACGGCACGCTTGCCGTCCAGTCCCGCAGGACGCACCAGCCGTGGCGCGAAAACGGCAAGCTGGTCTGGTCGGACCCCTCGCGGCATGAAGTGCAGGACTACAATCTGGCACTGGCCAATTTTGTTGCCCAGTCCGGCGTGGATGAAATCCAGTTCGACTACGTCCGCTTCCCCGCCGAGGGCGACCAGAAAGACGCACAGTTCGCCTACCAGGCCGACCCCAAAGTGCATCGCGACGACGTAATTGCCGGCTTCCTGGAAAAGGCCTACAGCGGTCTGCACGCCAAGGGAGTCCTGCTCTCGCTCGACGTTTTCGGCGTGATGGCGTGGCAGCGCCAGGTGGATCTCAACCGCACCGGACAGGACATCGTCAAGATGGCCAGGTATTGCGATGTGCTTTCCCCCATGATCTACCCTTCGCATTTCTTCGGCATGGATGGTTACGCCCATCCCGGCGACGAGCCTGAGCATTTCATCAGCACTTCCATGGACCAGTATGTGAAGGTCACGACCGGCTCCGGCGTCACGCTGCGCCCGTGGTTGCAGGCCTTCGCCTGGAGGACGCGGACGTACTCGCCGCAATACATCCTCAAGCAGGTTGGCGCCTCCAGAGGACACGGCGGCAACGGCTTTCTTTTCTGGAACGCCGGCAACGACTATTCCAAACCTTTTGCCGCCATGCCGGTAATCATGGCCAATCCCAAAATGTATTTGCAGAAGCCTCCCGTCGTGGCCGCGGCCAGCGCCGCACCGCCGCCTTCGGGAAAAGCCGCGCCGGCAACCGATCCGCATCTGTAGCGCGGTTTTTGCTTACATCTGTATGTGGTCTGGCCCAAACCTTGTCAGCTATAATTGGCTCGTTCGCGCGGGAATCCGCATCTAAGTAGCAGTTGGAACCACGGAATAAGGGTGACGTGGTCCCGGCGCGACGTTCATTCCGCGAACGAAGGAGCCTGGCATGGCCATTCAAGCGACCGAGAAGATCTGGCACAACGGAAAACTGATCTTGTGGAAGGACGCCACGATCCATGTGATGTCCCACGTGGTCAACTACGGTTCCTCGGTGTTCGAAGGCATCCGCTGTTACGCCCACGCGGACGGGCCCGCGATCTTCCGGCTGAACGAGCACATGCGCAGGCTTTCCGATTCAGCCAAAATCTACCGCATGGAAGTTCCCTACAGCCACAGCCAGCTCTGCGACGCGGCCGGGGAACTGGTGGCGACGAACGGACTGTGGCCGTGTTACCTGCGTCCCGTCGTCATGCGCGGATACGGCGAAGCCGGGGTCAATCCCGCCAATTCGCCGATTGAGGTCTACATGGTCAACTATCCCTGGGGCAAGTACCTGGGCCATGGCGACGTCAGCGAGGGCGTGGACGCCTGCGTTTCCTCTTGGACCCGCATCGCTCCCAACACCATGCCGGCCATGTCCAAAGCGGGCGCCAACTACATGAACTCCCAGCTCATTAAGATGGAATCCATTATCAATGGATACGTGGAGGGCATCGCCCTCGATGTGAACGGCTACGTGAGCGAGGCGTCGGGCGCCAACATTTTTGTCGTTCGCCAGGGCAAGCTGATGACTCCGCCTCTGGGCAATTCCGTGCTGCCGGGGATCACACGCGACGCCGTGATTACGCTGGCCGAAGATATCGGCGTGACCGTAGTCGAGCAGATGGTCCCGCGTGAAATGCTCTATATCGCCGACGAAGTCTTCTTCTGCGGTACCGCATCGGAAATCACCCCCATCCGCTCCGTGGACAAGATCAAAGTCAACAACGCTGTGACCGGTCCAATCACTCTGGCCTTACAGCGTGAATTCTTTGGAATCGTGAAAGGCACTATGGAAGACCGCCATAACTGGTTCACCAAAGTGCCGGTCAAAAACAACCTCAAACAGGCGGTCGGAGCGTAAGACGCCAGTTTTTGTAGCCCGTTTCGGGAATCTTTGCGCTCCCAGCCTTGACGCAGGAACCGGGCGCTGGCACCTCTCTTTGCCCGCGGTCTCCGCCCACCTTTCGATCTTGATCATTCAATGCGAATTAGGAACGCAGAACAATGCACCGGCGCATTTGCGGGATGGATTCTGCTGATTCAGCATTATCGGTAGACACTTTAGGCATCGGATTACGTATTCCGATTTGGGAACAGTTGCACACAAATGGCGCGGAGTTCTGTTGCCTGGGGATTCGTGGCGTGATAAGCTGCGCAGGATTTGGTGCGGGAGGGCTGCGACTCGCGTGATTGGCCTTGCCCGTGGCTCTACTCTTTGGCATCTTTCTGTTCATCGCGTTTCAACAGATCGGGCAAAAACAAAACCAAGAAAGCATTGAGGTGCATCAATGAGATCCACTCCTGGAAAAGTCAGGTACGCTCTTACGTTGCTGTTCGCTGTTTTGGCCGTCAATCTCCTGCTGGCGCAAAAAGTGCGTGACCCGCAGCCTAACCCGGGCGAGAAACTGGTCCCCAACGGCGACGGCACAGCGGTGTCGGTCCCGGTGACTGACGACGAAGCTCGGCCCACCGGCGGAGCTGTAGTCACGGGCAATGGCATCAACTACAACGGCGGCCCGGTCCTGAAAGGCAACCCAGTGCCGATTTATTTGATCTGGTACGGCAACTGGGCAAGCACGGGCTCCAATACTTCGGCCACCGTCACTTTAGTGGAGCACTACGTCAACAGTCTGGGAAACACGCCCTACGAAAAGATTAACTCTACTTACGGAGACACCACCGGCAATGTCAGCGGCAACGTTACTCTGGGCGGCGCTATTTTCGACACCGGCTCTCAGGGGACCAAACTGTCCAACAGCAAGCTTTCGGCGATTGTCACCAGATCGTTCAGCAACGGCCTGCCTGTGGACCCCAACGGGGTATACATGGTCCTGACTTCATCCAACGTCAGTGAACGGGGATTCTGCAGCTCTTTTTGCGGATTTCACACTCGCCAGACGCTGGGCGGCGCTGATATCAAGTGGGCTTTCGTTGGCAATCCAGACCGCTGCCCTTCGGGTTGCGAAATCCAGACTACTGGTCCCAACAGCCCGGCAGCTGGTGTTGGCGGCTCGGACGGACTGATCAACGTACTGACCCATGAGCAGGAAGAAGCCATCTCCGATCCGGACCTGAACGCCTGGTTCGACTCAAGCGGTCAGGAGAACGCGGACAAGTGCAACTTCAACTTTGGCGCAACCGGTGCTTGTGCCGCCGGGTCTCTGTGCACTTCCGCTGCCGATGCCGCGGGAGCGAAATTCAACCAGACCTTTGGCAACAATGACTGGATGATCCAGCAGAACTGGGAAAACGCCAACGGTGGCGCGTGCGTCCAGCATCTGTGATCTTATAGACTGGCAAAAGGCCGGCCTCGCCTGGCGGCCTTTGCTTTTCCCGGGGCGCCTCGCGGCGCTCTTTCTTTTGCTTCACAAATCAGATATGGCTCCGGAGGAGTGATATGCAAGGCCGCTTCTTTTTACACGTGTGGTTGACCTTGCTTGCCGCCGCGATACCGGCTGCGGCACAGGAACCGGTGCAACCCGGACTCACGCCGAGAATCAGCACGGCCACGCGTCAGGTCACCGTATTTACGGCGCTGGAGAAGCAACTTCTGCAAGCCGTCCAAAAGAAAGACCAGGCCGGATTGAGCAGTTTGCTGGCCGACGACTTTACGATTGAGTCACCAAACGCCGATCCCATCGCGGGGGAAGACTGGGTCCCGCAGGTGATGACGCCGAATTACAAACTGAAGTCCTTCATCATTCGCCAAATGTCGGTGGCCGACCTCGGAGACGCCGCAGTGGTGAAGTTCGACCGGATTCAGCAGACGACATCCAACGGCAAGGACGTAAGCGGCGAGTACTTCGTCGTGGACCTGTGGCGTAAGGACGGCGACTCCTGGAAACTCGCCAACCGCTATGTAGCCAGACTTGCCGCGGCACTCCCCCCTTCCAAACACCAACCCAAGCCGACGGGCAAAGATTAGGTCAGGGGCATCCGCGGTAACCTTCCTCGGCTTGTTCCCGATCAGCGCAATCAGCGTCATCAGTGGTAAGGTTCTCGTGATGACCGTTGACCAGTCCGGCTTTACTCCCAAAGAGTTGCGCAAGCTGCGCAGCTTGAAGACTCCGTATGGCATCCAGAAATTTCTGGACGCCATGCCCTACCATCTGGCGGACACTGCATGGTCCCCGCGCCGCGCGCTCCAGGAGAACACTTCTCACTGCTTTGAGGGCGCGATGCTGGCCGCGGCGGCCCTGCGCGTAAACGGACACCCGCCGCTGGTGTTTGATCTGGAAGGCGAGGGTGACAGCGACCACGTGCTGGCCATCTATCGTACACGCGGACACTGGGGCGCGGTGGCCAAGTCCAACTTCACAGGACTCCGTTACCGCGAGCCGGTCTATCGTAATCTTCGCGAACTGGCCATGAGCTATTTTGAAAACTATTTCAACCTGCGCAAACAACGCTCTCTGCGGACCTTCTCGCGTCCGGTAGACCTGCGGCGCTTCGACCACTTGAACTGGATGACCACCGACAAGCCGCTCTGGTTCGTGGCCGACTACCTCTGCACCATCCACCACTATCCGGTGATGCGGCCCGGCACGGTCAAGCGCCTCAACCCCGTGGACGATCGCTCATTCCGCTCCGGATGTGTGGACCGCGCGGACAAATAAAGGGCAGGCATCAGCTCTCGCACGATTGCACCAAGCCGCTGGCGGAAGCTAGGCCCTTGTGGCGGGTGGCGCCTCGTTCACGATCAACCAGTACAGGCCCAGGTGCCGCACCGCTTCCGCGAACTCGTTAAAATCCACCGGCTTGCGGACGTAGCTGTTTGCGCCCAGGTGATAGCTATTGATGAGGTCCGGCTCCTCGCGCGAGGAGGTTAAGATGACCACCGGCAAGAGCCGCGTCCGCTCGTTCGCACGCAGCCGGCGCAAGACTTCTAATCCATCAATTTTCGGCAACTTCAAATCCAACAAAATGAGGGCAGGCATGCTGGTCAGATTTCGCCCTTCGTAGGCTCCGGTCCCGAACAGGTAGTCCAGGGCTTCGACGCCGTCGCGGGTCACTACCACTTGATTCGTAATGCTGTTTTTCTTCAGCGCACGCAGCGTCAAGTCTTCGTCGTCCTCGTTATCTTCCACTAACAGGATCGTAGGATTGTCAGCCATATCAGGTTTACTCCGATTCTCCAGGTACCCGCAAACCGCTCAGTACAGCGCGACGGATTCAGTCACCGCCGAAACTGACAGCGTCGCCGTCACACTGTCAGGCGGGTCTAAAGCAAAGTAGAACGTAGACCCGCGGCCAACCTGGCTTTCCGCCCAGATGCGGCCTCCGTGTCTCTGAATAATCTTCTGCACCGTTGCCAATCCGATGCCCGTTCCGGGATAGTCCCTTGCGTCGTGGAGACGCTGAAAGGCGCCAAAAAGCTTTCCTGCATATTGCATATCAAATCCGGCGCCGTTGTCGCGAACAAAATAGATTGGCAGGCCGTCCTGGGTCTGAGTTCCCACCTCAATCCGTGCATCCACGCATTTCGAAGTAAATTTCCACGCGTTGCCGAGCAGGTTCTGCAACATGGCATGGAGCAGGGCCTGGTCTCCTTCCACCGTTAAATTCGGCGCAATCTCGACCCACACATGGCGGTCGGGCTCCGACTTCTGAAGCTGAGAGACAATTTCTTCCGCCAGGCTGCTGAAGGAAACCGTTTCCCGAAGCATGGTGCGGCGCGCGGTATGCGCAAGCTGCAGCATACCGTCAATGAGTTGCCCCATCCGCTGGCTGGCGGCCAGAATCCGTTGCAAATGGTTCTTGCCCGTCGCATCAAGCGAGTCCCCGCAATCCTCCAGAAGAGCCCCGCTGAAGCCATGGATCGCCCGGAGCGGGGAGCGAAGGTCGTGCGAAACGGAATAGCTGAAACTCTCCAATTCCTTGTTAGCGACCTCGAGCAGTGCATTCTGCAGCCGGATTCTCTCCGATGCCTTCTTGTGTTCGGTGCTGTCGCGAAGGATTCCGGTAAAGAACGTCTCTCCGTCTGCTTCCCAGGCAGAGATCGAGAGGTCCAGGGGAAACTCAACTCCGTCTTTTCTTTTCCCTACCAATTCCACGGTCTTTCCAATCACATGGACCTCCCGGGTCGTCAGGAATCGTTTTAGACCCTCTTCGTACGCCGCATGAAATCGTTCGGGCATGAGGACGGTGAGCGGCTGACCTACCACTTCGGCGACGGGGTAGTCAAACATGCGCATGGCCGCCTGGTTCAAGTAAAGGATATGACCCTGGGAGTTAGCAGATATGATCCCATCTGTGGCGGTTTCAGTGATCGCGCGCAATCTGCCTTCATTGACGCGCAGCCTGGCCGTATTTTCCGCGGAGATCCTGGTACCTTGGACCAGGGCCCGTATCCGCGGCACCGTGAAGGGAAGAAGCACGGCGGTCAACACGGACACAGCGGCGGTCAAGACTTTGACGGCAGCGGAAAACACGTAAACCGGAATCCAGATTGTCAGGACTTCCACGAAATGCGTGCCTCCACAGGCAACGATGAACAGGCCGAATGCCAGAAACATCCATTGAAAAGGTATGTCGCGGCGTCCGCTATAGACCAGGTACGCGAGGGTTGCGGAAATCGCGAGATACGAAAGGCCGATCAGCGAGTCCGCCACCACGTGGGTCCAAACGAGTCCGGGTTTCGCGAGGTAACAATACAGATGCGGCAGATACGAGGAATCAAAAGCCCGGGTCGCAAGCGTTGGCCAAATCAGAAAGGGAGCGATCACGAGCATCAGCAGGACCGCTATCGCAGAAAGCCCGCGTCTTCCCGGTACTGGTGACCGTTTAAGCGCGTTGGGGCTTATCACTGACGTTGACATATCCGCCATCAAATCCAGCGACGTTGTCGCGAACAAAATAGACTTGCGGGCCGTCCTGGGTAATCAAGAATCTTGCTTCTTGCTAATCTACTCCTGACTGACAAGAACGAAACAACAAAGCGGGATAGATTTTATAGCTGAGGGCCGAATGTTAAGTTTTTCCAATGGTAGTTGATCACTCTAGTATTGCACCTCATCAGTATTAGATATCTCTAACTTATCTGCGCTGAGCGCAATCTAGTTTCAACATAATTTCTGTAAACCCCTATGTTCGTTGCGCTACAGTTGGTTGAGAAGATCGGATACACTTGCAAACAACACTGTGGAATTTTGATGACTACTCACTCAAAGGGAACGCTGCCTCTGCGCGTGCTTTTTCTGGAAGACAGCGAATCAGACTTCGACCTGTGTCTGCGGACCCTGCAGATGGATGGAGTGAGCGTTGCAGCCGATCGCGCGATCAATCAAGAAGAATTCCAGCAGCTATTGGCGAAGGCGACGTACGATATTGTCCTTGCCGACTACAGCCTGCCGGGGTGGACAGGCCTGGCGGCATTCCAGTTTCTTCAGGCGATGCGCCTGGACACTCCCTTTATTCTGGTGACTGGTTCGCTCGGCGATGAACTGGCCGCGGAGTGTATGAAGCAGGGCATATCCGACTACATCCTCAAGGACAGGCTGACCCGTTTGCCCAATGCTGTCCGCCAGGCGCTTCAGCGCAAAGAAGCGGCCCTGGCCTTGCGGCGGTCTGAATCGGAGTTCCGATCTCTGGTGCATCGCGCTCCGGTCGGAATTTACCGCTCCAGCGTAAAAGAGGACCGTTTTCTTTCGGTCAATCCCGCGCTCGTTACCATGCTGGGCTATGCCTCCGCCGGGGAAGTCATGCAGTTAAAGCTTTCGCGGGACGTTTACATGAACCCCAGCGAGCGCAAGAGAGCTCTCGATGACAGTTCGAAGCAGGATTCCTACATCGGCATTGAACTGAATTGGAAGCGCAAAGATGGCG
The DNA here is from genome assembly GCA_035567035.1 of Verrucomicrobiia bacterium. GTDB lineage: Bacteria > Acidobacteriota > Terriglobia > Terriglobales > Acidobacteriaceae > Angelobacter. The sequence goes on along the minus strand of DATMPO010000004.1, from coordinate 13,863 downwards.
GACAAGTGACTGTGCGGATCGCGGGACGGGTGATTCGGGATGAACACGGAGAAACCATCATCCATGAAGCGGTCGCCGAGGACATAACGGAGCAGCGTTCGCTAGAGCAACAGCTCCGTCAATCTCAGAAAATGGAAGCGGTCGGGCGGCTCGCCGGAGGCGTCGCACACGATTTTAATAACCTGCTGATGGTCGTAAACAGTTGCGCCGAGCTTACTCTGCTGCACGCTTCTGACACTGCCCGGGTGCGTAAATACGCAGACCAGATCATGGCCGCAGGTGCCAAAGCGTCTCTAGTGACCCGGCAACTTTTGACGTTCAGCCGCCAGCAGGTCTTTGAACCAAGGGTGCTTGACCTCAATGTGCTCCTCCGGGATTTCAGCAAGTTCTTTCCCCATCTCATTGGCGAAGACGTGGACGTGAGCCTGGTCACTACGGCCGGTCCGGCGTTCATCAGAATTGACCCTGGCCACACCGAGCAGATAGCGATGAATCTTGTGGTGAATGCCCGCGATGCCATGCCCGATGGCGGCAAGCTGGTGATTGAGATCGCCACCGCCGATCTGGACAACGGTGACATCTGTCTCGATCCCCGCCTTCCGCCGGGACGCTACGTGACGCTGGCTGTGAGCGACACCGGCATCGGGATGGACATGGAAACCAAGGGCCGGATTTTCGAGCCTTTTTTTACGACCAAAGAAACAGGAAAAGGCACCGGACTCGGTCTGGCCACGGTGTTCGGCATCGTAAAGCAGGTCGGCGGCTGCATTTCTGTGCAATCCGAACGCGGCCAGGGCACAACATTCACGATTTATTTTCCCCGAGTCGAGGAACCTTCGCGGCCTGCTGGCACATCCGCCGTAAAATCGGAGACAGCAGTGCGCGGATCAGAGACGGTCTTACTGGTTGAGGATGAGGAAGGGCTGCGCGCCATCACGAGGGAGTTTCTTGAATCCATCGGCTACAACGTCCTGGAATGCGGGAATGGCGCTGAGGCCCTTGATCTCATGCTGAAGCACAAAGCCCCGATTGATGTGCTGCTCACAGACCTGGTTATGCCCGGAATTCACGGTTCAGAAATCGCCGTTCGTTTGAAACAGGCGCATCCCAACGCCAAGGTCATCCTGATGTCGGGGTACAGCGATCAGGCAGTTCAAGTGGAAGCACTTGGGCCCGATACTTTGTTTCTGCAGAAGCCTTTCCAGTTGGCCACCTTGGCGCAGAAGGTAAGGTCCGTCCTCGACGCGAAGCGCCCTTAATCCACAGGGCTCCACATCTCGTTTCCACACGACCCGGCGCATGGCGAAAACCAATCGTTGCCATTGCGGAACAGATACGCCCGCAAACGCTTGCGAAGGGTCTTCAGCGTACAAAAAAATGCAGAACCAGGACCACTGCTCACCACAAGGAGAACGTGAATCAGGCTATTTCAAGCCTAACTCGCCGTTGTACTGTTGCGTAATCCCGTAGCACTCACATGCGGAGACTTCAAGTTTCTTGCGGTTCACGATCTTCACCGCGCCACGGGTGTACTCGATGAGCTTCTTCTTCTGCAAAGCACCGGCCGCCAAAGTCACGCTGGGCCTGTCTGTCCCCAGCATCGTTGCGAGGAAATCATGGGTGATGGGCAGCGACGCCGAATCCACTCTATCCTGAGTCATGAGCAGCCACCGCGCCAGGCGCTGCTTAACATCGTGTAGTCGGTTACATGCGGCGGTTTGTGCGACCTGCATTCCCTGGACTATCGCGTAGCGGGTCAACATCAATTGCAGGCGTGGAGTGGATTCCAAGGTGTTCTGCAAAGCTGCGACCGCTACCCGAAACCCATCCCCAGTGATTTGTACCACCGCTTGCAGCGGGCTCCTGCTCAAGCCAACAGCCGCTGGTGTTCCGGTAAAGCCCTCATTGCCAACGATACCGGCCTCGGCGGACCTGCCATCTTTCATTACGACGATCAGAGAAACCAAGCCTCCATTCGGAAAATACACAAAGTCCAGCTTCCCGCCTCCTTCGTGCAGGACCAGATGGTTTGGCAAGCTGACGTATTCCAGATGCGGACGAAGTGAGCTGTAGTCGCTATCCGAGCTCGATAGCAGTATCAGGTTGCTGACTGGTTTCCCTTCGGCATTTGACCGCTCGCCGGACTGCACGACTTGGAAGTCTTTGCTTTCCACAAACACACCTCAAGATAAACCGGAATCACAGCCGGCACTTCTTCCGGATATATGGATTTTAAAGATACGGAAACAGAAGCCGTCTTATTTCGCGCGACACCCGGAAAATTATACGGTGTTCCCCAAAAAGAGAACGCTTCGCGCGAGAAAAATCCTCTCTCGTCGGTAGGATATCGAACAACGCCATCCACAGTAGCCCATGTAAACTTCGTCAGCCTCTTATGCAGGGCCGTCGCGAAAATGGGTGGCGGTTTCTGCGGAAACAGGCAGAGCGAAAGTAGCCCCTATTGCGCGAGCAATCGCCATGGGACCAGAGAGCGATGGGGCGCAGCGAGAGGGCCGCCATGAATCGCAAGCTGGTGTGGATTGAGGAACCGCATTCTGCGGGCTGGGGTTGTTCCCAATGCGCCTGGGTCTTCACGTCTTCAAGCAGTCCGACCGGTAAGTCCTTCGAGCAATGGCTGCGGAACTTTGAGTTAAAGCGAGACAGTGAGTTCACAATGCATGTGTGCGCCGATCACCCACGAACCAAGAGCGTAAAAAGAAAAAACTCTGAATAATTTCACACGGCCGTGTCGTCACGCGGGCCGGACCTAACTGGTCCCTGGTCCCTTTTGCAGCAGCGGCCGGGCCGGCGGATCCGGGGCGCGCGAAGCGGCGGATGCCAGTAACTCCGGCAGAATTCCGCTGTTCTCCGGGATCAGCGTGATGCGGGCCTTGCTTTCGACGATCTTCTGGATCTCCAGAATCTCGAACATGGCTGATTCCACGTCGGGATCGGCGGCCACCTGGTTAAGCGCCTCGCCGACGATGCGCGGGCGCATCGCCGCCGCCTTCGCGAATTCAACGGCCGCCTGGCGCTCGGCCGTGCTGGTGATGATGCTCACCTGGTTGGCGCCGTCCTGCTTGATTGACGACGTGACCTGGCGCAGGCGGTTGACAACCTTCTCCTGGATCTGGCTGATCATCTGCACGTCCCGGAAGTGGACCTTGCGGATGTACACCGAACCAAGCTTGTATCCCCATTCGTGGGATTGCGGTGAAACTTCCGTGCGCACCGTCAGGCTCATGGCATGGCGGTTTTGCAGCATGTCCGCCAGTTTCAGGTTGCTCAGGCAGCGCACGGTGGAGTTGCTCACGTTGGCGCTCAGTGAGCCGCGCGGGTCCGCGTTCTTGAAAAGAAAGGCCACGGGATCGCTGATGAACATTTCATACCAGATGCCGATGCCCATGGGCGCACCTTCTTCGGAGTTTACCGGCTGGCTGCGCAGGTACTGCTGGTCAATGCGCATGTCCAGGATGTACAGACGTCCCAGCCAGCGGACAATCGGGGCCTTGAGACCGAGCTTGAACAGAAGAATGTGCAGCCCGGGCTCATCGATGACCGCGACCACTTTGCCGAACAGGACGTATACGTAGCAGCGCCGCTCTTCGACAATCGTGTAGAAGCCGAACATGCGCAGCAACGCCAGAAACAGCGGCACCAGAAGAAAACTCAGGAGAAAGGTAATCACCGCGGCCAGGAAAATCATCGTTTGGTCTCCAGAACAACCTGCTGGGCCTGGCTGAAGAGGCCGAGGCGGACGTTACGCACGTAAGCGCGCAAGGCCCCGTCGCCGGCGCGCTTCAGGTCCGCGAGCTGGCTGGCCAGGGCCGTCAGTGGCTGGATCTCCGCCTGCGCTTTGAGTGTTTCGATCTCGGCGGCGCGCTTGGATTGCTCAATCCTCTGGTCGGCGGCGGCCTGCGCCAGACTGACGTCGGATGAAACCATGTTGTGTGCGGTGTTGATGGCCGCCAGGGCCGATTCCACTTCCGGAGGCGGATCAATTCCGGTAATCAGCGAAGCTTCCAGGACGATGCCGTAGCGCGCGTCCGACGACGCGCATTCGCTGTCCATGTGCTCGTTGAGGTCGCGCAGATTTTTTCTCAGGTCGTTGATGGAAATGCCGCTCCCCGCGGCAATGGGTCCCACGCTGGGATCGGGAGGAGCTTCAAACGTCGCAATGCGCTCGCGCAGCACGGAGACAAAATAGCCCATCACGTGGGCGATCGGGTTCTTCACTCCGAACACGTAGGCGTAAAGGTTCCGCTCGGAGATGCGGTAACGAATCTGGCCGGTCAATCCGGTATTCAACTGGTCCTTGGTCACCGCTTCCACAATGGTTCCGCTCTGGTTGGCGGCGGGCGCGTCAGGATCGAAAGCCATGTTGACGGTCTGGGTGGCAACGGAGACCTTGTAAATCCTCTGCCAGGGCAGCTTGAAGTAAGGTCCGCCGGGCATGATGACTCGGACCTGGGGATACTCGTAACGCTGCTTCTCGTCGGCGTCCAGGCCCGCGGAAATGGGATCGGTGAGCGTCGTGGCTCCGGGGACGCGTTCGGCGCGCCCGAAGTTGGTTTTCAACGCCCGCTCGTTCTGGTTCACCGTATAAATGCCGGCGAGCAGGCAACGCACGAGAAACCAGGCGATCAGACCGATGAGGATTCCGGGAAGTACGGCTGTGATCATGTGGCGCTCCGTCAGGGACACAACAATACACGATGGACGGGCCGTGTCAAGCGAGCGCATAAGCGCGGGGCCTGATTTTTCCGGACTGGTTTTGATCGCGGCCCGGTAAAATCGTTCCCGGGAGAATCTCCACACACATGGCACTGGACAACGTTAAGCGCGAGATAGACGAGCTGGCCCGGACGGCTTCCTCGGTCCTGGAATTCATGGACCGCGTCACCAGGAAGTTGAACGAGCGCATGCTCAAGTACAACTGGGCGGGCTTTTACATGATCTCGGCGGACGACCCCAACATGCTGGAACTGGGACCGTTCGTGGGCGCCATGACGCCGCATACCCGCATCCCGCTGAACCAGGGCATCTGCGGCGCCGCCGCCTCGGGCGGAACTACCGTGGTGGTGGACGACGTCAGCAAGGACTCGCGCTATCTGGCCTGCTCACTGGAAACCAAGTCGGAAATCGTGGTTCCCGTGTTCGTTCGCGGCCAAGTAGTGGGTGAACTCGATATTGACAGCCATTTCCTGTCGGCTTTCGGCCCCGAAGACCGCGCCCTGGTGGAATACTGCGCCGAGACCCTGGGCAAGTTCATGGAACAGCGCGCATAGGCGGCGAACGCGCAGGGCAACTGCAGAGCATAATCCAGGAGAGCTACTGCGCCGGGCCCAATTGCTTTAGTCTCTCTTCAGCGCTGGCCTTGATGGCATCGCGAAAGGCCTGCGGATCGACAGTATCGGAGGGCAAGAGCTCCAGCGCCTTTTGTGTGTTTTTGCGGGCCAGGTCTTTCTGGCCGTCGGCAAGATATGCCTCGCCAAGGCAATCATAGACGTTGGGCGAATTGGGATACGCGGTGGCATCCAGTTTCAGGATCTCCAATGCCTGCTTGATGTCTCCGGCTTGAAGGTGTTCATACGCCACGCCCTCCATCATCTGTTCCGGAGTAAAGGGCGCCTTAGGGTCCTTCTGGCGGGATTCGGAGAGCATTCGCGCCAGCCTGGCTGGGCCACCGGGCTGGTCGAGCAACTCAATGGCGCGGATATAGGCGGGAATTTCCGCGACATCCGTGGTGGCGGGGGCGTGTCCAGGGGTTTTGATCAGCGTGGTGACGTACCAATCCACGATTGCTACCGGCAAATCCGGATGGACCGCGAAGATTTCGGCTCCATGGTGTCCAGTCCTATAGTGGGCGAATTTCTTGCCGGAGTTGGAACTGATGATATAAAGCCACTCTGTCAGTTCGACCATGCCTGGATACTGGTCGTCATCGGCCACCGCAAAAAATGCCGGCAGCTTCCCTTGCCGCATAAACTTGCGGTCCTGCAGATCGTGCGGCCCCGAAAGAAGGACCAGCGACTTCACCTCAGGATGCCGCATCGCCGTTTTTATAGCGTTGTCCACGCCGCAGCTCGCTCCACCTACGCCTATCGGGTCCGTCTTCACATCCGGCTGCGACTTGAGGTATTGGAAGGCCACGTCAATATCCCCGGGCCACTTCTGGATCTCTTCTGGAGGTTCCAGCGGTCCGTCTTTATGGTGCGGCTCACCACCACTATCGCCAAAACCGCGAAGGTCAAAGGTCAGAACATTGATTCCCGCCGCGGCCAGCTGTTGCGCCAAGCCGTCCCATATCTTGCGCTCGTGGTCGCACTGGTGCAGTAGTAGGACTACAGGCCCAGGTTTGCCTGCGCTGAAATAGGATGCTTTGAGTTTTGTGCCATCCGCGGCTGTCAGATCCACCACTCGCGGGCCCGGCGGCTCTTTGGCTACGCAAGTGACGGCCACCAAGAGGATGCTAAGGAATAGAGAGGAACTAAGGTTTTTCATGCAGGAGAGCCTCCACTTTAGGAGAATGAACTCTGAGAGAAATCCTGCACTCATTTTAGATCATGAAGATGTCGCATGTGAGACGGCCACTGTGCCGGCTCTGCCGCTGGTTCGCGGGCCTATTCTCTTCCATTACACTGTGCTCTATGTGCGGACGTTACCGGCTTACCGCCAAGGAGCGCTACCTGAGGGACCACTTCGGCCTGGATGACGATCCCGAGTGGTCGCCCCGCTGGAACATTGCGCCGACGCAGCCGGTCGCCATCGTACGTCAGGATGCGACGCAACCGAAGCGCAGTTTCGCACAGGTCCGCTGGGGTCTGGTTCCATATTGGGCGAAAGAGCCGTCCATAGGATTCAAGACCATCAACGCCGCATCGGAAACGGCCGCCGATAAGCCCGCGTTCCGCGATGCCATCCGACGGCGCCGTTGCCTGGTCCCCGCCGACGGCTTCTATGAATGGCGGAAGATCAGCGCCAAAGAGAAGCAGCCGTACAATTTCGGCATGACGGACGATTCCGTGTTTGCCTTCGCCGGTCTTTGGGAACGCTGGCAGGATGCCGCCGGCAAAGCTGTTGAAACCTGCGCCATCCTCACTACCAGGCCGAACGCGCTGGTTGCCGAAGTGCATGACCGGATGCCGGCGATTCTGACGCTCGAAAACTACGATTTGTGGCTCGATCCAGGCATCACCGACCCGGCGCGCGTCATGGAGTGTCTTGCCCCATTCGATACTCGGCGAATGAAGAAGTATCCTGTTGGCACGCGAGTGAACCGTCCGGAGAACGAAGGTCCAGAATGCGCGCAAGAGGTCCCTGCAGCACAGGCCGCTCCGACACTGTTTTGAAACCGGTCTGGATTCGGCACCCGGCAACGTCCCGGTATGTTACTCTAGCGCGTCCCTGCCCTTACTCACGGGGATAAATCACCAGACATTCAAGGCCCATGCGCAAACTCAAGATCACCGCTCTGTCGCTTGCTGGACTCCTTGTCTGCGCCGTCCTATTCCTCATCGTAGCTGACCGCCTGGAGCAGCCTTCACCGCCGGACCCAGCCACGCTGATTGCCAAAGCCCGGCAATATGATGTTCGAATCAAGCGCGATAACTTTGGTGTGCCGCATGTAGTCGGGCCGAGAGATGCCGACGTTGCATTCGGGTTGGGCTTTGCGCAGTCCGAAGACGACTTCGTCACGCTCCAGCAGGTGGCGCTGGCGACCCGCGGACAACTTGCCGCCACCGAAGGACCCAAGGCCGCCGTGGCCGACTATCTTGTCCACCTTTTGCGGGTATGGGAAACCATCAACGCAAAATATGAAAGTGACTTGCCGCTGGATGTCCGGCACGTGCTGGAAGCGTATGCCGACGGCGTGAACTACTACGCCGCGCTTCATCCGGACAAAACGCTGCCCGGCCTACTCCCGCTTACCGGAAAAGACGTGGCCGCCGGATTTGTTTTCAAGACACCGTTCTTTTATGGCCTCGACCGCGTGTTGTTGAAGTTGAACAGTCCGGAGAGCGGCAACACCACCGCTTCCCTTTCTCTTTCTAACTTAGGACAAAACGCTTTTCTGATCACTCGTGACGCGGTGCCCGTGGGATCGAACGGCGTGGCTGTTGCTCCGTCACGCTCGGCGGACGGAGCGACGCGGCTGCTGGTCAATTCCCATCAGCCCTATACCGGGCCCGTGTCGTGGTACGAAGCGGTGCTGGAGAGCGGCCAGGGCTGGCACGTGGCCGGCGGCTTCTTCCCCGGCTCGCCTTTCCTGCTGCACGGACACAACGAGCATCTTGGCTGGGCCAACACGGTCAACGAACCCGATCTCATTGACGTCTACAAACTCGCCATCAACCCTGCGAATCCCAATCAATATCGGATGGATGGCCAATGGCGTGATTTCGAAAAGAGCGACGCCAAACTCCGCGTGAAGATCTGGGGACCGCTCCTCTGGACCGCGCACCGCGAGGTGCTCTACGCTGCTCAGGGTCCGGTGCTCAAGACCGATCACGGCGTGTTCGCCATTCGTTACGCAGGCATCAATGAAATCCGCCAGCCGTTGCAGTATTACCGGCTCAACAAGGCCGCTAACCTGACTGAGTGGCGCGCGGCCATGGCGCTGCAGGCCATCCCCAGCCTCAACTACGCCTACGCCGACGACAAGGCGAATATCGGCTACGTCTATAACGGATTGTTTCCCGTGCGAAAAGAAGAAGACGGGCTGGACTGGCAGGGCGTCCTGCCGGGCGACCGCTCGGACCTGATCTGGCATCGCTATCTGCCTTTCGACAAAATTCCCCAGATCTGGGACCCTCCCGGCGGACTGGTTTTCAACTCGAACAACACGCCCTTTCGCGCGGCCACGCCAGCCGACGACCTTAAGCCGCAGGACTTCTCGCCCACACTGGGAATTCAGAGCAACATGACGAACCGGGCCTGGCGTGCCCTTGAAAACTACGGCGCCGATTCCCGCATCACCGCGGAAAAGTTCCGCGCATACAAATTCGACCTCGCCTACAGCGACCGCTCCGAGGTGGTGCAAGTCGTCAACGAAGCCATCGCCATCGATCCTGGCAACGACACCGACGTAAAACAAGCCCAGGAACTGCTGAAGCGATGGGACCACCAGACCAACGTTGCCAACCGAAGCACAGCGCTGGCAATCCTGTTCGGCGAACCGGTGCTCCGCCGGCGGACTGAGATCAAAGGTAAGCCGCAGTCGCCTTCACAGGCCCAAATCATGGCCGCGTTGCGCGAGGCCATCAAGACGCTCAAGACGCATTTTGGCCGGCTCGATCCCGAGTGGGGCCAGGTGAACCGCTTGCGTCGCGGAAAGCTGGATCTCCCGATTGATGGCGGCCCGGATGTCTACCGCGCGGTTTATGGTGTGAAGCAGCCGGACGGCACGCTCACCGCCGCGGGTGGCGACACGTTCATCATGTTTGTCACCTGGGACAAGGACGGTAAGCTCTCGTCAGACAGCATCCATCAGTTCGGCTCCGCCACGCTCGACCAGAATTCACCGCATTACGCCGACCAGTCCCCGCTCTTCGTGGCCATGAAGACCAAGCCGGTCCTGTTCACTCAGGCGCAACTGGCCGGACACATTGAAGCCGATTACCGTCCGGGAGAGCGCGAGGCCTCGAAGCACTGAGAGCGCATGCGGAGAACGCCGGTGCCGTAGGTGGAAGAGACTAGGTTTTGTGTGGCACAGGCACTCCTGCCTGTGCTCCCATCCTTCAGGGGAAAACGGAGCACAGGCAAGAGTGCCTGTGCCACACAAACTGAACGTTCACCGCCTTGAAAAGGCCGCTCTTTCACCGGGTTTCTCAACCATTCCATCCTGCATGGACCCGACAAGCCCGGTTCGCAGAAAGGCCAGCAGAGCTTTCTTTTCCGCCGCGGAAAGATGCAGAGGAACAATGTTGTCGTCCAGATAGGGATTCGGGTTGCCGCCGGCATCGTAGTAGTCGATTACGTCTTCGAGCGTGGCCAGGCTTCCGTCGTGCATGTAGGGTCCGCGCTGCGCGACATCACGCAGCGTCGGAGTCTTGAAGGCGCCTTTATGATAGGGCTTGCCGGTGACGGCCGCCCGGCCTTCGTCCTGCAGCGCGCCTTCGCGCCAGGCCACGCCGGTGTTGTGAAATGCCTCGTCGGTGAACTGCGGACCGGAATGGCAGGTATAGCATCCCGCCTTGTCGCGAAACAGGCGCAGACCTTCGAGTTCCTGGTCGCTAAGGACGCCCGGCCATCCGGAAACAAAAAGATCATAGTTGCTGTTTCCCGAGCGTATCGTGCGTAGATAGCTCGCCAGCGCATCGGCCAGCGATTCCCGGGTAAGCCCCCGATATCTGGGGTCCAGGCTAAGGCGCTGCAACAGCGTCTCTACGGTCATCCCCATCTCCTCGGGATTGACGATCGGCTGGAGGACCTGCTCTTCCAGCGTAGCGGCGCGTCCATCCCAAAACTGAGACTTTCCCGCCCCGCGGCCCAGAAGAGTGGGCGCATGGCGTTTCCCACGCTGGCCAAACACGCCGACACTCAGCTTCCGCGCTTCTGAAAATCCATGGTCAGGATCATGGCAGCTCGCGCAGGAGAGCCACTCGTCCACCGACAGACGAGTGTCAAAGAACAACCGCTTCCCCAGAGCCACCTTCGCCGCGCTCAGAGGATGGGCGGCAGGCACGTTCATCCCAGTGTCCAATCGGGACGCCGAGTCATACCGCTGCCCGTACGCCACGAGCGCGCCAAGCAGCGTGACAAAGAGGAGCTTCGCCAACCGTACGCCGATGTCTGAACGTTTCATCTTCATGCCAGAGCGTATTGCAGCCCTATGGCCGTCCTTCATTTTAAACTGAGAAGCCACCGGTGCAAGAACAGGCGGCCGAACAGCCCGTGAGGGAACTTGACTCACCCAGCAGAAAGGCAAGGTCCCTCGCCAGTACTTCGCCTCGATTCTTCCTGCGTTACCTCCGGGGTTCCACGTTACATACGTAATCTGTTCATCCCGGCCCAAATGCCGCACTATCATTGGCAAATCTCAAGACTGGCCACGGCCAGACGGAAACAGCCCAGAAATTCTCGTAAAAGGAAGGTCCGAAACATGAAGCGTTGCGGCTTGTTGATTCTCTGTCTCATTCTGTGTCTGGTCGTGCCTGCGCAGGACACCATCGCCCTGGTCGGCTGCGGCTCGGTGATTCCCAAAGGGCTTTATGGGGTGTGGGCCAACGCGTACATGCAGCGCAATCCGCGGGTCCGCATTACTTATCTGCCCTATGGCTCCAAAGAAGGCATCAAGCAGATCACCGAAGGCGCGGCGGATTTTGGAGGCGGAGAAATACCGATTACCAACGCAGAAATGAAGGCGACAGGGAAAACCATTCTTCAATTTCCGCTCTTTCTCACTGCCGTTGTTCCGGTCTATAACGTCCCCGGGACCAGCCGCCCGTTACGCTTTTCCGGAAAAGTTCTTGCCGACATATATATGGGCAAGATTAAATCGTGGAACCATCCTGATCTAGCGAGGCTCAACCCCGGAGTATCGTTGCCGAACCTGGCGATTAGTGCATACCATCGCGAACCGGGCAAGGGCACCACATATCTGTTCACCGACTTTCTTTCCCGAACCAATCCGTCTTTCCGCTCGCTCGTGGGCACCGACTCGTCGCCTGCGTGGCCAGGCGGAAAGGAGGCCCAGGGCGGCGAGACGCTGGTGCGCCAAGTGAAGGCAACCGAGGGAGCCATTGGATACGCCGAACTCAACACGGCCCAAGCCGGCGGAGTTTCCATTGGGCAGGTGCAAAACCTAAGTGGAGCATTTCTGACCGCGACGCCGGAAGGCGCAGCGGCCGCGTGTCCGCGGAACCTCAGCAGGGATTTCCGCGTCTCACTGACCAACATGCCCGGGGCCAACGCCTATCCCATCACCGGCCTGACCTGGATGTTTGTGCCCGCCGAAGGGGCCACGCCAACCCGCGCACAAGCGTTGAATAGTTTCGTGAAGTTCATTTTTACCGATGGTCAGCCCATGATCGAAGCCCAGGGCCACATCCCTCTTCCCTCGCAGGTGGTGTCCGCGATACTTGAGCGTTTGTAATCGCGAGACTAGATCTACGCGCCGGTGAGTTCTATTTGGTGCCGTTAACTGTCGCGGTAAACACTTCTTCCATCACCAGGTCGGTCCTGCATCCGCTGGCGGCGGCCAGATTCAGACGGCTGTCCGTCCATATCGGATGAGACACGCCGGCAAAAGAAGCCAGTCCTTCGTAGTCTCCCTGCTGGTTGCCCAGATCTATGCCCGCGCACGGGAATACGCCGTTGCAGTCGTGCTCATTGGAGCTGACTGTGGTGACACGGGTGTTGGGAGAGCTGAAGGTTGCGCCTCCGTTAACGGATTGGGTAAAGAAAATATCCGTCTGAAAGCGGAAACCCGTGGTGTCATTGCGCGTGTCGTAAAAAGAAAAGTTCACATCACCGGTGACCGGGTCCACGGCCATCCAATGATTGAAACGGTCCACGTTCAGCAGACGATCGGCGACCGTCACGGGAGCGCTCCAGGTGGAACCCTGGTCATCGGAGAACGAGAAAAAAATGTCCGTATTTCCACTGGGATGGCTGTCCATCCAGGAGCAATAGAGACGTCCACGGTGAGGACCATTGGAGCGGTCTGCCGCGCACGCCGGATAGACCAGAGCGCCGCGGAATGATTCCGCCGGAATATTGGATTGCAGCGCCAGGTTCTTGGCGGCCACCATGCTCTGGGAACCAAAAGTTACGCCACCGTCAAACGAACGGTTGAACATGATGGCATTCCTGGCCAGATCGTTCCAGGCAGTGTAGACCTCGCCATTGGGACCGACAAAGGGGACCGCGCCGATCGACTGCCCCGGACCGTTTGGATCGTCAATGCGGGTGACTGTGAAAGCATGCCCTGAATCCGCGGAATGCCCAAAGCGGATACCTCCGCTCGACGAGCCGCCGCTGGCTGCGTCCCAGGCAACATAGACCGAATCCCGGAATGGGCTGCCTGGACTGGCGTCGGTGGTGATCATTGGCTTGTCGTTGAAGTGGTCACCGCCGGTCGCAAGCTCGAAAAAACTCACACTGGGAAAGCTCCGGCCGCCATCGCTGGACCGGGCCACCGCCATTTCGGTTCCGTTGACGCCCTTCTGGTTGCCGTTGCCGAAGAACACGACAATGTAGCTGTAAAAGAGATTGCCTTGCGAGTCGAAGGCCAGAGAGGGATCGGAACCAAACTCACTGGAGTTCGCGCCTTTGCTGGCGGGCAAAGGCAGGTCCACTCCCGTCCAGTTCGCCCCGCCATCGCTCGACGAATACCCGCGCATGGGATTGCGAAATATTTCGTTGGAGCCGCCGGCCAGGTCCTGCGGATGAACCGGGTTCGTCGCAATAAAAGTCTCCGACTGAGGACCGCATTCATTGGAAACGTCTACGTTGGCTCCGGAAGAAATCGAACTTGAGGCGCCCGGAGCCTTGTCAGGGGCGTTGTTGGACAAATACAGAAACTTGTTCCACCAGCTGGGCTTCAGGCTGTTGCCTGAGTTTTGCGCCAGGACTGGGGTTGCGACACACAGCAGGAGAAACACGGCCTTGAAGAAGAGCTTCATGGGTGACCATCCCTCCTTAAGGAGATCAAGGGGCAACATCATACCCCCAAACCCGCTGCGGTTGCGAGTCGAATGTGCGCGAGTGTACAGCGATCTTCTGTACAGTGTTGGCCGCGGAGTACAGCCGCGGAAAAAGAAAGCTGAGAAGTGTAGACTGTCTGGCTAAGCGCAAGAGGTGACTGGCTATGAAAAAAACAAGAGTTGTTGCAACTACAATCTTCGTTTTCCTGATGCT
>DATMPO010000003.1:0-34045 GCA_035567035.1 Verrucomicrobiia bacterium | reverse complement strand
CCGCTCGCGATGTTTTTTGAACAAACGCTGGAACGGGCGCGGCGCTGGTAGGATTTGCGCATTATCGGCTACGTGTTATGCCCGAGCATGTTTGATTTTTCCTGCAACGTTAATGGTATGTCTGACACTACTCAACAGGAGGTGCCGCAAAATGCCAAACAGCCTCCGCGTCCTCGCTCTTGCGGCCGTGGTGCTTCCAGGTGTGACAGGTTTTTCGGTTTCAGCCGCCGGGCAGAGGCCCGCGCCGGAACAACCAATCCGCGAACACAACGGCTCAATAGCTGGGAAGGTAATCGACGCATCCGGTAAACCAGTTGCCAAGGCGACCGTGAAACTCACGGATTCAGTGACCCAGGAAGTGTCAACTTTCGTATCGGGCAGGAAGGGCGCATACAAGATCATCAAGCTCGAACCGGGCGTATACACCCTGCAGGCCGAAGCCGACGGGCGGCAGTCGGATTTAATCGAGATCAAAGTATCCAATAACGCAGTCACCAGACAAGACCTCAAACTAGGGCCCAAGAAGTAAGACGTAATATGGCTGCGCCGTCGCCTCCAACCCCACCGCCCCAAAGTTCACCAACGAACGAACTGCGCGACCTGGTGGCGCAGGCCGTAAGTCTCGACTACCTGCAGTATCGCCAAAACGCGGCCGGGCAGGAGCACTCGGAGCGAAAGCCGGCATGGCTGCAGTTATTTGAGTCAGCGGGTTTTGCCGCGCTGGTCACAGTGGTCATCGGTGGAATCGCCGGGGGACTCATCACCTTTGAGCTGCAGGAGTACGCCAGGAACCGGGAGCGTCAGGCGGCGGATGCCCGATTGGAACACGATCGCTCCATGTCGGCGTTCAAGGAACATCTGGACCGGGAGAGAAAAGTGGTCGACGAGATGTTTCTGCGGCTGGGCAAGTTTGTTGATGCTTCACGCGATCTGAGCACATTGTCCCGCAAGGAGTTCTGTGAGAAATGTGATCGCGGGGGAGGGTCGAAGCGTAATATGTCTGAGGTCCAGGCGGTCGTGAACCGGTACAACCTGGCGACCGTAGACTGGAACGCGAACCGCCTGCGTCTGGGGATGTTGCTTCAGCTGGAGCACAATAACGACGCGGCATTGCTGAAGAACTGGAAGGAAACCTGCGATGCGGCCGAGGCGTATGCCGAATGCGCCGATCGCTGGCGCACAAAATACAACAATCTGGAGTTTCACGAAGCTCTGAAAGCCTGTGTTGAGGTTCGAGACTCCCTGGATGGCAAGGTCCAGGCCTTCACCCATCGGATCGTCGAGTTGAGAAACTCTTCCGGGGACAAGAGCGGGGAGAAGAGCGGAACAAATCCTTAACGAGGAAACCGGAGCGCTGTATCGGATGGTAGCGTATCGGCCACAAACCAGAGAAAACGTCCCGTCTGCCCCCGGGTTCCATAGGTTACGCGATGGTCTTTTTTCTGGTCTTTGATGCCGGGTCGCGAGCAGTTGAGCGCAAAGGAATCGAGGGCCCCAGTCCCGCAAAGCGGGACGGCTGGCAGTAGCCCGCCGTTTCAACGGCGGGGAAGCGAATGAACGATTCGAGTCCCCGCAGGGGACGGCTGGCACAGAGCGGGATTTCAATCCCGCACTTCAGCCCGCCACCGGAGCAAAGCGGGAACAGACAGGACGTTTTCTGTGATTTTGCCCTACCGGGGCCGTCTGTGCTCGTGTCACCGCTGATGTTACGCGACAAACACTTGACTACGTGGGAAACGTCCCGGATGTCACGCTACCGCCTCTTCGATGGCTGCAAGCTGCTGCTCCCACCAATCGATCGCCATCTCGATCAATGTTCTTCCGTCCTCCCCCTCGTAAAAGCCATGAGACATAGGACGATAAATATTCTCGAGAATCGTTACGGGCTCCGTCGTAACAGAACCATCCACCTCACCAAAGACAATGCCGAGTTCAACCGGGCCCTCGGAAACGGCGAACGAGTACTGCTTCAGGATGTTATTGCGTTCGTCTTCGATAAATTCTCTGAATATTTCGTGTTCGGGGGCGGTCCCCTTCCACTCCATAAAGAGGGAATCTGCAGCAGCTCGTACATTCGGATTTACGCCACCATCTACCTTCGCCAAGACATGCCCGACACTCCGAAGGAGTGTCACGGCAGCCACCCAGTGCACTCGCCACTCAGAATCTCGAGTTTCACTCTCTAACAGGGCAAGAGCAACGCGGCAATCTTGCAGCACGTCACGAGCATGAGCTGTACTTGTCATTGTATTTCCCCATTCCATGTTTTGGGAGCAAAGCTGCCCGTCACAGTACTGGTGGTCCAGCTTGACCCAACGCGGCTATCACCTGCTCTATGCAGCAGCTCAGATCATTTCGAATTGAGTGCTCCCAGAGTCGCAGTACCTTCCATCCCAATTTCCGACACTCCGTAGTTATCGACCGATCTCGATGGCGATTGCCGGAAATCTTCCCGTTCCAGTATCTGACATTGCTCTTAGGCATCCTGCAATGCCAGCGACAGCCGTGCCAGAAACACGAATCCAGGAAAACTAACAGCCTTGGTTGAATGAAAACCAAGTCGGGTTTGCCCGGCAATGAATAATTGACCCGGTAGCGCAGGCCGCGATTCCATAGCTCTTTGCGAAAAGCCATTTCAAGGCCAGTATCCTTCGATTTGACGGCGCGCATCACCGCGCTACGCTCGGTCTTACTGATAACGTCAGTCATCTTTGTCCCGGTCAGGAGTTTAAGCGCTTGTCGGGCGCCGCGCCGCCCAAGCGTTTACGTTCCGCTTCGAGCGCATCGTGAAGCAGCTTCAACTCTTGTTTGGTAAACGGCCGGACTCGGATACCACGCGCGCGCTTGGCTGCGATATATCGTCCAATGATCGCAGACAAGTACTCGTCGACACGAACCAACAGTTCCCGCGCCCATGTCTTGACAGTGTCGTGAGCCCGTGCGACAAGCTCTGGAAGCACCTCGAGTGTGCTTTTGTCGTTAAACATCGAGTGCTCGGCTGACACCTCGAATCCCGTTTGGTGAAGCGCCGCGCACAGGCGATCTAAATGCTCTCGCCCGATGGCAATAGGATCGGATGAAGATGAGAAGGTTTCCGCAGGCACCATGAACTCCATCCGTGGCAGGTACCGTTCAAAGTCCAACCTAGGCACCGTCGCAATGAAACAGCTTCCGTACCAGACATTCTTAAGCATCTGCACGTAGGAGTCGCCGTTACCTCGATAGTAGTTTTGCCAAAAGCCTATGTTCTCCACGTGCTCGCCGCTAGCGAACGCAGCCACATCTCTTTTTCTCATGGCCTCAATAAGATCAATCGGGTTGCGCTTGATGGAGTATGACTTCGAGAAGTTGGTGGTTGCGTGAAAAGGACGCAAGACGAAGCATGTCCGAGTCCAAGGGTCTCGCTGACCACGACGGGCCGTAAGAAGGCGGGTAACCAATATTTGGTCGGGCAAGATGTTCATCGAATCCATGGGCCAGGCTTCGACGGGCGCAACTTGCTTGTGCGCTGCGAGATCCTTCACGTACCAATTGAGCACGGGGCCAAACACGCGCAGGTGGGCGGACTTCACTACACCGGAGACGGTCTGGGAATCGCTTTTACACTTCTTGGCAATTTCCCAATTAGTGGCCACCATATCCCTCACGATCTCGCCGTAGCGATTAGAATCGCGGTAGTGGCTGAAGTCTCTGTCCTGGGGAACCACGGTTCCGTCGCGGAGGACGACGTCAGAGGGCGGGACCTCGACGCCTAGGTGTGATGTCAACCACGGCGACATGACCTTTAGAGTCGTCCGTGCTTCAAGCACATCCATCGCGTTCCACAACGAGTGCATATACTCGGCATCGCTTAAATCAGGGTAATAGAGCTTTGCCATCACCGTGTATTTGTTATCTCGTTGCTGCATGTCTTCAGGCTTTTCCGGCAGACGCAGAAAAACTGGGAACTCATCCGTTCCCGATTTCACCCGGCGGTTGACTTGTCCAACGGACGTGTTGATCGAGATCATCGGGGCATGCCCAACATAAAAGTCGTCTTCTTCGCCAAGAAACGACATGACTCCACTGCGCGTAGATCCATCCACGGCGGCAACCAGAAATTCCTGGTCGCTTGAATCGTCTTTAGCTACAAATGGCTCGTCCGAGATCCGCCGCTCAAGCTCCTGATGTAATGCCGCCACGTCCCAGCCGACCGGATGCGGCGCCACTTGGGAGTTGATTGAGGGTGCCTGCGCTGCAGCCACGGCCTCTTCAATTGCGCCAGGAAGGCGAACGGCATCTGAAGAAATACCGAGACCAAAGCGGACGAGGCCCTGCAGCAGTAACAAATCATTTCGAGCTTCTTCACGCAGCCGGGCCAATTCCCGTGTGCGAGCCAGGTCAGTGGCGGCCCCACTCTTTTCGTACTCAACAAGACCGTCGATAGCATCTTTCAAATCTTGGCAATAGCTTGTAATTGCCCGTTCAAATAACTGCCGTGCCGGTTCCTGCATCAGCTTTGCACGGATGAGCGCCCACCAATCCTCCGGAATTTGGCGAATCTGGCGAAGTGACTCCTTCCAAATCGGCAATGCCAACAACGGATATTCGTCGCTAACCATGCCTGCTAGCTCTTCCTCATCCAGCCAGGAACTGTCCACCGCCTGCCCGATCCGATAGGTGATTGGGGAAGCGCTGTCGTCGGCGACAAGCACTCCGCGGTGGACAAGCCGACGCGCAAGATTCTGGTAAGCCTCTGGAGTGACGGTGTCCCCTGCCTGTAGAGCGGCTTGGTATACATCTGGAGCGGTTGCACCTTCAGGCCGGGAGGCCATCTTAAGGAATAGTTCCTGTCGCTCCCGCTTCGTGAATGTTATCTGCGTGGCCATCCTATTTCCCCTTAGGAATGCTTAAGGTCGTCTTCTTTCTGCCCGCAAAAACCTTCGGCGTGCTGCCGCCAACGGGGCTCTCGCGCTCACGAACCCGCATGAGGAAACCGTGGCGGATGATTTCACTAGAACCCGAAACGGCGCAGACGCCGCGCGGGAGCTTTGGCAGTTGAGCGAGCAACCGCTCATCCAGATCAGCGGTCACTCCCTGGATGGCGCGGATCTGGTCCTTCTCCAGCGCGAAAATAAACCGGGTTTGCATCCGCTTCAAGACACTGGAGTTCAAATCAGCCGGCGATTGGCTACTCAGCAACAATCCTGTTCGAACGTGTCGGCCCATGCGGGCCAGCTCGAACATCACCTGCGAGCTGACAACATTCTCGTCGTTTGGCGCAACTTGGTGCGCTTCGTCCACGATAAATAAACTAAACCAACTGTTTGCGTCCTTGTCGCCGGCTGCGGCCTTCTGAGACATTTCACGTCCAAAGCGCTGCAGCTCTCGGGCGCCGGCAGCGGCGATCAATCGCGTCTGGCGCAGGCTCAAGAAGCGGCAATCAAGCACCACAAGGCGATGCTTCTGAAGCTCCTTGATGAAGTCAAAATCGCCTCCAACGATGGGATCCTGTTCTAGAGCGCGCAGTCGGCTTTTGGCGATGCCCAAACTGCTGCCTTTTACGTCTTGTAGCACAGCAACCTCATCAATCATCTTTTGGAGTTCAGCGAACGTGAAATGCAGCCCCTTCTTTGCCGCCCGCATCCGCTCGTGCGCAAGCTCGATCAGCTCAGAATATACTGTGCCTTCCTGGACATTTGGGATGACCTGTGTCAGTTCGGACGGAGTGATCAGCGCTAGCGACAATCCGAACTTCGCGGGGTCAGGAAGCGTAATAACCAATCCGCCGAGCGATTGTGCCGTCTGCACCATCTCGCCGTTGATATCGAGCAGCAGCACCGGAATGTTCCACTTCAGCGCCTCCTCCATTTGTACTCCAGCTAAGTAAGATTTGCCCTTTCCGGGATTTCCCGAAATGAACGTGTGCATTTGGAACATTTCAGTGGGCATGGTTGCAGGGATGGGCTTGTCGCCGTAGACATCGCCCAGGTGCAAGCCTTCCTCAGGCTTGCCTAGCGAGCCAATGATCATGCTGACAATCTGCGTGCTTAACAGAACGACAGGATCGCCAGCGCGCACGAGCCGCTGAACGGCGCTTGCGGCCCCTTTCACCGTGCAGCCTTCCGGAGTTACTTCAACTTCAAGTTCCTCGATAGTCGTCCCTTCGAGAAGCCGAAAGATGCGAGTTGAGACTCCCTCCGGTGCGTAGGCGGTCCCCAGGCCGAGCCGGTCTCGTGCGACGGCCAATTCAGGATCCTCGTTCGGATTCACTTCCCGGCAATTGGCCACTTGGAGAATGGTGAAGACTGACTGACTGCGATTTCCATGCCAAACGCCGACAAACTGACCGGGCGTCACCTCCGCACTGGCATTCAAAAGCGCAGATGCGTCGGTGAAAGATGGCGTTCCCTGCCAGTGCACCACTTTGCCAATGCGCTCAAATTCTGCCGGCACCGGCAAGCCGACATGTTCGCCATCTTTCTCTCTTACTAGGGTGGGTACTTGTTCTTTGTCCTGCGCTGCGCCTGCTGCCATGGGGAAACCTCCTGTATAACTGATAACAATATCATGTTATCAGTTAGCGCGCAACCAGGTATTTGCCGTTTATATTCATTATGTTACGGGATGCAATGACTAACGAATGAAGAAACGAGGTTCGGCGCTAATCAAGAGCCTCCTGCACCGACCTCCTTCCGACGTCACCGATTGCAAAATCCAAGGCGTTGCCTACGAGCCGAGCGATACCTGAGAGTGGGCCATGAAAAAGGAAATCATCCTCAATACCTTGTATCCTAGCCGCCTCCCGAACCGTCAATGGACGCTCGCTCTGGGGATGCCAAAATCGCCCGCTCCCGGGATTCGCAAAATAGGTAGTAATAGTGCGCGCCAGTCCGCGCCGATGCAAGCGTCCGTATGCATGGGAAAAATGCTCTTCGCCACCATACCAGCGGCCTCCTTCAGGGACACGCGCCATCCTGCGCACCATTTTGTCCCCAGTATGCCAGGGTTCGTGGGTCAGAATCTTCGCTTCCGCACTCCCAATGGGGGGAAGACCGGAAAGAACATCGCCAATGGTCGGTATTGGTTTGGATCCCGGGTTGTTTTGGGTGGCATGATCAGCCTGCAGTTGGAAAGTGGCCGGTGTAATTCCAAACAATTCGGCTGGAGACTCAGACAGACGTAACATTCTCTTGCTTTGATACCCGAAGTAAAGCCGTTCGCCCCCGTGGGTTGGTTGTGGCAGCGTCGGCCACGCTCTTGTTCGCTTGTGCAAGGCAACAAGAAGAAGGCGCTGGCGTGTCTGGCAACTGCCGTAGAGCGCTGCGTTGATTATTGCATCTGTCCATCTATATCCAGCCCTGTCTAATCTCCGAGTGAACCTACGGTATTGATCGGACGCCCGGAGCAAAGGAACATTTTCCAGCACAATAGCAAGAGGCTTCAGCGCGCAAGCTAAGTGCCCAAAAAGGCTGATATGGCTGTTGCGGGGATCGTCTGGATCACGTTTTCCCGTATCGCTGAAACCTTGACAGGGCGGGCATCCCAGCAAAATGTCAATACTTCCGCCCGCTTTAACTTCGACTTCGTTTGGGGAAACCCCAACAAGGCTTCGCCTCCAATAAGGTGCGTGAGGAAAATTGTCCGTATAGTTATCGACGGCGAGTTGATTAATGTCAGTGAGTAACGCTAATTCACAACGCCTCCAGGCGCGAAAGGCCTCCCAGGTCCTAGCAATTCCGGCGTACAATTCCACTACTCGATATTTTCTCATTCAGCGTTCCTTTTTTGCACAAACGCGCCCCATTTAGCCGTGCTCGCGCAAGAGCGAATTCGGAATAGCCGCTAAACCGTTCCGGTTCGACCATCTTTCTTGCGTCCTCGACCCTTCCGGAAATTCTCTCTCTTGTATTTCCGGGCCCTCGCAATATCCTGCTCAACCCAGAGCCGCACATCTTGTCCGCCCTCCTTTTGGTGCCTCGGCTCTGCTAGTTTGCCGGCGTAAAGCCAGCGCAGCAGCGTCTTTTTGCAAATGCCCAGCATTCGAGCCACCGCCCCGGTGGAGTATTCCGCCATAATGTCCATACTATGGACTTAAATCACGGTTAGTGTCAAGGAGATTTCTTTCGGACGGGCGGGAAACTCGGGGACAGGGTCAACTCGGGGGAACTCACGGGGGGACGGACGGGGACAGACGGGATGTTTTCCAAGTATTTCCGCTTCGGATGTATTGACGGTCAAAGATGGTTTGAAGCGGCCGCGTCTCCGCCGAAACGCAAGAACAGATGTGGCAGACTGATGTTACGCGAGGGAAACCAGCAATTAGCAATCAGTAATCAGCCAAAGCGGGCGTCGATTATGCGCTGTCACGCGCCGTGGCGCCGGCCACGGTCCGGCAGAAACATGGCGTGATCGTGAACCTTAAGTTCTTGTCATTCCGACCCTGAGCTTGCCGAAGGGGAGGAATCTGCTGTTCCTTTAGCCCTTTGAGAATGCCGGCCCCTTACGAGAATCCGCTTTCCTTTAGCCTTTCGGTGGTGGTGGATCGAGCGGCTTACCCCAGTCCTCTGCCAGGTCTTCCCATGTGGGATTGAAGCGCTCGATCAGAACGACCTTTTTGGCCCGTGCCCAGCGTTTCACTTGCTTTTCCCTGGCGATGCAGTTGTTCACATATTGAAACGGTTCGAAATACACCAGCCGGTTGATCGTGTATCTCCTGGTGAATCCCTCGATCTTGCCTTCTTTGTGCTGCATCACGCGATTGAACAGGGAGTTGGTCATGCCGACATAAATTCTGCGTGATTTGCTGGACATGATGTAGACATAGAATTTCCACTCGCGGCGCAAAGCAGATTCCTCCCCTTCGGCAAGCTCAGGGTCGGAATGACAAGTCGTCGAGGGAAAAGCAGATTCCTCACTCCGTTCGGAATGACAAGAACTTGAACATTCTTCGGCAAGCTCAGGGTCGGAATGACAAGTCGTGGCGGAAAAGCAGATTCCTCCCCTTCGCCAAGCTCAGGGTCGGAACGACAAGTCGTCGAGGAAAAGCAGATTCCTCACTCCGTTCGGAATGGCAAGAACTTGAACATTCTTCGCCAAGCTCAGGGTCGGAACGACAAGTCGTGGCGGAAAAGCAGATTCCTCCCCTTCGCCAAGCTCAGGGTCGGAACGACAAGTTTTCCTGCGGTTACGCCGCTAGACGCGACTCCACCGCGGCTGAACTCCGAGGGCTCACGCGCCGTGGCGCCGGTCATGGTCCGGCAGAAACATGGCGGGAATCGCAGCCTTCCTTCTAGTCGTCGGGCGGGACTGGAATGTCCGGCTTCTGGTCCGGGGCCTTCGCGCCGAAGTGGTCTGCAAGCTCCTGGCCGGTGAAGCTGTGAGTGAAACTTTCCTTGATCTCCGGCAGCATCGAGCTGTTCCAGTCGTACCAGTCCCGCACCAGCCGGTGATAAACATCCTTTTGGCGCTCCTTCAGGTTGGCGCGCTCCAGCGGGTCTTCCACGACATTGAAGAGGAATGTATTGTCGAGGATTTTGAGGAACTTGTAATTGCCGTCGCGCGCCGCACGTTGCGCGTTGGCCTTGTAGCGCCAAAACAGCTTGCGCGAGACAGGGGCGGCATTCTGCGTGAGCACCGGCAGCAGATTCATGCCATCGCTGGGGTAGGCCGGATCGGGCTGAGCTCCCGCAGCCGCGAGCAGCGTTGGCACCCAGTCCATGCTGATGGAGACCTGGTCGGTGGTCACGCCCGGTCGAATGCGTCCCGGCCAGGAAATAATCGCGGGAATGCGCAACCCGCCCTCCAGTAATTCCGTCTTTTTTCCCGTGAAGGGCCAGGTATCGGCGAAGCGCTCGCCGCCGTTGTCGCTGGTAAAAATAACGATGGTGTTCTCGGTCAGGCCATGCGCGTCCAGCGCCTTCAGCACACGGCCAATCTGCGCGTCCATGGCTTCAATCATTCGCTGGTAGGTCTTTTGCGAACCACCGTCGAAGTCAAAGAGGCCTCCGCTGCCCGGTTGTCGCAAGCGCTCCGACTCCGCCTCGTCGCCTGGGGCCTCCCACGGCCAATGCGGCGCGTTGAAATGGAGACTGACCATAAATGGCTGATCCGACCTGGCATACCCGTTCACCACGTCCACGGCGCGACTGCCCAGCAAATCAGTCAGGTAGCCGGCGCGATGGATCGGGACCTCATCTTCCCAGAAATCCTCCTTGCCCGCTCCTCCGCCAGTGTGGGAGAAATAATCCACTGCCCCGCCGCGAAATCCGTAGAAATGATCGTAACCGCTCTGGAGCGGACCAAACTTTGGCGGAACGCCCAAATGCCACTTGCCCACCAACGTCGAACTATAGCCGGCCTTTTTCAACAGAGAGGGCAAAGTCGGGTGTTCCGGGGGAAGACCGACACCGGGGTTGCCTGCCAAAGGCTCCTCCAGTCCGAGCCGCAGCCGATATTGGTAGCGTCCGGTGATCAGCGCCGTTCGCGTGGCGGTACACACTGCCGAATTCGCGTAGGCCTGCAGAAAGCGCATGCCCCGCCGGGCGATGTGGTCGATATTTGGCGTGCTCAGGTCCGGCCGGCCGTAGCAAGCGACGTCGGCATAGCCGAGATCGTCCGCGAGAATAAAGACGATGTTGGGAGGTTTTCTCGGGTGCGCACCCTGGATATCGCCGATAGCCAGGGCGATCATCCCGGTGGCCGCACCACGAAGCAGATCGCGTCGGGTCATAGGATGGTTGTTGGCGCGTGGCATCGGACCCTCCTCTTCATTCTCACTCGTCAGCTGGTTGCTGCGATTTGCACAAGAACTGTTTTCACCAAAGGAATTGTATCCGGCTTAAGGCCGCAAAATTGCGCGTGAATGAGTTCTCACTCATTCCTGCCACAGTTCCCTGGCCTTACTCATAATCCTGAACGATACCGACGCCAAAGTACTAACCAGGCTGGCAATCTGCCAGATACGGCCAACGTTGGCGATCCACAGCGCCCACGCAACGACCGCGAAGATGCCAGTGATCCAGAAAGCCAATCTCGGCCAGCTCCGGTTTCGCCAGCTATCCCAAATGGCCAATCCGGCGGCTATCGCAATCAGGAGAAAATCCACGGCATCTGACGTAGTAAGAACAAATCTGCGGAACGCAAACAGTGCATTGATGACCGATGCCGGCAGTAACGTCGCTCCAGCCCAGATGAGGGCCGCTATCGCCAGGCTTGGCCACAGCTCCTGGAATCTCCACCTCCACCATTGACGTGGGGATTTGCCTGCATATTGTTTTTCCCAGCAAGCGCGACAAAGCCGTTCGGTCCCAGGCAGATCCCGTTCGCAATAGGGACATTGTGCCACGGTCCGATTTTATATCCCGCGGCATCGCCATTGGCCGCCTGCCGAAGGCCCCGGAGCGCAGCGCCAGCCGAGCGACATGAGGGAAGCGATTCCTTCCTTATTGCTTTCTCGCCTGTCGTTAAATCCCAACTGCCCGAAATATTGCCCATAAATCGCAGTCGGCGTGGGGTTCCTCTGGATGCATTGAGCGCAGTCGCGTTTGTACATCGACGGCCCGCTCGAATTCATGCAACAGGCCGACACTGGAGAGCTCGGAGTTGGCGAAAACATCTGGGAATCCCTCACAGTTGGTGAGTGCGCTTGTGTCGCTGCCGTAAGTCTCAAGGAGGTCAAAGCCGAGAAACTCAAAGTTCGCTACCGGAGGAGCCATCGGCTGTTGCGTTGGATTGCGAAAGACACATAGAACATTCTTCTTCTCAATACCGGCGACCTGCTCCATCAGAAAATCGAAATCCACGAAGAACCGGATCATGAAGTCTTCGTTTACGATGTGCGCCCAATAGTCGTCCTTGATTTTCGGCAGCAGCGTCGGGCAGAGCATGGTATCGAGCGACACCAACTCCGTAAGCTGAGTAAGCCCCGACCGTTGGATGTACTTGCTCCACGCGTTGCCGTCATTCGGTGTGAACTGTTTAGTCACGATGAACCATGGCGTCATAGGGAATAGGATAGGCTTCTGCGTAAACTCGCGTAAACTCCGGGACAGACCCGACGTTTTCCAAGTATTCCCGCTTCAGACGTATTAACTTCAAAAGTTCCGCAGCAAATGCTCCTGAGAGTAGAATTCCCGGGTGCTGCGATGAGGAGAACGAACAACCCATGACGAATAACTTTACAGGCAAGGTCGTGCTGATCGCCGGCGGTACGGGCGGACTGGGACGGGCGGTGAGCCTGGCGTTTCTGGGCGAAGGCGCCACGGTGGCCGTGACGTATCGCGCGCAGGAGGAATTTGCCGCTTTGCGGAAGGCGGCGGGCGCGCGTGCGGCGTCTCTGGAGGGCCTGGCTGTTGACGTCACCGATGATCCGGCCACGCGGGAGCTGGCCGGGAAGCTGGTTGCCGGGCACGGCCGTCTGGATTTCCTGGTCAACGCCGTAGGCGCGTACGCGGGAGGCACGGCGCTTTGGGAAACCGACTCCGGGCTTCTGGACCGGATGCTGGCGGCGAATGTGCGGAGCGGGTATGCGCTGGCACGCGCCGTGGCGCCGGTTATGATACAGCAGAAACACGGCGTGATCGTGAACGTGGCCTCGCAGGCGGCAGTGGACCACGCTGCCGGAGCGGCCGCTTACGCCGCGTCCAAGGCCGCCGCGCTGGCCATGATCGATTCCCTGGCCGCCGACCTCAAAGGCACCGGGGTGCGCGCGAACTCAATCCTGCCCAGCATCATTGACACTGAGGCCAACCGCAAAGCCATACCCAAGGCGGATTTCGCAAAGTGGCCGAAACCTGAGGACATCGCGCGCGTGGTCCTGTTCCTGTGCAGCGACGACGCCCGCCTCATTCACGGCGCCGCTATTCCGGTCTATGGGAATATGTGACGGAAAGAAGCAATTGGCAGTTGGCAATTAGCAATTAGCAATTGGCCAAAGCTTTTCACCGCAGAGAACGCAGAGTGCGCAGAGAAAATCTCTGGCCGAGCCGTCCTGCGCGTGATATAAAGCTGGGCATGCGCAAACTCAGATTACTCGCTTTCCTGGTCCTCGCTCCCCTGGTCCTCGCAGCCCAGCAGAAGCCTCCGACTCCTGCGGCGCCTTCTTCGCCAGCGATGTCGCCCTTGCGTCAGGAGATTCTGGGCGCTTTTGACTATGGCGCACAAGAGGCCCTGGCGCTGGCCAAGACCGTGCCCGAGGACAAATATTCCTGGCGGCCGATGGAAGGCGTCCGTTCTTTCGGCGAAGTGTTTATGCACATGGCCGGGAGCACGCTGCTGTTTGGCTCCATGACGGGCATGAAGATACCCGACGGGCCGGCGCACGATCTGGCCACCGTCTACATGAAACGCGGGTTCGAGGTGCCGGAGCTTTTTGCCGCCGAAGCCGCCGTCAAAGACAAGGCCAAAGTCCTGGAGATCATGGAGCAATCCTTCCAGATAGGCCGCGATATGATCC
Source organism: Verrucomicrobiia bacterium (assembly GCA_035567035.1). Taxonomy (GTDB): domain Bacteria; phylum Acidobacteriota; class Terriglobia; order Terriglobales; family Acidobacteriaceae; genus Angelobacter. Next base: position 20,610 of record DATMPO010000003.1, on the reverse strand, counting down.
GCAACATGCCGGAAGCCGATCTGGAGAAGTCCATCTCATTCTTTGGGCGTCCCATGACCCAGCGGGGCCTGCTGATTTTTATGGGCAACCACCTGAACCAGCATGTGGGCCAGGCCATTGCCTATGCGCGCGTGAACCACATCGTTCCGCCGTGGTCGCAACCGAAGCCGAAATAGACCGCAAGATCCACGCCCGGGAACAGGCGGGCGCCTGACCCAAGCTTCTGATCCTTAAGGCCTTAGCTCATAAAGCGAGGGCGTTGCCTGAAGTGAGCTTTACTGCTCGGACACTGACTTTCCCAGCGCGTAGCATTGTTTGCAGGACATTATCCGCAGGACGTCATCCGTAAGACCAGAAGCCAATTCATGACCAGCCCCAGCGATTCTCCCTCAGCTTCGGAAATCTGTGCACGTGTTAAACACCTTGGGTACGCAGCCTCCAGGCACCTTCGACTCTATGGCGAGGAGTTTGAAGTGGTTTCAGATCCATTTTTTGAAGCCGATGGGATTGCCGTTCGCGTGACTACAAAAAGCAATTCAAACATCCGCGTACTGCGTATTCCCCTGACCGTGCTGCAGAGCGCAAGAGGACAGCACGCGCACCAGCGCCGGCCGTCGAGCGTCGCAAACCTGGGAGCGTAAACCGCGGAGAACGCTGGAAGGATATCCTCAGTCCTTTACCAGCCAATCCAGTGCTTCCTCGCGACTCGAAAACAGAGGAATCTTGCGATTGGAAAACGCCTGCACGCCTTCATAGATCAAGGCCTGCAGTCCGCTGATTCCGATCACGGCGCCGCGTCTTACATAAGGAGCGTTGGCTGCGACCCGGGACTTGAGTACACCCACGGATTCAACATCAAAGCTGGAGCCGCTCACGTCGTTCAGCGTGAGCACGGAATTCGGCAATTCATGGGAGATAACGCGATGGCCTTCTTCCGCCACCAGTTTCAGCATGGCCACGTCGCAGCGGCTGTAATCAATGAACAGGACTTGCCGGCCCCTGTGCTGGATGAAGAGCACCCGGCCAGCCGCCGCCGCGCGGGCGGGAGACATCTGCGTCGTGGGTCCAATTGTAGAGTTCATCACCGTCACTCTACCGTGGAACTCAGGAATCGAAAAGATGACCGAAGTAAGCAGGTGATGACCTGAGGAAACCAGGGCGAATTTCCGTAATTAAATCAGAGTACACTCGGAACAATGTCGCGCAAAGCCGTACCTATCAAGATCGTTGACGTGGAAGAAGGCATGCCTCGCGTGGAAGAAGCGCGGCTGCGCATGCAGCATGAACTGCATCGCGCGCGCGAACAGGGATACAAGGCGGTCAAACTGGTCCACGGCTACGGCTCCTCCGGCGCCGGCGGGGCGTTGCGGAATGAGCTGCAGAAAGAACTGCGCAAGGCAGCACAGGAGAAGACTATCCGCGCGGTGATTGCCGGAGAGGACTGGCGCATTTCCGATGAAGCGACCTGGGAATTGCTGAAGCGCTATCCTGAATGGAAACAGGATTCCGACCTGGGACGAGGCAACAAGGGCATCAGCATTGTGCTGCTGTAGCCTTCGAAAATCGCCATCAGGAATGCGCGGCCGGCCCGGTCTTGATGTAAGCGACGACAAAGAGCGCGCCCAGAAGCAGATCGGCCCCACTAAATGTCAGCTCGGTGGGATGCACCCGGCCTTGAAGGTAGAGCACTGCCAGCGTCGCCGCATAGCTGAATTTCTCCAGCATGGCGGGAATCATCATCAAACGAAAGCGCACGGGGTCGGTCGCGATCACCATGAAGGCAATCTGCCAGGCCAGGGCCACCGCGGCAAAGCCATAGTAAAACCCGGGATGCGTGATGGCCGGCGGGTCGTTGCGGCCGATGCTGTCGAAAATGAAATACAAGGGCGTGAGAATAAGCACGCCCCAAATCGCTGCAATCCAAAAAACAATTTTCGCGAATTTCATAATCTCCTTCGGAATTGCAATCGATCTTTTTCAGCCAATTCTGGGCGGTGGCGGCGTGCCGCTGGGAGGCGAGAAATTTCCCGGCGGGAAATTTCCAGCGGGCGGAAAGCTGCCCGGAGGAATCGTGGCGGCGCTGACCGCGCGCGGCAACTGGTCAAGAAAAGCGCGGCACGCGCCATTAAACGATCCGTAGCTGGCATCAATGTACGCTGGAGTAATGATCCTTGCACCGATCACGCCCACAATCAGTCCGCCAAAGAGGAGCACGAACAGCAGAAGCACTCCGATGCCAGCGGCGTCCGAGCTTACGTTGGCCAATATGATAACGCTGGCGATGCCCGCAACGGCCAGGCCCCAGCCAATCAGGATCATGCGTTTGCGGCGGGCCGCGTGTTCATCACACAGCGGAATGGCGAGCCGCATCTGCTTACGCACGATCAGGGCAACAATCACGTAGATGATGGGGGACACAATCAAGATGTAGAGCCAGGGCGTGTGCCAGCCCAGCATTTTCTTCAACGGCTTGCCATTGGCCGGCGCTCCGCACTTGATGCAGATATTGACCGGCAACGCGGCGCCTTGGGGAACGATGAGCTTGTCGCCATCACAACATGCGGCGGGAGCGGACACGGGAGAGAAGGATGCCATGGATCACCTCAAGCTGGCAGATGATATCGTGAATTGCGCTCTCTTCAAAACAAAAACTGGCGGTGCGGGTTACGCTATGATTACCTGCCGCAGGCATACGTCATGAGCAGGTATCTCCAAATCGCCATCTTGATTCTTACGCTGGTCGCGGCGATATGGTTCGCGGCAACCAGGCCCAGGGGACGCAATCGGCTTCTGGTCAAAGCGTATTTTGAAAACGTACAAGGTCTGCGCGCCGGCGCTCCAGTGCGCCTGGCGGGCGTGGACGTAGGTCATGTCATCGACGTGCGTGCGCGGCCTGAATCACGCGAGTATCCGGCGGAAGTGATCATGAACCTGCAAACCTCCTACGAACTGAAAATCCCCAACGACGCCATCGTCTCCGTAGACCAGGCCGGCGTCCTGGGGGAACCGTTTGTGGATATCAACATCAAGAGCGCCTTCGGTCCGCCTCTGGAAAGCGGAGGCACCCTCAAGACCGGGCCTGGGAGGAAGCCCATGAGCGAAGAAGAATTTCTGAAATGCATCTCGGACATCGCGCAACATAAGCCGTGCGACATGCTCACAGGAAATAAGGAAAGCAAAGAAGCAACGCCGGGCGAGGCCAGCGATAAAAAGAGATAACAAAACGAACGGCGGTCCGGGATACGGGCCGCCGTTCGCTAAAAGCTAACTACTAAGGACTAAGTACTGGGTTTTACGTTCCTTCGGACCAGCTGGCCAGGTATTCTTCCTGTTCCGGGGTAAGCCGGTCGATCTTGACGCCCATGGACTCCAGCTTCAAGCGGGCAATCCTTTTATCCAGCTCTTCGGGCACGGGATAAACCTTGTGTTCCAGGGTCTTGTAGTTCTTGACCAGGAATTCACAAGACAGCGCCTGGTTGGCAAAGCTCATGTCCATCACGGAAGCCGGATGGCCTTCCGCGGCGGCCAGGTTGATCAAGCGGCCTTCGCCCAGCAGATAGAGCTTGCGGCCGTCTTTCATGGCGTACTCGTCCACGAACTCCCGCGTCTGGCGTTTGGAAGAGGCCATCTTCTCGAGCGTTGGGATGTCAATTTCGACGTTGAAGTGGCCGGAGTTGGCGATTACGGCGCCGTTCTTCATGTGCTCAAAGTGCTCGCGCGCGATGACGTTCTTGTTGCCGGTAACGGTCACAAAGATGTCGCCGATTTTGGCCGCCTCGACCATGGACATGACGCGGTAGCCTTCCATCACCGCTTCAATGGCTTTGGTGGGATCGATTTCCGTGACGATCACGTCGGCGCCCATGCCGCGCGCGCGTGAAGCCAGGCCGCGTCCGCACCACCCGAATCCGGCAATGACGAACTTCGATCCGGCAATCAGCATGTTGGTGCAGCGGATGACTCCGTCCATGGTGGATTGCCCGGTGCCGTAGCGGTTGTCAAACATGTGCTTGGTGAGCGCGTCATTCACGGCGATGATGGGATATTTCAACGCGCCGTCCTTGGCCATGGCGCGCAACCGGATCACTCCGGTGGTAGTCTCTTCGGTCCCGGCGATAATGCCTTCGACCACGTCCTGGCGCTTGGTCAGGGCAACGCTGACCAGGTCAGCGCCGTCGTCCATGGTCACGTGCGGCTTGTGGTCCAGCGCCGAAAGAATGTGCTTGTAGTACGTGTCATGGTCCTCGCCCTTGATGGCATGGACGGAAATGCTGTAGTCGCGCACCAGTGCCGCAGCCACGTCGTCTTGCGTGGAGAGCGGGTTGGAGGCGCACAGAACCACGTCCGCGCCGCCGTCGCGCAGGGTAATCGCCAGATTGGCGGTCTCCGTGGTCACGTGCAGGCACGCGGAAATGCGAATGCCTTTCAGCGGCTGGTTCTTGATGAAGTCCTTGCGAATGCTCTGCAGGACCGGCATGGACTGGTTGGCCCATTCAATGCGGCGTTTCCCCAGGTCTGCCTGGTCAATACTCTTGATGTCGGAACTGACTGTGTTCATTACAGATGTTGACATGTTTTCCTTTTTTCCTGGCTCCGTTGGTTTCGCTGCCATGGATTCATTCAAGCCTAGACGTGGCAGTGCCACGGTCTTTGTTGGGGGCATTTCGGAACAAATTCCAAATAATTACTTGCGCGCACCCACCTTGCTGTTTGCAGTCGTTTGTCCCTGGGCTTGCTCGCGCAGCTTCGCGGCCTTGTCGGTGGCTTCCCAGGTGAAGTCGGGGTCTTTGCGGCCAAAGTGCCCGTACGACGCCGTCTTCTTGTAGATGGGACGCCGCAGTTTCAGGGACTCAATAATGCCTTTGGGAGTGAGTTGGAAGTTTTCCCGAACCAGCTGTTCCAGGCGGTTCTCGTCCACATTGCCCGTGCCGAACGTGTCGACCAGAACACTGACCGGCTCAGCCACACCGATGGCGTACGCCAACTGGACTTCACAACGGTCAGCAAGGCCGGCGGCCACGATGTTCTTGGCGATGTAGCGGGCCATGTAGCAGGCGGAACGGTCAACCTTGGTCGGATCTTTACCGCTGAAAGCGCCGCCGCCGTGACGGCCCATGCCGCCGTAGGTATCAACGATAATCTTGCGCCCGGTAAGTCCGGTATCGCCCATGGGACCGCCGATGACGAAGCGTCCGGTGGGATTGATGTGATATTTGGTGTCGGCGTCAAGCAGGTTTGCGGGGATGGCGGCCTGGATCACGTGTTTCAGAATGTCGGCGCGCAGGGTTTCGTTGTCAACGTGATCGGCATGCTGGGTGGAGATGACAACGGCATCAAGACGAACAGGTTTGTGGTCGGGGCCGTATTCCACGGTGACTTGTGATTTACCGTCAGGACGAAGATAAGGAAGCATGCCGTTCTTGCGGACTTCGGAGAGGCGCATCGTCAGCTTGTGGGCCAGATCGATGGCCACCGGCATGTAGTTTTCTGTCTCGTTGGTCGCATAGCCGAACATCATGCCCTGGTCGCCGGCGCCGCCGGTGTCCACGCCCATGGCGATGTCGCCCGACTGCTTGTTGATACTGGAGATCACGGCGCAGGTGTTGCAGTCAAAACCGTAGAGCGCGTTGTCATAACCAATCGACTGGACCACGCCGCGGACGATCTTCTGGAAATCCACATAAGTCTTGGTAGTAATTTCGCCGGCAATGACCACCAGGCCAGTCGCGGTCAGCGTTTCACAGGCTACGCGGCTGTAGGCATCTTCAGTCAGGCAGGCGTCGAGAATGGCGTCGGATATCTGGTCGGCAATTTTGTCCGGATGGCCTTCGGTGACCGACTCAGACGTAAATAAGAAATTTTTCCGTGAAGCCAAGGTAGCTTCCTCCTCAAAAGATCATTTTCCCCGTTTTGGGGACCCATGGAGACAACTCAAGACAACCATCACAGACTACTTGGGAATTCGCCCACGGACAACGCCCTGGCGTTGCCCAGAGTGGAAAAACACCTGAATGGGGCTTTTTCCGCTGTGAAAGGGGCTGGAGATTATTGTAATTGGGGACCAGTGGAAGGTACAGGGGCTATTTCCCTCCCTTGGCGGGTGAAGGTGACAATGCGGACCGCTCCTTCCTCTCCCAGCCTTCCCTGCGGGCTCCCGTTAAAACTGACGTCCACCCCACCGGCGTTGCCCACAATCAGCGTGATTTCTTTTGCCGCGCTGGCGGACTGCTCTTCGCCTTCATTCAATTCGCGCTGGGCTACGGTCTTGCCGTCAGCTTTTAAGGATATCCAGGACTTTTCGTTCGCTTTGACGATGACGGTGAAAGAGCCTTCATGGGTCTGCGCCTGGATCTGAACCTGATCTTGACCGGAAGCGGACTTTGGCGCATCCTCCGCACCGGCGCCCGGCGTCTGGCTGGAAGGTGCGGCGGATTGCGACGGGGCCGGCCTGGAGCCTTCCGAAGTACCTGTATTTCCAGGGGGTTTTGGCCGGTGCTTGACCCAGTAAGTCCAGCCGGCCAGCACTCCGGCAAGCGCCAGCAGCGCCAAAACAACAGGCACAAAGGAGCGCCGCGGATTCATCGTGGGATCGGGGCGCACATGAACGTCCAGCGGAAATTTCTCCAGCGCAGGCACCTGCTGGGCGTCCGCGGCGACGTAGTCCGCCACGGCCTGGTCCTCATCCAGCCCGAGGAAGCGCGCGTAAGCGCGAACAAAGCCCTTATTGAAGATGCCCCCGGGCAGTGCATCAAAGTCCTCGCGTTCCAGGGCCTCCAGATGGCGTTTGCCGATCTTCGTGGACCGGGCTATTTCGTCCAGCGTGATGCCCCGCATCTCCCGCTCACGCCGGAGCCGCTCGCCAAACGAACTCGTTCCTGAACTCATTAAGGCGGCCATCATAGGAAGATGCGGCCGTGGTGTCAAACCCAAAAAATCCTTCATTTCCCGAGGTCCTTGGGCTCCCGGGGGCGCACTCAAGTATCATTACTACTGGACTACCGGGTAAGACTTCGTGTTGCTGATTGGAAAACCGGCAGCATATAATATGCAGAAGTTTTAAACTTTTCCCGTTTAAACACAAGGAACCACTTAAAGATGAGCGACCCCGTAGTACCGGAGCGCAGGACCAAGCGACAGATGCAGGAAGTCGCCATCTTTAATGATGTGGCCAAGACGCTGACCTCATCTCTGAACCTGGATTCCATCCTGCAGACCATCATGGACAAGATGGCGGAATTCTTCCGCCCGGACACCTGGTCTCTGCTCATGGTGGACGAACAAAAAGACGAACTCTACTTCGCGATTGCCGTCGGCGATGCGGCGGACACCCTCAAAACCGTGCGCCTGAAGGTAGGAGAAGGCATTGCCGGATGGGTGGCGCGGCACGGCGAATCCTTGATCGTCCCTGACGTGTACAACGACCCGCGCTTTGCCAAACGCATTGATGAAATGACCAAGTGGAAGACGCGGTCCATTATCTGCGTCCCGCTGAAATCCAAGCACCGCGTCCTGGGCGTGATCCAGCTCATCAACTGCGCCATGGAGAGCTTCGGCGAACAGGAGATGTTTTTTCTGCACGCGCTCTGCGACTACGCGGCCATTGCCATTGATAACGCCCGCGCCGTGGAAAAGATCCAGGAACTCACCATCACCGACGATTGCACCGGCCTGTACAACGCCCGCCATCTCTACAAGACGCTGGAAGCGGAGGTCTATCGCTCCGCCAGGTTCGGCTATGAGTTCAGCGTGATCTTCCTGGACCTGGACCATTTCAAGCGGGTGAATGACACCTATGGGCATTTGATCGGCAGCAAGCTGCTGCAGGAGATCGGCTTTAAAATCAAGTCCCAGCTTCGCCTGATTGACTATGCCTTCCGTTACGGCGGCGACGAGTTTGTGATCCTGCTGCCGCAAACCGAGAAAAGCTCCGCCCTGGTCGTGGCCCGCCGCATCCAGGAAATGATGCGCAAGACGCAATTCATCACGGAAGAACGGCTGAACCTGAACGTCCGCTGCAGCATGGGCGTGGCAACTTATCCCGAAGACGCCAAGAGCTCGCATGAAATCATCCGCCAGGCCGATGAAATGATGTACATGGTCAAAAACTCCAGCCGTGACAACATCGCCGTGGCCCAGCAGGGCGTGCTGAAGTAACTCCCCTCCCATCCCTGCGAAAACCTTTGAAACACAGAGGAACAGAGGTAGCGGAGGATTCGCACTTGCCAAAATCGGGTAATTGAGATTATGGCAATCTTGGCATTTTTGGCAATCGTCCCAACTCTGTTCCCTCTGTTCCTCTGTGTTTCAAAGGTTTTGGTCGGGGGTTGAAGATTTCTGCGGCGGTTTCTTAAGCGTCGGTGGCCCGCTGTTCTGCGGCTGTGCTGGCTTGCGCGCCGTCCAGGCGGACGGGTTGGGAGCGGCGTCGGGATCAAAGCCAAAGTCCCATACATAAGTATTGACCTGCTTCCTGTCGAGCATCTCGACAACCGCGTATTCGCCGGGATCAAGCGGTTGCGCGGGAGAAACTTTCACCCAGTCTCCTACCCGGGTGGTGGTGGTCGCTATCCAGCTTTCTTTCTCGCTGACGTGCCCGGTCAGGCCAATGTTCAGGTTCCCCACAACACGGGAGTCTTTCTTTTTTTGCAGGTGCACGATTCGGTAACGCTCCGCGGGCGGGGCCGCTTCTTTGTCCTTGTTGTCATTGACCACCTGGGCGGCAACGTCGTCCGTGGGGGCGACGTTGACGTAGATGTCCGGCTGCGGCACATGCGACTGGACTGGCGCGCGCGGGCCTTTCAGCTCAATGGTCTGCTTGGAAGAAAGGGCCAGCGGATTGATCGCAGCGCGCAGAATATTCTTTCCGGCCTGATGGTTTACCTCGCCGCCGGTCTGGGCCAGTTCCACGAGCTGAGCTTCGGTATGGAAGTCGTCCAGCAGGAAGACGCCGCCATCATCGGGCAAACGCAATCCGGGAGCGACCGCCGGCGATCGCATGTTTTCCGCATCGCGGTCCGCGTTCTCCAGCGTCACCAGCTGGCCCGCTGCTTCTGCGCGACGGGCGCCGCGCTCCTGGTTGTATTTTCCCGTGGCCGGCCAGTCCACCAGGTCCTTGGGAAGCTCTTCCCACATAAAACGGTCTGCGCTGTAGTAGCGCACCCGGTCGCCCTTGACCTCCCACTTGATAACCGTCTGGTAGGTACCGTCCTTCAGAACGAGCCGCTGAGGGTTCTGCTGCGTCCAGGCCGAAAGGCCGAGCAGAGCTATTGCCAGCAGGCAGATATGTCGAACATGCCGCATAAGCTGATGAACGTCCCTGTCACCAATTAGATTTAGATGCACGAAAACGCAACATTAAGACCGCAAAATTATGCCGCCGCTATGATTTTCTGTTATCGTGCCTCATTCTCGGAAGTCTATTCCGGAAAGGACCTGTCTCATGAGGCTACTGAGTTTAATTGGTCTGTTGTTCCTCTGCCTGGTAGTCGCGGCACGAACCGGTGTCAGCCAAAGCGGCGCCAATGCAGGAACGCTGACTGCTTCCGCGAGCCAGGGTCCGTCAGCTCCCACGACGGCCTACACGCTGTCGCCCGACAAGCTGGAAAAGTCCAAGGCCCTCTATGATCTGCGCGGAAAGCTACGAATTATTGATACCGTTTATTCTCTGATCATTCTGCTGGCCTTGCTGTATCTGGGAATCGCCGCTAAGTATCGCGACTGGGCGGAGAAGGTGTCCAGGTACCGCTTCGTTCAAGCTCTGGTTTTTGTCCCGCTCTTTCTGCTGACCATTGCCGCGCTGGGGTTGCCCCTGGATGCCTACCAGCACAGCATTAGTCGTGAATACGGCCTGTCCGTGCAGGGCTGGGGTTCGTGGTTTAGCGATTTTCTCATGGCCCAAGCCGTCTTCCTGGTCCTGGCCATTCCCGCTCTCTGGCTATTCACCACCTTGATTCGCAAGAGCCCGCGCCTCTGGTGGCTGTATTCCTGGATCATTGCCTGCCCATGCGTTGTCTTCCTGATTTTCCTCTCGCCCATCGTGATTGATCCGCTTTTCGACAAATTCGAGCCGCTGGAAAAGAGCAATCCGCAACTGGTGACGGAAATTGAGAGGGTCACGCAGCGCGGCGGGCTCAGTATTCCACGCGACCGCATGTTCCTGATGAAAGCCAGCGAAAAGGTGACCATGCTGAATGCCTACGTCGCCGGTTTTGGTCCGTCCAAACGCGTCGTTGTCTGGGACACTACCATCCAGAAAGCAAGCACGCCGGAGACGCTGTTTGTATACGGCCATGAGATGGGCCACTATGTCTTAAACCATATTGTGATCGGCATTGCAGCCACGTCGGTAGGGCTGTTCTTTGGCTTCTATCTTCTGTTTTTACTTTCGCAATGGGCCTTTCCGCGCTGGCAGCAGCGCTGGCGCATGCGCGAGCTGGGCGACTGGGCGGCTGTTCTCATGATGATCCTGATTTTCTCGATTCTCAGCCTCGTTTCGCAGCCCATCGCCAGCACGTTCAGCCGCCAGATCGAACACAATGCCGATGTCTACGGCCTGGAGGTCACGCACGGCCTCAACGCCAACTCACAGGAAGCCGGCGCCCACGCCTTCCAGGTGTTGGGCGAACTGAGCCTCGCTTATCCCTATCCCGGCAAGTTTGTGGTGTTCTGGTACTACGATCACCCGCCGATTTCCGACCGTGTCCGCTTTGCCCATGAGTATGATCCGTGGAGCAAAGGTGAACAGCCGAAATATGTGAAGTAGAGAAGGACTGGGCCGCGAATTTACGCGAATGACGCGAATTTTGTTTCTGATTCGTGTTCATTCGCGTGCATTCGCGACCCATGGTTTTTACCTGCTCTTGTAGTTGAAGCTGACCTTGGTTTCCTCGTCGAGCACCAGCGCCCGCGCGAAGCGATATGACGTCCCGGCCCGGGGCACATCTACCCGGACAGGAAGAACGCCCGCAACACGCTTTTGCAGGTTGAACACGTTGGCGGAAGCCTGGTTCTGCAACTGCGCGTGTTGCCTTTTTTCGTCGCGCGAGTTGTCAGCTCCGTTCGTATTCACGACACCCGGAGCAAGCAGCGCCAGATTAGTCCCGCTGAAGGTTTTGCTCACTTGCGCAGTGGTTGTCTCAATCAAAGGCGCCGCCGCGGTGACCTCGACCGTTTCTGATGCCGAAGCCACTTGGAGCGTAAGGCTGTACTGTGATGGACGCCGCGCATCGTAGCGCGTATTGGTGTAAACCGTTTTTTTGAAGCCCTGGGCATGGGCTTCAATCTTTACCCGCCCGGAAGGCAGCCCTGATGCCACCCACTGCCCCGACGAATCCGTAGCAGTGTTTTGCGTGTTCCCATTGTCCAGGCTGGTAACGGTTACTTGCGCTCCTGAAATCACGGCGCCTGTCTGATCCACCACAACGCCGCCAATTTGGCCGGCAGTCAGTGACTCAGAACTCAGGCTGATCCTGTCGGCTTTCGCCGCCGTACCCATTTGCCCACGGTCAAAGCCTCCGTTAACGTTGGCAAATTGAGACCCATCGGTTTCCACCATCGGCACCGGCAGCAGGTTCATGGCGATGGTGTCTCCACCAAAATCCTTCACCTTGTATTGCTCGGGCAGGAAGACCTCCCACTGCAACACGCTGATTGGCACGTCCATGCTGGGCAGAGAAAGTTCCGATCCGCCTTTCTTGGCAAACGGCGTCCCGGAGTGCATGAACACGAACGAGACTTCGTACGGGCCGGTCGGACGGAAGCCAGCACGCAGCAGCGGCACGCGGCTGCCGTCCGCGCCCTGCACCGGTTTCACTTTCTCGCCCGCCACTTCCGCCGACAAAATGGTTGCTCCGGCCGGCAGGTCCACTTTCAGGAACGGCTGCGCGTGGTTCTTCACCAGCAGCTTTATCTCGGTAAGCGACCTGCCTTCCACCGTCACCAGCGTGGTCACAATGGCCGACTCGGCTACTGCTGCCAGCACAGTGCTGTCGGGAAAGCGCGTCCAGGCCAGGGCGAGGGTTGGCGTTTCATTCGGCTGCCGGTGATGCCGGAACGCCGCCTGCAACGGGAAGCCCGAAAGCGCGCGCAGGTAGGGATTGACTTCCTTCAAGTCCATGCGCTTCAGGCCGCCGCCTTCGGTGGCCGTCAGTTCCATGGCGCCAGCGCCCTCCACCAGGACTTCTCCCGTCTCCCGCTGCGTGTCTTTAAAGCTGAGGAAAGGAGCGTCTGCCTTGGTGGCGCTGAGCGGCCGCTCCATGGAGATCAGGAACTGGTAGCTGCGTGGCGCTCCGCTGCTGAGTTTAAGGACCAAAGCTCCGGATTGGATCTCGCTCGACTCCACCACCGCGCCCGTTGCCCCGGTGACCTCGTAGCCGGCCGGTATCTCAACAGCGAATTGCGCGGGTTCGCCCTGGACCACGGTCACGTCGGCCAGCGCCGCGATCTTCATCTCTGATTCAGTCACGGAGACCAGCGTCTTTACGTCCGAAAGAAAGCGCACTTCGCGAGGCACCACCGGCGTGGCAACTTCACGCGTAGCCCACCAGACGCTGGCCGGTTGTCCCGGCGCTAATGTTGCCTCAACCTTTGTTTGCCCGTTCTCGGACGTCCGGCCGGTGATCAAACCCGGACTGATGCGCACATTCGTGTGTTCGCCTGGAATCACCAGCGCCAGTTTCACGCTTCCTGCCGCGGGGACCGGCAAGGTGAAAGACGCGCGCCCGGCTTCCACCGAGAGTTGCAGTCCGGTGTCGAGCGTTAACGCAAACTCCGACTGGCCGGGCAGGATGGCGACGGATGTCTGGCCTTCCTCTTCTAGCGGTAAGGCCTTGCCTTCGTGATGCGCGTTGATGATCGTCAATCCGGTCGCGAGCGGGACTTTGGTTGCTCCCCGGCTGAACACTTCGCCTTCCAACTGCACTGTGCCCAGCACGGAGAGGTTGGTGACTTTCAGCTTCATGTCCGCGCGCTTGAGCGCGTAAGGAAGCGGCGGCAGCTCGCGCGTCTTCGCGGATTTCTTCGCCAGGTCGACCAGCCGGTCGTACTCTGCGAGTGTCAGGGTGACGCTTCTTGAACCCGGCAGCGGCAGCGCGGTCCTGTCTTCCGCGAACGCGTTTTCTTGCGCCAAAACAAACGCCATGCACAATGTCATCGCAAGTAGCTTTTTCATCTTCCACCTTCCTTTTTGTCATGCTGATAGCTCAGTTCGATACTTGGGGGCTGATTCTCCGCGGTCAGCTCGGAAACCAGGAAAATCGAAGGCCCAAACGCGGGGAATGAGACGCTGATGGGAAGCACCCGCGCGCTCCGTCCACCGAGAGTTTCCTTGCGGAAGTTGTCCACCAGGACCTGCGACCCATTTGCCGGTATCCCTGGCGCCATGTTCTGTAACTGGGTTAAACCCTTTTCGGCGACGCGGCCGCGCAAGTCCTTGTCATCCCCTGAAACCGGCCCATAAGGAACCGCAGGATTGAAAGCCGCGGATGATGGCGCTTCGTATGTCTCTGTACGGAATGCTCCGGGATCGGCGGCGACTTTGAACAATGGCGGGTGGTAGAGCAACAGCCCGGTGCGTGAGATGGGAAGATCAACCGTGGGTAATGTGAGTTTCGCTTTGCCGCGCTCCGTCCAAACAGTGTCCCGGCTCAGGTAGATGACCTCCACCGTGAAGGCCGGCGTATCGTCTCCGGCTTTCGCTTTTTCCAATGGAAGCAGCAGGCCCCCGTCCGGGGCCTGGCCCGGACGAACCGGCCGTCCAGCGAGGGAGACGCTCCAGACCACCGCGCCCGGAGGAGGCTTGATCTTGAGGAAATTCCTCTGGTTGTTGCGGATGGCGTAGCGTGCCTGGATCAGCGTCTTCCCTTCTTTGCTCATCAGCACCTGGTAGCGGGCTTCTTCGATGTTGGCCATCAGGACGGCCTGCTGCGCGTAGCGCGCAACGTCCAGGTTGAGCGACCGCGCGAGTTTCGGATCACCCGAACGGAAGCGATACGCAACCAGCGACGGCGATTGACGGCTGCCCACCATCTCGCCCAGGTCCGATGCGTCCGCCGGCTCCATGCCCTGCGACTTCGCGTCTTTTATTTCTCCCGCGCCCAGGACTTCCACCGCGATGCCGCCGGTCTCGCGCTCCGCGTTGAGCAGGCGGAGCAGCGGCGCTTCGATTTTTCCTTCTCTCGCGATGCGGGTTTCGCCGGTAATCACAAACCGCGTCCCTTGTTCGACCGGTTCCAGAAAGGTGACGGCCAGTTCGCCGTTCTTCGCTTCCCAGTCCGCGACCATGGCCCCGGAAACCTGGTTGACCGTGATGCTCTCAGGAAGCAGGACTTTCACGGCATGGGCCTCACCCTGAATCACATCCAAGTCAACTTCGGCGTAGACGGAAGTCGAATCCTCTCCCAGGCCGAGTAGTTGCGTGAGCGAACCACGCATGCGAAGAGGAAGCGTGACATGATGGTCGTCGAGTTTGCGGTGCCATGTGAAGGTCAGCGGCTCGTTGCCGCGGCCGTAGACCAGCCACGTACTTTCCGCATTGGCTTCTGTTTGTGACGCCAGCAGCCCGCCGCTCAGTTTCACGTCAACGCCCTGGCGCGGCAGCTGTACCTGCGCTCGCGTGACGCCCGATGCGGTCGAAGGCAGAGAGATGCTCTCGTCACCGGCAGTTGCGGCCACCGGCAAAGCAATATCCAGCAGGAGGATGGCCCGTCCCGAATGCGAAAGCACGGCAGAAAGTTGATTGCCGCCCTTTCCTGGGTTGCCGGAAACCAGCGACACCAGCTTGCCGTCCAATCGGGCTTCGCGCACCAGCAGACCGGACGGAATGGGAACGCGGACCCAGCCATCTTTCAAGACGTCCACGGTCAGGCTGGCTCGGCCGGTGGCCAGGTCGCCGATGACCCGCAGGTCGTAGTCCACGCGCGAAAGCGTAGCTTCCACCGGAGGCGGATCAGGATCACGCTCGGCGGGAAACGCCCGGTTGCGGAGCGCCTGGTATTCGTCAATAGGCAGCACGACCCATCCGGGGGCGCGTGCGGGATCTTGCGCAAAAGAAGATGGATGGGCGCACAACAAAAGAACGGCCACGATGCACGTGCAGCAGAACTTCACGTGACGGTTCGGCGGAATAAGAGAGTTGGTTGACCTTCTCATAAAAGAACGGCCCTCATTTCTGAAAACTTGTGTTTTTGCAAATACGCAGCCAGTGGGGACGGTCGGCTGCCGGTAAGGACACGACCGCCCTGGCGTAGTCCAAAGGTCAGAAGTCTTGATATCAGATCTAAAGACTTGCTTCCCTGTGGCCCACTGGCGATCGCTGTTGTAAGAACGAATTCAGGTGGTTTCTTGCAGGGTTTTTTGTGCGGGCTTGCGGGAGATTACCTGACTTCGACTATCATCTCAATCTCCACGCAGGATCCCATGGGAAGCTGCGCCATGCCGACGGCGCTGCGGGCATGGGCGCCAGCGTCGCCAAAAACTTCTTTGAACAGTTCTGAAGCGCCATTTGCCACGAGATGTTGTTCGGTAAACGACGACGCGCTGTTGACCAGAACCAGCAGCTTCACGATGCGGGTGATCTTGTTCAAGTCGCCCAAAGCGGCGTGGAGAGTGCCCATGAGTTCGATGGCTATTCCGCGCGCGGCTTCTTGGCCTTGTGGAACCGTGACGTTCGCGCCGAGCTGGCCGGTCCACGGCTTGCCGTCTTTCCTGGCGATATGGCCGGAGACGAAGACCAGATTGCCCGTACGGACCGTGGGAACAAAAGCCGCCATAGGCGGCGTTGGCGTGGGAAGAGTGATATGCAAGGCGTCAAGTTTCTTGTAAACGGACATGTTTTTCTCCGGGAGGTTAGGAATGTTATCGCGCGGCGGCTTCAGCCGGCTCCAGTGAAGCTGTGGGTGTTGTTTTGAAATTCACCGCGGTCGTATTGCCGCCGCAGATCACCACGCCAACGCGTTCTCCGGGCCGCGGTACATAACGCCGGGAAAGCAACGCCGCGAACGCGGCCGCGCCGCCCGGTTCGGCCGCAACCCGCAAGACCGACCACAGCGCTTCCTGCGCCTGCTGGATCGATTCGTCCGTTACCAGCGCCACGTTGCTCACGAATTCCTGTGCAATGGGAAACATCAATGCGCCGACCTGCCGCGGGGCCAGTGAATCCGCGGCGATTCCACCCGCCGGGCTGTCCACCGGACGCCCGGCCTTAAATGCGTAAGTGAGCGTCGGCGCGGTCTCCGGTTCCACGCCGATAATCTTGATTTCGCCTTTGGCAATGCGGCTGGCATACCAGGCTGCAACGCCGCCGATCAAGCCGCCACCGCCAACGGCGATCAGCAGAGTGTCGAGATCCTGCGCCTGCTGTTCGAATTCCAGTGCGAGTGTTCCCTGTCCCAGCAGCGTCTCGACCTGGTCGTAAGCATGGACGCGCAGCGCGCCGGTTTTTGCCGCATGGAGTTCGCTGGCGGCAAGCGCGTCCGCATAGCGTTCTCCCGTGATCACCAACTCAGCTCCATAACTGCGAATCTTTGCGACCTTCTCGGCGGAAGAAACGCCGGGCACGAAGATGGTGGCCCGCTTGTTCAGGCTCCGCGCGGCAAACGCCACGGCCACGCCGTGGTTACCGCCGGTGGCCGCGACCACGCCCGCCTCCGGCACCGGACGACGCAGCAGGTTGGCAAACGCGCCCCGCGCCTTGAACGAACCGGCGTGCTGGAGCAGTTCCAGTTTGAAAACCAGGCTGACGGAATCCAGCCCGAAATCCGCGCCGCTGCACGTGATCACCGGCGTCCGCCGGATATAAGGACGAATGAGTTGTTCAGTGGCTTGAATGCGCTCTGGACTGACTCCATGAATTACTGGTTTCACTTGCCTGGCTCCTGTGCTAGATTATACTTAGTCAGTTGGCTAATTGTCTATATGAAACCCGAACTCGCAATACGGGCGCTGGCCAGCGGCAAGCGCTTGCAGGTGCTGGAATGGTTGAAGGACCCAGTCGGGCATTTTCCACCCCAGAGGGACGGCGATCTGGTCAGGGACGGCGTCTGCTCGGTGTTCATCGCCCGAAAATTGCGCGTCAGTCAACCCACGGCCAGCGAGCACCTGCGCATTCTCTCCCTGGCCGGGCTTATACGCGGGAAACGAATTAAAAAGTGGACTTTCTACAAACGCAATGAGCCGGGGATTACAAAACTCAAAAAGCTGATCGTGACCAAGGTTTAGAGACGCTCATTAGTCTAAGAAAGTTAGCGGCGCTGTCTCCGATATGGCGACTTTTGTGCCAGGTCGCTTGCTTTCCGTGTTGCCGACCACCCGGAAGGCGGCCAGACCAGTTAATACAAGCGCGTTTCACAGGACTAATGTTGAGTTCGGTAAACATTGGTCGCTAAGCGCATTGGCCTGAAGGCAACAGTTGAACCAAGGGTAACTTAGCAGGAAAATGCGACTATTCGGCCAAGCGACGAGAAGCCCGTTCTAACTAAGCCTCCGCCGCCAGCCTTAGCTGTATCTCGCGCTGACGATCATCAAAACTTCAACTTTCTTATTTCGCCTGCGCTAGCCCCGCAACAACTGCGGCAAGTTTATCGAGTATCTGATTCCAGCCCTCTACTTGCCGGCGCCAGAGTCGTGGTTAAGCCGGAGCTTGTCACGACTCTTGCGGGACCACGATCACTCCGAGCGGAGTGCTTCTATAACATCGACGCGTGCAGCGCGTGCCGCCGGCAGTATGGACGCGACGATCGCGACCGTCACCAGCACGAACGCGGAGCCGCAGACGGACAAGGCGCCCGGCATCTTCACATCGGAGGAGTAGCTGCCGGCCAACCGCGTCAGTGCATAGCCAAACGCCGCGCCAGCGACGACGCCGGCCGCAGCCATGACGGCGCCCTCCCCGAGCACGCGCCGCAGGAGATGCTGCGGCTGCGATCCCAGCGCCAGCCGGATACCGAACTCCCGTGTCCGCGCGCTAACAGAAAACGCGAGTACGCCTGCTACACCGACCACTGCAATCGCCAAGGCAACAGCGGCGAACAAGCCGAACACCAGGGAGTTCAAACGGTCCGGTGCCAGCACTTCCGCCCGCACGTCTTCGAGAGTGGCGGCGTGCTCGACAGGCTGGTCGGCGGCCATGTCGCGAATGATGCGCGTGACCGGCGTGACCAGCCCATATGGGTTCGCGCCGGTGTGGATGAAGAGGCGGCCGCCAAAGAGGGGCCCCGCTTCCAGGGGGTCATAAACAGTGACAGTAGGCTCAGGAACAAGGTTTCCATAGTCAATATCGGCGGAGACGCCGATGATACGATGCGGCCCCGTAAGACGCGACTTTTCGCGATCGGTCCCGGGGACGAACTGCAATACAGGGTCCGTCCAATAGACATGACGGTTAATGGGGTCTTGATTGGGAAACATGCGCTGGGCGAGAGTCTGACTGACGATGACGACAGGCTCGTCGGCCTGGCTGTCAAGGTCGTTGAAGTCGCGTCCGGCGATGATGGGAACACCGAGCGCGGCAAAGAATCCGGGTGAGATGACGTGCCACTCGGCTCGCGGATCCTCTACGCCGGGCGTGTGAACGTGACCGTCCGCGGAGAATTGAAACCTAGGAGTCTGGCCGCGATCGCGCCAGGGAACAGTATCGCCGAATGCAATCTTGTTCACGCCCGGAAGCGCCTCAATGCGGCGCATCGTTTCCTTGTAGAAGTTGAGGACCTGCTGGGGCGTTTTTCCATAGGACATGGCAGGAACGTCGATTGCCAGGACGTGATGTGTGTCCAGACCCGTCCGCGCCTTCTGCAGTGCGATCAGCGTGGCAGTCAGCGTGCTTGCGCCGGCCAGTAGCACAAAGGACGCGGCGATTTGCGTGACCGCGAAGATCCGCTGGCGCCGGCTCGTGCTGCCGGTGATGCGCACGCCGCCGCCCGACAGACCGAGACCCTGGGACGCGTCGCCCGAGGGAAGGCGAGGGACAAACGCCAATGCCACCGCGGCGACGACAGCCAGCGCCGCCCCTACCCACAGCAGGCTAAAGTCGACGGTCAAGTCCAGGGCGCGGACCGAGAAGCGGGAGGCGTAGCGAGCCAGCAGGGCCACCAAGGGCTGTGCGCTCACGACACCGAGCAGGGCCCCAGCCCCGCAGAGCACAAGGCTTTCGGCCAGCAGCATCCGGCGCAGGGCGCCTTTGCTTGCGCCCAGCGCCGCCCGTATCGCCAGCTCGCCTTCCCGTCGGACCGTCCGCGCCAGGATCAGGTTGGCCACGTTGGAACACGCGATGATAAAGAGCAGGACCGAAGCCGCCAGCAGTACCAGCAGCACGGTCCTTGCGCCCGACGTGACTTCGTCACGAAACGGCCTGGCTGAAATCTGGAAGTCCGCTTGCTTCGGATACGCTTCGGGATGATTTTGAAGCATGGCTCCGTAGGCAGTGCGCAACTCGGACCGGGCCTGGTCCAGGGTGGCTCCGGGAGCAAGACGCCCGAAGAGCTCCGTCATGCGATGGACGCGCCCGGTGACCATGGTGGCGTCTAGATGATGCGGGCTGGTGACCACGTTGGCGATGATTTCCGTGTCTTGTGGATATGGAACACAGGGTTCGAGGACGCCTATGATCGTTGCAAACCGGTCCCCTATGCTACCGAGGCGAATCTTTCGGCCGATGACGGAACGATCTTTCCCAAGAGCGGTCGTCCAGAAACGATACGTGAGAACGACCACGCCAGCGGCGTTGGGACCATCATCTTGTGGCCCGATGAGACGCCCCAGAACAGGGTGAAGGCCCATCACCTCGAAGAAGGAGCCGCCGACAACACCGCCGCGGATCGAGCGAGGCTCACCCAGGCCCACCATGGTGAAACTGATGACGGAGAAGTCGCCAAACGCATTCAAGGTCTTCACGCCGGCGCTCAAATCCTTGATCTCGGGCACGGAAAAATTGCTATTTTCGTCGCCATTGCCGGGAGCACTCTGCCGGATATAGACCAGCCGGTCCTCGTCGCGGTTGACAAGTGGTTTGAGAAGGACGCCACGAACAAGCGTGAAGATAGCGGTGTTGGCGCCGATGCCGAGCGCCAGCGTGAGGACCACGGTGATCGCAAGCCCTCGTGTGCGCATGAGGGAATGGATCGCAAACCTCAGGTCGCGGATGAATGACATTGTCCTTCTCCATTATCTATCTCAGTGTCTGCATGAGACTCGTTATGTTAAGCGCGTATTTTAAATCACTTAGGAACGATATGCTTTTGGCTGCCGTGCGTTTCAGGACATCCGGTGCCGATTTCGAACGCCTGAGAATGGGCCAAGCGACGAGAAGCCCGTTCTAACTAAGCCTCCGCCGCCAGCCTTAGCTGTATCTTGCGCATGACGATCATCAAAACTTCAACTTTCTTATTTCGCCTGCGCTAGCCCCGCAACAACTGCGGCAACTTTATCGAGTATCTGGTTCCAGCCCTCCAATTGCCCGCTATTCTTTGCGCTCTCCATGGGTTCATTTCCAATGAAGGTGAGTTTCGTCTGGCCGTTTCCAAAATCCTCAAAAATAACCACGTCGTGCGCATCGTCTATGGCCTCATGTTCTATTCCATAGTGCGCAGGCTCAACCTTGTTTCCCTTCGAGTCGGAAAAGTA
>DATMPO010000002.1:0-73278 GCA_035567035.1 Verrucomicrobiia bacterium | reverse complement strand
GTAGACCCCGTGCTGCGCTCCTGGACGCAGGGAATCACGGGGGACAAGACCTTCCAGCAAATGACCGAGCAATTTGCCGAGCTCGTCATCCCACGGGTATGGGAAAAGGAGGGGAAAAAGATTTCCCGCGTTGCCCGGCGGCTCTCTGTCTCACCGAAAAAAGTACGGCGCGTTCTGGGCCGGCTGGGAAAGCTGGGTAAGAGAAAATGAACCCGCACAAATCCAGCGTGTTGATGGTCCGGATACCCCCAACACCGCTGAATTCCGTGTCTTCCAGAGTGAAAAGACCGGTTCCTTTCGGGCCGTGTTGTCCCGCAATGATTACGCGGTTTCATGCGAGGCGCGCAAGGGCTGCACGATCGTTGATAAAGAATTTCTCATCAAGCGCGTGGCCCCATTTCATAATTTCATACTGGTGGAGTCGAAGCTTAAGGTATTAAGATACAGTCTGGAACAGAAAGGACTGCGACGGTTCCGATAACCAATGTATACTTTTGATGAGCTTTCCAAAGGACTTGCTGGCGGCACAGAACTTCAGCCAGTGTCCAGGGCGGAGAATTGGGGTTTCCGCCCCGGACGCCAATAGTCAAACTATGCCGATGAGTCAAACGCGAGAAGAGATTTTGCTGGACCACGATGAAAGCAGCAGCTTTCATCGGGACAGTGCCCGGCTGGAGCGCTGGATGGCCATGCGCAACCATCTTCTGGCGCGCCGGATGCATATTCTGTGGTGGACGCTGGCCGGGACGATCGTCGCCGCGCTGCTCACCTTCAAGTTATGCCATTTCGAGGGCGTAGCGCAGCTCATGCCGCCGGACAGCTCCAGCGGCGGACTGGCGTCGCTGGTTCCGAGCCTGGTGAAGACGCCTGGATTGGCGGGGCTGTCCGGGCTGGCCGGCGACCTGCTCGGCACCAAAAGCACCGGGGCCTTGTTTGCCAAGGTACTGCAGAGCCGCACGGTCGAGGACAATCTCATCAGCAAATTTGATCTGAGAAAGAGATACGGCCAGCGCTATTTTGAGGGCGCCCGCAAAGTCCTGGCGTCGCGTACCAGCATCGCCGAAGACAAGAAGAGCGGCGTATTGACCATCACGGTAACGGACGACGACCCGGAATTCTCCGCGAAACTGGCTGCCGCGTACGTGCAGGAGCTGGACCGGGTCATGCTGCAAGTGGCCACCTCATCGGCCCGGCGGGAGCGCGAGTTTATCGAATTGCGGCTGCAGGAAGAAAAGAAAATCCTGGACGAATCGGAAGGCCGTTTCAGCAGATTCGCCAGCACTTCGATGGCGCTCGACATCCCGCAGCAGACGCGGGTCATGGTGGAAGCGGCCGCGCGCCTCCAGGGAGAGTTGATTGCCGCGCGGGCCGAACTGGAAGGCCTGGAGCAGGTGTACACCGGAGACAACATTCGCGTACGGTCCGTGCGGGCGAAAGTGAATGAACTGCAGCGCGCGCTGGACAGGCTCAATGCCGGACAAACCCAGGTCCCCGACGGGACCAACCGCAGTCCCTACCCTTCGATCAAGAACCTGCCCCTGGTAGGAGTGGAATGGACCGATCTCTATCGCAACACAAAAATCCACGAGACCGTCTACGAAATGCTCACGCAACAGTATGAAATAGCGAGGATCCAGGAGGCGCGAGAAACGCCAACGGTCAAAATCCTGGACGCGCCTGTGGTGCCGGAAAAGAGGCACCCCGGACGTGCACTCGTGGTTGGGATTGGAGTTGTCGTGAGTCTTTTGCTTGCCTGTGGCGGACAAGTATTGCATTTCAGGTGGCAGAGTCTGGACTTTGACGATCCGCGCCGGAGATTTCTAGCAACATTTTTCCGCGCGTGACGCTTCTAAGTATAGGGAATTCTGAGTTTTAGCGAACAAGCATAAGGAGAAGATACATTGTCCATTGCGCCAGATGTGTACTCCCGGGCCCGAAGTCTGGAGAGCGCATCCGACCTGCTGATCGAACCCTTACGCAGGCCTTACAGTCAGCAACGTCATTGGGGTGCGGTCGTCGCCCTGTGCGACGCCGTGATCATTCTCGGCTCCGGCGTGGCTGTCTACAAGCTGAAAGGGTGGCTGCAACTGGAGTTGCCGCAGCAGAACCAGGTGCGTCTGGCCGGCCTGCTGGTCTGCTACACCGTGCTGGCGCTCATCTGCAAAGCGTCGCAGAACCTGTACGCTTCAAGCATCCTGCACTCCGCCCAGATCTCGCGCGTGCGCACGCTCAAGAGTTTTGTACTGGCGTCGGTGCTCTTCATTCTGTTGCTTTTCCTTTCCGGCCAGGGACCGGTTTCACCGTTCTTTGTCGCCCTTACCATGCTGCTGGGTCTGGCGGGAACGCTGGTGATGCAGAACGTGCTGGAGCGGCAGAACTCCAAGCGCATTGACCGCGGCATGGGCACGGAGCATGTACTGATCGTGGGCGCCGGACAAATCGGCCAGGCCTTTCGCAGCTACCTGGAAACGCATCGTTACCTGGGCAAGACTTTTTGCGGGTTCGTGGACGACACACACCGTTCCGGCGCCGACTGGCTGGGGACAGCCGCGGAGCTGCCCGTCCTGCTGAGCAAGCATTTTATTGATGAGGTCTATTTCACGCCGGAAATCGACCGGGCCCTGATCATGGAATTCTCCATCAGCGCGAAGGAGGCGGGCGTCGCCGTGAAGGTAGTTCCGGACTTGTACGACGGGCTGGCCCTCGGCGCCGGTGTGACGTACATCGGCAACGTGCCTGTACTGCAACTGAGCAGCTGTCCCGAGCCGCCGTTCCTGCAACTGATGTCGAAGCGCCTGATTGACATTGTGTGTGCCGTGTGCGGGCTGATCCTTTCCTTCCCCATCCTGATCGCGGCGGCGATTGCCATCAAGATGGAATCGGTCGGTCCGGTGATCTACGCTGCCTGGCGGGTCGGCCGCAAAGGCAAGAAATTCCGCTGCTACAAGTTGCGCACCATGGTGGACGGCGCCGACGATCTCAAAGAGGATTTGCGGCACATGAACGAGCGCAATGGCGCAACTTTCAAAATCACCAACGACCCCAGAATCACGCGTGTCGGCCGCCTCCTGCGCAAGTACAGCGTGGATGAGATGCCGCAGTTTTTGAATGTCCTGCGTGGAGAAATGAGCATCGTCGGCCCGCGTCCCCATCCCGTGGACGATTTCCGCCAGTATCGTCTCACCGACCTTCGCCGCCTGGAGGTCCCTCCCGGCATCACCGGCTTGTGGCAGGTAAGCGCCCGCCGCGACCCCTCCTTCGAGAAGAACGTCCTGCTCGATCTGGAGTACATTGAAAAGTGGAGCTTCATGCTCGACCTGGAAATTGCGCTGCGCACCATCCCCGAAGTGTTTCGAGGCTCCGGCCGTTAGGGACCTGGAAACCTGGGTTCCTATACGAGCCAACCGATGCCGCTCTACAAGGGATGGTGGCCACGTCGCAGGAAGAAACTTCCCCGGAAGTACACGTCCTTGTGCAGCAGGATTTCACCGCTGACCATCCGTTACAATAGATAAAACCAACGTCGCCGGGAAAAAGGCGATTTCCCTCATGGGCCCGGGACAGAAAATATCACGGGCAGGAGAACGACACATGTTGCATCAATCACGCTCATCTGCGTGGATTTATATTGGCGTATCCAGTTTGCTTTTTTGCTTTGCTTTGCCGGTCGCTGCCCAGAAAATCAGTGCCGTACAGACCTCCCAAAAAGTCAGTGTCGTACGCCATGAGTTGCACCACGATGTTTCCCAGCCGTTGAGCACCATGGCCCTTATTGCTCCGGTGCAGACGGATACAGAACCCGAAGAAAATGAACCTGTGCGCCGTATCCCGCTGCGTCCAGAATTCATGTTGCCAACCGGGCCCGACACGGTCCGCCAGCAGACTATGGCGACTCCCTCTCCAGAACTGCAATTGACTGCGGGGTTGAGTTTTGAAGGTCTGGGGGATTCCACTCTCGGTTTTACCGTGACCGGCGCCCCCCCCGATACCAACGGCGCCGTTGGTCCCACCCAATATGTCCAGTGGGTGAACACTTCGTTCGCGATTTTCGACAAGACCACCGGCAACAAAATTCAGGGGCCTACCCTCGGAAATGCTCTCTGGGTAGGGTTTGGGGGGGTCTGTGAAACCGGCAACAGGGGCGATCCGGTCGTGACCTATGACAAGCTGGCTAACCGATGGGTCTTCAGCCAGTTCGGTTTCAACGTCACCAGCGGGCGGCCGGTCGCGCCATTTACCCAATGCATTGCCGTTTCCACGACATTCGATGCCACCGGCCCGTACAACCGCTATTCTTTTACGTACAGCAGTTTTGATGACTACCCCAAAATGGGTGTCTGGCCGGATGCCTACTACGAAACTTTCAACTTGTTTAACGGCAATACGTTCGTCGGCGGCGAGGTTTGCGCTTATGATCGCAATGCCATGCTCAGCGGCCTGGCTGCGACGCAGCAGTGCGTTACCCCCCTGTCCGGTGAGGGCGGATTGCTGCCTTCCGACTTTGACGGCACCATAGCTCCGCCTGCGGGGTCGCCAAATTACGTGGTAGCCTTTAACGTCAACTCGCTGGACCTGTTCACGTTTCACGTGGATTTCGCCAACTCCAACAATTCCACCTTTATCGGTCCGACAAATATCCCGGTGGCGCCTTTTACCCCGCTGTGCAATAGCAGCCCTAACGGGACTTGCGTACCGCAACCCGATCCTACGCAGCAACTGGACTCGCTGGCCGACCGCCTCATGTACCGGCTGGCCTACCGCAACTTCGGCGACCATGAATCCCTGGTTGTGAACCACTCGGTGGTGGCCGGCTCCAGCGGCGGGGTTCGCTGGTATGAAATCCAGAGCCCCAATAGCAATCCCACCATCGCGCAGCAGAGCACGTTCGCACCGGATACCGATTTCCGCTGGATGGGCAGCATTGCCATGGACAAATCCGGCGGCATGGCCATGGGATACAGCGTGTCCAGCAGCGCTACACACCCTTCCATCGCCGTAACGGGTCGCACCGCCCTGGATACTCTAAGTACCATGCAGACGGAAAACGTCATCATCAGTGGCACCGGATCGCAATGTTGCGGAACAAGGGCGCTTTCCCGCTGGGGCGACTACAGCGCCATGCAGGTTGATCCCAGTGACGATTGCACGTTCTGGTACACCACCGAGTACATAAAGGCTGACGGCATCTTCAACTGGAACACGCACATCGACACCTTCAAACTTCCCAACTGCGCCGCGGCCCTTCGCTTTAAAGCAGTCACACCCTGCCGCGTCGCCGATACGCGAAACGCGAATGGCCCGCTTGGCGGTCCGTTCCTGGCCGGAGGAGCAGCCGGCCGGGCGTTCACGATTCCGGGCACTTGTGGCATACCCACTTCAGCGCAGGCTTACTCCCTCAATGTGACGGTGGTCCCGCACGGCGCTCTGAATTTCCTGACCGCGTTCCCTTGCGGACAACCGCGACCCCTGGCCTCCAACCTCAATTCCGTTGACGGCCGCATCAAGGCCGTGGCCGCTATATTGCCAGCGGGCACCAACGGCGCCGACTGTTTCTTCGCGTCCAATGACACGGACCTGGTCCTGGACATTGACGGATATTTTGTGCCCGCTACCGATGCCACTGCCCTGGCTTTCTATCCTGTAACGCCGTGCCGCCTTGTGGATACACGGCTGGCTGCTGGACCGCTGGGTGGCCCGTCTCTAGTGGGCGGCAATCCCAGGACCTTCCCTCTTCTGTCCAGCCCCTGTAACGTACCCAGTACCGCGCAAGCGTATTCCCTGAACTACACGTCGGTGCCGCAGGGCGCCCTGAACTTCCTGGCGACCTGGCCCGCAGGCCAAACGCAGCCACTGGTGTCAACGCTGAATGCAACCACGGGCGTCGAGACCGCGAACGCGGCCATCGGGCCGGCAGGCACCGGCGGAGCCGTCACGGTAATGGCTACCAACAATTCGGACCTGGTGATTGACATCAACGGCTATTTCGCGCCGCCTGCCGCGGGCGGCTTGTCCCTCTATACTCGGACGCCATGCCGGGTGCTGGACACGCGAAACCCACCAGGGACTCAGTTCAGTGGACAAATAGACTCAAGCATCGTGACTACGGTGTGCGGGCTTCCTTCGACGGCGCAATCGTTTGTGCTCAACGCCACGGTTGTTCCCCCGGGGTTTCTCGGCTTTCTGACACTGTGGCCACAGGGGACAACTCAGCCGCTGGCCTCAACACTCAATGCTCCAGACGGCGCTATTACCTCGAACATGGCGATTGTCCCCACGGCGAATGGCTCCATCAGCGCCTTTGCACCGAGCCCAACGCACCTGGTACTGGATATCTCGGGATATTTCGCACCGTGACCGCCAGAAGACGTGCCCGGGCCGTCCAGGGGATATCCCCGGATGTGAGATGACCACATGGGCAGACCTTGCAAAGGACTGGGGTAAGCCGCTTGACCCACCACCACCGAAACCGAAATGAAAGCGGACTCTCGTAACGAGCCGGCATTCTCAAAGGCTAAAGGAAAGCGGATTCCTCCCCTTCGCCAAGCTCAGTGTCGGAATGACAAGTACACGACGGCCTTTTGTCATTCCGAACGGAGTGAGGAATCTGCTTTGCCCCCCCAAGGAAACCCGGGGACAGTCCCCAGGTTATTTGGTGGTTTTGGCGGTTCACATCCACGCCGGCCTCTTGAGGCATTTCTGTGAGCTAACCGTTTTCGACGCGTGACTTTATATCCGAGTACGCCGTGTCGATCAGCCTGCTTAGCGCTGCGGCGTTTGTGGCCGTTCCCGGTCTCAGCTTCACATGGCGCATGAACTTGCCGGCGCCTTGCAACAAGCGGGCTGGATCCGGCAGCGCTGCGCCGTGAAAGAACCCGACGTTTACGTGGGAATGGAATACATTGACGTAGCCGAAGGGCACATCCCCCAAACATGCAACCGGGCAGCCGTCATGCAGGAGCTCCCGGACTTCGTCTCCGCATTTTCGCATCACCTCAAACCACTGATGCGCGATGGCCCCCAATTCACCGGCGTGCTCCTTCATCCACGCATCGACGGCAGGATCCCGTTCGACAGCGCCATTGAATCGCAGCAATTCCGTTCTCATCGTCGCTCCACTTTTTTCGAGATCTACGGGTACGTAACACCTTACATGAGAAGGCCACTGACTTGTCGTGCCCTGGAGGGACGAAAGGGGCATTTCCTCAGTAACGTCGCAGCGGTTACGGATAGCGAGCGGGGCGTCGGCAACTCTTCCCGAAACCTCTTCCTCCTTTTGATTCGGCCCGGAGCAGTAGACAAATGCCGTCTGATGATGGTCAGATACTCCGTAATCTACGGAGTCACCCGATGACTGCAGCAGACTTTCGCAGGATTGCACGGAGCCTGGAGGGAGTGGAAGAGTACTCCCACGCAGGATCGCCGGCTTTTCGTGTAGGAGGCAGGAAATTTGCTTCGCCGGCCTCGCAAGCAGCGGGGTATGGAAATCTGATGCTTACACGGGAGCAGCAGGCGGTGTTTGTAGAGGAGGCGCCCGAGATTTTCCTGCCGATTCCCGGCGGCTGGGGAAAAATGGGACACACGCATATTCGCCTGGCGGCGAGCGAGGATGTACTGACGGGTGCAGTCCGTACGGCGTGGAGGCTGCGAATTGATAAGAACACAAAGACAAGCCAAAAAAGACATGCGGCAAAGCGCAGCGGGGCAACAGATAAGAAACCCGGGAAGCGACGACTATGAAAGTCACAAAAACGCGAAACAATAAAAAGGACTTGTCACCACAGCAATGTAAAGAACTACTCAAAGCATTGAAAGCCCGTTTTGAGAAAAACATGGACCGCCATAAAGGTCTTGAACCGAATGAAAGCGGACTCTCGTAAAGAGGCCGGCATTTCTCAAAGGCCAACGGAAAGCAGATTCCTTCCCTTCGCCAAGCTCAGGGTCGGAATGACAAGTACACGACGGCCTTTTGTCATTCCGAACGGAGTGAGGAATCTGCTTTGCGAACGGTGGGATTCGCGGATGTCTGCAACAGGTCTCAGAGATGAGGCGCAGCAATTGGCAATTAGCAATGCAGCCCTCTCGCGCCTCCTGAGTCCGGCGTATATCATGGTTGGTGCTGGGTCAGGCGCCGGATTTCCGCGCACACACCAGCTTTCACACCAGAGAGGACAAGCAGCGGAGAATGAGGTTTTGTAATGGATGACATCTCGCGTCCCAGGTCAGTCCCTGACCCAACGCTGCTGCTCTTTCTGATGGCCGGGACGCTGGTGTGCGCGCTGCTGGTCGCCGACCCGACGGCGCGCATCGCGCTGGTCTGCCTGGGGCTTCTGCCTATGGGCATTTGGCTCTTTCGGCTGCTGGCGACTGTCCCGGCGGCCGGGACGGCCCTGTTGGTGGTGGCGGCCGCGGTCCCTCGCGGCGCGGTAGACATTGGCGGTCTGAACGTGCGGCCTGAGCATGTGGCTGTTGCCTTGCTCTGTCTGGCGTTGCCGCTGTTGATGAAGCGGCGGCTGTCGGAGAACGTCGCATGGGTCTTCGCAGATTATCTGCTGGCCGTCTATGTCGGGTTGAACATCCTGAGTTCATTGGTCATGTCCCCGGACCCGCCGCAGACCCTGAAGTGGTCCATGCAGCAGACGCTGGCCATTTTGCCCTATTTCTTCTTGCGGGTCCTCGTCAACGATGAGCAGAAGTTGCGCTGGGCGTTCCGCGCTTTTCTGGTTGTGGGCACGCTGGCTGCGGCCTACGGCCTGACAGCTTATTACTCGAACCTTTTTTTTGGTACGTCATTTGGCGTTGACGTCGAGCAATACGGGACTCTTCCCGCAACCTACGGGTCCCAGTACGAAGCCAACGTTTTGGGGGCCTATTGCGGCGCCTATTCGGTGGCGATGCTGGCAATGTATCTCCAGGAAAAACGACGCATTTACCTTGTGGGATACGGCATCACACTCGCAGGAATGACTATCAGTCTCTCGCGCGGCGCCCTGGGCGCGACTGTCATAGGATTGCTGGTACTGGCCTATTGCGCCCGCAGGATGGGCTTGCTCCATTGGCGGGCAATACGCTCCATTACCCTGGCCACGGCGTGTATGGCCCTGGTTATTTTGCCAGTCCTGGCCCAGCAGTATGCCGAGCGGCTGAGCACGATTGACGTCGCCGACCCCTCCGCTGACGAGAATACCGCGCTTCGCCTGGTCCAGATTATGACCGCCGTGGATGATATCCTCCAAAGTCCGGTCATGGGCAACGGAACCGCCAGCTTTCAATTGTTTACTCGAGGAACCACAACTGCCTCCGGTGAAGCACCCGCCTGGATTGCCAATTCAGAACTGAGAATCCTGCATGATACCGGGGTGGTGGGATTTCTGGCGTTTGTATTGTTCCTCGGGTCACTGGTCAGGCAGTCTCGAAAAAGGTTGAAGCGCGTATCCGATCCCATCCTGCGGGCGCTGCTCGTTTCGATGGTGGTGTACTGCATTTCGTTTCAGGCTACAGAAGGCACGATGCTGGCTTTCACCTGGGTCCATCTGGGTCTGATAGGGTGCGCTCTGGGTTTGGCAAAGGCCGCAAACGGGAAACTCTCGGCGACGGAACATTTTTCCTGACCGTGCCGAACGCAACGTACAAATCGGATGTCAAGTTTCGCGAACGTTCGCCAGGCGTTCGGACCAAAGCGATGTGTCCAGCGTCCGGCCCATGCTCATGAAGGAAACGCCCAAAGGTCCAATTCATGACCGGAAGTTGCGCATCGCGATTTTTGGCGGACGCGGCATCCCTTCAACCTATAGCGGCACGGAATCTTTTTTTATCGAAATTGCGCCGCGGCTGGCTGAGCGGGGCCACGACGTCATCGTGTACTGTCGGAAGTCGCTCTTCCCGGAAAGACCGCCTCTGTATAAGGGCGTCCGGCTGATCTACCTGCCCAGCATTGAAACCAAGAACCTCGGCACCCTCACCCATACGCTGGCTTGCATGGGCGACGTGCTGCGCCGTGACGTCGACGTCATGCTGGTGACGAACGTAGCCAACGCGTTCCACTGCATAATACCTCGCATCTTTAGGAAGAAATGCGCTTTGAACGTAGACGGAGTCGAGTGGCAAAGAGGCAAGTGGGGGCCCTTGGGCAAAGGCTACTTCTATCTCAACGCAAGATTCTCGGGAAAGATCCTGCCCCGGGGAATCGTCACCGACGCCTATGCCATGCGCGACCTCTATCTGAACCAGTTCGGCACAGGCTCGGCCTGTATTGCGTACGGCGCGAGCGTTGAATCGTCCACTAATCCCGAGGTAGTGCGCCAATACGGCCTGGAGCCTGGCGGATACTACCTGATCCTGAGCCGGCTGGTGCCGGAAAACAGCGCTGACCTGATCGTCGAAGGCTTCAATAAATCAGGCAGCCGGCGGATCCTGGCCATTGTTGGCGACGCCAATTACAAGAGCCGCTTCGTGGCTGATCTGGAAGCCAGCGCAGGAGACCGTGTACGCTTCCTGGGACGAGTGGGCGATAGAGACCATGTCAAGGAACTGTTCTGCAACACGTATGCTTACATCCACGGCCACACCGTTGGCGGGACCAATCCGGCTTTACTCCAGGCGATGGGCTGCGGGGCCTGCATCCTGGCGCGTGACAACCCTTTCAATGCTGAGGTTCTGGGCGGCAACGGTCTATTGTTCCGTGACGCCGGTCACCTGGCCGAGACAATATCCGTGATCGAAAAAGATCCAGTGTTGGCGGCGGACCTGCGCCGTCGCGCACCAGAACGCGTCCGCACGGTTTACAACTGGGAGCGGATCACGGACCAGTATGAAGAGTTGTTTTATGAGCTGGCGGATGGGGAAGACCCCACGGTTGTCCACTCCAGCGTGCGTGACCGGCCCTAGTGACAGATGGAACCGGCCATGGCAGTCTTTCTAGGTACGGTCCCAGTTTCCCGGAATCAGGCTTAGGACAGTGGCCCACAGATGGTCTGCTTCCTTCAGTCTCATAAGCCGGGCGAGCGCCAGGTAGGCGCCCGCGCTGGCCGCGAGCAGTACGCACACGATTCCCAAGCGTACAACCGTGTTGCCGGAATCAAACGGCGCGCGAAAAAAATGCAATCCGGTCCAACTCACGGCAGTCATCCCAATCGTGGCAAGAGACGTCCTGGCCAGGAAACCCAACAGTCCAGCATGGAACTTCAGCAACGCCTTGCGCCCGGCAAGAACAAGGATGAGAATGGCCGTGGTGACAAAGAACGACAGTGTGCGGGCGGAAGCAAGTCCTTGAATCCCAAAATGGCGGGTGAACCAGACCGCTGTCACGGCGAAGGTCCCTAGTCTGACCAGTTCGGCCATCAGCGGTGTGACGGTGTCTTCGATGGCCAGAAAGCAGCGTAAGAGGATCATCACGATCGCATTGGGGAGAATCGCGAGACTGTAGATGGCCAGTACCCGCGCCGTGACCACAGAATCGGCGAAATGGAACTGTCCGCGTTCATAGAGGAGACGGGTCAGGGGCAACGCATTGAGACTTACCCAGATCGTTGCGGGAAGAAAGAGAAAGATCACCAACCGGAAAATGCGAGAGATTTGGTTGCCGAGTTCACCTCGGCTGTCTCGTGCGGCTTCACGAGCGAACCCCGGGTAGGCCACGGTTGCCAGAGGGGCGGCAAGGAAATTCGCCGGCACGGCAAACAGCCTGAACGCGTAAGTCAAGATGGCTACGGTGCCGGTGGATATCCCGGACGCGAGAATCCGCTCCAGAACATCGGAAGCGTTTCCTACCGCCAGGAAAAGAAACAACGGTACTCCCAGCTTCAATAGCTTGCGAATCGCCGGGTGGCGCAAGTCCAGCACCGGACGGTACCGGATGTGGAGTGACGCGATGGCTGGCGCCAGAATCAGTGCCTGCAGAAGAAACCCGATGGCGGTCGCACCTCCGATCGCATAGATGGCGCTGTCCCCGCGAACGAAAAGCGCGGCCGCGATCACGCTCATGCTGGAGATCGCGGGCGCCAGCGCGGCCAGCCAGAACCTGTGAAACCCGTTCAGTACCGCGGTCAGAATCCCAGCCACGGCAAGAAACGGCAGAGCAGGAAAGATGACATAGACAAGGCGTAACGCCATGGCGAAAGTTGCAGGGGCAAAGCCGGGGAAGAGGAGGTGCAGCCACCAGCGCGCCGTGGCTACGGCAACCAACACGGTGACCACCATTACCAGGATGCTGAAGGTCGCGATGACGCTGAATGTCCGGGACACTTTGGCCCGGTCTTCGCCCGCCGCTTCATCCCGCAGCAAGAGAGGGATGAAAATCGGAGACAATGTCCCCACAATAAGGATGAGATAGAGGATGTTGGGAATAAAGATCGCGGCGAAGTACGCGTCCATGCTCGCGGAAACGCCAAAACGGGACGCCAGTACAGCTTCCCGCAGATACCCAACGACAGCCACCAGAACGGTGAGAATGCCAACAATACCAGCCGTCCGGCCCTTGCTGGGATGGACGCTCGTTGGGTTCCCAATGTTTACAGCTGGCTCTGCCAACGAACTTCCTCAGCGATGGATTCGGGTGAATTGATTTTCTTATTCCTGGAAGCCGCATTATAGGTACAGCGTTCCTTGCAACGCAAATGCTCCATTATTGAAGAAAAAAAACATCGGAGGCCGAGTCATCTAAGAGCAAAATCCAGTATTTGGAGTTGGACTGAGTCTCGCATTGGCCGGGAAATGAAGGCCGCCCGTATAATACAAGGTATTCATATTATGACTGGAGTCTGCAACGACTTCGGCGTTGAATTAGTCTGGAACAAAGGCATTGCGGCCCTCTGTGATCGCAGAATTCCAGACGAATTTCCCGATTGCCGAAATTATTCGCCCGTGCCGCCCTTTGCGGGAGCCATGTCATCCTCCAAATTGCCCGACGATTTGATTACCAATCTTCAGCCCTACAGCGATATACGGGACGGCGAGTTGGTTTGGGTGAGAATTTCATGGTTAAAGTCCTTCATTAAGCAGGTGCTTCCGCTGGTGAACGCCAGAATTGTGTTAGTCACGGGTGATTCTGACAGTTGTATGCCCTCCGAGCTTGGCGCCGATGCTCGCGTGCTACTGGAATCGCCCAAAATCGCCCATTGGTATACGCAGAATTACGATGGGTCGGTCGCCTCTGAAAAGATCTCCCCCATACCGATCGGAATGGATTTCCATATGCTGAACGAGGGAAACATCTGGGGAGAGAGTGCGCGCTCTCTGGAGAAGCAGGAGGCGGCACTGAAGTCTGTGGCCGCACAACTGTCTCCGCGGGAAGAGCGTATTCAGAAAGTCTACGTTGATTTCGCATGGCAGTGGAGTTTTGGGATTCGCCATTACCGCCGCTATCACCCCATGGTGGGTGGGCGGTGGGAAACCAGACGGCGGACCGCAAAAAAATTGAAAGAGCACGAAGATGTGGTCTCCCAGGCCCATCCCCTTCCCAGGACCGAAATGTGGCGGGCGCGAGGCGAATACGCATTTGTCGTGAGTCCGCACGGGATCGGCCTGGACTGTCACCGGACATGGGAGGCTCTGGCCCTG
Source organism: Verrucomicrobiia bacterium (assembly GCA_035567035.1). Lineage (GTDB taxonomy): Bacteria > Acidobacteriota > Terriglobia > Terriglobales > Acidobacteriaceae > Angelobacter. The sequence continues at coordinate 59,724 of DATMPO010000002.1, read as the reverse complement.
GGCCACATCGTATTAGTATCCGCGTCTTCTTTAGATTCTCTTTATGACGGCCTGCCGGTGGTCGCGCTCAATGATTGGAATGAGATAACCTCCGATAATCTGAAGCAATGGCTTCTGCGATTCCAGGGAAATCACGGTATTCATGAAAAACTCAAGAGCCGCTACTGGGTCGCGAGGATGCGGGGCTCCGGTGGTAGAGACGCACTTCCAGGGCGGTAACTCAAACCACTTTACTGGAGGCCTCCGGCATACATTTCGTTGAACTATGCCGCTGCCGCACTTAGAATCAAGGTCCTGCTCATGTTGTCTGTTTCGTGCCGACGCAGGACCCTTCCATTGCGCGTAGCCTGGGACAATTCGCTTGCTCGACGAAACCCTGCCGGCACCGGCGTCTACGCGTCCAACTTGATACGCGAGCTTTCCGCCAGACCGGATGTGGACCTGACGGTGTTTGAAGGATGGGACCCGTCAAAACGAGAACGCGGGGAGTTCGGACAGCAGGGCGTGTTGTCCCGCGGCATGCGGGGCGTGATTGGTGTAGTGTCTCATCACGTTTACTTCCCATATCTGCTGCGCAAGGGCCACTTTGATGTGTTTCACTCGCCCGGCTTTGTTGTTCCCATGCTTTGCCCGTGTCCAAGTGTGGTGACCGTCTATGACCTGAGCTTCAAGCTTTTCCCCCGGCATTTCGAGCGTCGCTGGACCATTTACCTGAATCATGTGATGCCTTCCGTGTTGCGCTCCGTATCTGCCGTGATCTGTATCTCCGAGTGCTCCCGGCAGGACTTGTTCAGGTTCTACAAGATAGCCCCGGACAAAGTCCACGTGGTCCATTGCGGCATTGATCACGCGCAGTTTCGTCCCGGGACGCTGCTTGATCCGGACTGGGCAAGGAGCGCCGGAATTCGCGGCGATTACGTGCTTCATGTGGGTACGCTCGCCGCACGAAAGAACATTCCCGTGTTGTTGCGAGCAGTGGCGGCCTTGCGATCGCGCGGAAAATTCCGTGATTTGCAGCTCGTGCTGGCCGGCGCGGAATTGTCCGTGCTGACTGGAGGGCCTCAGGTTCACACCACTATTCGCGAGTGCGGCCTCGGCGACGTTGTAGTGCTCCCGGGACACATCCCCAACGAGATTCTTCCCGGCCTGTACGCAAGCGCAAAACTGCTTGCCATGCCTTCCGTGTATGAGGGATTCGGGTTGCCGGTCCTGGAAAGCATGGCCAGCGGCACACCGGTTGTCGCCAGTGATTCATCCAGCTTGCCCGAGGTGGCGGGGGATGCGGCAATCCTGGTCCCCTCACAGGACGAGGCTGGCTGGGCCGAAGCGATCCAGAGGATACTCGAGACTCCTTCGCTGGCCCAGGAGATGCGGCGCAAAGGCCTGTCGCGCGCGCAGCAGTTCGGTTGGGAGCGGGCGGCTGAGGAAACTCTGGCCGTATACCGCACGGTAGCCGGCCGCTAAAGCAGCCCACGTGCATTTCAAGGACTTGGCGATTGCCGCGTTCCTGCGGTACAGCCTGCGAGTACGTCTTTGCAAATGGCGGTGATCCGATCAGCAAACCGGCTCCAGTTATAGTTCGCGCGCACCAGAGACATTCCCCGGTCGGCGATTCTCCGCCGTAATTGCGGGTCATTCATCAGAAACTCTATCTGGCGCGCCAGGGCTTCGGGATCGCGCGCGGGAAAAAGAACGGCATCTTCGCCATCGGTGAGTACTTCGTGCACTGCGGCCCCACGTGAGACCAGGACCGGCCGGCCGCATACCATAGCTTCCAATACGGCGAGTCCCCAAGTCTGGTTCTCATTGGGAAAAATAAAAGCATCGCACGAGCAATAGAAGTCGCGGATTTCTTCATCGGACACTTTGCCAGTGAAAACGACACGGTCCGCCACGTCTAGAGCGACGGTGAGCGCTCTGAGCGATTGGACATATTCCGGATAACTGCGGTCTGAACCGGCCAGGAGGAGTTTCGCCCTCACCCCACGCACCTTCAAAAGGTGAATGGCCTGAATAGCGTCTTGTAGTCTCCGGTGCGGCATAAAGATACCCAACCACAACAGAACAAACTCGTCGTCGCTGAAGTTGAATCGGGTGCGGATGCCCGCTCGATTGCCGCCGGGAGCAAAGCGTTCAGGGTCCGAACCGCTCCGCACGACGCAAGTCGGTCCGGGGTAGATGGTTCTGAACTGTTCCTCAGCCCACTTCGAAAGAAACAGCGTGAGGTCAACCTCGCGGTTTTGCGCGCGATCGTACCAGTATTGCAACCAGTGGACGACTGCGCGCAGCCCGCCCCGACGGGCCATTGCATGGAAATCCGGGACATCGTTGCACATCCAGACCACTTTCCCGCCCAGCTTGCGTTTCAGCCGGACAGCTCCCCACGCCCCGGGCCAGTGATGCGGGTTCCATATCTCATGCCGCGTGTTGATCGCCGCGGCCATGCGCAACATGTCCAGGTATCCGCGAAGGAAGTAGGGTTTCCGCAGCCAGGGAAGACGGCCGCGGCCGACATTGATTACCGTTAGATGATCGCAAATTTCAGGGAAGCAGTTGGCGCGGTCGTAGGCCGAAGTATAAAGAGTCACTGTGTGGCCTTGCTGAGCCAGGGCCCGCGCGAGAGAAACGCATTGCCGTTCACCGCCGCCTTCCACCAGAAGTTCCTGAATGATCAGGGCGATGTTCACCGGGAGCGTTCCGCGACGGTGCAGAAATAAAGCCCGCTGACAAAAGGCCTGCTGAATTTCGCAGTATGGTCCACCCGAACTACGGACCCGCCGGCCTTGCGAACTATGTTCTCAACCTCGGGCTGGGGCAGCGACATCATTCGAATGGGATTGAGCTTCAACCGTTCATAGGTGAATGTGTGATGCAAGCCGAAAGCGCGCAGAATGCGGTAGAAGCGGCGGCGTAACTGCAACCGGTTCCGCCAGGGCAAGAACAAGGGCATTTGAAAAACCAGCAACCCGCCGGGACCCAGGACCCGCACCATGTCCGCAATTAATGCGGCAACCTCCGCGGGGCCGGGCTGGTGCTGGAGAACCATGGACGAGTACACGAGGTCAGCATATCCGGCAGGAAATGAATTCAAGTTACTGCCCTGCTGGAACTTACAATCAGGAGTAAGTTGCCGCGCCATCTCCAGCATGCTGGCGGATATGTCGACCCCGTGGCACTCTGGAAAATAGTTGAGCAGAGCGCGTGTCAGTCGTCCGACACCACAACCAAAATCTATGGCGCGAAGGCGCTGTTTCGGCAAACCAACCTCGCCGGCAGATTCCATTAAGCCGGAAATTTCCTCCTGCCCGGTGCGCAAGAACTCCTCCATATCCCAGTTTCTGAAGCGTTTTTCCGGCGTAGACAGGATCGCCCACAGAGGATCGGCCTTCGCCATCTCTTCCCAATCTCGCATATGCAGTGAAGTTTTCATTGTTGCTTGCAGATCCAACATACAGGAAAATCGGCCGCTTTCAGGCTATCCAAGCGACTGGTAGACTTGCAAGACCTGCTCCGCAAAGCTCTGTGCGCTGAATTCAGAACTCCTGACAAGCCCGCGCGCGATCAGGTTGCGCCGGCACGCTTCGTTGGTAAGGACGTGGTCCATGGCTTCCGTCATAGAGTCCACCTTGTGTGGATCTATCAGCAGCGCACCATCACCGGCCACCTCTTCCAACGACGACCCGCGAGACGTGACGGTCGCTACGCCGCTGGCCATGCTCTCCAGCACCGGCAGGCCAAAGCCTTCAAATAACGACGGGAAAATAAACAGTTCAGCCGCATTATAAAAAAGCGGGAGATCGCCCGCGGGAACGTAGCCGGGAAGCACCACACGATCGCCAAGCCTCAGTGCGGCAATCTTGTTCCGCAAATCTTCGAATCCCCAATCCGGCTTGCCGGCCATCACCAGCTTGATCGCCGGATGATTTTGCAAAAGAGCAGCGTAAGCATCCACCAACCGCTCAAGGTTCTTACGGGCCTGGATCCGGCCTACGTAGAGCAGAAATGGCGGCGCAATTCCGTAGGTCTTCGCCAGATAGGCCTGGGCATCTTCTTTGTTCCGAGGATGAAATTCCTCTGACGCCGCCTGATATGCCACGCGGACCTTCTCCGCCGGCACCCGATACGTTCGGACGATGTCCTCCGCGGAAAATTGGGAGACCGTGAGAATGCGGTCCGCCCGCCGGGCCGTCGCCCGCACCAGCTTTCTCATGACCGCCACTTCCAGGGGATGGGCGAAGCCGGAAAGATGCTCATAGGCCAGGTCATGAATGGTCACCACAGTCTTGCATCGCACGAACAATGGCTGGATGTACTGGCAGTGAAAAACATCCGGCTGGATTTCGCGCAATGCTCGTGGAAGAGAGAGCCCGAGCCGCCACAGTGGGTTCCTGGGAATGCGGACCCAGCGAAAGCGCGCGTCGGTCGGATTAGACTCCGGAGCGCCATCATGCATGTAGAACAGCGCGTACCGATTGTGGCTTTTGTCCAGCACCAGACCGCGCACCAGCTGCTGGAAGTACGTCTCATTTCCGGAAGCACGGCTTCCCAGACTGTGGACGTCAATCGCAATATTCATCCCGAACGTGCCTCTCCCGGAGAAATCTGCGGTCGCCTGGAAGCGGTTGGGCGCAGACCGCACCCTGCAACCGTGGCGTAAGTATACATTTTGCGCCGCGCGAAACGTGGTTGACACCGGTGACAGGGCCTGACAGACAACGGTCTTGCTCGGTTCGGATAGAATATTCTGTCTCGATATGGAGCCCAAAAACTTTCAAATGCCGCTGCGGAAATTCTTTCGCAGACGACGGTTCCGCACTTTTGTTGCCGATTACCAGTCTTGCCGGACGATTCTGGACGTAGGAGGCGAGCACTACACCTGGCAGATTATTGGCCGCTCCGACGGGATTACTCTGTTGAACCTCTTCAACCCGGACAAGACCGACGGCTTCCATTACATGCGGGGCTCGGGACTGGACCTGCCGTTCCCGGACAAATCTTTCGATCTGGCGTTTTCAAATTCGGTGATCGAGCACGTGGGCAGCGAGGAAAACCAGTTCCAGTTTGCCCGCGAGATGATGCGCGTAGGCAGGAAGGTCTATTGTCAGACCCCCAGCCGTCTCTTCCCCGTTGATCCGCACTTGACCACTCCATTCCTGCATTGGCTTCCCGTCAGTCTTTTGCGGCCCGCGTTTCTTCGTTACTTCACCCTCAACGGATGGTTGTGGAGAAAGCCCTACGCGTACGACGTAACCTGGATTTCAAAATCCAAGCTGCTGAAAATGTTTCCCGGCTGCAGGGTCCGGACCGAACGTTTTTTGGGGATCCCAAAATCGTTCACCGTCACGAACTAGGGCGCAGAAAACCTAACTCCGTTGCTTCCCTTCCGCCAGTTTCAGGGCAACCGGATCCATGCGGTCGAAAGCTTCCTGCAAAATGCCGCGCGATGTAGCGAAACAGATGCGCGCGTGGCCGCTGGCGCCGGGACCGAACCAGCGCGGCGCGCCCGGGACGATGGCCACGCGCGCGTGTTCCAGTAGGTATTCGCACGTACGCTCCGCATCATTGCTCAGGCTGCGCACGTAAGGAAATACAACATAAGTGCCCTGGGGCGAAAAAGTGGTCACGCCCGGCCATCGGGACAGCCGTTGCACAGCATAATCTCGTTGCGCCTGCAGATGCCGGACAAATCCGGCTAGCCATTCCTGCCCTTCCTCGAGCGCCGCGATCACCGCCACCTGGGACAGTACAGACACTCCAAAGACCGTGCTCTCGGCGTCCGATGCCGCCACAATCGCCCTCCGCCATTGCTCATCGGGGCAAATTACACAACCCACGCGGAGGCCAGCCAGTCCAAAGTTCTTGGAAAAGCCCATCACCGTGACTGTGTTGGCCGCAATCTCGCGCGACATGGAGCCGAGACTGGTGTACTGGTGCGGCGCGTACACAATGTCCGACCAGATTTCGTCGGAGACGAAACGCAGCCCGCGCTCCAGCGCCCACTCCGCGACTTTCCTGAGCCACTCCCGCGAATAGACCACGCCCAGAGGGTTGTGCGGATTGCACAGCCAAAACATCCGTGTGCGCTGGGTCAGCTTGCGTTCCATGGCTGCGATGAACTCTTCCGCGCTGGTCGCTGTCCTTGTGGGGACGCGCACGGGAATGGCCCCCGCGCGTTCGATGGCGTGTTGAAAAAGGAAATCAACCGGGTCGGCGATAAACACTTCGTCGCCCTGGCCCAGGCTGGCACGCGCCACCACCGCCATGGCGGAAGCCGCGCTGTCGGTGGCAAACACGTCCGCGGGTGAGCAATCCACCTTGCGCGCGGCCTGCATCCACGCCGCGATGGCCGCGCGAAACCGCGGCAGACCTTCGGGCGGGGCATAACTCAGCACACCGTCCCGAATGTAACGAATGAGGCGTTCCTGAATCGCCGGACAGACGGGAAAGTCCGGATCTGCGGCAGTAAGCGGGATGACATCCGGCGGCTGCTGCGCCCAGCGCATGTTGAACGCGCGTTCCCGCAGAAGCTTCAGCGGGACGGCGTCGTCGGTAAAAAAATTCTTGTCCATGCAGTGATTTTTATTGAGCTATCGGCAACAAAACGCTGCTCGCGCCTTCCGGGTCAAGAAAATCGCTGGCCAACTCGCGGCCTTTGGCCAAGTAGAGCTGGCATTGCGCATGACGTTCGGCGGAGTACGCAGCCAGCGCTTCATCAAGGCCGGTGCCGGGGCAATCCACGAATCTCGCCAGCGCCACAGCGTCGGCAATGGCCGACGACACTCCTTGACTGGTGAACGGCGAAAGCGGATGCGCGGCGTCACCCACCAGAACGAGGTTGCCCTGATGGAAGCTGGGCACCACGTCCGTATCCACGGGGTTCCAGAGGTGAACGCCGGCAAAGTCAGTCAGGTCCAAAAGCATGGATATGGGATAGGCCCAGCCGCCCACTAATTTACCGGCGAAGCCCTTCCGCGCATCGGCGTTGTCCTGGGGCGGCGGAAACCGCCGAATATCAAATTGCATGTACCAGACCACGTGCTGGGACGTTACCGGCACTATACCCAGGGCCAGGCCGCCGCCGTTGGCGTGAAACTTATTGAAATTCTGGCCCGCCCATTGCACCGCTTCGTCACTGCGAATGAGCCCCACGATCTCCGTCACCTGGGCGGCGCGCGCGTCCCATCCTGGAAACAGCGCCTGTCGCGCGCGGGATCGGCTGCCGTCCGCGGCGACGTAGAGGTCGGCTTTGACCCGAACACCGGATTTCAACAGCGCAGCGACAACGCGCTGGCCAGCGTCGAATTCCAGGTGATCGAGTTCCTCCTCGAAGCTGAGGGTTTCGCCGCTGGACGTTTCGCCAAGAGACAAGGCGCTCATCGCCGCGCCGACCAGGTCCGCCCTGCGCACGCTGCGCGCACCGGCGGGCATGGCGTATTCGTGGAGAATTTCCCCGGACTCGCTGCGGCAGAGGTAGCGGTGCAGCGGCACTCCAGCCACGTCCACGCCAAACTTGCGGAGAAGCTCAAGGCCTTCCGGGACCAGGATGAATCCCATTCCCGTCTCATGTTCCCGATTTGTCCGTTCGTAAATGTGGCAGCGGTGTCCGTGCGCGCGCAGGCTGATGGCGCTCATCAAGCCGGCAATGCCCGCGCCAAAAATCGCAACATCCATCAACGGTTTGTCCCTGGCACGATCGTGGACCGCGCCCCGCTGTATAGTGTTGCACAGAAGAGGGTTATGCGCGTCTGAAAAACGGGTCACCCGCGCCTATTTTGCTGCGGGCGCCGTCACCGTCGCTGGTGTAGCCGGTTGGTCGGCCGTGGTCAGACGCTTGCGTTCCGCTTTTGCCCACTGGTAAATCGCGTCCGCCTCCGCGTCGCTGAGTTTGGCATCGCGATGCAGCAGCGTGTATTGCGGCAGCGGCATTTTCTTGTTGTGAACCATGGAAGCGACCTTGGAGAGCTTCTCTTGCCGGTCCTCAAGGCCCAGTTCGTCCCAGTGTGACAAGTTCATGTTGCTGCGTCCCTCAGTCACGTCGCTCTCCACGAGCCACGACATGGGAGCCACGTAGCTGTACCAGGGCCAGGTGGTCTGCTCGGAGTGGCAATCCCGGCATGACCGCTGGATGGTGCTGAAGACCTGCGGCGGCACCTGGGCGCCTTGCAGCAGCGCCCGGTCGGAGTGCGTGGCCTTCGGGTTGCCAAAGGGGTGGACGAACAGTGAACACAGTACTACCACGACGATCAAGACCAGCAGAATTGTACGCCAGCGTTTTTTCAAGCTCCGCTCCTTGGACTCGAAGTCCAGCCTGCAATTACTTGTCTCTCCCACCCTTATTGGGTCGATAACTGCTTGAGGTAGGCAATAATATCAGCCCGCTCCTGGGGATTCTTGAGACTGATATTCATATCATTATCCGGGATGAACTTATCGGTATCTGAAAGCCATTTGTTCAGGGAATCACCGTCCCAGGTAATCTTGGCGCCTTTCAGGGCGTCAGAATAGGTGAAGCCGGGGATGCTCGCTGACTTTCGTCCAAATACCCCGCGGAGCCTCGGGCCTTCCTTTTCTGTATCGAGATTATGGCAGGACGTGCAGCGCTTTTGGAATAATTCCTGCCCACGCTTGGGGTCCCCGCTTTCCGCCTGTCCCGCGGCTGGGACCGCAGAATTGCAGGCCAGTAGTGCCATGGTCCCCAGGGAGAAAATTACCAATGCCAGGCCCATGAAGCGTTCCGGGGCACGAAAGATTGAGTTCATAGTCACAAGTTGCGTCCTCTGATTAATTATTTGATGAATTATTCTAACGCGTCCATCTCGAACTTCTTTCTCCATCCACCGCGCGAGAGAGACACAGCTCTACCAAGGCCACGCTTTTGTGTCGAGTGGCAGCTTGGACACGATCTCTTTCAATCCTTACCTGGAGAAGAGCGGCCCTTGTCGAATTCGCCCCTTAATCCACCAAACTCGTTGGGCGAGAAGACGTGAGAATAGCGACAACGGCAACCACAAGATCCGATGCCTGGTTTCTGTGGCCGCCGTTGCCGGTCGAGCAAGACAAGATCAAACATCACGGTTCGCGATGAAACCGCCCGTACCTTCTCATTCCTTATTGGACAGCGTTTGCAGATAGGTGATAACGTCGGTTCGCTCACGGGCCTGAGGAACGCGGAAAAACATGTCGCTCTTGGGGATGATCTTTTCCGGGTCCGCCATCCATTGGTTTAATGAAGGAGCGTCCCAGGTGACGTTGGATGCTTTCAACGCCGCGGAATACTCAAAGGTGGTGGAAAGGGTGCCCGCTTTCTTGCCATACACTCCACGAAGCCTGGGTCCTTCCTTGTCTTCATCGAGTGAGTGACAGCCGGTGCAGCGCTTTTCGAATACCTCCAGTCCACGTTTGGCATCTCCCTTGCCATCCTCCGCCTGCGTGGCGGAAAAGGCAGGAGACTGAAATAGAAGGAACATGGTCCCCAGCGCGAAGGCTGCCAGGCCGATGCCCAGACAGCCCTCGGCGGAGATTCGGCGCCGGAACAGTTGCTGCTGCATTGGTTCGTTGTTCATGGATGTCCTTATCCCACCAGGTACGCAGGGGCGTGAAGGCCTGGGACCGAAATCTCGGTGGTCGGCTTTCCTTGCGCGTCACCAGCGACAACCAGAGGAGAATCGACAACAGCCAGACTATGGTTCTGGGCGACAAAGTGAACATCCGTCAATCCCAGTACCGAGCGCAGCTTTTCGGCTGGCACCTTCATTGGTCCAGGCGCTGGAGCTGATCCCGGCGCGGGTTGCGGGAAAGCGGTGGACATGGCCGTATGGAACGTGGCGTTTCCTTCAACTTTTTGCAGGACCTGGTGAATGTGTCCGTTGAGGAAAGTCACCGACCCGAAGCGCTTAAGGTAAGCCAGGGCCTTTGCGCTGTCCTCGGTGCCCCATCCCCACTGGGGATAGACGCTCCAGAGCGGGATGTGCGCAAACAGCACCACCGGCGTGCTGCTGGTAACCGACTTCAGGTCGCCCTCCAGCCACTCCAGCTGCTCATCGCCAAGTTTTCCCATTCCCTCCACCTGCACCACGTTGTTCAGGCCGACAAAGTGCACGCCTTTGTGGTTAAAGCTGTACCAGCCTTTGCCTTTGGTCCCTTTGCCGTAACGCTCAAGGTACTGCTTGCCATCGTCGATGTTCGTGTCGTGCTCGCCGGGCACGTAAAAGATCTCCTTGGTGTGGGCGCCTTTCAAGAGTTGCGCCACGGCATCAAACTCTTCGGGCTTGGAAGAGTGTGTGAGATCGCCGGTGTGGATCATGAACTCGGGCGCATCCGGTAAGCCGTTGATCTTGTCTATGGTGGCCTGCAGAGTGCCGCTCACGTCAGGGTTCGCCGGCTTGTTGAAACCAATGTGACTGTCGCTGATCTGAAGAAAGTGAAAGTCGCCTTTGCCGGCCTTGTGGTGTCCCATCTGGCCAAAAACACGGGAAGTGGGAATGCCCCCGGCCGCGATGGTCCAGACCACTCCGGTGCCGGCCCAGGCCATGCACTTGAGAAAGCCTCTGCGGTCAATGCCGTCGCCATTGTGATCATGCACTATGTGATCATGCTTTGTGTGTTTAGTCGCCATGTGTCGCCTCTCTCCCAGCTGAAGTTTTGATCTGACTTCTACGAGAACCAGAATTCGGGACATTTATTCCTGCCGATTTCCCGGCTTCTTGAATCTTGAATTTTGGCGTCTTCCGGGGCCCCGGCTGCACCCCGCGTGTGGCACAATGCAAGCGGCAAACTATTGCCGGCAAGGAATATCAGTGGTCCGCGTGCTGATACAGAACTGGTGGCTCCTGGCGTGGCGTGGCGGCTGTGCGCTGCTGTTCGCCGCAGTGGCTTTTTACCTGCAGCTGGTGACACCGCCGTTCCTGCTCCGGGCCATCGCCTTTACGGCGGTGGTGATGATCTTTGGTCTGCTGGCGGTGTTTACCGGAGTGCTCACCATGCTGGCGGCCCTGCGCGGCTCCAGCGCAGACTATCCCTGGCTGCTGCTCCTGGATGGCGCCGCCACCTTTGCCGCCGGGGCCGCCGTGCTCGTACTCCCTGGCCTGACGCTGCTCCGGCTGATCCACGTCATTGCGCTCTGGGCGGTCCTCGTGGGCGTTACCGAGTTGGGCGTGGCCCGGAGGCTGCGTCATCACATCAAGGACGAATGGTTGCTCGCCGCCGCAGGCGTGGGATCTCTCCTGTTCGGCCTGGAACTTCTTCCTGGCTGGACCCGCGAACTCCAGGGCACGTTAAGATGGCTGGGATTCTACGCGCTGTTCAGCAGCGCAACCATGCTGGGTCTGGCCTTCCGGCTGCGCAGCTTGCGCTTCACCCACCATGTCCTCGAACAGACACCTGCTTCACCCCAAAAATAAGAGGTCAGCAATCGAGTGCGAAAGAATCGGCACGATTGTGCTGCCTTCCCTCCCGGACGTAACATGTGCTCACCAAGCTATTTCAGGGCCGTCTGACTAGAAATAGCCTCTAATGCCTCTGCCAGGAGCACACTGTCATGAATCTTCGCCAGGACATCCGCTTCGCCCTCCGCACCATGCGTAAAGCCCCGGGATTCAGCGCGGTGGCGGCGCTCACTCTCGCGCTCGGTATTGGCGCCAACACCGCCATTTTTACGGTCGTCAACGCCGTGTTCTTTAATCCGATTCCCGTCCGTTCCCCGGCAGACCTCGTCTCTCTGTTCACGATCGACCAGCGCAACAAGACCGCGCTCAATACTTTCCTGCCTATTTCATTTCCGAACGGTGATGACATCCGGCGCCGTTCCCAGTCGCTTGCCGACGTTGCCTTGTTTACGGGCGGCCCGGTGAGCCTGACGATCAACGGCCAGCCGGACCAGTTTTTCACTCAATTGGTGTCCGGGAATTATTTCGACCTGCTGGGCGTCCGCGCCGCCATGGGACGCACCTTCCGTCCCGACGAAGACGCTCAGCCCGGCGCGGGGCCGGTCATCGTCCTCAGTCACGGTTTGTGGGAGCGGAAATTTGCTTCCAATCCTCGCGTGATCAACCAGGCTGTGCTCCTGAACGGCCAGGGCTTTACGGTCATCGGTGTGGCCCCTCGCGGATTCCAGGGCACGGGAACGCTGGGCGGTCCGGACATGTGGATACCCATGTCCATGCATGACCAGATCCTTTCCGGATTTCCTAAAAGATTCTTCAACGAACGGCGGTTTCTGGGCTTTTTCGCCGTCGGCCGGCTCAAACCGGGCGTAAGTCTGGCGCAGGTCCAGGGCGAACTCGGCGCTATCGGCTCAACCCTGGAGCACGACTTCCCGGTACCTAACAAATCACGCAGCTTTACCGCGTTACCACTGCTGGAATCCACCATCAACCCCAACCAACGCGGGGATTTTGCCAAAGCCGGCGCCATGATGATGGCCGTGGTCGGGCTGGTGCTGCTGATCGCGTGCATCAACGTCGCCAACCTGTTGCTGGCGCGCGCGTCTGGCAGAAAACGCGAGATTTCAATCCGGCTGGCCCTGGGGGCGTCGCGCTCCCGCATCGTCGCGCAGCTGCTTACGGAAGCCACGCTGCTGGCGATGGCCGGCGGAGTTCTCGGACTTGGCCTGGCCTATGAGGGCCGCAACCTGCTCTGGCATTTCCGCCCGCCATTTTTGCAGCAATCCGATCTCGACCTTGCGCTGGACGTCAAGGTACTGCTGTTTACTCTAGGCGTTGCGGTCCTTACCGGCGTGGTCTTTGGCCTGGTGCCGGCGTTGCAATCGTCGCGTCCGAACCTGGTCTCTGAACTCAAGGAGCGCGCTGGCGCTGAGCCAAATTCCAAGAGCTGGGTTCCCATCCGCAGCGTGCTGGTTGTCGGACAAGTTGCTTTTTCCCTGATCGCCCTGGTTGGCGCCGGACTTTTTCTTGCCAGCCTGCGCAACGCGCAGCAAACCGATCCCGGCTTCGACACTCACAACCTGGCCATGCTTTCGTTTGACCTGGGAGCGCTGAACTACGACCCTCCACGGGTTAAAGAGTTCCAGCGGCGCGCCCTGGAAACCGTGGAGTCCATGCCCGGCATAAAGTCGGTTACGCTGTCTTCGAACATCCCACTGTTCAATGGCGGCTTTTTACGAAGCGTTTTCCCTGAAGGCCAGGAAGGCAGCGCCACCCGGAACGGCGTGCTGTCATCCGTTGACAACGTGGCGCCCGGCTATCTGCAGACCATGGGGATTCCCCTGGTCAGCGGACAGGTGTTTGATTCCGGGGTACGTGAAGACAGCCCCAGGGTCGCGATCATCAATCAGACGGCCGCCCGCCGCTTCTGGCCGGACCAGGATGCCGTCGGCAAGCGGTTTAAGTTTTTCGGCGACGACAACTGGACACAGGTCGTCGGCGTGGCCCGCGACGCCAAGTACAACACCCTGGGCGAAGACCCGATTCCCTATATGTACTTGCCGCTCGTGCAAAGCCCCAGCCCGGCAGTCACCCTGTTCTTCCACTCCATCAATGATCCAAACACCGTCCTAAGCAGCGTTCGCGAGCGCGTGCAGGGAATGGACCGCAACCTGCCTCTGACCAACGTCTGGCCAATTGGAGAAGTGATTTCACAGACCTTGTGGCCTGCGCGCTTTGGGGCCGGACTGCTGGCCATCTTCGCGCTCATCGCGGTCTTGCTGTGCGCCGTGGGAATTTACGGCGTGGTCGGGTACACCGTGGGCCAGCGCGTACGCGAGATCGGAATCCGCCTGGCGCTGGGAGCGCAACGAGGCGACGTGCTCCTGATGGTGCTCCGCCAAAGCTCGGTCGTCCTGAGCATTGGACTGGGCGCCGGTCTGGTCGCTTCTTACGTCTTGTCCCGGTTCGTGACTGCGCTGCTGTTCTCTTCCCGGACAAGCATGTTGCTGGCCTTCGCGGCCACTGCTGTGCTCCTGGGCCTGATCGGTTTGCTGGCGAGCTACATTCCGGCACGCCGGGCCGCCAGCGTTGATCCTATGGTGGCGTTGCACTGCGAGTGAGGCCCGCAGAGCGAGCTTGTTCGCGGGCCCCGGCGGGCAGGCCGATCGGCGTGCCCGCTGCGGCGCATTACGGTGAACTCTACCTTGTTGTCTCCCAATCATCGGCGTAGCTCTTCTTTCCGCCCGCTAAGCTCCACTCGATCTTCTGATACGTGAAGGTGATTTCCTCCTCTTCGCCTGTCCCGCCGCGGCGCGGCATTAAGCGGACCTGAGTGATCATCGCGTTATTCAGCGTGAGCTTTTCCGGAGACTGTCCCCGACGGTTAAATTCAATCACCACTTCGCCCAGCATTTCATGCTCCCTGGCCGCTTTCATGTACATGGGCGAAGCCTTGTCTACTTCCTTCACGATGGTTAGCGGCTTGTGCTGGCGTTTGCCGCTGGCCATTCCGGACTGCGGGTCGCGCGGCGAGGCAATCGAAGACTTCACCTCGATCACGCGGCTGCGAACGCCCCGAATGATGATGTAACCGTCGAGCGCCGCCATGGCCGGCAGGGCCACCAGCGCAATGCATATCACCGTAAGCAAGATGGAACGAACTGAGGTTTTGCTGAAAAACATGGTCTCCTCCTGTTAAGTTATGCCGCTATTGCCTGGGATGAGTGGCACTTGTCGGCGAGATTCTAAATCGACTGTGTCAGGGTAACAATGAAAAACGGAGAAGAAGCCCGGTCAGGCTTTTTTCAGGAGTTTTGGTTTTACCTTGAGGTCTGGGGTTTCACTGGGAACAGCCGCGGCTGAGAGCGCAAGATACTTCTGCTCCTCCAAGGTAAGATCGCGCCCCAGCGCCTTGCGGAACTGCTCTTTCACGCGTCTTATGTTTTCCTCAGACACCGGCTACTACCACCAAGCTTGGGATGCGAACTGCTGGAAATGTGTTGTTTTCTCCCCGGCGACTCCCCGCAACCCGCCCACTCCCGCCGACCATACCACCCATTTCGATTTTCTACTTGAAATTTCGCCTTTTATTTGCTATATCGTTCTTGAATCTCGCCACCACGCCGAGGCTGTGGCGATTCGTGTTTTTGCACCGCAACGGATCTTTTGCGTGTCCAAAGTATTTTGTGTTGCAAACCATCTAAGCCCCTTAGATTGAACGTGATAGATCGATAGCACTGGTGGTCGGGCAGCCCCTCCCGATCTGCCCAATATCTTGCCTAAGTCCTTTAGATATAGGGATCTGGGAGAAAAGACAATAAAAACCAAAGGCCTGAAATCGCTGGAAGCCGCAGTTTTATTGGGTTTCATGCATGTCACATCTGCTCAGACCCAGTAAAAATTGGGATCTCATTGGGATACCCCCCTGTAAACCCCAATGATTATTGTGATCATTGGGATCAGCGGGGGAGGGGGGTAGGGTCCCCGATTTCGGCTGTGAGGCCGGTCACGTCTTTAGCTACGCCGCCAGAGTTAGGATAGAGAAACCATGAGTACCAAGCCTGAGACTGAACTCGGAACCAGCCAGCTGGCCAACTGCACCGGGCAGGGGCCCCTGACCGCGATCTTTCAGCCGCGGACCGTGGCCGTTATCGGCGCTACGGAAAAGCCGGCCAGTGTGGGCCGCACTGTTCTGCGAAACCTGATGGCCCAGCCCTTTGGGGGCACCATCTTTCCCGTGAACCCGGGCCGCGGCAACGTGCTGGGAATCCGCTGCTATCCCAGCATTGCGGCGATTGGCGAACCGGTGGACCTGGCTGTGATCATCACTCCGGCGGACACGGTGGCCGGTGTTCTCCGCGAATGCACGGACGCCGGGGTGCGCGGTGCCATTGTGATCAGCGCCGGATTCTCAGAGCTAGGCGCGGCTGGACGGGAGCGCGAGCGGGAGATCCAGCAGATCGCGGCCTCGGGACGCATACGGATCATCGGGCCCAACTGCCTGGGCGTGATGAATCCGCGCACTGGACTGAATGCCACTTTCGCGCAGTCCAATGCCCTGCCCGGATCGCTGGCCTTTCTCAGCCAGAGTGGCGCGCTGTGCACCGCGATTCTCGACTGGAGCCGCCGGGAAAATGTGGGCTTCAGCGGGTTCGTCTCCGTGGGCTCTATGGTGGACGTGAACTGGGGCGACCTGATCTACCACTTTGGCGATGATGGATATACTTCCAGCATTTTGATCTACATGGAATCCATCGGCGACGCGCGCAGCTTCCTGTCGGCGGCGCGTGAAGTCGCGCTGAAGAAACCGATCATCATCATCAAACCGGGCCGGACGGAAGCCGCGCGCAAGGCCGCCGCGTCGCACACCGGCGCCATCACCGGCACCGACGAAGTGTTTGAAGCGGCTTTTCGGCGGTGTGGAATCCTTCGCGTGTCCAATATTTCCGAGCTGTTCGACATGGCCGAAGTCTTAGGCAAGCAGCCTCGCCCCAAAGGCCCGCGGCTGGCCGTGGTCACCAACGCCGGCGGCGCCGGAGTACTGGCCGCGGACGCGTTGCTCTCAAACAACGGACAACTGGCCCAGCTCTCGTCGGAGACCAACAACGCGCTCAACGCGTTTCTGCCCCCGGCCTGGAGCCACGCCAATCCCGTGGACACCCTCGGCGACGTCACGCCGGAAAATTACGTCAAGGCCATCGAGATCGTCTCGCGCGATCCCAACTGTGACGCCGTGCTTTCTATTCTTGCTCCGCAGGGCATGACGGAGCCGGAAAAATCCGCGGGCATGCTGAGCAAGGCCGCTGAAGCTTTCACCAAGCCCCTGCTGGTCAGCTGGATGGGCGGCAACCGCATGCAACTGGCTTCCAACGTGCTCAACGAAGCGCACATTCCCACGTTTGAATATCCCGATGACGCCGCGCGCAGCTTTGCGTACATGTGGCGCTACAGCCAGAACCTGCAATCGCTGTACGAAACTCCCGTATTTGCCGGCGCGCTTCCGGAAAACGGCCCTAAACGCGTCGCGGAGATTATTTCCGCGGCGCAAAAATCCGGCCGCACGGTCCTGACGGAGCAGGAGTCCAAACAAGTCCTCGCCGCTTACGATCTGCCGGTCACGGAAACCAGGATGGCCAGGACGGCGGACGAAGCCGTTGCTGCGGCGGAAACCATCGGCTATCCCGTTGTGCTCAAGCTGCATTCGGAAAAAATCACGCACAAATCGGACCAGGGCGGCGTGAAGCTCAAGCTGGCAAATGCCGCCGCTGTCCGCGCGGCATACGCGGAAATTCACACGGCGTTCTCTCAACCCGGCGTTTTTCTTGGAGTGACGGTCCAGCCCATGATTCAGGACTTTGGCTACGAGCTCATTCTCGGCAGCTCGACGGACCCACAATTTGGACCGGTACTGGTTTTCGGGCTGGGCGGGCAACTGGTGGAAGTGCTGCGGGACAACGCTCACGCCCTGCCCCCGCTGACCACGACCCTGGCGCGGCGCGCGATGGAAGGCACGCGTATTTTCCATGCCCTGCAAGGTGTCCGCGGAAACAAACCAGTAGACCTGGGCAAGCTGGAAGAACTGCTGGTCCGCTTCAGCGAGTTGGTGATCGAAAACCCGCGCATTGCCGATATTGAAATCAATCCCCTGCTGGCCGGGCCCGGCGTGCTGTTGGCGCTGGATGCCCGCGTCATTCTCCACCCGGCCGAGGTTGCCGACAGCAGCCTGCCCCGATCGGCCATTCGTCCGTATCCCACGCAGTACGTTTCTTCGTTTGAAACCACCGATGGCATGCAATTCACTCTACGTCCCGTGCGGCCGGACGACGAGCCGCTCATGGTGGATTTTCACCATCAACTGTCGGAGAGAAGCGTCTACCTGCGCTACTTCCTTCCCATAAAGCTCCCTCAGCGGATTACGCACGAGCGTCTCACCACAAAGTGTTTCACGGACTACGACCGTGAAATCGCGCTGGTGGCCGAGTACGAAGAAGACGGCGCGAAGCGGATGGCCGGCGTCGCCCGGCTGGTCCGCAACCACACCGGCAACTGCGCCGAGGTGGCGTTCATCGTGGCCGATAAACATCAGAACCGCGGACTGGGCGGCCGCTTGTTACAATGCATTGTTGATATTGCGCGCCGCGAAGGAATATCCCAGCTTTTCGGCACCTTGCTGGCCGAGAATTACAATATGAGGGACCTTTTCGCCCGAGTCGGTTTCCGGTTTGCCATGGCCGAGGCCGGCGTATTGGAAGCAGTCCTGGATTTAACGGAAAAAGACTTGACGGAAAAAGACTTGACGGAAAAGCAACCTGCAGTAAACAAAGATTTACGGTAAGCAAATACAGATACAGGCTCGCGTCCAGCCTGAGGGGAAGTGTTTCATGAGCACGCTTGCAAAATCCGAGCCGGTAACCAGCCGAACCAGCGCCACACAATACGTTTTCTTTTTTGGCGGCGGCAACGCCGAGGGCAACGGCAAGATGAAAGGCGAGCTTGGCGGAAAAGGCGCCGGACTCGCGGAAATGACCAACGCCGGGCTGCCGGTGCCTCCGGGATTCACCATCCAGACCGAGGCTTGCCGTCAGTATTTGAAAAACAACTCCGTGCCCGCGGAACTGGAAGACGAAATGCAGGCGGCGTTGGCGCGTCTGGAAAAACTTACCGGCGAGAAGCTCGGCGACAAAGACCAGCCGCTGCTGGTCAGCGTGCGCTCGGGATCGAAATTCTCCATGCCCGGGATGATGGACACCATCCTCAACCTCGGTCTGACCGACCAGACAGTGGACGGCCTAGCCAGGCGCACCCGCAATCCGGAATTTGCCTACGAGTGCTACCGCCGGCTGATTCAGATGTTCAGCACCGTGGTGCTGGAAATTCCCCGCGAGCAGTTCACCCACGCCGAGTCCGAGGAGCCTGAAACAAAAGACGGCGTCGACAGGTTGAAGAAGATCATCGCCCGCTTCAAGAAACTCATCCGCGAAAAAACCGGCAAGGACTTTCCCCAGGACGCGCGCACCCAACTGGTGATGGCCCGCGACGCGGTTTTCCGTTCGTGGAACAATGCGCGCGCGCGCCACTACCGCCGCATCGCCGATATTCCCGACGACCTCGGGACCGCGGTCAACGTGCAAAAGATGGTCTTCGGCAACATGGGCGAAACCAGCGCCACCGGAGTGGGGTTCACGCGCAATCCCGCCACCGGCGCCAATGAATTCTATGGCGAGTTCTTGCCGGACGCCCAGGGCGAAGACGTTGTGGCCGGGATCCGCACGCCGCGTCCTCTAGCGGAACTGAAAGACCTGATGCCGCCGGTCTACGACGAATTGCGCCGCGCCACTTCCCTGCTGGAAAAACATTATCGCGATGTGCAGGATTTTGAATTTACCGTGGAGGTAAACAAGCTCTATCTTCTGCAAACGCGCAACGGCAAGCGCGGCGGAAGGGCCGCCGTTAAAATCGCGCTGGACATGATCGACGAAGGCCTGATCAATAAAGAAGAAGCCATCTTCCGGGTGGAGCCCAACCAGCTTTATGACTTCCTGGTCCCGAATCTCGATGAATCTTCCGGCGACGCTGTGGTGCTCACCAAGGGACTGCCGGCGTCTCCGGGCGCGGCCGTAGGACAGATTTCATTCACCGCGGAAGACGCCGTGGCCATGGCCGGCCCCAGGCGCGATCATGCGGTGATTCTGGTGCGCGCGGAAACCACTCCGGAAGACATTGCCGGAATGGAAGTCGCGGCCGGCATTCTGACCTCGCGCGGCGGCATGACCAGCCACGCGGCTGTCGTCACACGCGGCATGGGCAAATGCTGCGTTGCCGGCGCCGGTGAACTGGAGATCAACGAAAAAACGCAGGAAATGCGCATCCACGGCCGCGTGCTGCGGCGTGGCGACTGGCTGTCACTCGATGGCAACACCGGCCGCGTCATCCTGGGCAAGCTGCCCACGTCCGCCGCCTCGCCGGACGATCCGCTGCTGCAGAAGTTCATGACGTTGGCCGAGCCGTTCCGTCGCATGCGCGTACGCGCCAACGCCGATATTCCCCGCGACGCCATTCAGGCCCGCGCGTTCGGCGCCGAAGGCATTGGCCTGTGCCGCACCGAGCACATGTTCTTTGCCGAAGACCGCATTGAGCACATGCGGGAAATGATCCTGGCCAACGACGAGCCCAGCCGCCGTAAGGCGCTGGACAATCTTCTGCCCATGCAGCGCGAAGATTTCCTTGGCCTCTTCAAGGCCATGGACGGACTGCCCGTCACCATCCGCCTACTGGATCCGCCGCTGCACGAATTCCTGCCCAACCGGACGGAACTGGAAGAAAGAATCGCCGAACTCGAAAGAAATAAAGCCAGCGCCAAAGAGATCGAGCAAGCCAAAGCCATTCTGCAACGCGCCGAAAGCCTGCATGAACTCAATCCCATGCTCGGACATCGGGGCTGCCGCCTGGGCATCACGTATCCGGAAATCTCGGAGATGCAGGCGCGCGCGATTTGCGAAGCCGCCGTCCTGGCGAAAAAAGCGGGCATAAAAGCGATACCGGAAATCATGATCCCGCTGGTTGGCCTGGCGAAGGAATATACGAACCAGGAAGCGATCGTCCGCCGTATTGCTGAAGAAGTTTTTGAGAAGGCCGGCGTGCGCGTTGACTATCTGGTGGGCACCATGATCGAGCTGCCTCGCGCCTGCCTGGTCGCCGCGGACATTGCCGGCCAGGCCGAGTTCTTCTCTTTCGGATCGAATGATCTTACGCAGACAACATTCGGGTTCTCGCGCGACGATGCAAGCAAATTCCTGCCCGACTATCTCGAGCGCGGCATCCTGAAACAGGACCCGTTCGCCGTCCTCGACCGCGAAGGCGTCGGCGAACTGGTTAAGATGGCCATTGAGCGCGGACGCAAGGCCCGCCCCAAGCTGAAGATCGGCGTGTGCGGCGAACATGGCGGCGATCCGTCATCCGTTCAGTTTTTGAACGGTGTCGGTCTGGATTACGTCTCGTGCTCTCCGTATCGCGTGCTCACCGCGCGGTTGGCTGCAGCGCAGGCCGCAGCCGCGGCCGCAAGAGGCGGAGAAGCCGGAAGCACTCGATAGGCCAGGACCAATGACTGAAGGACGACCTGAAGCAGCCACACCAGCCAGGTATGCGAAGTGGTCTCTGGCTATTCTCGTGGCCGTCAATATTCTGAATTTCTATGACCGCCATGTGGCCGGCGCAGTCGTAGAGCCCGTCCGCAAGGAGTTTGGCCTTTCCGATACACAGATCGGATTGATCAACACGGCTTTCACCGTCCTGTATGGTCTGGTCGGACTTCCGCTGGGCCGCCTGGCCGACAAAGTCAGCCGCAAGAAGCTGCTGAGTGTTGGAATCATCGTGTGGGCGGCGCTCACTGCCTGCACGCGCTGGGTCTTCAGTTATCCCATGCTCGTCGTCACGCGTTTGGGAGTAGGAGTCGGCGAAGCAGCGTGCGCGCCAACAGCGACAAGCTGGATTGGCGATCTTTATCCGCCAGCGCGGCGCGCAGGGCCGCTCGCCCTTTTCATGCTGGGCGTTCCGATCGGCGGAGCGCTAAGTTTTTTCTTCAGCGGACAAATCGCACAAGCGTACGGCTGGCGGTGGGCCATGATTTGGGCTGCTGCACCGGCGCTGCTCCTCATCCCGCTTTTGCTTACGCTGCACGAGCCGGCGCGCGGCGCCTCGGAGCCGCATGAAACAGCGCCTGCAGGCTCATTTGGGCAGGTCCTGCGCATTCCGGCATTCTGGTGGATTGCAATCTCCGGCGCGCTGGTAAATTTCAACTTGTACGCCATTGGAACATTTATGCCGGCCTTCTTTGCCCGCATTCATCACATGAACGTAGCGCAGGCCGGAATCAAGACCGGTTGGGTGTACGCGGTTGGAGGAATTCTCGGCGGGTTTCTTGCCGGCATGCTGGGCGACCGTGTTGTACGCGGCAGCTGCCGCGGCCGCATGGTGATCGCAGCGGTGGCATCGCTGGTGTCTGCGCCGCTGGCCTACATGGGAATACATCAGTCGTATGGCGCGCTGGCAGTCGCACTGCCCTTGCTGACTCTGACTTATGGTTTGCTCAATATGTATTACGGTCTGGTCTACGCTTCCCTGCAGGAGATTGTGGCGCCGGCACTGCGCGGCACCAGCATGGCCATTTATTTTGTCGTGATGTACCTGGGCGGCGCTTCGTGGGGCACGATAATTATTGGCAGCCTGAGCGACAAGTTTGCCCGCCATGCCGCAACACTTGCCGGTTCAGAAAAAGTCACCGAAGCCTTCAAGGCGGCCGGCCTGCAGCAAGCCATGCTGGTAATCCCGGTGCTGTCGTTGGGTTTGGCGTTGGTGCTATGGGCCGGCTCGCGGACCATCGGCCGCGACATGGAGCGCTTTCGCTCGAACGCCGCGCAAGCGCTTTCCTAGCTTACTGCCGAATTTCGGCGGCAACTCGCAGTTCCAGTTCGCGCGTTTTGTAACCTTCGGGGACCAATCGAGGATTGTCTTTGTAATGCGCAACGACGTGCCGCAAGTATTCACGCAACGGAGTGTATTGAATGCCAAATTGGTTCTTGCTGCGCGAATTGTCCAGGGCCGACATCCAAGGATCGCTGAACGGAGAGCACGACGGCAGGAGTTTCAGCGACCCCAGCTTGGTCCGCGGAAATTTCACGGTCTTAAAATCCACGGAAAGTATTCCGGCGATCATGGTCAGAAATTCTTCCAGGGAGGTCGTCTCGTCTTGTGCAAGATTCAACGCAATGCCTTTTCCGCGGCCGGATTCAATCAAGGCCACCGCGGCTTTGGCCACGTCCTCGCCATATACATGGCGCAGCGACAAGGCGTTGCCTTCGGGAACAAGAATCGGGCCGCCGTCTTCCAGCCGTCTAACGTAGCCGAGAATGCGGCCGTAGTGATCACGCTCGCTGTTGACCATCGGCAGCCGCAGAGAGGTTACGGGAAAACGCTCTTTGTCCCACGACTGAAACAGGAGGTCTTCTGCATCGCGCTTGTCTTTGCCGTAGAGCCAGTCTTTATAGTCCGCGTGGTCCGGCGCAGACGGCGTCATCAACTCTCCGTCATAGTCCTCTTCACGGAACGGGCGGACGAGATCTTTGCGTATCAAATAAACCTGACCCGTGCTGATAAAGACGTAATGACCGGTCTTGTCTTTCAGAACATCAATCGTCGTGCGCGTATCGGCGCCGGTGTAAAGTGCTGTATCAATGACAGCGTCAAAACTGCGGCTGCCGATTGCCCTTTGCACCTCCTGTCGTTTCCCGCGGTCTCCATACAACCGTTCGACTGCCACAGGAAGCTCTCCGGCTGTGATACCGCGATTGAAGACCGCGACAGAATGGCCGCGCTGACAAAGCAGTTCGACGATGGACAATCCAAGGTTGCGTGTACCGCCGATCATGAGAACGCGAATGGCAGTTTCCTCCCCGAGATTATAGAATCCGCCGGGCTGTTTGACTTGGCGCGCCGGATTGCTGAATAGTGAACGACTTGAACTCCTCAGGAACAACGACACAAGCGCAGCCGGTTTCCCCGCGGCCACTGGCGAGACGGCTCGGCCTCTTCGACGCCGTCATGCTGGTCATGGGCGGCACGGTTGGTTCGGGAATTTTCATGAACCCCTATGTTGTGGCCCGCCAGGTCCATACGCCCATGCTGGTCCTGGGCGCGTGGATTGCCGGCGGCGTGATCGCGCTTACCGGCGCTTTCATCTACGCGGAACTCGCGGACCGCATGCCGCGCGTTGGCGGACAGTATGCTTACCTGCGTGAGACATACCATCCCCTGCTGGCGTTTCTCTATGGCTGGGTATTGCTGCTGGTGATCCAGACGGGCGGAATGGCCGCTGTGACCGTCACGTTTTCCCGCTACTTCCTGGAGCTGAGCGGCGGGCACGCTACGGATTGGCAGATGGCGCTCGTGACTTTGACTGTTCTGACCATCGTCAACTGCCTGGGTGTGCGCACCGGCGGGACGGTGCAGAGCGTTCTGATGGTCATCAAGATCTTTGCCATCTTGATGCTGGTTGTCGCGGGAGCGCTGCTGGTGAAGACTTCGCTGTTTCACATTCATCCGGTACTCGACCAGCCGGTTTCCCCAGGACTGATCTCGTCTTTTGGCGCGGCCATGGTTCCCGTGCTGTTTGCCTATGGCGGATGGCAAACCGCGTGTTTCGTTGCCGGAGAACTCAAAGAACCGCGCCGCGACCTGCCTCGGGCCCTGGTTGTCGGGGTGATTGGAGTGGCGTTGCTCTATACCGCGGTCAACTTTGTGTGTGTGCGCGCTTTGGGCGTCACGGCGCTGGCAGAGACACAAACCCCGGCTTCGGCCGTGATGCGCGTTGCCATGGGCCCGTCCGGCGCCAGGATCATCGCTCTGGGAATCACCATTTCAACGCTCGGTTTTCTCAGTCAGAGCGTGCTGACCGCGCCGCGCGTTTATTTTGCCATGGCGGAAGACGGCGTGTTTTTCAGTCAGCTTGCCTGGGTGCATCCGCGGACGCGCGTGCCTGTCGTCGCCATTGCCCTGCAGAGCGTGTGGACGATCGTGATCCTGCTTTCCGGAAGCTACGGGCAGATCCTCAACTACGTAACTTCCATGGACTGGATATTCTTTGGCTTGTCCGCGAGTTGTCTGTTTGTGCTGCGCCGCCGCAGTCCGCAGGCTGCAACGGTCAGAATGCCCGGACACCCCGTAACTACCGCGCTGTTCTGTCTTGCCTGCGCCGGCGTCGTGGCCAACACGATTTACCGCTATCCTGGCAAACCGTTGATCGGAATGGGCATACTGGTTTCCGGCGTGCCGGTCTATTTTTTGTGGAAATACAAAACGAAAGGGACCTCGCCCGCATGATTTCTCGTCGAAGCACGACGCGCTCTCGCTACATGGAATGGGCCAAGTTGCACTCCAACGCACGGTTCAATCTTTCAGGCAGCGGGATGGCGTCGCTGCCACTCGCTGAATTGGGAGTGACCATGGAGCAGTTGGAGATCAATGGCGTCAACAACTACGGCTACGAGCCGATGCTCCAGGCCATCGCCCGGCGTTATCGCGTGCCGCAGGAATGTGTCGTCAGCGCGATGGGAACGTCCCTGGCAAATTATCTGGCGCTGGCCGCGACCACCGAGCCAGGAGACGAGATTCTGGTTGAACAACCCTCGTACGATCCGCTGTTGAACGCTGCCCGCTATCTGGGGTTGGAGATCAAGCGATTTCAGCGGCCCGCAGAAAAGAACTTTGCAATTGACATCGAAGATCTGGAACGCAATCTCACTTCGCGCACGCGCCTGATCGCGCTCTGCAACCTGCACAATCCCAGTGGTGCGCTGGCAACGGACTCCGTATTGGGTGAGATTGCCACCCTGGCGCGGAAAAACGGCGCGTACGTCCTGGTGGATGAGGTCTATCGCGAGATGCTGTTTGAGCCGCAGCCGCAAACCGCATTCCATATTGACCCCGAGCGTTTTGTCATAACCAGCAGTCTTACCAAAGCCTACGGGCTGGGCGGCCTGCGCTGTGGATGGATACTGGCCGCGCCGGAATTGGCCGCGCGCATGTGGCACATCAACGATGTTCATGGATCAACCTACGGCCACCCCACGGAACTGATGGGCGCAGCGGCTTTCGAGAAATTGGGGCGAATCTCGGCGCGCATGAAGACGCTGCTGGAAACCAACCGCAAACTGCTGCACGACTTCCTGGCTTCGCGTGACGATCTCGATTGCTTCTGGCCGGAGTATGGGACCGTCGTCTTCCCGCGGCTCAAGCAGGGCGACGTTGGTGATCTTTGCGCGCTGCTCCGCGACAAATTTGATACCACCGTGGTCCCGGGCAGTTTCTTTGAATCGCCGGACCGTTTCAGGATTGGCGTGGGCGCGGCTACGGAACCCGTTAGTGAATCGCTGGCACAACTGGGCCGCGGGCTGGATGCGTACCACGATAGACGCATTGGTGAAAGCGCTGAACGTCAGTCTTAACGGAGAGGCAATCCGGCAAGCGGAATGCGGCTTGAATCGGTGGACGCGCGGTCCTGAACTGGCGGTTTGCCCAGATAGTAATACTCAATCACGCGCGCCAGTTCCTGTTTGGAGACCGGTTTGGCAAGGTAGTCGTCCATGCCTGCCAGGAGGCAGCGTCCACGATCGCCGGTCATGGCGTGGGCTGTCATGGCAATGATCGGAATGTGGCCGGAGCCTTGCCGCTCGCGGGCGCGAATGGCCGCGGTGGCTTCCAAACCATCGAGTTCGGGCATTTGAATGTCCATAAAGACAAGATCGAAAGGCTTTTGTTCCAATGTCTCGACTGCCATTTTGCCATTCTCCACCACGGTTACGACGTGTCCCATGGACTCCAGCAGGCGGCGGGCCAGCAGTTGGTTGACGTGATTGTCTTCGGCCACGAGGACCTGCAGCTTCTGGACATCGGTAGCCAGAGCGGCTTCCGACGGCCGCACAACGACGTGTTGAGCCAGCCGGCCCAGAACTTTAAGCATCGCGGCACGCAACTCCGCGGGTCGTACCGGCTTGATCATGTATTCAGAGATCCCAGCTTGTTCGCAACGTTTGGAATCCTCGGTGTTGTGATGCGAAGTCAGAAGCATGATAGCCGCACTCTTGTCTTTGAGCGCGTCGCGTATGGTCCGCGCCGTTGTGAATCCATCCATTCCCGGCATCTGGCAGTCCAGCAGGACCAGCGCGAAGTACTTTCCGTTTTGCCGTTCGCGCATCACCGTTGCAATGGCCGCTTCCCCATTGTCGGCAAGCTGTGGCTCCATCTGCCATGACCGGACAATTTTTTCCAGAATACGACGGTTCGTCTCATTGTCATCCACGATCAACACGGGTAATCCCCGCAATTCCGGGTGCATTGCAGCTTCCTGTTCCTGCACCGTCCGTGCTTCGATCGTAAAGTGGAACGTGCTACCCTGGCCAGGTTTGCTTTCCAGCCACACCCGGCCTCCCATCATGTTGACAAGGCGTGACGAGATTGCCAGTCCCAGGCCGGTGCCCCCGTACTTTCTGGTGGAGGACATATCGGCTTGCTCGAAAGCGTTGAAGATCAGCCTCTGCTTCTTTTCTTCAATGCCGATACCCGTATCTCTTACGCTGAAACGCAAGGCAACCTCTTGGCCGGCTTGCCGTTCCGTACTGGCGGTCACCACGACTTCGCCCCGCGTGGTGAATTTGATGGCGTTGTTGATAATGTTTGTGATCACCTGACGGACGCGCACCGGATCAGCAAGGATCCGTCGCGGAACGCCGGGCTCCATAAAATAGGAAAGTTCCAGGCCCTTTTGATGGGCCTGCAGGGCCAGGCCCTTCACGCTATCACCGAGTAGTTCATGGACATCAATCGGGACCGGATCGAGCTTGAGTTTTCCTGATTCGATCCGCGAAAAATCGAGAATGTCGTTAATGATGCCCATCAGGCCGTTGGCGGAAGAGCGCACCATGTTCAGACAGTCTCGCTGGTCCGGACTCAGTTCGCCTTCCAGCGCCAGTTCCGTCATGCCCACAATGCCGTTCATAGGCGTGCGGATTTCATGGCTCATGTTGGCAAGAAAATCGCTCTTGATGTGGTCGGCGGCCTCCGCAGCTTCTTTGGCTTGCTGCAGTTCGGCGGTGCGAGCGCTGACCAGCTCGCGGAGTTTCTTTTCGGTACTGACAATTTGTGCCACCCGCAAGCGGTATAACCCAAAGATTGCCACACCCGCCACTACAACGCACAGAGCAATCAACCATCCGCTCTGGAGCCAGGGTGTATCCAGGGAAGAAGCCAGAGAATATATGTGATCGCTGGTAGCGAGCGGTCCAAACATAGGTCTTTCTTAGTCCCCTCTAGCCGCCACTGGTGGTCGTCCAGACAACCATACTATGGCCGGGCGTCCGCCTGGAAGTGATTCTATGGTTGTATCGGCCAGAAATCACAAATAGTTAAGCGCAAAATGAGGATGGAATTGGCCTAGATGGTCTTCAAGATCGTATTTGGATAGTAATATTTCAGGATTTCAACAAACGTAGAGCCGTCCCGGGCCATCGCAGCGCCGCCGCTCTGGCACAGACCAATTCCGTGCCCAGCGCCCGTGCCTTCCAATATGACCGAGTTCGCCTCCTGCCGCGTGGAGTAGGAGTTACTGGGTACGGTCTTCCATCCCAGCCTGCGCGCCAGTTGGAGCCGGGAACTCTCTGTGGAGTTGAGATTGGACGCATCCGACCGGTCCAGTCGCGTGGCCCACTTCTTCGGATGCCGGCGGCAATAGCTACATTCAACCGAATAATATGGATAGTCCCGCACTGATATTCCTAGCTCTCCCAAAGAATGTGTTCTACCTCCGCAGCTTGCACTGTACATCGCGGCAAAGGCTTGACCGCGATACGCTAGTACTAATCCGCGGGTAGCCATCATGGCCTGCCAAGCGAGAGACGTTGGGACCGGAGGTTCTCGCAGAAACTGGCAGTGCGTAGTGTCACAGAAGTCATAGTCGCGATGGCGCTTTCCACCTGCCACCAGAAACGATCTGGCAGCTACGGCTTGCGCTTTCAATGCCTCCATGGGCGCGCCGGGAGGACTCTCCGCGGCCACGACAGAAGCAACGGCGGTTTCCAGTTCCATGCTGACAATTACCAGCAGTTCATTCCGTCCCGGCTTGATTTCCAACCGGCCGCGATAGCGGCGCGAGATTTTGCCCGGGATCGAGATGCGGAATTCTGTTTCGCTTCCATGGCCATCATCGCAGCTTAGCGCGGGAGCACTCAGGACGCGGCCGTCCGCGGCAATTCTCATTTGAGTGCGGGCCAGTTGGACCTGCCAGTGATGACTGGAAGTCTGATTTCCCGGTTGGGTTCCGCATTCGAGCGCACTTCCTTCGACCGTGAGTACTACAACTTCCCTGGGATGGAAAAGCCCGAGGACTCCCACTTCCACCTCTTTGGAAGTGGCGCCGGCGGAAAGCGAGCTAAGAAACAAGATGAGCGCGTATCTGTTCATCATCATTGCCGGGGACCACTTTTTTCAATGGCTGCAATCATTCGGCCGGCCACGGCAGCGGCCGCGGAGCCGGGCTTTCCGTGGACACGCACCAGCAACACCAGATTTGGATGGTCCGCTGGCGCCAACACTGCAGCCAGTCCGTCGCCCGGAGCTCTCACTCGATGGATGCACGGCGCGGTGCCGGTTTTGGCCAGCATGGGCCAGTTACGCAACTCGCTGGCCAAGGCAGATGCGGTACCCTTACGCGCGGACATCGCCATTCCACGTAGCACCGGCGCTACGGCGTCTTCGCGGGAATGATTGGTCAGATCCAAATACGCGCGCGCAAGTTGCAAAGGCGGCGCCTTCCATCCGCGGCCCTGCTCGAACAAATCTACCTGGTCGTTGCCGGCGTTATCGTTTGTCTTCAGCCCAAAGGTTTCGAGCGTGGGCTTGGCAAATTCCGGACCAGCATTGGACAAGAGCTGGTGAAAATAGGAATTACAGGAGACGGCAATTGCCTGCGCGATGCCTAATGTCCCATGTCCCCGCGGCAGCCAGCAGGTCCGCATTCCGGAGCAATGAAACACGGGAAAGGAATCGTGCGTGCGACCGTAGGCCACGGCAAGAAAGGGTTTGATCAGCGAGCCAACCGGAGTCTCGCGTTCCGGTGAAGGCCAACGGTGGGCAATGACCTCGCCTCTTTCATTCAACAGAAGAAATGACAAACCCGGCGAGGAAAAGTCTCTAGCCAGCACGGCTTGGGCAGATTGCGCGTGAAGATCGCCGCAAGGACCGTTGGCGTACGCGGAGGTTTGCCAGAGGCAGAGCACGGCAAGCGCCGTCGCTGCCAGCCGCTTCGGCGTTATGGCGTGCGGAGTTATTGTGTCCGGCTTTATTCTGTCCAACGATAGATTACCGTCTGCACTATTTTATCTTTCATCGCGTGCGTCGTAATCTCTTCGGAATCAAGCCGCGCAAACGCTCGGCTGAAACTGCTTACGTTGTTTGAGAAAAACTGCGGTTCATGTTCCGGGCTGTCTGTTGATGCCCGGCGGCCCGTGGCCCCCTGGTCGGCCAGCGTGGCGAGGTCGTAAAAGTTCTGTCGCTCGCGCGAATGGCTGAAACCCGCCGCGTAACTTACGGGCTGGGCCGCAGCGGCCTGATTTGTCTGCAACACAGAGGCCAGCAGACCGGCATTGTTGGAGAAATACAGAAGCCTGCCCCGCAAGGCCATCTGCACCGGATACAGACCGTCAAACTCGTAGTAGCCGCCTGCATCTTTGACCTCGCGCCATTGGACGCCGAGCCGCGAAGCCGTGATGCCGGGAGCAACACTGTCCTGGACCGTCTTCTGCATTGCGGCGACGTCCCAGCTGCCGGCCGCAGCGACAACCACCACGGTAGGTATGCTGAGCAGAACGCCGTCTTTGTTCTTGCGCGCGCCCTGCAACACCAGCAACGCCTGCGGGTCCGCCAAATCAAATTGCTTTTGCAGCCCGGTCATGGCGCTCTCATTGGCAACGCGCGGAGTTTGTTCCACGTCAATCCGCGTTTCCAGATCGGACCCTGATCCTGTTTCTCCGCTGGTGAGCTGCACCTGGGGCGCAAGTTTTTCGACAGGCGCCGCGCCAAAGTGCGGCGCCAGGATTTTTCCTTCGACCACCGCCAGGCTGCTCTTCGCGTCGGTTGAACTCGCCTGGTAAAAGCCATAGTCTTTCGGCACCAGCGGCAGCAGCCCGGTGACCGCCTGAGCAGACTGCGTCAGCACCGCGTCGTCTTCGACCTTTTTCGCCGGCAGCAGAACGCGCTCCTCGCGATACACTGCGCCTTCGCGATACAGGTCGGACACCGCAGCCGAGTGGCCGCGCATTTCGGTGATGTTCTGCTGGATCCAGTACGTCCGGAAATGCGGTGTCACCGCGACCTTCTCCATGTGCAGGACCATGCGCAAGTCGCCGGGCGCAGCCGGGGCCGCAGCCAGGGCCTGCGAAAACCAGCCTTCCTGCGCCAGGGTATGGCCCTTGCTTCCAGAATAGAGTTCCAGGGCGCCGGCCACCAGATCGTCCTTTGTGCCCAGAATCAGATAGTCGCCGACGACCGCAAACGCAACAACGCGGCCGGAATCGGCGTCACTACGACTGAAGAACGGCTTGCCGCCGGCGCTGCGCGATTGAAATTTGTTGCGCGATAGCCAAAGCGGAGAGTGTACGAAGCTTCTCGAGGGCAAGTGCGTGACGTAAAGAAACTGAAGCTCCCCGATGTCATAGATGGCGATGGCGCTCTCCTTGCCCGCCGCCTGGTCCAGGAACTTCATGTCCGGGGGACTTCCCGCGGCCGAGGCAAACTCATCAGACGCCTTGCTCAATCTCAAAAACAGTCTCGAATTGGAAAACACCTTATAGCTGTCGCTCTTGACCCACAGCGCTTTCTCCGGAGAGCCATTCCAGTCATGCAACAGACCGGAAAAATCCCTAGCTTCGATGTACACCAGCGCTCCTTCCGGCATCATCTGCCCGAGTGAATGGGCCGGAGACGTCTGCTGTTGATAGAGTCCCCAGCTTAGCGCCGCCAACAGGCACAACAAAACGGCCAGCGCGGACAATTTCCAGTAGGTTTTCATTGGCTGACTCCTTTCGCGGACGGGCGGACCGCCGCTCTGGGCGGCGGACTGGCCAGCGCGCGTTCCGGCAGTCGCGGACGCACTGTCCGGTTCTGCTCGAGCTCCGTGTGAATGATCGGTCTGCGCGCAAGATTACTCTCGCGCCGGCGCAGCACAGTTCTTATCAGTTGCACTTCCTTGTTGACCTGCGTTTTCTGCTCGGTGTCAGTTTCCAGTTTGTAAGCGTTGCGCCAATATCCGAGCGACTGCTCAATCGAACCGGTCTTTTCGAGCGCCAGGCCAATGTCCCGGTTGATCTCGGCGCGCTCTTTCACCGGCAACTTCACCAGGCCGCGAACGCTGTCCTCAGTAGAAGAATTCAGGTCAAGCTCTTCTTCGTCCGTAGTCCCGGTATCGTTGATGCGAGATCCCAATCCGCTCGTGTCGAGCATCGGCTTGACCGCGGCGAGGGCCAGATAGTAATCGCCCGCGGCCGTGGCTGCCTTGAGCAGAGGTATGCGGGCCGCGTCACCGCTGGGGCGGTCTTCCAAGGCGGAACGCAGAAGCGCGACGCTGGCCGCGCCCTGTTGTCCTTCCGCAGCTTTGAGCCGCGCGATGAAAAAGTACGGCTGATTGGCATCCGCCGGGGTGATGGCCTGTCCGCCCGCAATAAGGTTCAATTCCCTGCTGCCAAGTTCGGCGACTGTTCCGGTGCCGGCCAGCGATCGTGCCGCCGCGGTCCTGGTCTCATACGGCGCTTGTTTGTCGGCGCCCGCGGCTGCGAGTCCTTTGCGCGCAGCGTCCGCGTTTTGATTCGCGGCTATGCGCGCCTGGGCCAGACGGATGCGGTAATCCGCGTTCCACGGCACGGCTTTGACCAGCTCTTCAAGAAGACTTACGGCTTCCGCCGGATGGCCCGTCTTGACCAGCAGGGCCGCGGCCGGATCCTGCGTTTCAAAGGGATTGCCCACAACCAGAGTCATCCGGCGCAACAATTCCAAACCTCCGGCCAGGTCGCCGGCCTGAATGCGGATGTCCGCGAGACCGAGCATGTTGGCCGCCGTAAGGTTATGGTTCTGTATTTCGCGGAAGAAGACAAACTCCAGCACCTTGCGCGCGGACTGTTTGTCTCCGGCCTGTTGCAACTGCGTGGCCCCTATGCGGAGAATTTCCGGTGACGGAGCGTGTTCGGCGTCCGCGCGGTAGCCATCCAGAATGCCGTCCAGCGTATTGGACTGTGCCGCCAGCCGGAGCTGGACTGGCACCAACGCGGCGGCCTGGCGGTCCCACAGGGATTTCGGAAGCGCATTCAACTCGTCACGGCACCGGTCATAGCGCCTGGCCGCCAGCAGATATTGCACCCATCGGATCCGCAGACCATCCAGGTCGTCTTCCGCATACTGTTTCGCTACACCCTCTGACTGGCGCGCATGTTCCTCCGCCAACTCCAGGACCCGGATGTAGACCGGCTCCGGATCATACTTCAAAGTGCTGTCGTCTCTGGCAAACGAACGCAGAAAATTGAGCTTGTCGGGCGCATCGACCGACAAATCCAAAAGGAGCGCGGCGGCTGCGCCAGGATCGGCGAGACGCGGAAGCGTGCTGGTGAGCAGCGCCTGCACGCGATAGTCCCCGCTGCGTTTCACGTAGGCATGCAGGACTTCGTAGATGACAGGCTGGAACTGCGCGAATAGCTTGCGGGCAGCAAGACTGTTCAGCGTCGCGGCGTAGTCCCCCCAGAAAGTGTCCTGTAACCTGCCCGAGGTAGTCTGGACTCTGAGCATCTCCAGCGCCCGTTTCCATTCCGCCAGCGCGTCGTCATTACGTTTCTGTTTCCAGTAAATTCCGGCGAGGCGGTTGTGGACGTCAATCCGGTTGGGATCGAGTTCCAGCACGTGGCCATAATCCGCGATGGCCCGCGCCATATCGCCTGACTCTTCATAATAGAGGCCGGCTGTGAAGTAGGCCGGAGCGCGCGCCGGGGTATGTTCAACCTCCGCCGGGACAAAATCTTCCGGATCACCTTTGCGGGTCATGCCCAGATATTCGCCATAGCGTGCCCCGTAGTAAAACCAGACGTCGCCGGCGAGGGTCAGCTTGCGATCACCCGGTTTGTCCAGCCGCTCGCCGATCGTTCCATCACCCAGCGCGGTGATAAATGCGGTCCGCACCTGCGGCGAAGACTCGCCAAAGTAGAGCCCGACCAGCGCGTTGTACGCAGCGGTCCAGACGGCCGGCTCCGTTACGCCCCGCACAGTCACGGCAGCGTGTGCCAGCTGGGCGTCTCCGTGGGAAACAATAAAGTCGGCAGCATCGTCGCCCCGGCCTTTCGGCTGGCCTGAGAATTGCACCAGTCGCTGCGGCGTACGCGCCAGCAGCAATTCAAAGTAGCGCGAACGTTGCTGGTTGCTGAGACCACCATTGGGAGCCGTCCGCATCCGTTCGAGAACACGCAATTCATCGTCCGGCTTGCCGGCCATACCGTAGACGTTCAAAGCACGCACCAGGTAACCGGGGCCATCGTCTCCGCCAGTGGAGGCGAGGCGCTCCAACTGCTGTCCCAGCTCCATGAGCTTCAAACGCCGGACTTGCAGGTCTTGTAATCTGTCGACGGCCGAGCGCGCCCGCGTCTTGACCAGAAGCTCCTGGCCCAGCAGTTTGGCTTGAACCTCCGGCAGCTCCGCCTTGTCCGCTGCGGGCAGGAGAAAATCGAACGCATCATCACGCTGCATCGTGACGGCCTGGGCGTTGAGAAATTGCGCGAACCCGAGCTTCTCCTCGGGAGTGAAGTAACGATTCACCGCGGCGCCCATCTCGCCCATGCATGCCGCCATTCCGTTGCGAGCGTTGCTGTTGCGCGTGAGCAGCAGGTTCTTGCGCAAGTCGGCGTTGGTAGCGGCTTCCAACCCGTTCCGGGCTACCTGGTCGGTGATCGGCGGAAGCTGGCCGGCCGCGGCGACCGCAGCCTGGAGCTTCTGGTAGGCAACGTCCTGCTGGCGCATGCGGGTCATGATGCGCGCATAGAGTTGCGCCCCACCGTGGTCCTCATTACTTGCCAGCAGATCATTGCCGGCCACCGTCAGGCCTTTCTCCGCGAACGTGCGCGCCTGGGGCAGCATCCCCCAGCCTTCCAGAGAGGAAGCGACACTGAAGTATTTCAACGGTGTTTCCGGATGGCCTTCAACGAATGCTGTTTGCAGCGCCTGCACCACGAGTTCCGGCTTGTTCTGACGCGCGCGGGTCTCAGCCACTTTTTCCATCCACTTGGTGTCGTGATATTCGAGCTGGTAGAGCGCGGTGTAGTCCGCCGCCGATTCATCAAAACGCAGAAGCCGTTCTTCGAGCGTGGCGCGTGCCGTCAACAGATCAGCGCGGTCCGGCCGGACTTTGATAGCCTGCGTATACGTGCTGATGGCGGCGTCAAAGTCTTCATAGTTGGTCTGTAACCGTGCCAGCACGACGGGCCAGCGTGAATCCTTCGGTGATGCCGCAACGGTTTTCACATAAAAGTTCAGTAATCGGTCTTTCTGCTGATAGCGTTGCGCATAAAACGCCGCTTCCGTGGTGAGTCCAGCATCGTCAGGATAGGAGTTAATGATCTCGATATATTGGTCCACGCCACCGGCATAGTCCTTAAGCTGCGTCAGCGCGGGAACCAGCCCGCGGCGCAATGTGGCGATCCGCGCTTTGCGGTCGTCTGCGCCGAGAGTGGACTTTTGAAAGAGCTTGATTTTGTCCAGGTAGAAGTCGCGCAGCCCCGCCTGATCGCCGGCCCGGGCGTAGGTATCGGCGGTCGCGGCCAGGTATTCGCCGTTGTAGGGCGAGTCATTCAGCAACGTCAGAAGCAACTGGCGCGCAGGCCCGTACTGTCCGGAGTCCGCCATCTTCCGCGCAGCCTCATACGTGAACTGGGTTTTCAGAGACGGATAGGCGTCTTTGGACGCCTGCAGCAGAGCGTCAATCGCGCGCTGTTGCAGCTTGTTGCGCCAGTAGAAATCCACTGTCGAACGCACAACGCCCAGGACCTTCGGGTTCTCTTTGTACAGCGCGTCCACGTTGTGTTCGGCGGAGACGAGGTCTTTCTTCTGTTCGTAGGACTGCACCAGCGCGTAGCGCAACTCAAGACGCCGCACCGGATCATTACTGACCGCGGCCTGCCGCTCAAGCGCATGCTGGCGCACCGATTCCAGCGATTTGTCCCTGGCCATGCTCTCAATGCTTTCCAGCACTTCGACGGCTGTGCTGTGGTCCAGAGCGGAATTCAGCAGCACGATCTCGTCCTGCTTTCTGGATTGCGCTTCCAGCACCGCGACACGTAGCTCAATCGCCGTCGTGTCAAAACTGCTGGCGGCGACGGCCTTGTCCGTCGCGGCGTCCACCAGGCCCTTGGTTGAAGCGCGGCGGGCAAGCTGCAGCAGACGGGCGTTAGATTCGGAACCGTCGCCCTCCGCGAGCGCGCCTTTCAGGTACTCCTGCACGGCACGGGAATAATCGCGCTTGTTTTCGTAGATGGCGCCGATCTGATAGGAATAAAGCGTGTCATCGCCCAGCTTCGCGCGGCCCTGGTTCAGCAGGCGCAAAGCGTCGTCAAAAAAGTAGTAGTCCCAGAAGACCGTGGCTGCTTCCTGGTAACTATTGGAATTTCCCGGCTCCGTCTCCGCCATCTGGTTCCAATACGGCGCGGCTTTTTCAAACAGCTCGCGGTCCGAATAGATGTCTCCGATGCGCGCCAGAATGTCGCGGCTGGCAGGATTGGCTTTCAGCAGATTGTTTTCGATCTGTACGGCAACGTCGATGTCCCTGGGATCAAAATAGGCCAGCGAACGATAGACGGAAGCCGCGCGCTCGCCCATGCCGGCGTCCGCGGGATATTGTGCTGCGACCGCCGCGATGACCGGAGCGCCCACCTCAAAGTGCGAACGCCAGAGTTCGGCCTCAGCGATAAAGCGCACCGCAGCAGGATTGGATTTTGCCTGACTCGCCCAATCCGGCTGCGACGCCGGCCTCGCGGTCCTCAGCGTTTGCAGTTCCGCCTCGAGCTTGCCGGAGCTTGCCAGATACTCAAAGAACTCGGCCCGAAGCTCATCATCTTCAAACCAGTGCTGGCGGACCAGCGCTTCCCATGCTGCGGGATTTGAGAACCGCTTAGTGAGATACAGCGCCATCAATTTTCGCGCGAACGTTAAGTTGTGCGGAAAACGCTGGCTGGCGAACTGGTTGAACTGAAGCTCCAGTTCCTGGGGCATGCCCGAAGCGTTGGTCAGGTATCCTTCGAGATCACTGCCGGAGAATATCGTCTGGACCTGCCCGGTTAGCGCGGCAAAATCCTGGTTGCGCTTCCTGCCCAGATACCAGCGGGCCAGTTTGTCATACCATCCTCTGCCGGGAAACTGCTGGATCGCGCGCCTATAAACCGCCTCTTCTTCCGTGCCCAGCTTGTTGCCTTCCAGAAAGTCAGCAAATTTCTCGTACAAGCCGGGATCGTTGAGATTCCGGTCCAACTCCTGTCTCCAGACGACAAGCGCCGCCGGGATTTGCTTCTGCGAGACCAGCCGCGAAATGTAGCGAGCAAGCACTTGCTGGTACTCCGGGGAACGAGGGCCCGCCTGTCCTGCGGATGGGCCTTCAGCTACTTTGAAGGCGGCGCTCCTGGGCTGCGTCCCCTTCATTCTCTTTTGACGGGACACAGGCGCGCTATCCTCGCCATCGCCGCTTTCGATGTCGCCTTCGGCGTCGGGCGAGACCTGTTCCTGGTTCGTCTGGAATTCGTTGAGGTGTTCGCCCAACGGGATGCCATCCGCTTTACGCGCCAGCTCCTGGAGCATCGAGTCATAAATCGCGAATTCTTCTTTTGCATTGTTGGTGCGCGCGTAGGAATCCGCCATCAGCAGCGCTACGCGGTTACGCTGATCGGCAGCGGGAAAAGCAGCAAGGAATTCCCGCCCGCCGCGTACCACGGCATCATCCTGCCCGTAGCTTGAGTACGCTTCCAGCAGCCGAGCATGCAACTCGGCGCGCGATGGCGAGTTGGGAAATTTCTGGTCCAGAAACGAGACAAGTTCCGCAGCGCGGGAACGATGGAAGTACGGCACCGCGCGTTGCGCTTCTTCAGAATAATGGGACGACGGGCCCTGCGTATTCAGAAGCAAGGACAGGATGCCGTTGAGATATCCCGGGCCCGTGTCCATGGTAGCGATGCCCTTGTACATGGAGATGTCGCCGGAGCCGAAGCGGATTTGCTGCTCCGGCGCTTCGAGCAGAATGTTAGCCAGTCCGGTGAGGGCCTTGTCCTGCGAAGAGGGATCGGCGCCCGTGCTGTTGTACAGCGCGAAGTAATAGCGCGAGGCTTCGGAGTAAAGATGAACATCTTCCAGCAGCCGCGCGAAGCTGTAAAGCTCCTGCGAAGTCCACGGTGCTTTTCTGGCGTCTTTACTCAGGCGATACTCCGTGATGGCCTGCTGCGCTGCGTCAAGCTTGCCCTGCTGCTGGTAGTAATAGAAGATGCGCGCCGAGGAGTTCAAATCGTCAGGATTGCGGGCCAGCGCGCCGCGTGTCTGGTCGAGAAACTTGCGCAGGTTGCGGGTTTCCTTAAGCAAGTCGAAATAGTTTTTGACCAGTTCCGCGGGCCAAAGCGGCTGGAAGCCCTTGTCGTAAACCGCGAGGCCCTGCTCCACGGAACCCTGTTTGTAAGCCAGCAGCGCGCGGGCGCGCGTGGGAAAAACTTCATCCGCGGGGAACTTGGTGTGATATCGGGCAATCACGTCCGCGGCCGTCTTGAAATCTTTTTCGTCCAGCAGATACTGGAAGTACCGGCCATACAGTCCCTGCTCCTGCGGATAGCGGTCCAGCCATGCGTTGTATTGCTCGATGGCGATACTCTTATTCAGCGCCTGTGCTGCGGCTATCCTGAAAATACGTTCAAAAGCCAGCCAGGAACGCTGCCGGCCGACGGCAGTGAATCTCTCACTCGGCGGCGATGGCAAGCGGCCGGCTGCGGAAAGGGACGCGACTTCTTCCTGCGGACGATGGCGGCGCTCGTAGAAATCAGCCAGCGCCAGATGTGCGGTTGCTTTGTCGGAACCGTTCTGGACGTACAGTTTCCAATCGGCTTCGGCGGCATCGAAATCCAGCTTTTGCTCTTCCTCCAGCGCCTTCAAAGAATAGAGTTCGCCTTGGTGCGGCTGCTGCTTGATCAAATCTCCTAACGCAGCAACGGTTTCACTGGGAGGACGACGAATCGAAATTGGCCCGCCAGGCAGGGAGACTGTACGAAATATTGCCGCTTCCATCAGGGAGCGCGCTTCAATGTTCTGGATCCAGGCAGGCATGGCCGCGCGGGCCGCGAGAATGCCGGCGACAAGCGCCAGAATAACGGTGGAGGTCCTGACAAGGACCTTACGGGAGCACTTCAATTTGCACCTCCTGGGCGCCGATGTTATGGGCCACGTCTTCCGCTGTTACCGTCAGCCGGTAACGCCCCGGCAACAGTTCCGCCGCCACCGTGACCGTGCCGGTGCTTGCGGTCGCGTCGGGGTTCCAGCGCAGACTGACCGGCGCCGCGCCTTCCAATTGGGCAAACAGCGTCCGCGTGCTAGCGGACGCGTTGATCCTCAAATGAATGTCATCACCGCGCCGGAACTGTTTCTTGTCCAGAACAATCTTCAGCGTGGGCGGCTTGCTGGCAATGATGAACGTCTTGGCTTCACGATATACGTTGCCGTTGCGGTCCCGCAGGATAAGCCGCACCGAGTGCGTGCCGTCCTCCATGTCCACCGGCGCAAGAAAACGCGTCTGCCAGATATCTTCTTTGCCGAGATAGCGCAGCGGCTTGGTCAAGCCGAACGGAAACAGCGCAACCACGGAGACAATGGCCGGGTCGGTGCGCACGCGCAGTACGGGATCGCCCGGACGTATCACCCGCGGCCGCAACAGCGCGCGCGGCACCGCGAGAAACGACGTATACGGCGTGACGAACTTGTATTTGCGCGCCAGGCGGATAATCTCATCAATGCTGGCCTGGTCTTCACCGTCGCGTTCGATCTTTTCAAGCAGGGCGTCCACCCGCGCTTTGGCCCACAGCCGCGGAAGCTGATCATGTTCCAGCGCTTTCTGCGGCAGGTTGGCGGTTGCGCGGATGGCAAATGGTTCGCCTTCACGCACGCCGCGGACATTGAAACCCACGTTGCTCTGTGCTGACTTGTACTGGCCAACCCAGGAAGCCATGGAACCGGCAAATGAAGTGTCCTGCAGCGGATAGACCAGGTCGAGGGCGGACTGGGGCGACACGTCCATGCCGAGCTGGCCGATGGGGTTCAGGTTCATTTTCGACACAAAAGAATTCAGCTTGAACTCGGCAGGCTCCGTTGAGAGTACGCTCTCCAGCACGCCGTCCGTGTGGGTGAGCATGCGGAGCAGTGGCAGGTTCGCGTCATCACCAACAGCAAGGACAAACAGTTTGGGGCGTTTGGTGTCCGGCACCGCTTTCCATTTTTCCGCGTACCATGCCGCCAGCTTGCCGCTCTGAATCACACCGCGCGTTGCCGATCCGTCGGTCAACAAGACCAGATAGTTGTTTCCAGAAGTCTGCGCGCAATCCTCGAGGCCGGTTTCCAGCGCGTGCTGCAAGTCAGTACCGCCGCGCAGCCGGCTGGCGCGAACAAAGTCCGTGGCTTGCTGCACGCTCGCCGGAGTAACGCCGGCCATGGCCGGTTGAAACGCAGCAACTTTGCTGTTGAACAACAACAGATTGAAGTGGTCCTGCGGCGTAAGCGAATGCAGGACCTGTTGCATGGCTCCATACGTGCGCTCCAGCTTGTCCCACTGCATGGAGAGCGAATTGTCAAAGAGCACAACCACGTTGTGAGGCGGCCGGTTTGTCGCCTGACCCGATGCCGCTTTCCTGCTGGCGATGAGCGCTTCCACTTCGAGAAACCCCGGCTCATTCGTACCGCGCACCGGAGACATTTCGGTGGGATTGGGCTGGCCGGAATCAGGATTGCGAAACGCCAGCACATGCAGCGTGTCGCCGGCCGTCTGGTCCAGCTCGTATTGGACACCGAAGTCTTCCGTCAGGCTGACGTTCGTACCTTCAAAGCTCCCGGAAACGCTGTTGGCCGTCTGCTGCGCGATCTTAAGTGGATAAACTTTGCTGGCCAGCTTGAAATCGCGCATGGGATGTTCGGAGCGCAACTCAAAGTGAATGATCAAGTGCCGCGCGACCTGGGAATGATAGGCTTCCGGCCGCAACGGAACGCCGAAGTAGGACTTGAAGCTGTCAACCGGAATACTTTCGTGATATTCGAACTCCAGCCGCTTGGTCCCGTAGGCTGGAATGGGCGTGATTTTGGCGCTGAATATTGATGTCCGGCGGGCTTCATCGGCGGTGCGTTCGCCCATCTCCAGCAATCCGGGATCAATGGACTGCTGCTTCAACTGGTTGTAGATCTCTTCCGCGCGCTTGCGCTCGAGAATCACGGCAGGAATGCGGACCGGTCCGTCCCAGGTGGCGAAGTCGGAGACCACAGCGTGGCTGCCCAAGGCAAAAACATAATTGCCTTCTTCGATGCGGCCGGTGTGATTAGCAAAGATCTGCTTGACGAAGATGCGCGCATCGGAATTATCAATGCGGATGGTGATCTCCATCTCCTCCAGTGAGAGCACCGCGGGATCGGGCTGGTTCTTGTCGCGAGGTATAAGCACGCCGGCATCGCCCCAGGTCGTTGCGACCAGCATGGGAACGAGCCAACAGAGAACAACCATCAGTTTGAGCGGCTGCTTCATGGAAGATTTTGCTCCGGAATGCGGACCAGACCGTTGTCTGTGCCCACGTAAATGTAACCGTTACCCGAGGTCAGCGCAGTCACGGTGAGAGACGGCAGGCCCTCAGTAATTACGCTCCACCGGTTGGTGTCACGGTTGTAGCTGTAGAGCCCCTTGCCCAGGGTCCCGGCAAGAACGTGGCGATCAGTGGCGACCATGGCGTTGGGATAGACTTCAAACTTGCCGGTGGCGATGTCGAAAGCTTCAAAGCGGCCGTTGGCCAGCAAACGGACAACCCCTCCGCCATAGGTCCCGACGATCCAGTCGTTACCCGCCCGCACGATGCCGGAAATCCAGTTGTGGGTAAGCCCTCGCGTAGCCACGGTGTAATTGGCGGCGACATTTTCATTTTCCAGGACGGAAATGCCGCCCAGCGTGCCGGCCACTACTTCCTTGCCCGCGGCGGCCACGGTGTAGACATGATTGTTGACGAGCCCATGGAACGCGTAAAGACTGTGTGGTCCGGATGCGTCCAGGAATGTCAACCCGGCGGGCGTGGCCAGCACCATGCCGTCGCCATAGAGTGCCGCGTCCGTTATATGGTCGGCCAGAAGTCCTTCCGCTTTGCCCAGCACTTGCTGCTTCCTGCCCAGTTGGTCAAACAAGACGAGACCGTTGGCTGTGGCCACGGCGACGGTACCACTGGCAGCGTTGGGCAGGATGCGATTCACGCAAAAGACGTTTTCATCCTCTACATGTATGGCGGATTTCAGGTGCGGCTCAAACAGATCGAGTCCGCGATCGAAATAGCCCACCCAAAGACGGCTGGAGCTGTCCAGAGCCAGCGCGGATATGTTGCGGTCGGCGAGCAGGGTGTTTTCCGGCGACAACACGTGACGCCAGCCACCACGTTGCGCTTCTTTCAGATAAAGCGCTCCAGGAGTCACCGCATAGAGCGAACCGGCCTCGCCAAATATCTGCTGCGCGTCGGCAATCGTTGCTGGCGAAGCCGGGCGCAGAAGGCCGTTCAGACGCCTGGGTTCAGGATTGATTTCAACCAGACCTTCGCCGCTGCCGCCCGCCAGCAATGTTTGTCCGTTGGCGTACAGCGTGCGGGCAAACAAGCCGGGAGCAATCACCCGGACGAACTTTCCGTTGTCGAACTCCGCGATCCCCACCGCCGTACCGATGTAGGCCTTGTCGTTGAGCAGGGCAATCGAAAACACCTGCGGATCGGGCATTCCCTGGGCTTCCGCGAAACTCTCCGTTCGTCCTGCGGTCCAGTGCGTCACGCCCTGGTCTTGAGTGCCGATCCAGAGATCGCTTTCATTGCCGGCCAGTTCCGTTACGTGCAGCGAAGCGAGCGTGGGCTGGAAGGCATGCAGCTTTTTCCCGTCATACACCAGCACGCCGCGTTTGCGCGTGCCGATGAGCAACTGTCCGGAGCCGAGCGGAAGAATGGAGGTCACCGAACGCGCGTCCGTATCCGCCGGCAGAATCTGTCGGAAGGACGATCCGTTAAACGCCAGCACGCCCGCATTGGCCGTCACGATCAGCAGTTCGCGGTCTCTCGAGTCTCTCAAGACGCCCGTCGTCATGCGGAGCAGAGGCGACGGCGGAAGCTCCTGGCCGGGTCGATAGTGCTTCACCAGACCGCCGCGAGCGTCATACTCAAACAGCCCGGATGCACCGCAGACGAAAAACTCGCCTTTGAACCCCGCGGCGCCCATGAACGCCGCTGGAGCGCTGATCCAGGAAAAATTGCTGCTGACCGGCGCAAGCTCCCGCACCGTAAAGCGGAGGTTTTCTGACGATGCAACCTCCTGGCTGGCTGTTTTTATGGCCTTTGTCGCCTTACAGTAAACAAACACCGCGCCGGCTAGCGCCAGAAAGAAGACACTTGCCGCCAGATAACGCCACTTGAACCGCGCCATGAGTCTCATGGAAGAGAGTGGGAGAAATATACAACCAGCGGCAATCCGGCTGGGAAGTTTTTTGATGAATTCTTTTGCTCTGCCTGGCATTTTACGCGTTTCCCCAAATGAACACATAAGCAGTCCAAGGGCCAGAAACAAACCAGTGAATCTATGAAGCTTATCTGAAAGCAGCCGTGTCCGCTTGTAGACGCGCGTGTCCGACAGGACACGCTGGGGATTATTTCGGAGGTTTACACCACAAAATACTTCGCCTGCGGATGATGCACCACGATCGCCGACGTGGACTGCTCCGGCTCCATGTGGAATCCCGTCGTCAGGCGGACGCCGATGGTTTCTTCCGGCTTGAGC
The DNA here is from genome assembly GCA_035567035.1 of Verrucomicrobiia bacterium. Lineage (GTDB taxonomy): Bacteria > Acidobacteriota > Terriglobia > Terriglobales > Acidobacteriaceae > Angelobacter. The sequence continues at coordinate 16,207 of DATMPO010000002.1, read as the reverse complement.
AGCGCAAAAAGTTTGGTCTGGTCTTCCAGGTTCGGGCACGCCGGATAGCCAAACGAGTACCGCGAGCCGCGATACTTCTGGTGGAACAGGTCGTTCACGCGGGGAGCATCTTCGCCGGAAATGCCCAGCTCCGCCCTCATGTTCTTGTGAAACAGCTCGGCCAGGGCCTCGGCTGTTTCCACGCTCAGGCCGTGGACGTAGAGATACCTGGTAAACTCGTTGGCGTCAAACAGCTCTTTGGTTACCTCGGAAGCGCGGCCTCCGACGGTCACAACGGACAACGCAATCACGTCAAACTGGCCGGACTCTTTCGGCAGGAAGAAGTCGGCTATGGAGAGCTTGCGGCCTTCATGCTGGCGCGGGAAGCTAAAGCGCTGGACTTCATGACCGCGCGGGCCGTCATATAGAACGACGTCGTTTCCTTCAGTCTGACAGGCAAAGTAGCCATAAACAACCTTGGGCTCGAACCAACCTTTTTGCAGCACTTCTTTTTGCAGGTCGGCAAGTACGGCCAGGTATTTCTCTTCGACCATCCGAACATAATCGGTCTGGGAAGCAGTCTTGAGTTGCCACTGGTTCTTGAAAAGCGCCGTGTGGTTGATGTACTGAAAAACCTCGATCAGATCAAAATCTTTACGCACTCGCACGCCGTAAAACGGAGGCACAGGAATGTTCGGTGCGGGCTGCACCACGGCCGAGCGTTCCGTGCTCGGTGAGCCTTGCCCGCCCGCGGCGGCCACGGCCTTGGCAAATTCTTTGATCGTCCGGCCTTCCTGCAGCCGTTTTTCACGCGCGCCGTTCGGAGAAGTAAGATCGTCCATCAAGTGCAAGCCGGCAAAGGCATCGTCGGCATAGAAGACGGAGTTCGAGTATTCGCGACGTAGATCGGCCTCCACGTATTTCCGCGTCAGAGCGGCGCCGCCGCAGATTACCGGAAAGTCGAGCTTCTGGGCTTCCAGGTCCTGGATCACGTACTTCATCTCCAGCGTGGACTTCACCAGCAGTCCGCTCAGCCCGATGGCATGCGCGCTGTGCTGTTTCGCTGCGGCAATAATGCTGTCCGACGGCTGCTTGATCCCCAGGTTGACGACCTTGTAGCCGTTATTGCTGAGAATGATGTCCACCAGGTTCTTGCCGATATCGTGAACGTCGCCTTTCACCGTCGCCAGGACGAGCGTTCCCTTCTGGTTGCCGTCCTTCTTCTCCATCTTCGGTTCCAGATAAGCGACGGCCTGCTTCATGACGCCGGCAGAATCGAGCACCGACGGAAGCTGCATCTTGCGTGCGCCAAAAAGCTCGCCGACCGTTTTCATCCCATCTAGCAGCACGGTGTTGATGATGTCCAGAGGCGAATACTTAATGAGCGCATCTTCTAATATCTGTTCCAGACTCTGTTTGCTCGCTCCTTCGCCGAGTGCCTTCTCGCCGTTGATGATGCAGCGCTTCAGTTTATCCTCGACTGAAAGCGACTCCACCGGCGCAACTTCCGCCTGCGGCTGTTTGTCGATTCCGCTGAAGTGGGCCATATAGACCTGGAGCGGATCGCCGGCTGACTTGTCGTAATAAATCAGCTTGCGGGCCAGTTCGACTTCGACCTCGGGAATCTTGTACAGCGGATAAATCTTGGCGTAATTCACAATAGCCATGTCCAGACCATGGTCCACGGCTTCTTTCATGAACACGCTGTTGAGCACGCGCCGCGCATAGGTGTTCAGGCCGAACGAAATATTGCTCACGCCCAGGATGGTCTTGACCAGCGGCAGTTCCTGCTTGATCTGCCGGATGGCGTTCAGCGTTTCAATGCCTGCGGTGCGATAGTCGTCCTGGCCTGTGGAAATGGGCAGAGTAAGCGCGTCGAAAATCAAGTCCACCGGACGAATGCCGTACTTCTCCGTCGCGATTTGATAGATCCGCCTGGCAACAGCGGTTTTCTTCGCCGCCGTCAGGGCCATGCCGTCTTCGTCGATCGTCAGTGCGATCACCGCCGCGCCGTGCTGCTTGGCCATGGGCAGGACTTTCGACGTACGCTTTTCGCTGTCTTCAAGATTGATCGAATTGATGATGGCTTTGCCGGGAATGCGTTTCAGCGCCTCTTCAATCACGTCGGCTTCGGTAGAATCCACCAGCACCGGCGCGGGTACGCGCGTGGCTACCTTCTCCAAAATGGACGTGATATACGCCTTCTCGTCTTCACCCACAATGGCGCAGCACAGGTCGAGCATGTGCGAGCCTTCGCTCACCAGCTTTTTCGCCAGCGCCAGAATGTCGTCATATTTGCCATCGCGCACCATGTTCTTGAAAGCTTCCACGCGCGTGGTGGTGTTCATCTCTTCCGCAACAATCAGCGGTTTGGGATCAAGGTCCAGCGGGACCATGGTGTACGCGCTCGAAGCGGCGGGCGTGATTTCGACTTCGCGCTTGGCCGGTTCCAGGTTGGCGCAGGTCTCGGTCACCACGCGAATATGCTCTGGCGTGGTGCCGCAGCATCCGCCGACAATGCGGACGCCGTATTCGGTGATGAACTTCTTGTGATACTCCGCCAGTTCCCGCGGCGTGAGCTTGTAATGCGCGACTCCGCCAACGTTCTCCGGCAGGCCCGCGTTCGGCAGGACAGAAATCTCCTTGGGCGCATTGTGGGCGAGGTAGCGCACGGCATCGTTCATCTCTTTAGGCCCGGTCGCGCAGTTCATCCCGATGATTTCGCAGTCGTAGGGCTCTAGCGCGGTTTCGGCGGCGCCGATCTCGGTGCCCAGCAACATGGTCCCCGATTCCTGCAGAGTCACCTGCGCCTGAACGGGAAGCCGTTTGCCCACCTGCTTCATGGCAGCAAAAGCCGCAGCCAGTGCGATCTTGGTCTGCAGAATGTCCTGGCAGGTTTCAATCAGGAGAATGTCCACACCGCCGTCAATCAGCCCGAGCGTCTGCTCAAGGTACGCGGCGAACAAATCGTCGTAGCTGATGTGCCCCAAAGAAGGCAGCTTCGTTCCCGGACCCATGGACCCGGCAACAAAGCGCGGCTTCTGCGGCGTGGAAAAATCAGCAGCCACTTCGCGTGCCAGTTCGGCGGCACGCTTGTTGATTTCATGCACTCGATCAGCCAGGCCGAACTCGGACAATACAACGCGCCCGCCGCCAAACGTATTGGTCTCGACCACGTCCGCGCCCACCTTGAAGTAGGCAGCGTGGATCTCCTTGATCATCTCTGGGCGGCTCAGCACCAGGACTTCAGAGCAATTCTCTTTGCCCCAGTAGTCGTCCAGGGTGGGCTGACGCTCCTGTATCTGAGTGCCCATGGCGCCGTCATAGATGACGACCCGTTCGCGAACTGTGTCCAGGAAGGATTTCATAATTCTCAAGTCGAGACCTTGAGCTTTTGACTCTTGCTCCAAGGTTCCCGCTGCATTTTCTATTCTAAATGTGTATTCCGCAACGATCCGAGCCAATCAGTCTGAGCAGCGCAATTCGCACGCTAAGTGGTAATGTTTTGAGGTTGTTCCGGACGAGCGACCAAATCTTACCGTGGATAAAAGCGGATATGCGCGGATCTAAATCCTTTTTAAACACAGAGGAACTGAGTAAGCATGAGGATGTGGGAATACGATGAATTATTGACTCAGCTCTAATACTTATTCCTCCGATCACTCCTTTCCTCTGTGTTTCAAAGGTTTCCCTCAGAGATCGTTGTCCGCCAGATATCGCCCGTGGCCGTTGCTTTCCAGCCAGTGGTAGAGATGCACCTGGTAAAGGTAGCTAGCCACAATCTCCGCGCCCAGTTCGTGCGTCTCTGTACATAGAAATGGAATTTGCAAACCCGCCAGCATTGCAACCAAGGACTGCGTCACGCGGTTGGGGTTGCCGCCGTGCCCGTATTCGGATTTGACCTCGCTGAGCGGGCTGGTGATTACCAGCAGGCGGTGGGGAACCTGGGCCATCCGTTTGAGCCGTTTCACGAAAACTCCACGGATGGTGGTGCAGGAACCAACCAGGTCGGCGAGCCCTTTGCGCTCCACCAGACAAATGTCTTCCAGACCGGCAATGGAGTAGTCGCCCAGCTTCAAGGCTTTCTCTTTGATCCCGGAAAACCAGCCCTCAAACGGCGCAAAATCAAACGGATTCTGCTCCCGCGTATCCACCAGCAGGACCGGACGCGGCGTCTTAAGCTGCGTGCCGCCTCGTTCGGCAGTCACCGGGACCAGGGGCGCCGCCACCGGATCAACCATGAGCTGCCAGTCAAGAGGTGAGGAAATCAAGGTACGGGGTTTTTTCATGGGCAATAGAAGTCTACTGGAGAGCCGGCAGATGTTGAACTGACCGCAGCGCATGCCGGAAAAACCGCCGGCGAACGTTTCTCGTGATCAGAAACTGACGAAAGACCGAAGCGGAGTACCCGAACCTACGGCTTCGGCTCCTCTGTTGGATTACGTTGCTCCGGGGCGCCTAGAACCGGCTTGCGGGGCGATCCGAAGGATATTTCCATCGGCGTGTTTTTGGGGAACACTACTTCGTGGCCCTTGGAAATAAAGTTGGAGTAGACCGAACGGGCTGATCCGTAGGCGCCCATCGCCATGCCTACTGGCTGCGACCTGATGATTGCGCCCAAAGCTATGCCCACCAGTTTGAAACTGGCGGCACCTCCGGCCACGCCGTTGTCGGCACCGCTGGTGTTGACTTCGTCACCGTCGTTGTGGTGCGCAACTGAGGCAAAGGTCAGGGCGAGCGTGAGGCCGGTGGTCAGATAACGGGTCTTGGGTGATGTGGCTTCCGCTCCGCCTTCGGAGTCCAGCTTGATGTGTTCGTTCCTGCCGGACTGGACGCTCTCCAGTCCAGCCACGATCTTTTGCTGGACGCCGTCCGGAGGAACGAGCTCGCGAAAGATAATGCGGAGCTGGCCGTTGTGATGAAAGCGGCGGGCCGGCTTTACCTGTACCACCGAGCCGCGGAGCCGGCTGCCTTCTGCGAGGACCAGGCGATCGCCGTCAAAGAGCGGCTGCGACAGCACCGCCTCGACCTCCGCGCCCTTTTGCGTAAGGGCCGAGTTCAGCGGCGTCACGAGCAGAGCGTGCACGAGACTGCCGGCGGGAGGAGGCGTGTTGAATGAGGTCATCAGCAGTGGATTCAGCGGTTCATTGCCAAAATTGAGCGGCTCCTGGAGCTCAGCGAAGTAAACCGTGCCGGCGTGAATGTACTGCGGACGCGCGGGAAGCTGCGACACAGCATACTGCTCCAGTCGGTGAAGCTTCCCCGGGTCTTTCACCTGTTTCATGGCTTCATTCCACTTTTGCCTGGCTTGCTGTTTTGCCTCGTCGATTTTTTGCGCCGCCGTGTCCTGCACGCCCTTTTTCTTGCCGGCGTCCTTGGAGCTGACGAGCTGAATCGATGTGCCTGAACCGGCCGTGATCACGGCTTGAAACGGAATTTGCGTTCCGTCTTGCATCTGCAACTCGCTGAATTCGACTTGGACCCTGTGCGGAGGAGTAAAGTCCCCGTTCAGGATTCCCATGAAGCGTCGCTTGCCCGAGACAGGATCGATCTTTGCGATCTTGCCTTTCACTTCCGTGCCCACGGGAACAACCAGACGATCAAAGGCGTATACGGGCTGCACCACGCGCCCGTGAATCTCCTGCCCGGCTTTTTTGACGCGCACGTCTTTGTCCAAGGCGATTTCCAGGGGCGTCTCCCTGGGTACGGTCAATGCAATGGTCGACCCTGCAGAGGCGGGCGCGGCGGGAGAATTCGGAACAGCTTCCTGTGCGAGTCCAATGCTGGCGAGCGCGGCGACGAGAAGGCTGACAAGAATAGGACGGGATAACAGCATCTTTGGCTCCTTTGGTCTGTCTCCTCGGTCGGGCTGCAACTGGCGGAGATGCGCGGAACGGCGCAGCCACTCCTCGCATTATACAGGCTGTTGTTAACTGGTTGATTAATCTACCGGCGCGACGGCAATGCTCAGTTCTCTAACTCTTGGAGCGAGAACAATCCGGATATCCCTGCAAAAAGCCACACAACGCCCACAGAACTCACTTTGAGCAATAGAGCACAGACTTCCCCGCCTATGGAGCCTACGGTTAAGAGTAAGGTTGCTTCCCCGAACCACGAACGATGGTGTTGCAATCTGCCACCGCAAGCCTGGCACAGGGCACTTTGTCCAGAACAGGTACAGGGATTGTCATTTGGAATCTACATTACCGGAGCGCTGCTCGTGGTGGCCGGGCTTATTTATGGCGCAGTCTTGCTGCATGTGCCGGCACACTGGGTTGTAGTGGGCGCGGTCGTGTTTGTCGGAATGGGAATCCTGATGGGTGTGAAAGCCACGCGTCAAAAGGACCCGTCATAAACCAGTAGTCCGGGCTTGGTTTCTCGACTGAATTTTAAAAGGAGCTGAAAATGAAATTGAATTGGTTAGTCACTGCGGTGCTGGCAGGGGCAGTCGTAGTCTCTGCTTCAGCGCAGATTGGCATCTATATCAGGACCGGCCCGCCGGCAAACCGCTACGAACGTCGCAGTGAGGCTCCCGGTCCCGGTTACTCATGGGTCGAGGGATACTGGACGCCGAATGGCAATCGCTACGCATGGGTGCCCGGCCGCTGGCAACAGCCGCCTTATGAAGGCGCCTATTGGAACCATCCGCACTACGACCACGAAAGACAGGGCTGGCGAATGCATGAAGGCCACTGGGACCATGAAGACCACAACAATCACGACAACCATGATAATCGCGATGATCGCGACAAGCATGACAAGCACGACAACGGCCGCGGCCACGACCGCGATCACCAACGTTAGATCGACGCAATAACTCGGTCCGAAACACTCCGGGATGTTCCTGGAGTGTTTCTACGTATGGACAAGCGGACGCTGCGACAAAATAAATTCTAAAGATTCTCTGTCATCCGACGGAAGCTGGGCCGCCCGGACATCGTCGACTGTTGCAGCCAAATCAAGCGCCAGTCAGCAGGACCACCACGAGCCTTCTTGGCCCATGCGCGCCCTGCACCAGGATTTTTTCGATATCGGCGGTGCGGCTGGAACCGCTGATGACGCAGGCGAAGGAGTTCTGCTGCAGTTTTCCCTGCTGCGCCGCGTTCTTGAGCACCGTCTGCAAGTCGGGAACAAGCTGCGACGCGCGCGCAACCGCGATGTGACACGGCGCCACCACCGACGCGCCCCGTCCGCCGCATGCAGCAGTCACGAAAATGGATCCCGTCTGCGCGATCAGCGCTTCCACCAGGGTGACGGTAGCTTGCGACGCCTCGTTGGGCGCGCCCTGGCTTGACCAACGGATGGCCCGCGACGTCCCGATGCTCTCAATCACGCGGCGCAGCGAGGGATCGTCCTGGACGAAGATTTCGCCATTGGGAAGCGATTGCAGAACGTTCTTGAGTTGCTGCGTGCCGGCAGCGTCGTCACTGGCCAACAGGCATTCCATCAGATTGGCCTTGGCTTCCTGCTGAAACCGTTCCAGGGGATTCTCCACCGGCGAGAAGATCGTACCGGATGAGGCAGTCGGCGGTTCCGGCGCCGGCACCCGCAGTCCCGCGCGAATCCGTTCCAGAATTCGCCCGCGGCCTGGATTTTCACCTGCCAAGACCGTTCCTCCACATGGCGCGAAATGATTTTGCCGGCAGCGGCAGCAGAGCCCGGCGTCTGTTCCAGGCGCGCGCGGGATCGAGCACAGAACCGGCCAGCCCCAGGCGGTAGAGCAGGCGTAAGGCGCGGCGCATCAGGGCTCCGCCCAGCGCGTAGAGCCGGGGATGCAGCATGGCCGAGCGCCACAAGCGGAACATAAGCCGCTCGCTGAATTTTGTGTCGTGGGCAATTACGAAATCACGCCGGTTATGCAGCAGATGATGATGCAGATTGATCCCTACCGGGCAGACGCTGGTGCACGCACCGCAAAGCGACGATGCGTAAGACAAGTGATCGAACTCTTTGCCGCGCAAGTGCGGCGTGAGCACGCTGCCGATCGGCCCCTGATACGTGGTGCCGTAGGCGTGGCCGCCAATGTGGCGATACACCGGACAGATGTTCAGGCAGGCGCCGCAGCGTATGCAATGCAGCACCTCGCGTTCGTCGGCGTTGGCCAGCAGCCCACTGCGGCCGTTATCCACCAGGACAACGTGGAATTCTTCCGGACCGTCCGCTTCACCGGGACGTCGCGGCCCGCCGATCAGGGTACCGTAGGTGGTGATGGGCTGCCCCGTGCCTGAGGTCGCCAGCACCGGCCACAGCGTCGCCAGATCTTCCAGTTTGGGAATCACCTTCTCGATGCCCGTCACGGCCACGTGAATGCGCGGTACGCTGGTGGAGAGACGTCCGTTGCCTTCGTTGGTGTTGATGGCGATCACGCCGCTATCGGCCACCAGAAAGTTTGCGCCGGAGATTCCCATTTCCGCGGCGAAGAATGGCTGTCGCAGTTTGCGCCGCGCCGCCGCCACCAGTTCCTGCGGGTCCTCGCTCAGGCCCGGCTCGTCAAACTTTTCCCGGAACAGTTCCGCAATCTGCTTTCGGTTCAGGTGCATGGCCGGCGTGACGATGTGGTACGGCGGTTCGTCGCGCAACTGCACAATGTATTCGCCCAGGTCGGTCTCCCAGACTTTGATTCCCAGTTTTTCGAGCGCCGGAGCAAGATGGATCTCTTCGGTGACCATGGACTTCGACTTGACCACAGTCCTGACGTTGTGACGCCTGGCCAGATCGGCAACGTAAGCGCAAGCCTGCTCGGAGTTCTCCGCCCAGAAAACGTGTCCGCCGTGTGCAATCACTTTTTCTTCGAACTCGAGCAGGTACTTGTCTAGATGATCGATTGCCTCGCGTTTGATCTCTTGGCAACGACGACGCGCGGCTTCCCAGTCCTGGAAGCGTGATCGGCCTCGCAGGTGCGCTGCATCGTAGCTGTCCATCCCCTTGCGGATCAGCTCGCGATGGACAATATCCGCCGACTTGACGGCTGCATCGCGAAGGAATTGTTGGGCAGGCGTGCTCACCGGCTTCCTCCGCTGGCCAGAATGCTCGCCAGATGGATGGTTTGGGGCCGGGCTTTCTTCTTTCCTAAGACTCCCTGTACGTGCATCAGGCAACTGGGGTCAATGGCGGTGACAAAATCCGCACCCGCCGCCTCAATGCTCTCTGCTTTCGCCGTCCCCATGGCCACGGAGATGTCAGCGAACTTGGTGGCAAATGTTCCACCGAAGCCACAACACTCGTCAAACCGGGCCATCTCCACCAGTTTGAGACCGTTTACTCTGCGCAGGAGTTGCAGAGGCTCATCGCGCAGCTTGAGCTCGCGCAGGCCATGGCAGGAGGCATGGTAGGTCACCGTATGCGGAAACGCCGCCCCGAGGTCGGTCACGTTCAGCACCTTGACCAGGAACTCGGAAAGTTCAAAAGTGCGCCGGCCGAGAGCCACGGCGTCGTCGTGCAAGGCAGATGAGGCCAGCAACTCAGGGTAAAACACGCGCACCATCGTAGTGCAGGAACCGGAGGGACAGACTACAGACTCAGCGTCTTTGAAAACGCGAAGAAAACGCTCCGCGCAAGGTCGTGCGTCATTCCAGTAACCGGAATTGAACGCCGGCTGTCCGCAACACGTCTGGTCCCGGGGAAAATCCACTTCGCATCCGGCCCGCCTCAAGACTTTCACGGTGTCCGCCGCCACTTCAGGCAGCAGCTGGTCGACAAAACACGGAACGAAGAGTGACACTCTGCGCGGCATGGTGAAACTCTACCACGGAGAGGGAAAACTTATGGCGGTATCCGACGCTACAACTCTCGCACGCCGTGGCTGCGGACCATAAAGTATGTGGCCACGGTGGCGAGCAGAATACCGTTGCAGATGAGTACGATCGGTGCGCCGAATTTGCTGGCGAAATATCCGCTGACCAGGCTTCCCAGCGGCATGCCGCCACGAAAGGCGACCATATATATACTCATCACCCGCCCGCGCAGTTCGTTGGGCACGATCAACTGGACCAGCGAGGTGACTGTGGCGAAGACGATAATCAGCGCGGCGCCGGTACAGAAAAGAAGAATATCGCTAAGCCACAACACGTTGGACAGCGCGAACCCGGCGATCAGAAGTCCGCAGAGGGCTTGAACAATAAGAGCCGTGCGTCCCATCCGCTTGTATTTTCCCAGCCAGGCCACCACTATCGCCCCAACCACCGAGCCCGAACCGGAGAACGCCATCAGCCGCGTGTATTCGCCAACACCCTGATGAAAAACCTGTTTGGCGAAGAGCGGCAGAAATGTCAGGACGGCAAACGCGAGGAACGTTGTGGCGAAAGCAAGGACAGTGAGCGCCAGCAGACTGCCCTCACGCCGGACATAAGAGAGACCGCCGCGTAACTCCTCGTGAATCTTCCGCGGCGCCACGGGCGGCGTATGTTTTACATGCAGCAGCATCAAGGCAACGATCACTACCAGGAACGATAAGCCGTTGAGAGAGAAACAGGAGGTCATTCCGAACTTCGCCAGGGCGGCCCCGGCAAGCAGGGGTCCGACGACGCGCGCCAGGTTGAATTGGATTGAGTTGAGCGCGATTGCGTTGGGTAAGTCGTTCTTCTCGACCAGCGTCGGAACCAGCGCCTGGGAGGCCGGCCCGCCGAAGGCTTGCGCCGACCCGGTAACAAACGACAGTACAAGAATGGGCCAGACGTGCTTCGAGCGCAAAAAATAGCCCGCAAAGACCAAGGCGGCCAGCGTGAACGCGCACGCCATTTGAATGTACTGCGACACCAGCAGCGTGCGGCGGCGATCAAGCCTGTCCGCAAGCACCCCACCGATGAGCGTAAAGAGCATGATCGGCAACTGCTGCAGAAACGCGTCCAGCCCCAGGTAAAACGCCGAGCCGGTGATATCAAGAACCAGCCAGTTTTCGGCGACGTTCTGCATCCACGTGCCGACGCTGGAGGTACATGAACCGAACCAGAGGATGCGGAAATTACGATATCGGAACGCCGCCAGAGTCCGTCGTACAGCGGTGGCGCCAGTCAAGGTCAGTCCAGCCGCAGCGGCGGCGACTGAACCTGATTTAGTTTGCACGGAGTTGCCCAAAGATCCCCAACGCTAACAATAGATTGCGCAGACTTTGAGCCTATCACACCCACGGGCCTTCTTTCCGGCTCGCTCATATCTGGTAGCAACCCAGGAACAAGCGTCCGGACACTTCATGCTCGGGAATGCATCGCAGCCGATCCCTCGCTGCGCTCCGGATGTTAATACTCATCCCACAAACTTGTACCCCAGCCCGGGGACGGTCATGATCAGGGCAGGCTGTTTGGGATCGGCCTCCAGTTTCTGGCGCAGGCTGGCGACGTGGACATCCACGGTCCGCGTGAATGTTTCTTCGCTATAGCCCCAGACTTCTTTGAGCAACACATCGCGGGAGAGCGTAGTGCCGGAATTCTGGGCAAAATAACGGAACAACTGGAACTCGCGTGCGGAAAGCGGCACTACTTGTCCGTTGCGCGAGACGGTGGTCCCGCGAAGATCGAGGCGTACCGTCCCGAACTGGAGGACCTCAGCGTCTTTATCATCTTTACCTTTTGCCTCTGCGGCGGCGCCGCGGCGCAGCAGGGCTTCGACGCGGGCGAGCAGTTCCAGCAACTCGAACGGCTTGGTCAGGTAGTCATCGGCGCCGATCTTGAGTCCCAGAACTTTGTCCACAAGCTGGCCGCGCGCGGTCAGCATGATGATGGGCAGGGTCAGGCCCGCTTTGCGGATGTCGCGGCACACGTCGAAGCCGCTCTTCAGCGGCAGCATCACATCAAGAATGATGAGATCAAACCGCCCTTCGATGGCTTTCTGCAGACCGTCCACGCCATTCGCGGCGCACACGGTGGCATAGCCTTCGCTTTTCAGGCGATCGGTGAGCGTCATCCGCAGGTCTTCTTCGTCTTCAACCAGGAGGATGCGCTCGGTCATGAGCTTGTGGCCGCGCGAGTCTCGCTCGGGACGCCCACCGCCTGCTCGCCTTCCGCTACTACCAAGTGGATGGTGAACTTCGTTCCCTTTCCCAACTCGCTTTCCACAGTCAGCCGCCCTCGCATGGCTTCAATCAGGGTCCTGGCCAAAGGCAACCCGAGTCCGGTGCCATGGATATTCGAACCGGCGACTGCGGGGCTGCGGTAGAAAGGATCAAAGATGTGCTTCATCTCGCTGGAGGCAATGCCGATTCCACGGTCTTCAACCGTCAACGCCAGCTCGCGAACGGCCCCGCCTTCCCGGACCGCAACAGCACTGATGCCCACCCAGCGGCGCTCTCCGCCATACTTGACTGCGTTAGTAATCAAGTTCTGGAGGCACTGCGTGAGAGCGCCAAAGTCGGCCGCCACCGGAGGCAATCCCGGTTCCACGTGACGTTCCACGGTAACTGCACCGCCGTTAAGAACACCCGCCGTGTTCTCCAGGGCCGCGTCAATGGCTTCGGCAACATCCAGCGGACGGAGCTGGTAGCGCTGCGACTGCTGCTGCGTCGCGGCAAAGACCAGGACCTGGTCCACCAACTGTGAGAGCTGCCGGCTCTGCTTCACGATGGTTGCTCCGTAGCGGACGAGTTGGCCCTTGTCCGCGACCACGCCGTGGGCTATGTTCTCCGCGGCCGACGAGATTACGGCCAAGGGCGTGCGCAGTTCGTGGGACACGCCAGCCACAAAATCCATCTGCAGCATGGCCAGACGCCGTGCCCGCTGGCTGGTGATCACGACCATGGCCATGGTGATCGCCAGCACGACGAGCACGCCAAAGCTCAACCCCAGATTGCGCCAGCGGAGGCTGCTGACCACTGCGTCCAGAGAGCCTCCTTGATGTCTGGCGGCAACCTCCCAGAAGCCCTGCGCTTGTGGATAAAACAAAGGCTCGATCCTGAGCCCCCGGTCCGAGCCGGGCGCCCTCTTGTCATCTCCCGACGCTGGTCGGTTGCTGGGCGCCAGTCCCTGCGGAGCAAACATCTCCGGTCCCTGCAACGCCAGCTCGCCATGGAGAAGCGGGGAGCCGAACAGATTCAGCGCAGCGTCCACCGGTGCGTTGTCCTGAACCGACCTGGCGGCCGAGGAATACACAACGCTCTGCCCCGCACTGTTGTTTTGCAACACGGTAATCTGATAGTCCAGCCCGGAAGGTCCGCTGAAGTATTTTTGCGTTAACTCCGGAAAGATCTCTTTTTCGAGCGTTCCGGGGCTCATCTGGAGGATAACCCAGGTCGTCGCCGGCGGACCGGCGCCGTTGTCAGGTCCGGAACGCGGCCGCAAAGGGGACGCGATCGCTGGCAGGGATTGGTCCACGAACCACAACGGAAACAGGTCTCTGGAGTGCCCGCCCGACCTTCCCGCATGCCCGTGGAAACGATGCGTAGGCGCTCCATTGGCAGGCGGACGGCCCTGGCGCGCCAATATCTGGTGCGCCGATATCTGCTGTATTCTTTCGCGCAATGGCTCAAAGCCGGCTGGCCAGATCGCTGTTTCCATTTGTTCGCTGGAGGGGTCCAGAACTGTCAGATGGGAGACATTGGAACTGTCCCAAAGATAGACGTGGGAAACCAAAGAAGGATGGGCCGCCGCCTGTTGCCAATGCTGGAATTGCTGGCTTAAACGCGCTGGATTGATGCGTCCGCTATCATCCACTGCGGGACGCAGTTCCAGGCACGCTACCGCCAGCTCCCGGGTGAGGTCCTGGCGGAATCCCATCAGAGCAATCTTCAAGTTCGATTGCATCTGCGACCTGGTGGCGACGCTTACCTGGCCGCTCCAGCGGTATTGCAATACGGCCAGGACCGCCAACACCGCCGCCAGCACCGGAACGGCGACCCACAAAAGCAGACGGTCCTTGATCGCGTGTTTCATTCTTCGTTACTTCTTTTCATTTCAGACTCGGGGTTACGCCAGAGTCAGAACAGGGCAAGCCGGCAGAGAAAGCCCAGAGCATGCACTGTCAATTGTATTGCACAGCCATATTGCATCACCAAGCTCAGGCCATAGCCTCATTTCGCGGACGTTGCGGTGGCCGCAGTGGCGAATGACGGGCGCGGGCTTCTTTGGAGCAGCTTTCTTGGGACCCGCGGTTGATCTCCCCGCAACAGAACTTTGAGTTCCGCCAGGAACTTGGGTTTGTAAATCACCGCGGAAGCGCCGCAGTCGAAGCAGGCCCGCCGAAACTGCGGTGTGGCGTCCATGGACATCACAATGGTCCCGGTCCGCGGCGATGCTTGCGCCAGAAGTAGCGCCGCGCGCAGGCCGCTCATTCCCGGCATTTCCGCGTCTATAAGGACCAGGTCGGGCCGGAGCTCCGCAACCTTGCTGAGGGCTTCACGTCCGCTCCTGGCCCTGCCCACCACGTCCACAATCTTCTGGTGTTCCAACAGCGAGCAGATGGCATGCAGGATGGTGGAGGAATCGTCAACCACAAGCGTGCGTATTTTGTTGCGTGACGGCAACATCATCAGTCGTGAGTTCATATTCACTGCGAAAGTCCTCCAGGGGATACTTCAAGTAAATAAAGCATAGTCATGCGGCAACATGAGTGGGGTAAACAGTCGGAAAGCAGGATGTAAAGTTCTTGTAAAGCGCTTGATTCTGCGAGAGATTGCCCTGCGTTGGGCGCCTGAATATCGCGGCGCCAAGGGACAAGCCCAGATGGCGGCCTGTCCCCGACGCTTCGATTACTTCTAGTTCACTGGCCCCGTGTTACTTGTTGCCTCCATCCGGCGGTGGCGGAGGACCGTCAGGACCGCCGGGACCTTCGGGTCCATGCATTCCCCGATGGCGCATTCCGTGATGCTGCTTCTCAAACGCGTCCAGCTTGCTCAGCTGGTCGGGCGTCAGTATCTGGCGGAAGGCCGCGCTGGCCTTGGCGTGCGCGGAGATCATTTGCGACTGAAGGCTGCCCATACTCTTGGCCGCCTGGTCGATTGCCGCCGCATCGTTCTTCTGTACCGCGGCCTGCAGGTTCTCATGCGCCCCGCGCATTTGCTGGTGCAGCGATTTTTCCGCCGCTCCCACATCGTTAAAAATTGTGGTTGCCTGCTGCTGCTGCGCCTGCGTCAAAGACAGCGCCTTGGTAAGACGGTTAATGTGGTGCTGGGCCGGGTCCCCGGATTCGTGAGACCGTTGCGCGTAAATCGCCGCGCCCAGTCCCAGTAATGCCAAAAATGCGAATACTACAGTAAGGGTTCGTTTCATTTTGTTGTCTGCCTCTCCATTGTTCTTTCGTCATCAAATTTGTTTGAATGACGGCGTAAAAACACTTGATGCATTTATAGGAACACGCTTTTTCGCGAGCCGGGGTAAAAAGCCTGACAGCTGGCTGTAAAGTGCTTGTAAACAGAAACTTAACGCCCGGCCATTTGTAATGCCCTACATCGGGTGGTAACATCGGTGCTTCTGGAGGTCTCCAATGTCAGATAGGGACAACGGCAACAATTTCATGTGGTTTTTGGCCGGTCTTGGTTTCGGCGCGCTGGTGGGCGTGCTGTATGCTCCGCGTGCGGGGAAAGAAACGCGCGAGGCCATTCTGAACAGCGCGCAGGAAGGCCGCGACTACATCAAGCACCGCGGACGCGAAGCCCGCGAGACCGTGAGCCAGTGGGTGGACCGCGGCAAGGAAGTGGTGGGCCGTGAAAAAGAACAGATTGGCCGCGCCATTGACGCCGGCCGCCAAGCCTATCGCGAAGCGGAAAGCAAGAAGGGCAACTCCTAAGGAGCCTTGCGTTTCAGGTGAGTGAACATACGGTTCTGACAATTTTCGTGGCCGTAGCGGCGGTGGCCCTCATCATTCAGATGGGGACGTTGATAGCGTTGTATAAGGCAATGAACAACGCCTCATCCCGCATCGAAAGAGCCATATTGCGGCTGGAAGAGCGGTCGGCCCCGGTGCTCGCAACCGCCCAGACCATCCTGGTTGACGCGCAGCCGAAGATCAGCGAGATCACCACGAACCTGGCGGAAGCTTCAGCCATGTTGCGCATACACGTCGCGGAGATTGGCGACGCTACCGGTGAAATCGTGGAACGCGCACGCTTGCAGGCCGTCCGTCTGGATGAGTTAGTCAGCGGGACGGTCGAACGAATCGAAGATACAGCCGAGTTTGTGCAGCACACGGTGGTGAAGCCCATCCGCCGTATTCAGGCCATTCTGCAGGCGGTGCAGGCAGGAATCGGGTTCTTGCGTCGCAGTCATTCGGGCGGGAAAAGCGCCGTCAACGGCGGGTCGGACGA
>DATMPO010000001.1:0-45863 GCA_035567035.1 Verrucomicrobiia bacterium | reverse complement strand
CGCGCCGTTGGTGGCGCCCAGGGACTTCATCAATCCAACTTCCTGGCGGCGCTCCAGAATGGTGGCAGCCATGGCGGCGGAGACTGCCAGCGCGGACGCTCCCAGAGCGGCCAGCGTGAGCAATAGCATGAGACCGGAAATTTGCGAAAGCACTTTGCCCTGGTTTTGCTCCACCTGACGAATCTGCTCCGCGCGCACGCCCGGCAGTGCCTCATGGATCTGGAAAGCGATCGAAGTTGCGTACGGGGAGCAATACCAGCGGTCCCGCACCGGGCCGGACAAGGTACTGGGATCGCGCCGGGCAAATGCGTCTTCCGGTTTGGTCAATGCGCTGACCAGCACCATGCGGACGGCGTGCGGATGTCCCAGGAGTTGTTGAACAATATGCAAAGGAGCGACGACTGCCTGGTCCTCCGCGCCTCCGGTACTTAGAATTCCCGCGACGCGCAGTTTCTTGCCGTTGATAGTCAGCTCATCGCCAGCAGCCAGGCTGTTGGCCTGCGCCAGTTTGCCGCCGATCAGAACACCGGGCGCGCGGTCCTTCGGCCATTCGGAATAATCCGGAGGCCAGTCTCCCTCAACCTTCCACCAGGTGTTTACGGTGCGCACACCAGTCGTAAAGGTCTCCGTGCCGTAGCGCAGCGGCTGGGCAAAATAAGTCCCAATTACTTCCGCCTTGAAATCATGCTCGTGCGCGGTGGCCGTCAGGTGATCGGACAAGAATGGCGCAAAGCCAAGAATGTTGTGGCCCCAGAATATCCCCTTGAGCTTGACCAGATCAGCCTCGTCAATAAATGCTCCCTCGCTGGCCGGCTTCAGGCTGACGCCGCCGAGATTTACATCGAGAGTGTCTTCCAGCGGAATGAGCAGAAGGTTGGCGCCGCCGCTACTGCGGAGTTCCTGGTTGATCTTGTCTCCAACGTCGGTGCCCACGGCAATCATGGCGGTTGCAATGCTCATACCCAGAGCAATGGCCAGCAGGGCAACGCTCTTGCGCCGCTTCTGTCGCCGGAATGATTCGAACACGAGGCGGAGGAACATGGGACTCAACGCGCGAACTGTGCGGCTCCTTGGGCAAGATGGGCGCTGGTTATTTCCACCGTGTCGCCCTTCGGCGTGGACTTCAGTGGAATAGGATTGCATCCGCCAGGATCACCGACGCTTTGCGGGTTGACTGGAGCAGCACAGTTCTTACAAATCAGTCCATTAGGGCCTTTGTAGAACCCGACCGCGCCGCAAATCTGGCAAGCGTCAAAGACCGCGGTGACTTTGCCATCGGGCTTGCGATACAACAGAAAACGTACGGCAGTTCCATCCACGTCGACGCTGTAGCGGCGCAGATCGCCGATGGCCAGGTCGGCGGCTGCAATTTTCACGCAGCTTTCTCTCTTGCCGTCCGCACTGATCTTGCCGTCTTTATCAGGGACAACGCAGCCGTCTTTATCAAAGACGATTGCGGTTGCCGGAGAAAGCTGCGTGCCGGCCTGAGCATAAATAAATTCGACGGTGACCATCGAGATAAACAGGAACGCCGTCGCGCAGACGGCGATTGCCCAGAAGCGCTCGCGGCGGGCCGTGAATTCCAGTTTGCGTCCTTCCGCCTTAGTGGAAGGCGCCAGCGTTTCAGGTCGCCGGCGGCGATACTCCAGCAGGACCATCAGCACGACCAGTATCAGCATGGTGACCGGGAAGAAGTAATCATTCCGGACGATTGGACCAATGAGCGCCATTTCGCGCTTGCTGGGTGGGAGAAACCCGAACTCGGAAAGGTCGTGCAGACCGGCGACAAAAAGCTGCGCGGCCACAAAGAACAGAATCACCGTGGTGACGCGAAAGAACTTCCGCAAATCAATGCGCACACTTCCTTTGACAAACATCACGCCAAAGACCACCGCCAGGGCCACGCCGGTCAGCGTACCCAGGAAGCTCATCAGCTCGGTAGAGTTCAGGGAAACGCCTTTCAGGATAAGCACGGTCTCAACGCCTTCGCGGAAGATCATCAGGAAGACAAAAGCGAACAGGCCCGATCGGGAACCGGCGCCGGCCAGAGACCCGACTTTGGTCTCAATTTCGCCCTTGAGCTTGCGCGCCGTGCGCATCATGAAGACGACCATGCCCACCACGAGCGCGGCGGACACCAACTCGACCCAGCCTTCAAAAGCGTCCTGGCTGACCGGGAGATAAGACAGTGCGACCGCCCCGCCTACACTGGCCAGCAGTGCAGCAACCAGCGCGATATAGACGGTCCGCCGCAGGTCGGGGCGGCCGATTTTGGCGAGATACACGAGGGTTATGCCGACAATCAGCGCGGCTTCAACGCCTTCACGAAGTGTGACCACCAGGGCCGAAAACATAGGTCAGGATAGAGTCAATATTGAAAATGAATTTCAATTTCATTTTCAATTAGAATTTTACCTGCCTTGCGTGCAGCCGTCAACAAATTGAAAAAGGGAGCAGTCAGCACTCAGCACTCAGCATTCAGCCCCGTGACACTCCTCATTGCACGGGAATTCTTGATTTACCGCAAAGGTCGCGAAAACGCAAAGGAAACTACGGCTGGACCAACCTTTGCGTCCGTCGCGTCCTTTGCGGTAAATGAACTCCGCTGAGTGTAGACAAATGTTCCGGGGCTGAACGCTGATTGCTGACTGCTGAGTGCTCCCTCTCACAATCGTTTCAAAAACTTCTTCGCCTCCGCCAGATGAGGGAAGAGCTTTTCATCAGCTTGAAACTGCGTGGAATGCACGCATCTCCGGCTTCCGCGCAACTTCACCGGATGCCGCAGGTGGAGCATCTCGTGATACACCAGATAGTCAATTGCGTAGCGCGGTACTTCCGGGCGGTCGAAGATCCGGCTCACCACGATGGTGTTGTGCGCCGGATCGTAGTGGCCCAGACTCTGGCGCGCATGGTTGCCGCTCCAGGTCATTTGCGGACGGGCCATCAAACCATGAAAAAAACGTGTGTTCAGTTCCTCAAAGATTTGCTCCAGGTCATAGTGACTGCCTTTAGGGCTTTCGATTCGCTTGCGGCCGCGCAGTTGCCGGACCAGGTGGATCCTGGCGGTGAGCGCGCGACTCCCGGCAAACCTCCGGTAACGAGCGGCATATTGCGGATCAATTGCTTTGCGGTACAACTTTGCCACCAGGATATGAAGGATGGCATGCAGGACCGGTTGCGGGGCGCCTTCCAGCAAATCAGAGAGTCGCGCCAGGACCCGGCCGTCACGCAACCGGATCGTGTTGTTCAAATTCGCAAAAGGGAAGAATTGGACCTTAAAGTCTGGCAACGGCGCACGAGGACGGACCTCGCGGTAGACGGTTTCAAAAACGGCCGCTAAACGAAGGTCCGTGGCAGACATAGTTTTTTCGACAATCTCATCCGGGTGAACAGTCGTCACGGTTTTTTCTTCGGTGGATCGGCATCCTTGTCGCTGAGGTACTCTTTGGCCATGTCCAACGTGGACTTGAGCGCTTCTTGAGCGTCCTGTAAGACAAACTGGAAGTCGGGTAACTCTTTCCGGGTCTGCGGGCTGCTCTGGGCCTCGGCGCGCAAGGTTTTCAGCTTGACATCAAACTGATCACCCGCGGAGATGACGGCCTTCAACCCTTTGCGAAAATCCGTTCTTTCGTCCTTGTCGAGCGGCCGGCCCTGGTACTGATCGAGATTGTCATTAAGTTCGTCGAGTAAGGCAGTGAAATCCTCCAGCAGGTCGTGGATTTTCGCGCCTCTTCCGTCCGCCTCTTTAGGATCGGCGCGGAGTTGTTCGATCGCGTCCAGCCTTGCGCTCGTAAACTTAATCAGCAGCATCAGGCGCTTCTGCGGTTCAAGAGCGGCTTCGCGAAGCTGGTCGGCTTCAGTTTCCGTGAGCGGATCGCGTCTTTTCGCCCAGGCAGCACTGACCAGCGTCAGCAGCATGAGCACGATGAGAATCCTCCTGGCGTGTCTCATTTCTTCTCCTTTTTGGGCGGAGCAAACATCTCATTCAAGATGTCCTGGCGGAACTGTTCGAGTTTTTTTTCTACTTCGTCCAGGGGCGGGCGATCGTCGACACTGAGGGTGCGCTTCAGGCCTTCCAGCCTGCGTTGGGTCTGGCGCAGCAGGATCTCGATCTCCTTCATTTTGCCGCGCGTGCTGATGGATACGTCCCGGGCGGTCGTGGCGTACTTCAGGATGTCTTTCACCGTGGCCTGGCCTAGCTCGGAATTACCCTCGCTGAATTGCTGGCTGGCGACCGGCACCAACTCGTCCGCTAATTCCGCACACAGCTTGGCCTGGAAGGCGCCATGAGCTCCCTCGACCTGCGCTTTCAGAGACTCAATGCGCTTTTGCCAGGCAAAGGATGTCGCGCTCCATAGAACCACCGCGCAGATAATGGCGTTCTTTGTCTTGGTCATCAATGTTCAATCGCTTCCAACCGGTGCCGCGCCTTGAATTCCTCGTCCGGCGCCTTACCGTTCGAAACAGACAGGAAAAGTCTATAGTTTTGTGCCGCCGGTTTGTAGGCCCCAAGACTGTCATAGCACACGGCCCGCAACCAATACGTGCCGGCGTCCTCAGGCAGGTACCTTGCCCGCACATCGAGCGCACGGAGGGACAGCTCATAGTGCTTGTTTTGTTGCGCCGCAAACGAGAGACCGTAGTACGCCTCCGCCAGGTCCGGCTTGCTTTGTACCGCGAGGAGCAATTCCGCTTCGGCTTCGGGATATTTGTGCAGATGCTCCAGCGTGTTCCCGAAACCCAGGTGCACCTCGGGGTCCGCGGCGTTCTTTTCCACCAGTCCCTTAAACAATGCGGCGGCGCGGTCGTACTGCTTGTTTTCGCTATAGAGTTCCGCGAGTGCGCGCGCGACCGCCGGATCGGAAGACGCGTTTGCGGCCTCAAGGCTGGCAATCGCTTCGGCGGGTTTCCCCTCCAGCGCGAGGATGCGACCCAACTGGACCTGGCCAGCCGGATCGTTCGGGTGCTGAGCCAGATATTTCCGCAGCAGGCCTTCGGCTTCAGCAAAACGCTTGTCTTTAACAAGATTGCCGACGAGGACGGCATTCTGGACATTGCCAGGCTGCTGACATGGAACCTGGTCTGACGGATCAAGTTCGCAGGCTTTGCTGTAAGCGCTACGCGCGGCCGCGGGATCAGTGCTCTCCAGCACCTGGCCCAACGCGAACCATGCTTTCGCTAAAACTGGCTTGCCGCCGCTCACCGGCTGCAACTGGACCGCGGTCTGCAACGCGGCCGCTGCTTCCGGGTATTGGCCGCTACGCGCCAGGGCCACGCCAAGGTTCAGGTTTGCTTCAAACCACTTTGGGCTGAGTTCCGCGGCTTTCCGGTAAGCGGCGATCGCATCCGGGTTTTTTCCCAGGTGGCTCTCCGCGAAGCCCAGATCAAACCATGCTTGCGGATTTGCAGACTGGTCAGCGACTAGTTTGTTGAGTTTCTCTTCCGCCGCCGCATACTGCTGCTTTTGCAGCAAGTCTTCTGCTTCCTGTAATGGATCCGGCGCGGTATCGGCCGTAGTGGCGGACGGTTGCTTGCTCCCAGGATGTTTTTGCCCGGCAGCCAGCATGCACGATAATGCCAGCGCCAGCGCCGGCACTACGAGTGCTCTAGTCATGGTCCTTCTTTCGTGCGGTTCCGTTACTTTGTAAGATGCGGGCCAGCCACTTTCCCGTGTAAGAATTCTTACATTTCGCGACGGTTTCCGGAGTGCCTGCTACCACCACTTCACCGCCACGGTTACCGCCTTCGGGACCGAGGTCAATGACCCAATCGGCCGTCTTGATCACGTCCATGTTGTGCTCAATCACCAGGACAGAGCCGCCGGCATCGATCAGTTTGCGGAACGCCGCCAGAAGTTTGCTGACATCGTCAAAGTGCAGGCCGGTCGTGGGCTCGTCAAAGATGTAGAGAGTGCCTTTGCCGGCGCGGGCTTTCTTGTGTTTTTCTTTTTCTTCCGGAGTCTGGCTCTCGAAGCCTTGCACGCGTCCCGTGGGCGTCAAATGTGCCGCCAGCTTCATGCGCTGGGCTTCACCGCCGCTGAGCGTGGTTGCCGACTGACCGAGACGCAGATAGCCAAGTCCAACTTCCTCCAGTACCCGGAGCTTGTCCGTGATTTTGCTGACCCCGGAAAAGAATTGCAGGCCTTCGCGCACCGTCAGGCCCAATATCTCGTGGATGTTCTTGCCCCGGTAACGCACCTCAAGCACGCCTGGCTTATAACGGGTGCCTTTGCAGTCTTCGCAGATGAGTTCAACGTCCGCCAGAAACTGCATTTCGACGGTGACTGTTCCATCGCCCTGGCAGGTCTCACAGCGGCCGCCGGGAATATTGAAAGAAAAGTGGCCGGCGGTGTAGCCGCGTTTCTGCGCTTCCACAGTTGAAGCCAGGACTTCGCGGATGGCATCAAAGGCCTTGATGTACGTCACCGGATTGGAGCGCGGTGTTCGTCCGATGGGAGACTGGTCCACGAGCACGACGTCAGCGATATAGTGCCCGCCCGTAACTTTCTTAAATCCGTTGACCGCCGGACCAAGCCCGCTGGTGATTCCTTTTTCCGCCGCCAGCGCCTGGTACACAACGTTGTGGACCAAGGTTGACTTGCCCGAGCCTGAGACCCCGGTCACCGCCACCAGCAGGCCGAGCGGGATTTCGACGGCGAGGTTCTTCAAGTTGTGTGCGCGCGCCCCTTCTGTGCGGATGGCCGGACCACCCGGTCTTCTCCGGAGCGGCGGTACCTGAATGCGAAGTTCGTGGCTTAGATATTTCCCGGTCAATGAATTGGGCAGCGTCTTCAGTTCCTCATACGTCGCGGATGCCATGAGTCGTCCGCCGTTTTCCCCAGCGCCCGGTCCCAGGTCCAGGATACGGTCGGCCGCGCGCATCACCTCGGGATCGTGCTCGACTACTAGAATCGTGTTTCCCAGGTCCCGCAGTTCATGCAGTATGTGGACCAGCCGGGCCGTGTCGCGGCTGTGCAGCCCGATGGACGGTTCATCGAGCACGTACAGAGCGCCCACCAGCCGCGAACCGAGCGACGTGGCCAGTTGAATGCGCTGGGCCTCGCCGCCGGACAGCGTGGAGGCCAGGCGGTCGAGCGTCAGGTACTCGAGACCGACGTCATTCAGGAACTTGAGCCGTTCCTGCACCTGCTCCAGAATTTTCCCGGCGATCCCGGCTTGCTCTTGTGAAAGCTTCAAGTCCCGGAAAAAACCGGCAGCTTCTTCGACCGTGAAGGAAGTCACTTCGCAGATGTTCTTGCCGTCAATCCGGACCTGCCGCGCCTCTGTGCGCAACCTTGCACCGGAACAATCGGGACACAAGGCGTATCCGCGATACCGGCTGAGAAAAACGCGGACATGCAGCTTGTACTTCTTGCGCTCCAGCCAGGCAAAGAACCCCTTGACGCCGGTGAACTTGCCTTCGCCTTCGATGATTAGCTGCTGTTGGTCGCGGTCCAGATCGCACCAGGGAACATCGGTCGGGATGCCGTGCTGCCGGGCAAACTTTCTCAGGTCCGCGTGAAGTGTCCGGTACTTCGGCTTGGTCCAGGGATCAATCGGGCCTTCGGCGATGGTTTTGTTGGGATCGGGGATGACCAGATCAAGGTCGAAATCAATCGTGTTGCCAAATCCCTGGCAACGCGGACAAGCGCCAAAAGGATTGTTGAAGGAAAACAGGCGCGGCTCCGGTTCCTCATAACGAATATGGCAGCGCTTGCACTCGAATCTTTGCGCGAATCGCAGCTCTGGTGACGGCGCGCCTTCGCGCGACGCCGACTGAAAGATGACTTCGCCGGCTTCCCGATAAGCCAGTTCCACGGCGTCCACGATCCGCGGCCGCTGGTCGGGCGCTACGGCAATCCGATCTACCAACGCATACACCGGCCGGCTGAAATCGACGTCCAGCAGCGATTCCGGCGTGGAAAACTCAAAAATCCGATCATTCTGAAACAGACGGTTGAAGCCGCGCTTACGCAGATCGAAAAGCCGGTCGCGGAAGAGCGGATCAAGCGAACTCGGTGCTGCGGCCTCGGGCCTGGCTTTAGCCGGTCTCTTGCCGCGACCTTTCTTGGCCTCGGCCTTCGACTCGATTGGGACCACCGCATGTTTGATCGGAAAGAGCACATTCAAGCGCGTGCCTTCGCCAAGAGCGAGGACGGCCTGGGCGATTTCATCCACGGTGTCTTTTTTGACTTCCTGTCCGCACTGCCGGCAGAAGGTGCGGCCGATTCTGGCATAGAGCAGCCGCAGGTAGTCGTAAATCTCCGTCGCCGTGGCCACGGTAGAACGCGGATTGCGCGTGGTGTTCTTCTGCCGGATGGCAATGGCCGGAGCGATACCGTCAATCAGATCAACATCAGGTTTTTCAATACGCTCCAGAAACTGGCGAGCGTAAGCCGAGAGGGATTCCACGTACCGCCGCTGGCCTTCGGCATAGATCGTGTCGAATGCGAGGGACGACTTGCCCGACCCGGAGACACCGGTGACCACCGTCATGGCATTGTGGGGTATCTCAAAATCAATGTTCTTGAGGTTGTGGACCCGGGCGCCACGGACCACGATCCTTTCATTGGCGGAGACTGGCATGGGAGACAAAGTACAGCCGTTTCCCGAAGGGAACTGCACGGCAGGGCCCGGAAGGGTGGCTGAAACTTCTTATTATAATCGGTCTGCCTCATTGCCGGTCTAAACGCAGACCGGTTGAGGCGGGCATTTTCGAAATGTTGTGACGCGCGCAAGACAGCGGGCTGGCGCCCCCGGCCAATCAGTGCTCCTTCGGCTGGGTCATGCTGAACCAGTTACCGAAAGGGTCGCGGAACGTGGCCTGGATTCCATAGAACTCCTCTTTCGGCGGTGCGAGAAACTCAACGCCTTTGGCCTTGAGTTCTTCATACGTCTTGCGGCAATCGGCGGTCTCAAAGACTCCGGCGCCGAACGCGCCTTTCTTCATCAGTCCGGCAATGGTATTTACGTCTTCCTGCTGCAATTTGGGCCCGGGAGCCACCTTCATCAAAATGATTTCCAGATCGGTCTGGCCTTTAGGACTGACGGTAAGCCAGCGGAAACCGTTGGGCATGGTTTGATCGGTTTTGGTTTCAAATCCCAGCTTTCCTACGTAGAAATCCTTGGCCACGTCTTGGTCGAGAACAAAAATAGCAACGTGTCCCATTCGTTGAATCATGGCTGTTTCCTCCTGGCGATGACGTTAACAAAACCAGCAGGGCTGTGCTTCTTCATTCTTGCGGTTGTTATTGGATCCCGCCAAAGTTGGCCAGATAGCAGGTTGGAACAAAGACTACATGCCACGGAGCGGAAAAACCGAATACTCTCCGGGCTTCCTTCTGGTAGGCACTGGGTGGTCTCCCTGTGAAGTTGCGGAATTTCATGCTGAACGAGCCCAGGCTGGAATAGCCGACTTCCATGCAGACGTCGGTAACCGACATTTCGCCGGAAGCCAGCAGGCGCTTGGCGCGGTTCAGACGCAGGCGGGTCAGGAAGTCGTGCGGCGTCTCGCCAAATGCCGAGGCGAACAAGCGATGGAAATGAAATGCAGAAAGGCACGCCTCGCGGGCCGCCTCATCGAGAGAGACTTGCGCCTGGTACGACGCCGCCAGCAAGTCCCGTGACCGGCAGAGTCGGCGAAAGGTCTCGTCATGCAAGAGTAGCGATGGGGTCTGCCGTCTCATGCCTGACATTGTAGTACGGCTCGCTGTAGGTCCAGTTTACTTTTCTTCTTCCAGCACCGCGTTCACATTCACGGCTCCGCGGATGTAGTCAGCTTGCGTTTCCGTCGCATGAAAGCATTTTCGCCGAGGTGCGGAGGCGGGTTTGCAGCCGCCTCGCGGTTAAGTGTCAAATCGAAAACAGTTGGCTAACGTTACGCAGAACCAAAGGCGGCCTTCACGTCTGGCTGGAACATGTACCAAAGGATCAGGCCGTGAATGACGAGCCGAATCACCACGCTCACAAGAAGGGCCGGATGCGAGAACGCGCCGATCAGCCCGAAAAGTGCTCCCAGAAGGCCAAGCACCGCAAAGACAATTGCCAGGATGCGCGCCCAGCTTTTCAGCTTCCACAGGCCCCATCCTGTAAGCACTGGGATCACGGCCAGCACCAGAACGATAACGCCCAGAGCAACACCAAGTCCCGCCAGGAAGCCAGCGCCAGCGGCGCCTTCCTGTCCCTGCTGACTCAGAAGGCTGGCAAAAAGACCGCCGCCCAGCATGATCCCGACCCCAATCAAGACACACAGCGCTGCACCGAGAAAGTATAGAATCGCGATAATCGTAACGCCAACAGGTCTTTGCATAGCGTGTTTCCTCCTCGTGCCGGTCATTGTATGCTCCATTGCTTTGGAGTCCAGACAAAAAGCGGCAAGAGGATTGTGTTAGTTACCGCCTTCCTTTTCCAATTCCGCTCTCAGATTCACCCCACCGCCTGTGGCTTTGAGCTTGCGTTCCCAGGTTTTGTATCCGGATTTCTTTACCGACACAGTGTGGTCGCCGGGCGCGACCTCTATAGCGGACGGCGTGTTGCCGACAAAATTTCCGTCCACTTCGATATCGGCGCCTTCCGGTGTGGAAGAGATGCTCAATCGCGCGACCCTGGACGCCACCGCGGGAGCCGACGGCCCCGGCTGTGCCTGGCTCGAGGGCGCGGGATCGGACCCCGGAGCGGGCCTGTGCGTTGGCCAATGATTGCTGATGCCTCGGCAGGCTTCCTCCACGGAGCCGCCCAAAGACAGGGTGGATTTGCTCACGACGGAGTCGCCGCTCCTGGCGTCAAACACCGCGACTTTGTTTTTATGCGCCAGCCAGCCCTTGCCGCCTTCATGGTCCAACACGACAATGTAGTTGGCTTTAGCTTGAATGTTGTTGGTCACCACATACCGGCATTTTTCGCCGAAGGTCTTAACGATCTCGGCGGTTTGCGGCCTGGCGCCACCTCCGGAACTGCCTGCAAAAACTCCGTCGGCTCCGCCTGCGCTGCCGCCGACTTCCCAGGAGCGGCTGTCCGTGATGAAGACTCGTGGCTTGTCGCTGTCGTTGAGTGGTGTGGCTTGGACGGGTGGGGCTGGTGTTTCCTGCGCAGCCGCTACCGGTACAGCTGCGGTGGCGGCCAGAAGAATGTAGACAAAGGGACTGCTTGCATTTCGCATGATCTGAAGGTCCTTAGGTTTTGACTCGTGAGCCTGTCGGGACTCTAACAAACGGAGCGGCCTTACACGAGTTAATAAGTGTGTACACAGGTAAATTTGTGTTTAGGGAGTGTTTCGCAAAATGCTCCGCGAGAATGCAAGCGGTTTTTGCGAAGGAATCTGCCCGTTTACTCACCCCGCGAGCGACTCAATCGCCTCCACAGCATCCTGCCGCAGCGTCAGAGCGCGGCTAGCCAAATCCTGTTTCATGTGCTCGGCGTCGGAAGTGCCGGTCAGGGGCAGCATTCCGGCTGCGCGCGCGAAGGCGAACACGACCTGGGCCGGCGTGGCGCTGGTGCGTGCGGCAATGCCGGTCACCGTCGGATGGCGCAGGACTTCGACGTTTGCCGTGAGAAGCGAGAAGCCCTGATAGCCAATGTCTCGCTCTCGGCAGAACAGTCGGACATCGCGGTCCCAACCGAGACGGGCGTAGCAGCGGTTTTGCACGAATGCGGGGAGTTCGGTACGCGCGGCTTCGAGTTGCTGAAGATGCCGCAGGGCCACATTGCTTACAGCAATGAAGTGCGTGCGTCCGGCATCGCGTTCTCGGATCATTGCTTCCCAGACTTCGCTGTCGGCGTCGGTCCAGCTGTGGCAGGAGTTGGGGCCGTGCAGCACGTAGCTGTCAACGTAATCTGTGCCGAGATGTTCGAGCGAACCGGCCAACGATTGAGCGACCTGCACGGACAAACTGGCAGCGGGATCGTAAGGCAGGCGGTGGTCTTGTCCCGCCTGGTAGGTGAATTTCGTCTGCAGAAACACGTCCGCGCGGGTGACCACGCCAGCGCGATACCCCGCGGCAAGTCCCTCGCCGACTCCGGCCTCAAAGTAATGACGCCGCTGATTAGCCGTATCAATGCCGCGAAAGCCCGCACGCAGCGCCAGTTCAGTGAGGGCGGCGGTGTGGTCTTCTTTCCAGGCGGTACCGTAGAGGAAATCCGGAATGGAGGAGAGCTGGTTGTGAGGCATCCCTTTCATTCTGTCATGAGCGTGGAGCTTTTTCTGGAATCCCGAGCGCAGCGAGGGATCCCTATCGTCACGAGACTCTTCAGGGCTCACGTCGTCGACCCTCGAGAGCTTCGTGACCAAAGGGATCCTTCGCTGCGCTCGGGATTCCAGAAAGAGCTGCGCTGGGGATTTCAGAAAGAGCCGCGCTGGGATTGCAGAAAGAGCTAGGGTCGGGAAAGGCCGTTCTTCCACCGACACATTTGCGCCCCGCGGCAGTACAATGTTTTCGATATTCGACCCAACGAAAGGACAGCATACAAATCCATGTCTCATCCCCAACTCACGCCAGCCCAAGCCAGTTTTCTGCTGGCATCGTTTCTGCCCACCGCCAACACGGAGCACGTGACCACCAAACGAGTCATTGAAGCCATTCCGCTGAACAATGGCGACTATCGTCCGGAACCCGTCGCCAAGACCGCGCTGGAACTGGCCTGGCACATTGTGGCGGCCGAACACCGTTTTCTGAAAGGCATCGTCGCGGGAGCGTTTGATTTCACCCCGATCAATCGCCCCGATGCCGTGAAGAACTCCGCGGACATTGCCCACTGGTTTGACGAATCATTTGTGGCAAATCTCGAGCGGGTTGAGCAGCTCAGCGGCGATCAACTGGCCAAGCCCATTGATTTCCGCGGCATGTTCCAGTTGCCTGCGGTTTCCTTCATGCAGCTCTCCCAGAACCATTCAATTCACCATCGCGGACAACTTTCCACCTACCTGCGGCCCGCGGGAGGGAAGGTGCCTGCGATCTATGGTGAAAGTTATGACGTGGCGCAGGCGCGGCTGGCCAAAGAGAAAACTGCGTAAACTGCTTCTTCCCGCGGGGCCGCTGGCGATGGAGCGGCGCAGCTGCGGCGACTGTGCCACACGAGCATGGGTCCACGGAAATCCTTGGCGCGAAAACATTTATAGTCTTACCCATGAAAATCACCATTCAGGGGGAACGCGGGGCCTTCAGCCATCAGGCGGCTTTGCGGCTTATGCCGCGCGCCACGGTGCTGCCGTGCCAGACTTCGGCGGACGTCTTTGACGCCCTGGACGTCTATTCGCCCGCGCGGCGGGCCGACTATGCCGTTGTCCCAGTGGAGAACACGCTGGCCGGACCGGTGGGTCAGCATCTGGACCTGCTACTGGAGCGAAACGTGTTCATTCATCGCGAACTGCGTTTGCGCATTGAGCACAACCTGATTGCCGCTCCCGGCGTGAAGCTCGCGGACATACGTCAGGTGCTCTCGCATCCGGTAGCGCTGGACCAGTGTCGGAGTTTCTTCCAGAGGCACAAGAAAATCACGGCGACAGCATTCTATGACACGGCGGGCAGCGTCAAACACGTGGTCGCAAACCATCTGCGCGACACAGCGGCCATTGCCAGCAGGCAAGCGGCGTCGGAGCACGGAGGCAAGGTTCTGCTGCGCGGGCTGGAAGACTCCAAACAGAACTTCACGCGCTTCTTTCTTCTAGGCAAGAAGAAGAAGGTCGCTGCCGGGGCCAATAAGACCTCGCTGGTATTTTCGTTGCGCAACGAGTCCGGGGCCTTGTTCAAAGCACTAAGTGTATTCGCGCTGCGCGATCTCGACCTGTGCAAGATTGAGTCGCGTCCGGTGCGGGGCAAACCCTGGGAATATATGTTCTTTGTGGACGTTTTGCAGGGTGAAGACGAGACCATGCGACAAGCCCTGCGCCACCTCCAGGAGGTCGCCGGTCTGGTGAAAGTCCTGGGAGTGTACCCGAGGGCCGGGAAGTGAACCATCGTAGACACCTACGAACTGGGCTGCGGTGGTAGAATTCGCCCGACAAGCGGATTCTGATTGTTTTTGGGCCGCCTGCATCTTTCCCGGTGCTGCCATCATCATATTGAGTGACTTATTATCAAGGATTGAACTATATGGCGTCTGAGACGCGTACCGCCGTAGTAGTACCCGATAGCAAGGTGGCTGAACGTCCGGCTGGAGAAGCCCAGACTTTTGAGCTGCCTAAGAACGGAATCCCCGTGCTGCCCGTGCGGGACACCGTGTTGTTTCCGCATGCTGTCCTGCCGTTGACGGTAGGACGGGAGAGTTCCATCCAGCTGATTAATTCGCTGGGAGAAGAGAAGACCATTCTGGTGGTCGCGCAGCGGGAGGCCCGCGTGGATACTCCGCAACCTACCGACTTGTACAGCATTGGTACGCTGGCGACCGTCCACAAAGTCGTCAAGATGCCCAACCAGAGCCTGTTTGTGTTCACCGAAGGCCTGGAAAGGGCGAAACTGCGGGAATTCACCCAGTTGACGCCGTTCCTGCGCGCACATGTTGACTCGCAGCCAGACTCGGAGCCCGACCAGTCTCCGGAACTCGAAGCCTTGCAACGCAACGTGCTCACTTTGTTCCAGCAGATTGTAGCGGGATCGCCAACGCTTTCCGACGAATTGCAGACTGTGGCCATCAATATTGACGAGCCTGGACGGCTTATCGATTTCATCGCGTCGTCCCTGCCGTTTCTCTCCACTAAAGACAAGCAGGAGATCCTGGAAACCGCCGATGTTGAGCGGCGCCTTCAGGTGATCAACCGGCATCTGGCAAAAGAACTGGAAGTTCAGCAGCTGCGCACCAAGATTCAAACCGAGGTTCAGGACCAGGTACAGCAGTCGCAGCGCGAGTATTACCTCCGCGAGCAGATGAAGGCCATCCAGAAAGAACTGGGTGAACAGGACGAAGCGCAGCGTGACGTGGAAGAGCTGCGTCAGAAAATTGAAGCGGCCGGAATGCCAGAGGAAGTGAAAAAAGAAGCCAGCAAGGAATTGGGCCGTCTGGCGCGGATGTCGCCCATGGCGGCAGATTATTCCGTCACCCGGAACTATATTGAGTGGCTGGCCGTGCTGCCGTGGTCCAAGTCGAGCGGAGTTGAAGTCAACATCAACAAAGCGCACGAAGTACTCGATGCAGACCACTACGATTTGAAGAAGGTCAAAGACCGTATTCTCGATTACCTCTCTGTACGGCGGCTCAAGCCCAATATGAAAGGACCGATTCTCTGCTTTGTCGGCCCTCCAGGCGTGGGCAAGACGTCACTGGGACGCAGTATTGCCCGGGCACTGGACCGCAAGTTTGTGCGGCTGTCGCTGGGTGGTGTGCATGACGAAGCGGAAATTCGCGGGCATCGGCGGACCTACATCGGCGCGCTGCCCGGACAAATCATTCAGGGCATCCGCCGGGCGGAGACCAACGATCCCGTCTTCGTGCTGGATGAAGTGGACAAACTCGGCCGCGACTTCCGCGGCGACCCCTCGTCCGCCCTGCTGGAGACGCTTGACCCGGAGCAGAATTCCACGTTCCGCGACAACTATCTGGACGTGCCTTTCGACCTATCCAAAGTCCTGTTTATCTGCACGGCCAACATGCTGGACACCATTCCGGAGCCGTTGCGCGACCGCATGGAGATCATTGACCTGCAGGGCTACACCGAAGACGACAAGGTCCATATTGCCGCCAAGTATCTGGTGCCGAAGCAGATTGACGAAAACGGATTGAAGCCGGACCTGATCGAGATCCCGGAAGACGCCGTACGGTTTATCAGCCGCCACTATACGCGGGAAGCCGGCGTGCGCAACCTGGAACGCAATATCGGGACCATGTGCCGCAAGCAGGCGCGCCGCATCGCGGAAGGCAGGACGGAAAAGCTGGTGGTCACGCCGGAAGTCGTGCAGGAGTTCCTGGGCGGAATCAAGATCCGCATTGATACGGAGATCGCGGAGCGCACCAAGCGCTCCGGAGTCGCCGTGGGCCTGGCCTGGACGCCGGCGGGTGGCGACATCCTTTTCATTGAAGCCAACAAGATGAAAGGCAAAGGCGGCTTCACCATGACCGGACAGCTTGGTCAGGTCATGCAGGAATCCATGCAAGCCGCGCTGACCTGGGTGCGGTCGAACGCGCAGAAGCTCCGGATTGAAGAAGATTTCTTCAAGGACCATGACATACACATCCACGTACCGGCGGGTGCCATCCCGAAAGACGGACCCTCGGCCGGCGTAACCATGGCCACGGCGCTGGTCTCATTGCTGACCGACTGTCCCGTGCGGCCGCTGACCGGTATGACTGGAGAAATCACACTCAGTGGTAATGTCTTACCGATCGGAGGCGTGAAAGAGAAGTTTCTGGCTGCCAAGCGCGCGGGCGTCAAGGATGTGATCTTCCCCGCGGAGAACCGCATGAACGTGGAGGAAGACCTCACACCGGAGCAGGTGGAGGGCGTTCAGCTGCACTACGTGGCGACCATCGAAGAAGTACTGGAAATCGCTCTGCCGACTTCGCACCGGGACCACGCGCAGGACGCGGAAACGCGCGAGCGCGTGCTGAGCACTGCCTGATACTGGGAAGGGAACTTGTAAGCGAGGGCCGGATTTCCTGTCCGGCTCTTTTGCTGGGCGG
Organism: Verrucomicrobiia bacterium; assembly: GCA_035567035.1. GTDB lineage: Bacteria > Acidobacteriota > Terriglobia > Terriglobales > Acidobacteriaceae > Angelobacter. The sequence continues at coordinate 29,256 of DATMPO010000001.1, read as the reverse complement.
GGAATCCTGTGTGGGGAAGGACCGGTTTGGGGGATCATTCAACCGGAAAAAATAAAATGGAGTGGGTGCACGATTCCCACTCCATGCAGAGGATGTACTGTAGTTCTATGACTGCTGTGACTACTCGATGTGTTAGACGCAACTCATCACCATTTGGTTTCGTCAGCGGGACGAGTTTCATCACTTTTTACGAGACGTTTACACGCGTTTTTTCCTGTAACTTATGGACATGCGTATCCGCATATTGTTTTTCGGACAATTGAAAGACGTTATCGGCAGGTCTGAAGACAATCAGGCCGTGCCTCCGGGGATCACATTGTCCCAACTGCTGGCCGATTACGGCGCACGGTTTCCCAAATTCAAGGCCCTCACCGGGTCCATCGCTTGCTCCGTGAACCAGGAATACGCCGGTGTTTCCACGGTCCTGCATGATGGAGACGAAGTTGGACTGTTGCCGCCGGTGAGCGGGGGCAGCGGCACGCGGGTTGAGTCCGCGCAATGCGCGATCGTGCGGGAGCCCATTCCTTCCCGGGAGATCGCTAACAGCATCAAGGCCCCCGAAGACGGAGCGGTCGCCATTTTTGAAGGGATCGTACGCAATCAAACCCGCAACCGTCGCACTCTGTATCTGGACTATGAGGCTTATGAGGCCATGGCTATCAATCAGATGGATAAATTATGTCATGAAGCGCTTAAACAATTTCCAGTGCGCGATGTGCGTCTGGTCCACCGCCTGGGACGGTTGCAAATTGGAGAAACCAGCGTGCTGATAGCGGTGGCGTCTGCGCACCGGGGAGCGGCGTTTGAGGCTTGCCGCTGGCTGATTGATACACTCAAAAAGAGCGTACCTATCTGGAAGAAAGAGTATTTTGAAGACGGGGCCGTTTGGGCGGACGGCGAGCCGTTTCCCGAGGAAATTCGCTCCCCCAAATAACCTTTCACTGGCGTTTGCATCTAAATGGCCCAGAACCACCTTTCATGACTAAACCAGGACGAGCTCTACTTTGTGTCGAGCGGCGGGTCCGGCGGCACTGCGCGATGTTGTGTCTGGCCGCGCTGGTGGGGGCGATGACGTTCGCGCAAGATCCGCAAAAAGGGGACCGCGTTCCTCCGGGAACAAAGCAACCGGCGCAAGCATCGGATGACCTGAACACTCTTCGCGTCAACGTGCGGCTGGTGAACGTGTTCACGACGGTCACCGACGCCCACGGCGCTCCGATCAGCGATCTCAACAAAGAAGACTTTCGCGTGCTGGAAGATGGCGTTGCTCAGACCATCAGCGTGTTCGACCGCGAATCCGAGCTGCCGCTCAGCGTGGTCCTGGAAGTTGATACCAGTGAGAGTACTCACAAAGATTTGAAACTTGAAATCGCATCGGCAAAGAGGTTTGTGCGCTCCATTGTTCGACCGCAGGACCGGTTGAGCGTGTTTCAGATCACTGAAGATACGGACCAGTTGACGCGTTTTTCATCGGACATAAAAGTCCTGGAATCCGGAATTGACTACCTGACGCCGGGTGCCGGTACGTCGCTCTATGACGCGATTTATCTGGGCGCCAGCGCGCTCATGGAGCGGCAAGGCCGCAAGGTGATGGTGCTGATCACGGATGGCGGAGATACCACCAGCAAGACGGACTATCCCAACGCCCTGCGCCGCGCCCAGGAAGCGGAAGCCATTATTTACAGCATTATCATCGTTCCCATAGCCGCGGATGCGGGAAGAAACCTGGGTGGGGAACATGCTCTGATCCAACTCTCCAAAGATACCGGAGGAAAGTTTTACTACGCGGAAAGCATCGCGCAGCTCGATCAGGCTTTCCGGCAGATCAGCGACGAGCTCCGGACCCAGTATTTGATCGCCTACTATCCCAACCGCAGGCTGTCGGATTCGCCGTTCAGAAAAATTCAAGTGGAGATCGTCAACAAGGACCAGAAGGACCCGCTGATCGCGCGCCATCGTGCTGGCTATTACACGGCGCCCAAGCGGTGAAAATCCGTCGCGCCCGCTACGGGTCCGGTTAATCGACCTTCCTTTTGTAGACTTCCACAGCCCACCGGGAGCGCCGCTGATAGGTTTTCGCCCCATCGCCCCAGCGATATTCGGTTACCGGAAGGATGTCGGCGATTCCGGTGAATTCGTAATGATCGCGCAGGTACCGCTGGCTCCAGGAGAAGATAAAAGGATCGCTGCGAGGCTGCGCCAGCCACGATGTCGGCACGCGCACGAACACGATGAAATCAGGCTTCGCCGCTTCGATCTCGCCGGCCATTTCTCTCTGCATGGTGGACGCGTACGGTTGCTGCTCCATGAGTCCGTAGGTGTAGATGTAGCCCGTGGCGGAGTGCCTCCCGGAATAAAAATAGATCTCCGGTTCGGACCCCAGCACCGCAACTCGCCCGGCCGGAGAGGTGTGCGTCTGAATGTAGCTGGCGATCTGGATCGCTTCCGGGAAAGGGTTTCTGCCATAGATCGATCGGCAGGCCGTGACCGGGTCCATGCGGAACAGGAACTCCTTCTGCGCGATGATCGAAAATGCCAGCGCCCCGGTCACAAGAACCAGCGGCAGGGTTCGGGTCCAATTGCCTGCCGGCAGCTTGCGCATTGCCGAGTCCACGGCGACTCCGGTCAACAATGCTACGGCGGGCAGCATGACGATGAAGTAGTGCTCCCGAAAGTACAGCCCCGGACAGACCGCCAGGAAGGAACACCCCAGCAACCCGATCACCAGCGGTGCCTGAGAGCGGATACTCCGGTCCCAGAAGAATGCAGTCAGCCCCACTCCGGCGATAATCCACAGGCCAGGCGATGGTCCAACCACTTCGGGAAACGTGTTTGAGAGCAGATGCCATCCGTCCGCAGTGCTCACGATGGAACCGTAGGCACGCGCGTAAGTAAACGTCCAGAACCAGAATTTACCGAAGACCCCGGCCCGCCAGAGAAGCAGGCAGGTCAGAAGAAACGGTGCCACGACTCCCAGGCTGAAGGTCCCAACCCTTATGAGAACGCGTCGCCATGGTTCCCGCTCTAGAGGCGCGACCGGCCGCATCTCCGTTCTAAGCAGGTAAAGCCCGGCGAAAGCAGCGAAAACGATCCCCGGCTGCTTCATTAGAAAAGCCAGGCCGAAAGCGATGCCGCTCGCGAACAGCACCCACGCGCTCCGGTTTTCGACTCCTCGCAGCAGCAACAGCAATCCCACGATGGCCGGCAGTACGACGAAGTGTGTGGCATGGCCGGCAAAACCCAGCACGGACGGGCTCACCGACAGCAGAGCATAGGAAGCGCACGCAACCGCGCCGGCGATTCGCCCAAACAGTCGCGCACCCAGCAGATAGACCAGCCAGATCGTCACGGCGTTGACGGCCAGCAGACCGTAATGCACACCACGCGACGTCTGCCCGAAAGTTGCCAGGATCGCAGCGTACGCCGCGTACGTCCCGGGAAGCTTCATGTTGTATCCGAGCTGGTAAGGAGGAACTCCCTGGAGAATAAGCTGGCCCGCGTAGGCGTATTCTCCCTCGTCGCGTTCCAGCGGAATGTCGCGCAGGCGGAAGCGGATCAGCGCAGCCGACAAGATAACGAGAACGACCGCGACGTAGCAGGCATACGTAGAAAGCGATCGCGGGCCCGGACCATGGCGCGGCTCAGCCCCGGCTTCCAGCGCATTTGTGTTCAGGCAGATACCCTCCGCTTATACTGAGTCGATTGCTCCTGACCAAGACCACGAAAGCATTCAATCCTACACCGGAGGGAAGCTTGACCCTGGATATTTCCAAGCTGCCTTGGGATTCACCGGAGTTTTACCCGCACGCGCACGCAATTGCCGGCAAGCGCCTGGAGTTTATTCAGCATAAGGGCAAACGCATCCTGAGCATTAACTCTGTCGGCGCCGATTTTCAGATTGTTCGGGCCATTGCGGCCGAGTGCTGGCATATTGTCTCCAGGCAGCAACCCAAGTCCGTGCGTACACTGAATGACCTGGCAGACGGAGAGTTTACCAGTGACATCGTGGCGGTATTGTCGGAACTGGCGGCAAAAAACGCGCCCTATGTAGTTCGTGGCGCGGTGATCGGCATCAAGGGCATGCGTTTTTTCGCGTATCAAACCGTGGTGACTGTTACGAAGCGCCCTCTCAGGTTGTTCGGAGACCGTACCGAGGCGCTCGACTGGCTGGCGCAGGACGACGGCCAGGGATGACCTTCGGTATTGTTACCTTCACGCTGTATCCGTAGGCGAGCATTTTATCCTCCTGTCCTTTCATCCCTCACCTTGAAGAACAGCCAGCCCTTGACTTCGCGATAGAGAGCATTTACGCGCTACGGTTCAAGCTACTGAAAACATGGATGATCCAGGTGTGTTCGTTCTGAGAGGCGGCGGTTCTTGGGAGAAATTAGGGATTATGTTTAGAATACCAACCATGCCTTTCCGCGCCATAGCTAGTGCCGCTTCCAAGAAGCCTACCAAGACGCCGCCTCCTGACGAGACCGGCATGGAATCCATGTACCTCAAGGCCCTGGGCGAACGACAGACCCAGGTCACCGTTAAACTGCTGTCCGGGGAGACTTTCCACGGCTGGATCGAGTATTACGATGTGGCGATGATACGTCTCACGCGGGACAACGGGCCTAATCTCTTCATCTTTAAGCACGAGATCATGTTCATTTCGGAAGATGTCGCGCGGCGTCCGCGTCCATGAGTCCGCGGCAGGACTATATCACTCCGTTGCAAGAGCTGGCGCGTGACGCCGGCTCGTTGCTCCTGTCTTATTTCGGGAAAGTGGCCATCGAATATAAAGGGGACGCTGACCTGGTCACCCAGGCCGACCGAAGCTGCGAGGAATTGATTGTCGGACGCATACGCAAGGAGTGGCCGGAACACGACCTGATCGCCGAAGAAGGCAGCCGCACGGAAACCGGCAGCGACTTCCGCTGGCATCTTGACCCACTCGACGGCACCACGAACTTTGCTCATGGCTATCCGGTGTTTTGCGTCTCCATGGGACTTGAGTACAAGAATGAGCTGATCGCGGGCGTGGTCTATGATCCAACCCGCGACGAAATGTTCGTGGCAGAAAAGGGAAGTGGCGCGCGGCTCAACGGAAAAACAATACATGTTTCCCGTACGCCGCAAGTGGCCCAGAGTCTCCTGGGTACGGGCTTTCCCAGCCACAAACGCCATAAGAACCCGAACATCCACTTTTATCACCAGATCACGCTGCGATCGCACGGCGTGCGGCGCGCCGGCTCCGCGGCACTGGACCTCTGCTGCGTGGCTTGTGGTCGCTATGACGGCTTCTGGGAATTCAATCTGAATTCCTGGGACACGGCCGCTGGCGTCCTGCTGGTTAGGGAAGCCGGAGGAAGCGTAACAGATTTCGCCGGTGGCCCCGCGGGGGTCGAGGGCCGCGATCTCATCGCGACCAATGGTTTGCTGCACGCTGAACTGCTGGGAGAGTTTCAGCAGATCTTTGCCGGAAGAATCGAGGGATTGCCGTCGCCCGCGGAGTATCTGCGGGGACGTTAAGCTGGGCAACCGGAGCGTTCTCGTTCCCGGATCATTCTTTGGATGGGTTGTTTCCGCGGAGCCTCTGCAGGGCTTGTTGTGCTTCCGTCAGGTTGGGATTTAACTTCAGCGCTTGCTCGTAAGCTGCGATGGCTTTGTCGCGCTCCTGGTCCAGCGAATAGGCGTCGCCCAGCAGAGCGTAGGCATCCGGCGAATCCGGCTCGAGGTTCAGTACTCTTTGCGCCGTGACGATTGCTTTTCCCGGTTCGTGATTTAGTACATAAGTTTCCGCCAGAGTAAGAAGAGCTCCCGTGTTGTCCGGATGCGTAGCAACCACAGGCTCCAGGATCTTGATCGCGGCAGGATAGTCTCCGGTTGTAAAAGCTCTCTGGAGCGGCGAAATACTTGTTCCCTTGGTCTTGACAAGTTCCGAGACGCCGGCGACGAGTAACGCCGCAGTGATGGCCAAAGTGATCACCTGGAAAAGGGCAGTCTTGCTACGAGAAGAGCCAACTGAGGTAGCCAAAGGCAGGCCGATGATCAGGCCCGAGACAAACCCACCCAGATGACACATGTTGTCCACGTTGCCGCCTCCCAGCCCAAAACTGCCCATGCCCATCATGAAGCTAAGGCCGATAAAGAAGACCAGGCTGCTGAAGATCGCTCGACGCTCACCGGTGGAGATGGCAAGATTCCCGAATCTCACGCCCGCCAGAACAGCTCCGCCCAGCCCGAAAATTGCGCCCGAAGCACCCACTGACAAGCGCATTTGTTCGTACGAGATACTTAGTAGCGAGCCGCCAATTCCGGTGAGCAAATAGATCACCGCCGTTTGCCAGCGACCGAAAAGGCGCTCCGACAATCGGCCGAGAGACCACAGCGCCCACATATTGAAGGCAATATGTAAAAAATTGGCGTGCACGAAATTTGCAGTCACCAGCCGCCAGTAGTCGCCACCGATGGTCCACGGCCCGTAGTTCCCTCCCCAAGCGATCAACTCTTTCCCGCTAAAGCCGCCAATTGTTCCGCCGGCTACTACCATGGCGGCATATACCGCAACATTGATTGCCAGTAGCGCGGCGGTTACTGGAAATTGCCGCAAGGTGCCGACGGCACCCAGGCTGCGCCGCGCGCGCTTGGTCGCAACACCGGCGCACGAGTCGCAGAGTACCGGCGCGACACCTTCTTCATTGACCGTGAGCTCGGCGCCGCATTTCAGGCATTGGGGCATGGTGTACAGGATAACAAGGAATTAAGGGTCGCCGTTGTCTAAGTCCGCCCGCTCGGCCGTGAGCTTCGCTGGTAAAATCTCTCTTCGAACGGAGAGACACTATGAATCGAATTGGACACTTTTTGGTCGCGATTATCTCCCTGGCCTTTATTCCGGCCAACGGTTGGACGCAATCGCTGCCGAACCTTGCTCTGGCGCGGCTGAACTACACCGTCACCAAGCGCACGGTGAATCCTCAGGGCGGAATGAAGGAGAAAACCGACGCGGTCGATAAGGACCTTGCTGAAGCCACACGCCTGGGAAACAACAGTGAAGTCCGCCGTCTCCTGGCCAAAGGAATGACACTGCTGGCGGGTAAAGAATGGACTGACGTCCTCGATTTCAGAAGTTCGCTCGTGCTTCGCTCCGACCGGGTGTTTGTCGATTCGTCCAAACCTTACGTAGTGCGATTGGAGCAACTGTACAGCCCTTCTCTCCAGCTCGATCATGCGCTTGCCGCGCACGTCTCACTGGGCAAGCCGCGGACTCCAGCCAGCTTTGCCGAAATATCCGCGCCGCCGCAACCAGGCGAGGTAGTCAAAGACCTGGGGAAGTTCGACGAGGTAAGCCGCGATCTTCGTGAATCTCCACTCGTTATGGAACTGGACCTGGCCGGAGTTGCCGATGGCTCCTATCAGGTCCAGGCTGAAGTTCTCGACGGCGACCGGCTGCTTGGGCTGGCCACTCTGCGTATCGTAGTGCGCAAAGGCCTTGACGATACCCTGGCGCACCTGTCGTCCGAAGCGGCCCGCGTGCCTGAATCCCTGCGTGCCGACGTTCTCTATGCCGTAGAACACATCCGCAATATTGACCTGGGCCGCGCGGAGTTGGGGCAATTCGATCTCGCTAAAGAGTTGACCGCCGCCAGCGATGTCCTGGTTGCCGCCCAGGCAGGCAAGGACCCCTTTGCGGGACGAACCGGCGACATAAAGCGTCACTATCTGCTTCAGGCGGCGAACGAGATCATGCCCTACCGCGTCTATGTTCCGACTACCTATACTCCCGGCCACGCATTCCCGCTGGTCGTCGCGCTGCACGGGTTGGGCGCTACGGAAGACTCGATGTTGACCGGATTCTACAACGTTCCCCGTCTGGCGGAACAGCACGGCTACATCGTGGTCGCCCCGCTGGGCTATCGGACTGATGCGGCCTACGGTGCTTTTCGCGTCGCCGGCAAGGTCACACGCCGGGGCCAGTTGAGCGAGCAGGACGTGATGGAGGTCCTGCAAAGGATCAGGCAGCAGTACAAGATTGACGAGAACCGCATCTACCTCATGGGACACTCGATGGGCGGATACGGCACCTGGGCCATCGGCGCCAGCCATCCGGAACTGTGGGCGGCCCTGGGTCCGATTTCCGGCGCCGGCGATCCGGCGACCGTTGAAAAAATGCGTGCTATCCCGGAGGTCGTGGTGCACGGCGACGCCGACAACGTTGTCCCGGTCGCAGGTTCGCGCACTATGGTGGCCGAAATGAAAAAGCTCGGCGTCGAGGTGAAATACATCGAAGTGCCCGGGGGAAGTCACATTAGCGTCGCCGGACAAAATATGTCGGCGATCTTCGATTTCTTCGATGCGCACAAGAAAGGCCCAGTCGCGACCTCCAGCGCGCATTGATGGGAAGTTCGGTATCCCTGCGGAGGAAAAATGAAAATTGTCCGGCTTTCCTGGGCCGGCGTCCAAGTTACGTCCGGCGATGCCACCCTGGTGATCGATCTGCTGGAAGAGACGGGTCCGGTGGTTTCATTTCTGGGAGCGCCGCGGACGAAGATCGTGCCCGCCGAGGGTCCGCTCGATGCAGCTCTGGTTACGCATCTCCATCCTGACCACTACGATCCTGCCACGCTCCGGGATAGGCTCAAGCCGCAAGGCAAGGTGTTCTGTGACCCCGCCAACACGGGCAAGATCCTCGGCGACGGATTGCCTGCCATGGGCGCGGAGCTCCATCAGCCGATCTCACTGGGTCCCTTTATGATCACCGCGCTGCCGGCCGTGGACGGCTTCGGCGATCCGCAAATCTCGTTCCGGGTCGAAGCCGACGGCAAGAGCGTTGTCCATTGCGGCGACACTCTCTGGCATGGCCATTGGTGGAAGATTCGCGCAAAATACGCCCCGCCCGATGTTGTCTTTGTTCCGATCAACGCAGCTGTTACTGAATTTCGCGGCATGAAACCGAGCGGCATTCCAGCGGACCTCACGCCGGAACAGGCGGCCTCGGCGGCTGCGATTCTCGGCGCAAAGATCACGTGTCCGATCCATTACGGCACTTTCCACAACCCGCCTGTGTACACGGAGTGTGCGGACGCCGAACAGTCGTTTCTCCAGGAAGGTGCGCGAAGGGGCTTGGAAACGCGGGTCCTAACTCCGGGTGAGGAAATGTCATTGGGATGAACCTCCGCGCTATCGCTTCGATTGGGTGAGCGGTTCCTGCCAGGTGGTCTCTTCCCCTATCATACGCATTGTCCGCGATACGGAAGGCCTGACGGTGGAAACGTTCAATAGCACAAACAGGCCGGTTTTCGCATCTCAATCTTTGTTAGAATTTCTTTGTGGAGCCATCGCTGTTAACCCGAAACATCCAAAAGCGTCCGGAGAAGGTCAAGCTTCAGGGGCGCATCCTTTTTCTTACCGAAGATCCTGAGTTGATTCGTCGGCAGCTTGCCGGGGAAGACCTGCCTTGGGACACGCGAAATCCGCAGAGCAATCCCAAGTTGCGCGATGACATCTCCACCGACGAAATCACGCCTGCGCACATCTGCTTTTTCTTCGACGAAACCCTGGGCGAGTTTCCCTATACCGGCCTGAAATGCGGTAATGAACTGCCCATCAAGCGCAGCGACGTGAAAAAGGGCGGCTTTGTCGCCGCGGTCAGCGGCAAGCGCCGGGGCAAAGGGTCCAGCCGTGAGCAGTCGCCCTATGCTGAGTTGTGCGCCGGTATTAAACTGGTGATCGCGGAAAACATCGAGCGTATTTACAAGCAGAACTGCCAGAACCTGGGCGTGTTGACATCAACCGACTTCAGCACGATTGACAAAGTCCGCTCCGGGGAAGAAATCCCGTTGGCTGAGTTCACCAAGGGTGAAGACGAGATTACACGCCAGGTGATCGAGTATGGCGGGCTGTTCCCGTTCAATGTGGCGCGTATGCAGAAGAAAGTTTTTCTGCCGGCGATCACAACCGGCAAACGCCCCATGACTATCGCCGAAAAGATATTCGCCCGCCACATGCTGCCCGGAAAAAATGAAAAGAACGAAACCGGAGTCGGCTATGTGCAGCCCGGCGATACCGGATTTGCCCGGACGGATCTACGATTCAGCCATGAGTACGTTACGCCCATGGCCGCCATTTTCTTTGAACATTTTGTCGGCAAAGAAGCCAAGGTTAATGATCCTTCCAGCGTCATTTTTTTTCGGGACCATCTGACATTCCTGGATGAAGTGATTTCCGAAGAAAAGAAAAAGATGGGACTGCTCGATCTTGCCGGCCAGCTCAAGCTCAAGCAGGAAGATTTCTCCAAGAAGCAAGGAATCAAGCTACATGGTGAACTCACGGACCGCAAAGGGTCGGAAGGCATTTGCCATTCGGTGATTGCCGAGATGTACGCGTTGCCCGGCCAGCTGAACGTGGGATCGGATTCCCATACGCCGCACGTGGGCGCCGTGGGTTGCGTGGCTTTCGGGATCGGGACGACTGACGTTTTTAACTCCTGGATTACCAGGGATGTGCGGGTAAAAATTCCAGAATCCGTTAAAGTCGTGGTCCGAGGCAAACGCAAGCCCAACGTCACAGCCAAAGATTTCATCCTGCTGCTCCTCAGCATGGAGTACATACGCAGCGGCAAGGCCCTGGCCAAGGTGATGGAATATTGCGGCGAGGCGATAGAAGAACTCAGCGTGGACGAACGCGCCACCATGACCAACATGGCGGCGGAGATCGGCGGGTTTACAGGCATTGTTGCTCCGGACCAGAAGACCGTTGAGTTCCTGATGGAGCGGCGCAGGATGTCCCGGCCGGAAGCTGAGAAGTTTTGTGAAGGGATGTACAGCGATCCGGGCGCACAATATGCTCACGTCATAGAATTGGACGCCGACGAAATCACTCCCATGGTAGCAACGCCGGGCGATCCGGGGAACGGCAAGTATGTCCGCGAGTTGAATACTCCCGTGCCCGTGGAGATCGCGTACGGCGGAACATGCACCGCCGGCAAAAATGCAGACATGGACATGTACGCCCAGGTCCTCTCTGACGCGCTGAAACAAGGAAAACACGTGGCCCCTTCCTGCACGTTCTATATTCAGTTTGGCTCGCAGGAAACCCGTGAGTACTGCTTGCGTAAGGGCTACTTTGAAGTTTTCAAACGGGCGGGCGCAATTGTTATTGAACCGAGCTGCGGCGCATGCATCAACGCCGGTCCTGGAGTGTCTACACGTCCGGACCAGGTCGTGATCAGCGCGCAGAACCGGAATTTCCCGGGCCGCAGCGGCCCGGGACAAATGTATCTGGCAAGTCCTTATACTGTGGCGGCCAGCGCGGTCGCTGGTTACATTGTGGAGTATGAGCCGACGGTTCAGCACGCGGAAGCAATTAGCAAATAGAGAGCGAGCGGCTTTTGGCTCTTGGCTTTTGGCTAATGCAGTTTCTTAGCATCTCAGCCAATAGCCAAAAGCCAAGAACCATTTCCCCATTTGCCAATTGCTCTTCTGCTGGTTAGAATCGTTTGTTCAAACCACAGACCAACAGAGACATGGGAGAATCAGAGCGTTATGGCGTATGTAATTGCTGAGCCGTGCATAGGAACCAAGGACGCAGCATGCGTGGACGCATGCCCGGTTGACTGCATTCATCCCAAGAAAGATGAACCGCAGTTTGAAGGCAGCGACATGCTGTTTATCGATCCGGTGGAATGCATTGACTGCGGCGCCTGCGTCCCGGTCTGCCCGGTATCGGCAATTTTTGCGCTGGATGATCTGCCGGAAAAATGGAAGGCGTACACGGAGAAAAACGCGAAGTATTTCAACCGGTAGTCATCTCATCAAACTGAATTTAACGCGCGGCCTTGGGGCTGCGCGTTTCTTTTGCTAGGGCTATGCAAGGAAGACAAAAAGATCAAATGACCTATCGCTCGCATGTGCTGTCCCTGCTGATGTTTGGTTGTATGGTTGCGGCGTTCAGCCAGCAGCCGACGTCCGCCGGTTTTCCCACACTCGACGCCGCGACGCTTGCTGTCGGCGCGAAGATCCACACGGGCGGCGATCCCGACTGGCTGGCAACCGGGTTCGGATCGATTTGGGTGTCTGTGCCCAAGAAGAACCAAATCGTCCGCATTAATCCCAGGACCAACATCGTGCAGGCCCGGATTGCGGTTGGCCAGGAACCCTGCTACGGAATTGGAATCGGCGCAACCTACGCCTGGGTATTGAACTGCAAGAGCCAGACTCTTACGCGCATTGATCCCGTCCGGAACAAAGTAAATCGAACCGTAGCGGTCTCCATCGCGCCGGAAGGTGAGGGAAGCATTGCGGTCGCCGGAAGCACGGTCTGGTTTGTGAGCAACAAAGACGGACACTCCAGCACACTTGCCAACGTTGATGCTCGCGGGCGCTCAGGCAAGACTGTGCCTGTGGGAACCGACTCCGCGGTGGTGGCCGCTGCTTTCGGCTCCATCTGGGTGACGAGTTCAGGGGAAGCCAAGGTCTACCGCATTGACCCAGCACAACACAGAGTCATCGCAACGATCAGTGTGCCCGCGATGCCGCGCTTCACAACCGCCGGAGCAGGCTCACTCTGGGTGTTGAACCAGTCAGACGGAAGCGTTTCCCGCATTGATCCCGGGCTCAACAAGGTTGTAGCTACGATTCAGGTCAAAGTCCCCGGCGCGGGTGGCGACATCGCCTACGGTGGAGGCTATATCTGGGTGGCGGCCGCAGGTACTCCCTTGAGCAAGATTGATCCCAGGACGAACAGCGTGGTTGTGCAATACGGCAATTACAAAGGCGCGGATGCAGTGCGCTTTGGAGCAGGCTCAATCTGGATTTCCGATCACGGCAAGGGTGACATCTGGAGAATTGATCCAGCGAGAATTGTTCGCCCTCCCGTCGAACAGCGCGACAAAATCGAAGCGGGCCTTCGCAAAAAAAAGTGGAGACGGCTCGTGATTTTCGTTAATCGCACCCGTGCTTTCTACGTCCTTCATAGGAAGGGCGATTTTTTGTTTGTTCCGCCTGCGTAGTAACATCACTTCAGCACTCGAGGGAAACGACCCATTGGCTCTTAACGGCACCGAGGCAGTCCGGACAGAATCTCTTGTCCGCCATTACACCCTGGGACAATCCACAATTCGCGCGGTAGATGGCGTCACGCTCACCGTCAAAAAGGGCGAGTTTGCCGCGCTGCTGGGTGCGTCTGGTTCCGGCAAATCCACATTGATGAACCTGATTGCGGGGCTCGACCGTGCCACGTCGGGATCGATCGTGGTGGAAGGCCAGGACCTGGCCACCCTGAAGTCGGAGCAGTTAGCGCTCCATCGGCGGCATACCGTGGGGATGGTGTTCCAGTCCTTCAACCTGGTCCCTACGATGACCCTCACCGAAAACGTTGAACTGCCGATGCGTTTTGCGGAAGTCGACCGGACCGAGCGCGACACGCGAGTGCAGGAGGCGCTTCGTCAGGTCGGATTGAGCGGACGCGTGGAGCACCGGCCCAGCCAGATGTCGGGCGGGGAACAGCAGCGCGCCGCACTGGCCCGTGCTTTAGTCAACCGGCCTAAGCTCCTGCTCGCAGACGAACCTACCGGCAATCTGGACAGCAAGACCGGCACAGAGATCATGGACCAGATCCGGAAACTCAACCGCACGCTGGGAATGACAGTAATCATGGTCACCCACGAACGCGCGCTGGCGGAACGCTACGCGACCCGGCTGATCTTCCTGGGTGATGGAAAGCTGTTAGGCGAGTCCGCCAACACACCAGGAGGCGCGCAGTGAAAGTCTACGACCTGCTCGAACTCTCCGGACGCAACCTAAGGGAAGCCTTACTGCGGAACTCGCTTACAACTCTCGGCATCGGCGTGGGCGTGGCTTCGCTGGTGGCCTTGCTTTCCCTCGGTATCGGCCTGCAACGCCTGCTTGGTCGGCAATTGGGTCGTTCCGGATTATTTGATTCCATCTATGTGACCGCGCGGTCGGACATCCGCACGCAGCGTGCCAGCGACCCCGCGGTGACACGGAAGCCTCTCGATGACGCCGCGCGCAAGGGCTTCGCACAAATCCCGGGAGTCGCGGAAATCTATCCCAGCCTGAACGCCATGGGCGAATTTCACATGGAAGATGGTAAAACACAGGACACCCAATTTGGTTTCCTCACGGGCCTGCCGGCTTCAGCCCGCAGCAGCGAGGTCTTTGATGATTTTCAGGGCAGATTCTTTTCCTCCCAGGACGGGGCAGAGGCCATGATTACCGCCGACTTCGGACGCCAGCTTCTTGGGGTGCCGGAAGACCCCAAGAATCCCGATGCAAAGCTGACCGCAACTCAGGCAGGCCAGTTGGTCGGGAAACCGCTGGTCCTTCGCTACGCCGAAAGGCAGGCGCCGGGGCCGGAAGCCGTACCGGACGGCGCGGGCGCTGCGACATCTTTCAATGTTGTTCGTAAGGAACAGCGGCTCACGATTGTCGGAATTGTAACGGCGGAGCCCAATCGGGGACTGCGAAGCGGCGGCAGGGCTGCAGCGTTCCTGCCTGTTGCCTTTATGGAGTCGCTGGGCATGATCCAGCCGGGCGACTTACGCAATGTCATGAGATCCGGCGAAGGAAAAATCTATCAAGTGCTGATCGTCCGTGTGACCAAGAATAAGGACGTCGCGCGAATCGAAGACCAGATCAAGAAGCTTGGTTTCAGTGCGTTTTCCATAGCGGACGCCTCACGCAACCTCGCGGTGGCATTCACCGTACTGGACTCGTTCCTGGCAATCTTCGGCAGCCTGGCGCTGGTAGTCGCGTCGTTGGGTATTGTAAACACGCTGGTGATGGCCATCCTGGAGCGACGCCGCGAAATCGGGATCATGAAGGCCATCGGCGCGAGTGACGGCGACGTAAAAATGATCTTCTTTGTTGAAGCCGGCTGCATGGGTATTCTGGGTGGTGCTTTGGGTGCGTTCCTGGGATGGGCCATCGGCCGCGTCATCAATGCCGGCACCAACATGGTTCTCAGCAGGCAGGACTTGCCGTCACTAGACTTTTGGTATGTGCCTTGGTGGCTGGTGGTTTTTGCGGTGGCCTTTTCGATTCTTGTGAGCCTGGTCGCCGGTCTTTATCCGGCGTCGCGCGCCGCCAAACTCGATCCTGTACAGGCACTTCGGCATGAGTAAGGCAGTTCGCATCCTGCTATTATTTGCCGTGCCGCTGCCGGTGTTTGCTGGCGGCCGCACGGAGTGCGGTACCGTCAAAAGCCAGTTCATGCCTGCTCCTGTAGCGTATTGCGCGCTTCTGCCGGCCAGTTATGACGCACAACCCAAAAGAAAATTTCCCACACTTTATTTTCTTCACGGCCTGGGAGGCGACCACACGTTTCTGGTTTCCTTAGGCGGTTGGAGTGTAATTGCAGATGCGCAGGAGCAAAAACGCCTCGGTGAATTTGTGGTCATTACTCCTAACGGCGGCACCAGTTTTTATATCAACTCCAAAAATGGCCGCGCGCCGTATGAGGATTTTTTCGTTCGCGATTTTGTTCCTCAGATGGAAAAACGCTTCCGGCTTTTGCCGACGCGATCGGGGCGCGAGATTTCCGGAATTTCCATGGGTGGCTACGGCGCGCTGCGTCTGGCCTTCAAGCACCCGCAGATGTTTACTGCCGCCAGCGCGCTGATGCCTGCGCTTCTGGAACAACTGCCGCACGGCGCGGGCAATGCAGGATTGACATCGTTTCTGGGTACGGCGTTTGGCCGTCCCGCCGATGAAGCTTTCTGGAAAGCCAACTCGCCATTTGTCTTTGCCCGGACCGCGGACCTTCACGGCCTGCAAATCTACATTGCCTGTGGCGACCAGGACGACTACGGCTTTGACGCGGGCACGCGCGAAATGGACAAACTGCTCACCGCGCGCCACGTACCGCACACCGTACACATTTATCCGGGCCGGCATGATCTGGCATTCGTGGCCCAGCATCTGGAAGAGTCGCTAACATTTGATTCGCACGCTTTCGGCTTCAAATAGACTCGAGTGGGATAATAGAACGAATAGAACCGTCTCTCTCTCTGGAGGTCCTGTGCGCTGGGTAATAGTCTTTCTGGCTGTCCTGGGAATCATCGCGGCCTCACTGGCCTTGCGGGAGCACTACCGTACGGAAGCGTCTCCGTGCGCCATTGACGACAAGTGGGATTGCGGCGTCGTCAACAAGAGCCAGTTTGCTGTTTTCGCGGGTGTTCCGGTGGCGGCGATTGGAATCGCCGGCTATTTCCTTCTGGGACTGCTGGCGCTGATACGGTGGCGCGCCCTATTGCTGAGCGCAGCGCTGGTGGCGCTCATTTTCTCTCTGTACCTGACTTACATAGAAGCCTACACCCTGCAAATCTGGTGCATCTATTGTGTCGCGTCGCTGACGGTGATCTCTTGCATGACTCTGCTGTCTGTTATCAGCATGTTCTCTGGCTGGATGAAGATTAAAAGTAGGCCGCGTAGCGAGTGAGATTGCAGGGGACCGGTCTTGTCTGAGTTGCCCGCTCACTGGGTCAGCGAGACAAACGCTACCTGCACGCTTGCCCACACTTTTGAGCCGGGATCGACGATTTCAAAATGACCTGTTTTGAGCGGTGTGATGAGTTCAACGTTCTCGCCAGACTTAAGCTTGCGGTCAGCGTAGTCCTTGCTGATTTCGTACGGCACGGCGGTGTCTTCCATTCCGTGAATCAATACCTGGCGGGCCTGGGGAATCGCGCGTTCGGCGGGAGATGCTTCGCGATAGTGCTCCGGTAGTCCTGCTGGTGTTCCGCCCAGAAACTCGACGACCGCGTCGTTGCTGAGGTGCAGTTCCCAGGCGCGGCGCAGGTCGAGGACCCCGGCCAGTGATAGAACTCTTGTCACCGATCTGTCAAACGCGGCCAGAGAGAGCGCAAGATGCCCGCCGGCTGAGTGTCCGGCCACACATATTCTTGTCACATCGAACTTTGAACCGTGGTCTTTCGCGCGGTCCAGCAGCAAACGATACGCCCTGCGAATGTCCTCGAACGTTCCCGGCCATCCACCGCCGGGATTGCCGACGCGACGGTATTCCACATTCCAGGAGGCGATGGCGGCTTTCTTCAGCGCATTACAGAGATGGCCAGCGTAGGTAAGCTTATACTTTGCGCGCCAGTATCCTCCGTGAATGAATAAGACAACCGGATGCGGCCCTTTGCCGGACGGAATGCGCACATCAATAAACTGGTTGGGATCTGCGCCGTAGGTCAGGCGGAGATCAGCCGCGGGAGGCTTCGTGGTCAGAATGTCCTCACTCTGCACGAAGAGCAGTATAGAGCAACCTGAAGCGGCCTCTAACAAACGGAGGCGACTAGTGTCCGCGTCGCACTCCCTCATCCACCTTACCGCGAAACATGCGGTAGACGAACACACTGTATCCAACGGCCATCGCCATGCCAATGCCCCAGAAAACCAGCCCGACGGACAGCGCATACCGGCCCGTGGCGGCGTTGGATACGGTGATATTCAGCGCCGGGTCGGTAGTGGAAGCCAGCAGATTGGGATAAACGCCCGCGGCGGCGCCAACCAGCATGAAAATCAGATAGAAGCAGGAAGACAGGAAAGCGGCCTTTTCTTTGTTACGGCGTCGGTATGCCCGCATCGCCATCAGGCTGACGGCTACACCGATGGGGACGGCAAAGAGCACTGGATATCGCCGATAGTTGTTCAGCAATTCTGGACGAATGCGCAGCGTGGCCCACAAACTGACAAAAGTGAGAACCAACAGCAGAGGCCAGAAGGTCGCAGCGATCCGGCGGGTCCGTTCTGCAATATCGCCGGAAGTCTTCAGGACAATGTAATGCGCTCCGTGCATAGTAAGCGCAACCAGCGATACTAGTCCGGCAATGACTGTATACCAGTCCAGAATTCCGGGCTGCGCGCCGACGCGCCAGTTGGTCCAGAGCGGAAGAAAGAAATAGCCGTCTTTTTGCAGCGGCACGCCGCGGACCACGTTGCCCAGCGCCGCGCCGAAGAAAACCGTCAGCAGGACACTGGAGATGGCGAAGCAGCCGTCAAAGAATCCGCGCCACACTGTGGAATCAAGATGGGCGCGCAGCTCAATACCGATGCCGCGCAAAATCAGCAGCCAGAGCACTATCATTAACGGCAGGTAGAAACCGCTGAAGCCCGAAGCGTAGAGCCAGGGAAAGGCGAAATACAGTGTTCCGCCGCCGGCAATCAGCCAGACTTCGTTGCCGTCCCACACCGGGCCAATCGTACGCAACACAGTGCGGCGTTCCTGGTCCGTCTTGGCGATGAACAAATGCAGCACGCCGGCGCCCAGATCAAATCCATCCAGGACCACGTAGGCGGTGATCATGATGGCCACAAGCCAGAACCACACAAAAAGCATCATAGCCTCCTACGCCGCAGCCTCTGGATTTGAACCGTGCTCCGGGCCGTGAGCGATTTCGCGGTGGACTAAAAACAGAAAGAGGATTGCCAGCACGGTGTAGAGTCCCATGAATCCAAGCAGAGTAAAGAGACCGTTCCCCGCGTGCACGTGTTTGGAATAACCTTCCGTGGTGCGCATGAGGCCGTAGACCAGCCAGGGTTGACGGCCGACTTCCGCGGTCATCCAGCCGGCGGTGTTCGCAATGTATGGAAACGGCAGGCACAGCATGATGATCCACAACATCCAGCGCGACTGATAAAGTTTCCTGCGCCACAAGAGCAACGCGGCAACGGCCATGACGGCAACAAAAATGGTCCCCAGTCCCGCCATGATGTGATAGCTGTAATAAAGCAGAGGAATATTCGTGGGCCAAACTTCTTTGGGAAACTGGTTTAGCCCTTGCACTTCGGCCGAAGTCGTGCCGTAGATCAGAAAGCTGAGGGCTTTGTTTACCACCAGCGGGTTGTCAATCGTCCGGTGCTCTTCGTCCGGCTGTCCCAGGATTACCATAGCTGCGCCGGTTTCAGTCTTGAACAGACCTTCCATCGCGGCCGTGGTCACCGGCTGATGCTTAGCCATGTAGCGTCCCTGGAGATCTCCGGTGGGGAAGATTTGAAGAATGCAGAAAATGACGCCACCGATCACGCCCACCCGCAGAAAGATGCGACCGTATTCCTGGTATTTGCCTTCCAGCAGGTAGTACGCGCCCACTGCGGACATGACAAACACTCCGGTGATCATCGCGCCGCTCATGTTGTGCGCGTATTGCAGCACCGCCCAGGGGTTCAGCAAGAGACCCCAGAAACTGTTGACCTGGAAGCTGCCGTCGCTGAGGCGTTCGTAGGCGACAGGGTGCTGCATCCAGGCATCGCTCACGATGATGAAGTAGCCGGAGATCCACGAGCCGAGAAAAACCAGCATGGCGGCCCACCAGTGTGCTTTGGGGCTGAGGCGCTTCTCGCCGTAGAGAAACAATCCCAGGAAAGCCGATTCCAGAAAGAAGGCGAATACGCCTTCCATGACCAGCGGCTGGCCGATCACGCCACCGGTGAGACGGGAAAAATGCGACCAGTTTGTGCCGAACTGGAACTCCATGGGAATTCCGGTCACCACGCCCATCAGGAAATTGACGCCAAAGATCCTTCCCCAGAAGCGCGCTGCCTTGTTGTACTGTTCGTTCCCAGTGCGCAGCGCCAGACTTTTCAGCACAACAATCAACGGGGCCAGGCCCATGGTGAGTTGTGGAAATAAATAATGAAAAGTGATCGTAAAGGCGAAATGCAGCCGGTGAATCAGTAGAGCGCTTTCCATGGATTGCTCTCCCGGTGGTCCTTGATACGGCAAGGATTTAACGATATTAAACACCAACCTGTGCCGGGAACACGAATTCGAACCGGCAGGCACTTGGCTGCAAAGAAAAGCGAGTTTGATTACACTCAAGTCGTTCTTTGAATATGGCCAATATTTTGATCGTGGAAGACGAACCGAGAATGCGCCGGCTCCTGGAGATCAGTCTGGGAGAGGACGGCCATAACGTCCAGACGGCGGAAGACGCCGAAACGGGCCTCAAGTTCCTGCGCAAAGGGAACGCTGACCTGATCATTACCGATCTGAAACTGCCGGGGATGGGCGGGCTGGATTTCCTGCAGGAAGCCAAGCGCGTGAACGCGGCACTGCCGGTGGTGGTGATGACCGCCTACGGATCGGTGGAAACCGCGGTGGAGGCCATGAAAGCCGGGGCCAGCGACTATGTGCTCAAGCCTTTCAGCATGGCGGAAATGAAGCTGGTAGTCCGCAAAGAACTTGATGTCCAGCGCGTGCGGGAAGAGAACCGCACCCTCAAAGAAGCGCTGGGCCAGCGTTATCAGTACGAGAATATTGTTGCGCACAGCGCCAGGATGCAGGAAGTGCTGGCGCTGGTGGAGCGCGTGGCACCGACCAACTCCACGGTGTTGCTGGGCGGCGAAAGCGGCGTAGGGAAAGACTTAGTGGCGCGCGCCATCCATCAGAATTCGCGGCGGGCCGCCGGGCCGTTCATCAAGATCAACAGCACGGCCATTCCGGACACGTTGTTCGAAAGCGAGTTATTCGGTTTTGAAAAAGGAGCTTTCACCGGCGCGCTGGCCAGCAAGCCGGGAAAATTCGAACTGGCGGACAAGGGAACTCTCTTTCTCGATGAAATCGGCGACGTCCCGGCGCCCACGCAGGTGAAACTGCTGCGTGTTCTGCAGGAGCGTGAATTTGAACGCCTGGGCGGCACCAGGACGTTGAAAGTTGATGTTCGCCTGATCGCCGCGACCAATCGCGATCTGCGCGCCGCACTGGAGGAGGGAACGTTTCGCGAGGACCTGTATTACCGGCTCAACGTCGTCCCCATAGATATTCCTCCGTTACGGGAGCACAAGGACGACATCCCCGACCTGGCCAACCATTTCCTGGCACGCTTTTCCCACGACGGCGAGAGGCCGATCCAGGGATTGACACCCGCGGCGGTCCAGGTCCTTATGGACTACCACTGGCCTGGCAACGTGCGCCAGCTTGAAAACACCATCGAACGCGCAGTCGCACTTTCTTCCAAGCCAGTCTTGGATGCGGGCGATATCCATCTCGACCTTGGGCAGCCCAGGAGCAATGCTTTATCGTCCTCATTCCTGCCCGAAGGCATGACGCTGGAACAGTGGGAAGACGAAATGATTCGCGAAGCCTTGCGCCGCGCCAACGGCAACAAGAGTCAGGCTGCGCGCCTGTTGGGACTCTCACGCAACGCGTTACGCTACCGGCTGGCGAAGATTGGCGTCTCTGACGACGTGGAGTAAGCGAAACGCTGGCCCAAATGCACCGCGGACACTGGTTGAAAACCACCACTTCTCTCGATAAGTCTCTTCTTCCATTTGTCTAACCTGCTGAAAGCCTTGGAGATATCGCTTCAGGGGTTTGGCATAGAACTTGCCCTGAACTAAGGCATGAAGTCGGTACCAGGAGAAACCCCGATGAAGATCGCGCGGCCCTTAGTTCTTAGGCTCTTATTGATTCTGCTTTTCGCGGTGACAACGCTGGCGGTGAGTGCGGCGGCCCAGGACCAGGGCGCGCCGCCACCATCGCAACGGGACCCAAATCAGGCCACGCCGCCTCCTCCAACAGCGGACCAGGCGAACGCGCCGGCTATGGACGTGGACGCGGAAGTAGACGCGACCCAGAGCCAGGGTGAGAGTCAGGGCCAGAACACTCCGGCAACCGCTCCCGGTTCGCAGCCCACGGTAGGACGGCTGAGCTTGATCCACGGCGATGTTTCAACACAGCGTGGAGACTCCGGCGACTGGTCGGCCGTGACGCTCAATACTCCGTTGGTCCGCGGCGACCAGGTGGCCACGGGTGAAAAATCCAATGCAGAAATCCAACTCGACCACGCCAACATCCTGCGTTTGTCTTCCCGGGCACAGGTAAAGATCGCCGATCTTACCCGCAGCAATATACAGCTTCAGGTTTCTCAGGGATTCACCAGTCTTACCGTCCTTAAAGCCAATGAGGCCAATACGGAAATTGATACTCCGAACGTAACGGTACACCCGCTGCGTCCCGGCCGGTATCGCGTGCAGGTGAATTCCGACACCGAAACCGAAGTCATCGTTCGCGAAGGCGAAGCAGAAGTCACGACGCCGCAGGGCAGCACCACGGTCAAAGAAGGAGAACTGATCACGATTCGCGGTTCCAGCAATCCCGAATATAAGGTCTCGAGTGCACCGGGCAAGGATGATTTCGACAGCTGGAGCAAGGACCGCGACCGCCTCATACAGGATGCTGAGGGAGGGCGGAAAACCAATAGCTATTACACCGGCGCGCAAGACCTTGACGCCTACGGCCGCTGGGTCAATGCGCCGGGCTACGGAAGTGTCTGGCAGCCGTACGCCGATGCCGGTTGGGCGCCATACCAGTCTGGCCGCTGGGTCTGGGAACCTTATTACGGCTGGACCTGGGTTTCCTACGAGCCCTGGGGCTGGGCGCCTTATCACTATGGCCGGTGGTTCTATTACGGCAGTTCGTGGTCCTGGTGGCCTGGTCCGGTTTATCCGGCGTACCGGCCGCTGTGGGCGCCTGCCTTTGTGTTTTTCTTCGGCTTCGGACACCACTCCGGGTTTGGCTTCGGTTCCATTGGCTGGCTGCCTGTGGGGCCCTGCGACCGCTTTTATCCGTGGTATGGACGCGGCTTCAGGAACGTTACTGTCGTCAACATCAACGTGATCCACGAGCATCATGGCGGATTTGTGCGACCCCTCGGAGTCAGCGGACGGCAACCCTTTGGTTCCAACTTGAGTCTGGCTTCCACAAACGCCCACGTGCGCGGTGGAATCACCACGGTTGGCGCCGGGGAATTCGGCAGAGGAACAATTTCTGCGAGGAACCGCGGCGGAGTTGACGCAGCCACTTTCCGGCAGGGACAAGTCATGACGGGCAACCTGGGTGTGGTGCCCACGCGTGAAAGCCTGCGTACGACGGCCAGCGGAAGCGGGCGAGTGGGAAGCACCATCCAGCCCAGGGCGGCTGATCATTTCTTCACACGGAACCAGCCACCCGCCGGCCCGCCGGCGTTCCATCAGCAGGCTGCGCAGGTGCAACAGGTCGTCCAGAGCCGGTCGTCGGGGCCGGCGAGCGGCGGCGTGCAGTCTTCAACCCGAGTTGGAGCGGCCACTACCACTCAGACCGGTGGCGGCCGAATGACGGATGCGGGAGCCAATCAGGGTGGACATTCCATCAGTCCGCAGCAGGGCAATACTGCGCAAGCTGGTGCGGGCGTAAAGTCGGCGGGAGCGGCGTCTCCCAGAAATATGGGTGGCGTAACGAGCAATCCTTCAGGCAACGTTGCCGGTAAAATGAGTTCTTCCGGACCCGCAAACACCACCGCAAACGGTAGTGAGCGGACCGGCTGGCACACATTCGGCGCCGGTGGCGGCTCTCCGTCAACTGGCAACGTGATGCGTCAGAGTGGTGGTATGGACCATGCTTCCGGAGGCGGAGGCAGGCCTCCGTTGGAACTGAGCAAGCCGATTGTTACGCCGCGAAACTCGGGTTCGACCATGACGCGGAGTCCATCTCCCAGTTATAGTGGCGGGCCAAGTTATTCGCCAGCTCCTTCTCGCAACTCATCGCCGAGTTACAGTGGCGGACCACGTTATTCACCACCTCCTACCCGCGGTTCATCGCCCGGCTACAGTGGCGGGCGAAGCTATTCGCCGCCTTCCCATGGTTCGACGCCGAGCTACAGTGGCGGCCATAGCGGTGGCGGACACAGCAGCGGCGGCGGAAGCCATGGCAGCAGCGGTGGGGGGTCTCATAGCTCGGGTGGTGGTCATAGCGGAAAGTCGAAGTAACGCCGCAAGATTTCGTAAGCGCAGGGAGAAGGCGAAAGGGCAGCGGAGAAATTCGCTGCCCTTTGTATTTGGGAGTCCCCTGGTCGCCAACGGTTCCTTGCCGGGTTGTCCCGCACAAAGTGCTCTGCTCAGCCCCTATTCATTTAAGATGGAGCGTCCGTGCGCCGGTTATGCGCGACGGGAACCCATCGGAGCCAAACGACAAAAATGGCCTATAGCGACCTGAGAGATTGGATCACTGCACTGGAGCGCGCGGGCGAACTGAAGCGGATTAGCACAGAAGTTGATCCGGTGCTGGAAATCGCTGAGATTACGGACCGCGTCTCCAAAGGGTCCGCCAAATCCTATGGTCGCGCCGGCGGTCCGGCCCTCCTGTTTGAAAACGTCAAGAGAGCCAACGGCGTGCCCGTATTGATTAACCAGTTTGGCTCCGAACGGCGCATGCAGATGGCGCTGGGCGTGGACGGTCTGGATGAGATAGCGGAACGCATCCGGCAGCTGCTCAATATGAAATCCCCGGAAGGCTTTCTGGAAAAGTTGAAGATGCTTCCAATGCTCGCGGACATGGGGAGATTCTTTCCCCGCACGGTTGCTACCGGGCCGTGCAAGGAAGTCATCAAGAAAAAGGATTTCTCGCTGCTCGATTTTCCCGTGCTCCAGTGCTGGCCCCAGGACGCCGGACGCTTCATTACTCTGCCGTGCGTCATTACTCGCGACCCCAAAACAGGGAAGCGCAACGTGGGCATGTACCGGATGCAGATTTACGACGCGACGTCCGCCGGTATGCACTGGCAGCGGCAGAAAGTCGCCGCGGAACATTACCGCGACAGGTTGAGAATGGCTGCGGCGCCTGGTTCTGGCAAACCTCGTGGAGCACAGCCGCCCTCGGCTGTGCGGGCTGGAGTTGACATCATGGCCCGCTCCGGCGGCGGCTCGGTGCTGGCAGAAGGTGATCGCCCCAGCGGCACCATGGAAGTAGCCGTTGCCATCGGCACCGAACCCGCCCTGACGTTTTCCGCCATTGTCCCCGCCCCGCCGGACATCGAAGAATTCATCATCGCCGGATTCTTGCGGCAGCAGCCGGTGGAACTGGTCAAATGCGAGACCGTAGACCTGGAAGTACCGGCCTCGGCCGAGATCGTGCTGGAAGGTTACGTCAAGCTGGACGAACTGCGCACGGAAGGCCCTTTCGGAGACCACACGGGCTTTTACTCGCTGGAAGACGAGTACCCGGTCTTTCATGTGACCTGCATCACCCACCGCAAAGACCCGATTTATGCCACCACCATCGTTGGCAAGCCGCCGATGGAAGATGCCTGGATGGGCAAAGCTGTCGAGCGCATCTTTTTGCCGCTGATGAGGCTGACGCTGCCGGAGATCGTGGACGTGAACCTGCCGGTGGAGGGCGTGTTCCACAACCTGATGATCGTTTCCATCCGTAAGTCGTATCCCGGCCACGCGCGCAAGGTGATGAACGGTATCTGGGCGCTGGGCCAGGCTATGTTCACGAAATGCATTGTGGTCGTGGATGAAGACGTCAACGTACAGGACATAGGCGATGTCGTGCTGAAAGTCTTCAATAATATTGATCCCGAGCGCGACATACAGTTCACGCTCGGCCCCGTGGATTCGCTGGACCATACGGCGCGCCTGGCCAACTTCGGCTCCAAGATGGGTATTGACGCCACGCGAAAGTGGCCGACGGAAGGCTTTACGCGTCCCTGGCCCGATGAAATTCTGATGGATGAAAAAACAAAGTCGTTAGTGGACAAAAAGTGGAAGGAGTTAGGCCTTGAGTAATCCGTTTAGCACGATCGCCACAGATCTGGGAAGGACAATTGCCCAGGCCAAACCCTTGCTCTTGAAGTTGAACAATGCCGATACTTCAACTCGTCCAACTCCGAAGAAATGGTCCCGCAAAGAAATCCTGGGCCATCTGCTGGACTCCGGGTCGAACAATCACCAGCGTTTTGTACGAGCGGCGATCGACGGCCGCCTGACTTTCCCCGGATACCAGCAAGACGCCCTCGTCAAGTTGCAACGATACCGCGAGATGGATTGGGAATTCATGGTTGAATATTGGACCAGCTACAACCGCTTTCTCGCCCACGTGATCTCAGTACTGCCCGCCAAAGCGGCGAAGACCAAATGCAAAATCGGCAAGAACCCGCAGGTGCCGCTGGCCTGGGTTGCCGAAGACTACGTCGCACATCTCAAGCATCACTTGAACCAAATCGTTGGCAGGAGATTTGAAACGAGTTACAAGTAAGGAGCGAACAAGAAGCTTTAGTACCACCGAAGATCCGGACGCGACGCCGGAGTGAGTTTTAGCTCAGCGAGTCATCAGTCACTGAAAATTCACGAGGAACTCAAAGCACAAATCTGTCTCCCGGTGGCCGGATCACGATATTATTGCCTCAATTTGTAACGGTCCCAGCCTCAGCTTCACTACCTATCAAGAAACTTGATTCAGGCAGTCCAAAACTTGCCCAGGACATGCGGGATCACACAGTTGCTCGGTGAAAAGGGTGAACCCGGCTTATAGGCCGGTGGTTGTCAGGCACGTGCAAACCCTCATACTCCAACTGCTGCCGGAGGTTTGCTTTGATCACGAATGCCGATGTTCAGCCCCACCGTGATGAGAATGCGCACGCGAAAGGACGCTTCCTCAGGGAACGTCCGATCCGCCGCAATGCCGAAGCGAGCGGCTTCCTGGATGTCGCAATCTTTGGCGCGGGTATCGCCGGGCTGACAACTGCCATCGCCTTGCAAGCGCGAGGACACCGTTGCCGTATCTACGAGCGCAGCCGCCAGGCACACGAGGCCGGCATGGGATTCATCCTGCTGCCGGAAGGCACGAAACTCCTGCAGAGTGTCGGTGTGCGTTTCACCGACGATCTCCATGGCATTCCGCTCGATCGGTATTGCCATCGCAACTCCGCGGGCGAGATCGTGCACCAGGAATTCATGCCGGCTGGCTCGCGCAGCTTGCGGCGGTGCGACCTGATTGGCGCACTACTGCGTGCACTCCCCGCCAGCGAGTGTCTGGTCTATGACGCGGAACTGAAGCGGCTGGAGTGTGACGAAGGCGGAATTGTATCGTCGTGTGTCCTGAGGTCCGGCGTCACCATTCAAGCGGATCTTTACATCGCCGCGGACGGAGTCCGTTCCCGTGGCCGAAAGGCCTTGTTTCCCGACTGGCCCGCTCCCGCGTCGCGGGTGCTGGAAATCGTCGGGATGGTCCGCTGCGATCAAGTTCGTCGCTGGACGGCAAGTAATTTCAACAAATTTCATGCTCCCGAAGGCGGACTTGCCGTTGGCGTATTGCCGGTGGACTCTCATCATGTGGTGTGGTACCTGCAGTTTGACACGCAGCGCTTTTCCACGCCCGGAGAGTCCGGGCCGGAACGCGCGACCTTTGTGAATGATCTGGTGCGCGCTTGGGCAGGTCCGGTCCCGCGTTTGCTGGAGCTGACAGACTTCGCTCAGGCCCACATCTGGATTCCCGTAGACACGGACCTTATTCCGCGATTTCACCATGGCAACCTTGCTCTGGTGGGCGATTCTGCGCATCCGCTGCTGCCGTTTTCCAGTCAGGGATTGTCATCGGCAATTGCGGACGCGGTCGCGCTTGCGGACCTATGTACGCCGCGGGAGGATCTTGGACGGGTACTCGCTGCCTATTCTGACAAACGCCGCGCGCAGTGCAATTCATATATCGCCAAAGGACGCGACTTGATGCGCCGGTTTCTTGCTGCTCAAGGCGCCGATAGCGTGGGATTGCCCATTGCGTGAAAATATTTCCGCCGATGACTCAGCCGAAGGAGACTACGTCCGCTAGAATTACGTTGCCAAAACGCGCTTACCCGGAGAACAGCATGGCGAAAATCTACAAGTCATCCGTGATCGTAGCGCCCATCGCGGAAGTGTGGGAATACATCCGCGATTTCAACGGGCTGCCAAAATGGTTCCCCGGCGTCACGGACAGCCACATTGAAGAAGGTACGCCCCCAAATCAGATCGGCTGCATCCGCAATTTCGGATTGCAAGGCGGCCCGCGTATTCGCGAACAATTGCTTGCCCTCTCCGACGAGCGCCGCGAGTGTACCTACAAAATGATCGAGAGTCCGCTGCCCATCACCAATTACGTGGCGACAGTCCGGCTTTCGGCGGCGGACGGCGCCGGCACGCTGGCCGAGATCACCTCGCAGTTCGATTGCCCGCCGGCACAGGAAAACGAGTTGGTCGCGTTCCTGGGAAACACTTATGTGGGCGCGTTCGACATGCTGAAGAAGCATTTTAAGCATTCGTGAGTCTGGTCGGCGAGTGCAGCCGCACGGTTGCTGCGAGTTCCGTTGCGCCGCCGGGCCATGGCGAACAAGCCATTTTGATCGCGGCGACTACTTGCTCTTTGAGGCGTCGATGATTCCTGCGGTGAAGATAACTTGCTTGCACTTGAACTGTCCATTCGGGAGTTCGACGCAGTCTTTGGGGTTGTACGATACCCTCATGACTCCCGACGGAGCAAAGTGCAATACCGTATGCTCGGCACAGCCGGCGGAAAGCAAAATAATCACGCCGGCGCCGACTAGAAATCCAGTCTGCCGAAGTCTTTCCATTATGGGTCCCAGATACACGGCGGTCCTCCTCATGGCCCGTTGGCGAGCCCGATCAGTGGCATCGAGCCATTACTTTGTGGATCGCCACCAAACCACAAGTGACGCGCATTTCAATTCATACCTCAGGCGGGCCTTTCATCAGCGTGAAATACTGCTGAATCCAGGGCGACAAGGCTGGAACATCTGAATCCCAAGTTAGCAAGAAAGTACACTTGCTGTCTGTCCAAAACCGCTCAGCTAACGTCCGGTCGTTCTTGCTACAACGCCTTCCACATATTTTGAAAACTGGCCGGGTTTGTCGGGTGGAGCAATCTCAAAGATGACGTTGACCGTACCGGGCTTCACCTCTTCATAACTCAGACGAAACTGCGGCCGGCCGGCAACCTGGTCGCTCAAGAAGATTATTTTCTTTTTGCCGGACAGCGCGGTCACGTTGTAACGGATCACGTTGCCTTCATTGTCGTCATAAAAAGCCTTGATCGTTCCGGCTTCGCGGTACACCACCATAAGATCGTCATGCACGGTCGCCGCGTGTCCATTGGCGGCAGGGTACTCAGAGTGGTTCTTGCGGAACAGGATCTGTCCCCCGAGGTCAGGGGTGAGAGAAAAGGACCCGGAACTGGCACGTCCCGGGACGCCGCCGGATTCGCCGGCCGTCCACTCGCCGAGAAGGAACTTCCAATTGGCCCACGGATCGCTCTGAGGCGGCTGGCCAAAGACTGCGGAGGCAAATAAAACGAAGTGAAGCAGTTTGATGAAGCGAGTCATGATGTCGTGGCTCCTTTTGTGTCCCTGAAGATTAGCCTTTATACTGATGTCATGTCGATCCTCAACGATATCGCCGGCATCGCCAAGGGAATGTCCGTCACGTTCATTGA